>NZ_JAMQOF010000003.1:0-735985 GCF_023717215.1 Pseudonocardia sp. DR1-2 | reverse complement strand
TCCGCCGATGAAGCCGCAGCTCGTCGCGTCGACCGGGATGCCCGACCGGCAGGCGGTGCACCGTCGTCGGGAGCGGGTGGAGGCGATGCTGCACGAGCTGCCGGAGTCGGCCCAGGAGGCGATCCGGGAGCAGCACGCCGACAGCGACGCGCAGGCCGGCGGCGGTCCGTCGCAGGACGGCACCACCCGTCAGATGGCCCGCAGCGGCGCGACGGTGAGCGACGACCGTCCCACCGACATCCACCCGCGCATCACCGACGACACCCCCGACCCCGGCGGTCGTCACCAGCTCTCCGGCGGTGACCGGTGAGCATCCCCAGCCCCGTCACGCGGGCGCTCACCCCGGTCGGCAGGTTCTTCGGCCTGTTCGCCGAGATCGGCCGCCAGGGACTGCGCCGGCCGTTCCAGTGGCGCGAGCTCGTCGAGCAGACCTGGTTCGTCACCAAGGTCTCGGCGCTGCCGACCGCCCTGTTCACCATCCCCTTCGGCGCGACGATCGCGCTGCTGCTCGGTGAGCTGACCCGCCAGTTCGGCGCCCAGTCCCAGACCGGCGCCGGCGCGGTCCTCGCGATCGTGCAGCAGGCCGCCCCCATCGTCACCGCGCTGCTGATCTCCGGCGCCGGTGGCTCCGCGGTCTGCGCGGACCTCGGAGCCCGGACCATCCGCGAGGAGATCGCGGCGATGGAGGTGCTCGGCATCTCGCCGATCCAGCGCCTGGTCGTGCCGCGGGTGCTCGCCATGGGCATCACCGCGCTGGTCCTGAACGGGCTCGCGACCTGCGTCGGCGTCGCGGGCGGCTACTTCTTCAACGTGATCATCCAGGGCGGGTCGCCCGGTGCGTACATCAACAGCTTCTCGGCGATCGCGCAGGTCAGCGACATCGTCGTGTCGGAGCTGAAGGCGTTCCTGTTCGGCATCGTCGCCGGTGTCGTCGCCGCCTTCCGCGGCCTCAACCCGCCGCCCGGCGCGAAGGGCGTCGGTGACGCGGTGAACCAGGCCGTCGTCATCTCCTTCGTGCTCGTCTTCCTGATCAACCTCGTGCTCACCGCCCTGTACCTCGAGCTCGTCCCGCCGAAGGGCTTCTGATCCATGGCCACCCCACTCGGAACGCGGGCCCGACGGGCCGCCCAGGCGCCGCTGAACCAGCTCGAGGAGCTCGGCGACCAGCTGTCGCTCTACGTCCGGTCGATCCTCTGGATCCCGAAGACGCTGACCCGGTACAAGAAGGAGGTCGCCCGGCTGCTCGCCGAGGTCTCCTTCGGCTCCGGCGCGCTGATCGTCATCCTCGGGACCGTCGGCGTGATGGCGTCGTTGTCGCTGTTCGTCGGCTCGCTGGTCGGCCTGCAGGGCTTCCGCGCCCTGGACGCCCTGGGCGTCGAGGCGCTGACCGGCTTCATCACCGCCTACTTCAACACCCGCTCGATCGCCCCGCTGGTCGCCGCCTCGGCGCTGACCGCGACGCTCGGCGCGGGCTTCACCGCCCAGCTGGGCGCCATGCGGATCTCCGAGGAGATCGACGCGCTGGAGGTCATGGCGGTGCCCTCGGTGCCCTACCTGGTGACCACCCGGGTGGTCGCGGGCATCGTCGCGATCATCCCGATCTACACGCTCGGCCTGCTCGCCAGCTACGCCGCCTCGCGGATCAACGTCACGCTGATCAACGGTCTGCCCGGTGGTACCTACGACCACTACTTCGACCTGTTCCTACCGGTCAGTGACGTACTGCTGTCCTACCTCAAGGTGATCGTGTTCGCGACGGTGATCATCCTGATCCACTGCCACTACGGCTACTCCGCCAAGGGCGGCCCCGCCGGCGTCGGCGTCGCGGTCGGTCGCGCGGTGCGGCTGTCGATCGTGAGCACCGCCATCCTGGACTTCTTCCTGACGCTGGTCATGTTCGGCACCTCGACCTCGGTGCGGGTGGCCGGATGAGGTCCCCGAAGCGAGTGCTGCAGGGCCTGGCCTTCGTCACGGTCATCGTCGTCCTGCTCGGGCTGGCCGTCGCCCAGTACGTCGGCGCCTTCTCCTCCGGTGTCCCGGTGACCCTGAACGTCGCCCGGGTCGGCACCCAGATGCAGGAGCGGTCCGACGTCAAGGTCAACGGCCTGATCGTCGGGCAGGTCGACCAGGTCGTCTCGAACGGCACGGACACCAGCATCGAGATGTCGATGGACCCGCAGTTCCTCGACCAGATCCCGGAGAACGTCACCGCCCAGCTGCTGCCCAAGACGCTGTTCGGCGAGAAGTTCGTGTCGCTGGTCCCGCCGGCCGCGCCGTCGACGGCCCGGCTGGCCGCGGGCGACGTCATCCCCGAGGACCGCAGCCAGGCCGCGCTGGAGGTCGAGCGGGTGCTCGACGAGCTGCTGCCGCTGCTGCAGACCGTCCGCCCGCAGGACCTGGCGACCACCCTCGGCTCGCTCTCCCAGGCCCTGCAGGGCCGCGGCAACCAGCTCGGCGAGACCCTCACCCAGCTCAACACCCTGGTCGAGGGCCTCAACCCGGCCGTGCCGGACCTGCAGGAGGACATCCGCCAGCTGGCGACGTTCTCCGACAACCTGAACCAGGCGGCGCCGGACCTGCTCGACGCGCTCGACAACCTGACGGTCACCAGCCGCACGATCGTCGAGAAGCGCGAGGGGCTGCGGAACCTCTACCGCTCCATCACCGGCGCGTCGGACGACCTGCGGGCCTTCCTCGACGCGAACGGCGAGAACATCATCGGGCTGTCGGCGGCCAGCCGGCCGACGCTGGAGACGCTCGCGCGCTACTCGCCGGAGTTCCCCTGCCTGACCCGCCAGCTCGTCGAGCTGATCCCGAAGATCAACGACGCGATCCGGCCGGGCACCGACCGGGTGGGCGTCAACATCACCCTCGAGATCGTGGCGAGCAAGGGCAAGTACCTGCCGAACCAGGACGAGCCCGAGTACGGCGACGACCGCGGTCCGCGCTGCTACCCGATCCCGGTCCCGACCGGCACCCAGTACCCGCCGGACGGCCCGTTCCGGGACGGTTCCGTCCCGGGCCCGGCCCCGGCCGGGCAGCCGATGGGCAACCCCGAGGACTTCGGGGTCGACACCTTCGGCACCTACGACGGCACGAACAGCTTCGGTCTGATCCAGGACCAGAGCGCGCAGAACGGTGCGGGCGTGCTGCCCCCGCTGACCACCGCGCTCGGTCAGGCGGGCATCCAGCCGTCGTCCTACGACGGGGCGCACCAGAGCGGCTCGGTCGACATGGGCGTCGCGAACTCCGCCGGTGAGCAGGAGGTCGTCGCGCAGCTGCTGGCCGCCCACCAGGGCGGCTCCCCGCAGGCCGTCCCGGCCTGGAGCAGCACGATGGTCGGCCCGCTCCTGCGCGGCACGGAGGTGACGCTGACGTGAGCAGGCTCCCGATCTCGGCGCTGGTCAAGTTCCTGGTCTTCGCGCTGGTCACGGCGCTGGGCACGACGCTGCTCGGGCTGACCATCGCGAACGCCCGGGGCGGCCAGGTCACCGAGTACACCGCCCGGTTCAGCGACGCGACCGGCCTGCTGGCCGGCGACGACGTCCGCATCGCCGGTGTCGTCGTCGGGTCGATCAAGGACGTCCGCATCGTCGACCAGCGGGTCGCCGAGGTGGCGTTCGACGTCGACTCGTCCACCCCGCTGCCGGCGACGGTCGGCGCGACCCTGAAGTACAAGAACCTCATCGGCCAGCGCTACATGGCACTGGACCAGGGCGCGGGCCCGACCGGGGAGGACCTCCCCGCCGGCGGCCAGATCCCGATCGACCGGACCCGCCCCGCGGTCAACCTGACCGTGCTGTTCAACGGCTTCCAGCCGCTGTTCCAGGGGCTGGACCCGGACCAGATCAACAAGCTGTCCATGGAGATCGTCCAGGTCCTGCAGGGCGAGGGCGGCACGGTGCAGAGCCTGCTGGCCTCGACGTCGTCGCTGACCAACTCGATCGCCGACCGCGACCAGGTCATCGGCCAGGTCATCGACAACCTGAACCTGACCCTCGACACCGTGAACCGCAACGACGAGGGCCTCAACGAGCTGATCAGCTCGCTGCAGGCGCTGGTGTCCGGGCTGGCCCAGGACCGCGAGCCCATCGGCAACGCGATCCAGTCCATCGGCGAGCTGACCCAGGTCACCGGGTCGTTCCTGGAGGACGCCCGCCCGCCGCTGCGCGACGACATCCGCAACCTCGGCGACCTCGCGACCCAGCTCGACCAGGGCCGCCCCGCGATCGAGCGGTTCCTGCAGTACACGCCGTTCAAGCTGAACCGGATCGCCCGCGTCGGCTCCTACGGCAGCTGGTTCAACTTCTACCTCTGCGGCCTCGACGGCCAGATCGGCATCTCGCCGATCCTGCAGCCGACCTCGCTGGAGGACCTGGGCATCGGCCCGATCCGCAACCCCGAGCGGCGCTGTGGCCCGGACCCGTCCGGGATCGGGGCCGGCAACACCGTCCCGACCGACGGCTCGCAGCCCGGCGACCCCGCGGACAACCGCGCCCAGGACAACCCGTTGATGCGTGAGCCGACCACCGAGTCGGTCGGCGGCCTGCTGGACCAGGCGGCCGGCCGTGGCCCGGTCGACTCCAGCAGCGACCCGACCGCAGCGCTGCAGCCGGGAGGCAACTGATGGCACAGGCAGGGCAGAAGCGCCCCGTCCTGACGGCGGTGATCGGACTCGTGCTGATCGCGGCGCTGACACTGGCCGCGTTCAACTACGAGGCGATCTTCTCCGGGGCCACCCGCTACACCGCGGAGTTCCCCGAGGCGGCGGGCCTGCAGGCCAACGACCGCGTCACCGTGGCAGGAGTCGAGGCGGGCCGGGTGCAGAACGTCTCCCTCGACGGCGACCACGTGAAGGTCGAGTTCACCGTCGAGGACGCCTGGGTCGGCAACCGGACCACGGCGTCGATCGAGATCGCGACGCTGCTCGGCTCCAAGTTCCTCGCCCTCGACCCGCGCGGCGACGGCGAGCAGAACCCCGACGAGCCGATCGGGCGGGACCGGACCAAGTCCCCGTTCGACGTCGTCGACGCCTTCAACGGCCTCTCCGGCACGATCGACCAGCTCGACACCACGCAGCTCGCGTCGAGCCTGACCACGCTCTCGGACACCTTCCGCGACACCCCGCCGGAGATCCGCGGGGCCCTGGACGGGCTGTCCCGCCTGTCGAACACGATCTCCAGCCGCGACGGCGAGCTGAAGAAGCTGCTCGCCAACACCCGGCAGCTGTCGACCACGCTGGCCGACCGCCGCGGCGACGTCGTGAAGCTGGTGAACGACGGCAACCTGCTGCTCGGTGAGCTGCAGCGGCGCAAGGACGCGATCGCGAACCTGCTCGACGGCGTGCAGCGCCTGTCGATCCAGCTGCGCGGACTCGTCGCCGACAACCAGGCTCAGCTGCGCCCGGCCCTGGAGACCCTCGACCGCGTGCTGGCGGTGCTCGAGGAGAACCGCGACAACCTCGGCGAGATCCTCGACAAGGAAGCGGTGTTCGTCCGCGTGTTCGGCAACGCCCTCGGCAACGGCCGTTGGTTCGACAACTACCTGTGCGGCCTGCTGCCGCCGGTCGTGCCGCTCGGGGGTGACTGCTGATGGGGTCCTGGGCCAACGACCGGCGCCAGATCCAGTTCGGTGCCCTGATCGCCGTCGTCGCCGTCCTGGTGGCGAGCGCGATCTGGCTGATCACCTCCGGCGGCGGCCGTCAGGTCACCGCCTACTTCACCAGCTCCGCCGCGCTGTTCCAGGACAACGACGTGCGGGTGCTCGGCGTCCCGGTCGGCAAGATCGACCGGATCACGCCGGAGGGCGACCGGGTGCGGGTCGACATGACCATCACCGACGACGAGGTGCGCCTGCCGGCCGACGTCAAGGCCGCCGTCGTCTCGCCGAGCCTGGTCACCGGCCGCTACGTGCAGCTGACCCCGGTGTGGACCGGCGGCCCGGAGTGGAACGGCGAGCCGATCCCGCTGGAGCGCACCGCGTTCCCGCTCGGCGTCGACGACCTCACCCGGACCGCGACCGAGCTCTCCCGGGCGCTCGGCCCGCAGGGGGCGAACAAGGACGGCGCGCTCAACGACGTCCTGGACGTCACCGCGAGGAACCTCGACGGCAACGGCCGCGCGCTCAACGACACCATCCGCAACCTGGGTGGGCTCTCGACGACGCTGAACGGGTCCAGCGGTGACCTGTTCGGCACCATCACCGAGCTGCAGAAGTTCGTCGGGACGCTGCGGGAGAACGACCCCGGCATCCGCGAGCTCAACGGGAAGCTGGCCGACGTGACCGGCTTCCTCGCGAGCCAGCGCGGCGAGCTCGGCGGGGCGTTGAACCAGCTGTCCTACGCGCTCGGCGAGGTCGCCGACTTCGTGCAGGACAACCGGTCGACGCTGCGGTCGAACGTGGACAAGCTCGCGAGCGTCTCGCAGGAGGTCGTCGACCACCAGCGGGCGCTGTCCGAGATCGCCGACGTGGCCCCGGCCGCGCTGGGCAACCTCACCAACATCTACAACGGCTCCTCGGAGACCCTCGACACCCGGGCCAACATCAACGAGCTGGCCTACCCGCTGCCGGTGGCGATCTGCGAGATCCTCCGCCGCGGCGCGGGCCAGATCCCGGGTGGCCTGGACCAGCCCACCGCCGCCCTGTGCGACGGCCTGGCCCCGATCCTCGACGGCGCGGTGCCGCTGCCGACCCCGCAGCAGGTGCTCGAGCAGCTGCAGGCCGGCGGCTCCGGGGTCAACCCGGCGGTCCCCCAGCTGATGCCGGGCTCGCCGCTGTCGCTGACCGACCCGGGCTCGCAGCTGCGCGCCCCGGCCGACCCGCAGGCTCCCGCCCCCGGTGGGCAGCCCGCACCGGGTGCCACCGGCGCCCCGGCCACCCCGGCGCCGTCGACGACGACGGCCCCGCAGGCCACTCCCACCCCGGTCCCCGAGACCGAGGAGCGCGGGGGCGGCGGACTGTTCGGCCTGTTCGGAGGTGGATCGTGATCGGCTCCAGCGGCCGTGTCGGCCGGGTGTCGGCGCTGCTGACCGCCGTGGCCCTGTTCGCGGGCGGCTGCGGTGCGGTGGACGGCGGCCTGCGGGGCGTTCCGCTGCCCGGTGGCGCGAACCTGGGCGACGACCCGTACTCGGTGCAGATCGAGTTCGCCGACGTCGTCGACCTCGTCCCGCAGTCGATCGTGCGCGTCGGTGACGTCCCGGTCGGCGCGGTCGAGACCGTCGCCGTCGAGCCGGGGTCGTGGAACGCGCTGGTCACCGTCGCGGTGAACCGCGACGTCACGCTCCCGGCCAACGCCACCGCGCGGGTCCGCACGACCTCGCTGCTCGGTGAGAAGTTCGTCGAGCTGTCCCAGCCGACCGTCCCCGCCGAGGGCGACCTCGCCCGGAGCGGGAGGATCGGGCTGCAGGCCAGCGGGCGCGCGGCCGAGGTCGAGGAGGTCCTCGGGGCCCTGTCGCTGCTGCTCAACGGCGGTGGCGTGGCCCAGATCCGGACCATCTCCACCGAGCTGAACAACGCGCTGTCCGGCCGCGAGCCGCAGGTGCGGGCGCTGCTGGACAACCTCGACCGGCTCGTCGGCTCGCTCGACAGCTCCAAGGACGACATCAACCGGGCGCTCGACGGGCTCAACCGTCTGTCGGCCACCCTCGCCGAGCGTCGCCCGCAGATCGAGAACGCCCTGCAGAACATCAGCCCCGGTCTGCGTGAGCTCGAGTCCCAGCGCACCCAGCTGGTCGGCATGCTGCAGGCGCTCGACCGGCTGTCCGGCGTCGCGACCAACGTCGTCAACCGGTCCCGCGACGACCTGCTGGCCGACCTGGAGGCGCTGCGCCCGGTGCTGCGGAACCTGGCCGACTCCGGCCAGAACCTGCCGGACTCGCTGCAGCTGCTGCTGTCGATCCCGTTCACCGACGCGGCCACCGACGCCGTCGCCGGTGACTACGCCAACCTGTACGTGAAGCTGGACCTGGACCTCGGTTCGGTCCTGCGCAACATCCTGAACTCCAACCAGCTCGGGCTGCCGCTCGACCCGACGCAGCTGGCCCAGCTGCCGCCCACCGCGCAGCTGCTGACGCCGCTGCTCGGCGCCACACCGCGGCAGCCGGACCCGGCGGTCCCGGGTGCGCCCGCGCTGCCGCTGCTCGGGGCCGAGCAGCCCACCACCGCGCCGGCGCCGCCCGCCTCGGGCACCGCGCCGGCGACCCCGGCACCGTCGGCGACCCCGGCACCGAGCCCGACGCCGGAGCAGGGCTCCGGTGGCGGCGGCCTGCTCGGCGGACTCTTCGGAGGCGGATCGTGATCACCAAGACCGTCCGCTGGCAGCTGACCGCGCTGGTGCTCGTCACCATCGTGGCGGTCGGCTACGCGGGCTTCCGCTACGCCGGTCTCGACCGCATCTTCGGGGCGACGACGTACCCGGTCACGGTGGAGCTCGCCGACTCCGGCGGGATCTTCAGCGGCGCCGACGTCACCTACCGCGGCGTGAGTGTCGGCCGGGTCGGGCCGCTGTCGCTGACCGCCCGCGGTGTCGACGTCCAGCTCGACATCGAGAACTCCGCGCCGGCCATCCCGGCCGACGCCCGGGCCGTCGTCGGGAACCTCTCGCCGATCGGTGAGCAGTACGTCGACCTCCAGCCGGTGGCCGACGGCGGCGAGGCGCTCGCCTCCGGCTCGGTCATCCCGCAGGACCGCACCCGGACCCCGGTCCAGATCAACACCTTCCTGACCGAGCTGGACCAGCTCGTGTCGACGGTGCCGAAGGACTCGCTGCAGACCGTCGTCCGCGAGCTCGGCCAGGGCTTCGAGGGCACCGCGCAGCCGCTGCAGCAGCTGCTCGACACCACCGGGGAGTTCACCCGGGCCGCCACCGACGCGCTGCCGCAGACGACCGCGCTGATCCGCGACGCCCGTCCGGTGCTCACCACGCAGAACGAGGTGGCCCCGCAGTTCCAGGAGTTCAGCCGCGGCCTGCGCGAGGTCACCGAGCAGCTCAAGCAGTCCGACCCGGACCTGCGCCGGATCATCGACGACGGCCCGCGCCTGGGCGACCAGGTCAGCGGCCTGCTGCGGGAGAGCGGCCCCGGGCTCGGCGAGTCGATCGCGAACCTGCGGACGGTGACCGAGCTGCTGGCCCCGCGCCAGGCGGGTCTGCGCCAGCTGCTCGTGACCTACCCCGGCCTGGTGGCCGTCGCGCCGAAGGTCGTGCCCGGCGACGGGACCGCGCACCTCGGCCTGGTCGTCAACATCGCCGACCCGCCGGTCTGCACCCGGGGCTACGAGGGCACGCCCAACCGCGGTGGCCTCGACGTCTCCGAGCGACCGGTGAACGAGGACGCCCGCTGCACCGAGCCCCCCGGAAGCCCCACCAACGTGCGCGGAATGCAGAATGTCCAGAGGCCCCAGCCGCTCGAGGTGCCGGACTACTCCGGCAACTCGGGGTTCGGCGGCCACGGTGACGGTCACTACGGCGGCGACACCGCCGACGGACCGGCCCCGCGGCCGAACGCCGGGTCGCTCGGCGACGACCGTGCCGAGCGGGTCGCGACGCCGGGCCTGGTGACGAGCTTCGCCCAGATCCTGGGCGGTTGAGCACGACGGTCGCGCCCCGTCCGGGGCGTGACCGGCACGACGGCCGGGCCACACCCGGGCCTGGCCGGCACGACGACCGCGGGGGACCGCCGTCCGCCGGACGGCGCGGACCCCCACGGCCGGCCCACGGCCGCCCGGTGCGGTCGCCGAGCGGCTGTGCCCCCGCAGCCGGGAGGAGGAACGCTCCCCGATGAACACCGACGTTGCCGGCTCCGACGCCGACACGAAGGCCGGCCCGACGGCCGACACCCCCGACGGTGCCGCGCCCGTGGAGCCTGCCACCGGTCCGGACGGCGGCCAGGCCCCGCCCGGACCGCTCGCCAGGGCCCTGCCCGTGGCCGCCGTCGTCGCGGCGGTGCTCGCGCTCGTGCTGGGCGGCCTGTGGCTGTTCGCGCTGAACAGCGACGCCACCCAGGTCGCCCAGGCCCGCGACGAGGCGCTCCGTGACGCCCGCCAGGCCGTGATCAACCTGAACACCCTGGACCACAAGGACGCCCAGAAGGGCCTGGACCTGTGGATCCAGTCCTCGGCCGGGTCGGTCCGCGACGAGTTCGTGTCCAACCGCGACGCCTACGCCAAGCTGGTCACAGACCAGAAGCGCACCACCGCCGCGACCGTCACCGACGCCGCGGTGACCGAGGTCGACCCGCGCGCCGGGACCGCCCGGGTGCTCGCCGGCGTCGACGTGACCGTCACGCCCGAGGGCGGTCAGCCCGCCGTGACCCGCCAGCGCATCGAGCTCGGCATGGTCCGCACCGACGACGGCTGGAAGGTCGACGCACTGGAGCCGCTGGTCACCCCGGGCACGGGCTGACCCTCCGGCCCGACCCCCGGCCCCCCGGCGGTGCCCCGCACCGCCCCGCTCCCAGGTCGACCACCCCAGGAGGTCACCGCATGTCCACCCCCCGCCGCCGCCCTGCGGGCGGTATCCGCAGGCCCCAGGTCGCGGGCCGCCCGCGCACCCGCGCCGACGAGCCCGACGAGGAGGAGACCGGCACCGGCGGTGTCGCCCTCGACGAGCGCTCCGGTGACGCGGTCCCGTCCGCCGCACCGGTCCGCTCCGGCGACGCCGCGCGCACCGAGGCCCCCGGCACCGACGCCCCCGACACCGACGCCCCCGGCACCGACGCCGACGCCGCCCCGGCCGACGCCGACGGCGCCCCGCGTCGCCGGTCGTTGCTGGCCGCCCCGACGACCCGGCGCGCGACCGGCCTGCTGCTCGCCGTCACGGTGCTGCTCGTCGCGGCCGCCGCGTTCTTCGGCGCCGAGTGGTACCGCACGACCTTCACCGGGTCGGCGTCCAACACCGCGCTCACCGACGTCGGCACCACCGCGCAGGTCAGCGAGCAGGTCGGTGAGGCGATCACGAAGGTCTACTCCTTCGACTACGCCCGCCTCCAGCAGGCCGAGGACGACGCCCGCGGCGTCATCACCCCGGGCTTCCAGCCGGAGTTCGACAAGATCTTCGGCAGCGTGAAGGACCTCGCCCCGCAGCAGAAGGCCGTGGTCACCGCGACGATCCCGAAGCTCGCCGTGGCGAGCATCGACGGCGACCGCGCGACCGTCTACGCCTTCGTCAACCAGGTCATCCGCCGCCAGGCCGACGGCGGCGCCCCGCAGGAGGGTGCCGCGGCGGCCCGGCTGCGGGTCGACGCCCAGTTCGTCGACGGCCGCTGGAAGATCTCCGCGATGACGCCGGCCTGAGCAGGCCCACCCCGCCGTACCCCCGGGTGAACCGGGGGTACGGCGAGGAGCTACAGTTACTCCCGATCCACCGAAGACCGCAGGTCCGCGTCCTTCCCGAAGGGCGTACGAAGGTTCCGGGAGCGTCCGGACGGCCCGCGCAGGAGGACGAGGCGACACCGGGCGCGCGAGCGCCCCACGAACTTCCGACGCCCCGTGCTGCTGCGCACGGGGCGTTCGTCGTCTCCGGGGTCGGAGTGGGAACTGCGTCGGTGGCACCCCCAAGCACGTCCCACGTGCACGAGACCGACCCCCGAGAGGAGGGCAGCGATGGCAGCACCTGAGAAGGTCGCAGCGGTCGAGGAGATCACCAACCGCTTCCGCGAGTCGGACGCCTCGGTCGTGACCGAGTACCGCGGGCTCAGCGTCGCCAAGCTGACCCAGCTGCGCCGGGACCTGGGTTCGGACGCGAACTTCCGCGTCGCGAAGAACACCCTGGTCAAGCGCGCGGCGGCGGAGGCCGGGGTCCAGGGCCTGGACGACCTGCTCGCCGGCCCGACGGCCATCACCTTCATCAAGGGTGAGCCCGTCGAGGCCGCGAAGGCGATCAAGCAGTTCGCGAAGGACAACCCCGGTCTGACGATCAAGGGCGGGTACATGGACGGGCGCGCCCTGTCCACCGCCGAGGTCGAGCAGCTGGCGGACCTCGAGACCCGCGAGGTCCTGCTGGCCAAGCTGGCTGGCGCGATGAAGGCCAACCTGTCCAAGGCCGCCGGGCTGTTCAACGCCCCGGCCTCGCAGGTCGCCCGCCTCGCGCAGGCGCTGGCCGACAAGAAGGCCGAGTCCGGCGAGTCCGCCGCTCCGGCCGAGGCCGACGGCGACTCCGCCGAGAGCTGATCACCACCCCCATCTGTCTTTCGTAGAGAAAGGACCGCCACCATGGCGAAGCTGTCCACCGACGAGCTGCTCGACGCCTTCAAGGAGCTCACCCTGCTCGAGCTCTCGGACTTCGTGAAGAAGTTCGAGGAGACCTTCGAGGTCACCGCGGCCGCCCCGGTCGCCGTCGCCGCCGCGGGTGCCCCCGCCGCCGGTGCCGCCCCCGCCGAGGAGGAGAAGGACGAGTTCGACGTCGTCCTCGAGGCCGCCGGTGACAAGAAGATCCAGGTCATCAAGGTCGTCCGTGAGGTCGTCTCGGGCCTGGGCCTGAAGGAGGCGAAGGACCTCGTCGAGTCCGCGCCGAAGCCGCTGCTCGAGGGTGTCGCCAAGGAGGCCGCCGAGGCCGCCAAGACGAAGCTCGAGGAGGCCGGCGCCAAGGTCTCGCTCAAGTGACCTGAGCACCGCTCGCACGACGGGGCGCCGACCCACCGGGTCGGCGCCCCGTCGTCGTCTCCACCGGTCAGGTCTGCTCGCGGGCCCGCAGCTCGCGGCGCAGCACCTTGCCCGTGACGGTCTTGGGCACCTCGTCGAGCAGCTCCACCTGCCGCGGGTACTTGTAGGCCGCCATCCGCTCCCTGGTGAACGCGATCAGCTCCTCCGGGGTGGCCGAGGCACCGGCCCGCAGTGACACGAACGCCTTGACCGTCTCGCCCCGGTACTCGTCGGCGACGCCGACCACCGCGGCCTCCCGCACCGCGGGGTGCTCGTAGAGCACGTCCTCCACCTCGCGCGGCCACACCTTGTAGCCACCCGCGTTGATCTGGTCCTTCTTGCGGTCGACGATGTAGAACCAGCCGTCGGCGTCCATGTAGCCGACGTCCCCCGTTCTGAGTTCGGGCTGCGCGAGTTCCCCGGTGGGGAACGCGTGGGCCGTCTCCTCGGGCTTGCCCCAGTAGCCCGCGACGACCTGCGGCCCGGACGTGCAGATCTCCCCGATCTCGCCGGGCGGGAGCTCCGCGCCGTCGTCGTCGAGGATGCGCACGACGGTGCCGTAGATCGGGACGCCCACCGACAGCGCCCCGGACGCGGAGTCCACCGGTCCCTGGGTGCCGATCGGCGTCGCGTGCGACGGCGAGGTGGTCTCGGTCAGCCCGTAGATGTTGTGGATCCACAGCCCGAACGCCTCGTGGAACGCGGTGACCGTCGACGGCGGGATCGGCGCCCCGCCCGAGCAGATCGTGCGCAGCGACGCGAGCGCCTCCCGGTCGGCGTTCGGGGCGTTCATCAGCGCGATGAACACGGTGATCGCCCCGACGGTCAGGGTCGGCCGGTGCTCCCGGATGACGTCGACGCCCAGCGACGGCTCGAACCGGTGGAACAGCACCAGCGGCGCGGCCAGGTACTGGGCGAGGGTCACGTGCGCGATCAGCCCGGTGATGTGGAACAGCGGGGCGATGCCGAGGACGACCTCGTCGTCGCCGAGGCCGCACCAGGTGGCGTAGGCCTGGCTGGTGAAGACGACGTTGCCGTGGGTGTTCATCGCGCCCTTGGGCGGCCCGGTGGTCCCCGAGGTGTAGGTGAGGAACGCCGTGTCGCCGGCGGCGAACGACACCGGCGGGGGAGTGCTGCCCCGGTGCGTCCCCAGGAACGCGCCGAGGTCGGTGACGTCGTCGCCGGACAGGTCCGGCCGCGTGGTCCCGGGGAGGGCACGCGGGTCGTCACGGGTCTGGAACTCGCGCTCGGAGGTGGTGAGCACGGTGCGCACACCCGTCTGCCCGGCCAGCACGGTCCGCGCGACGCCGTCGTAGAGCGACTCCAGGCACACCAGCACCGACGACCCGGAGTCGCGGAGCAGCAGCTCCAGCTCCCGCTCCCGGTTCATCGGGTTGACCGACACCGCGACGCCGCCGGCCTTCCAGGTGCCGACCAGGCCGAGGACGAACTGCGGCACGTTCTGCAGGTACATCGCGACCCGCTCGCCCGCGGTGAACCCGCCGGCGAGCAGCCCGGCGGCGAAGGCGTCGGTGAGCTCGTCGAGCTCGCGGTAGGTGAGCGCGCCGTCGAAGTAGCGGATCGCGTCGCCGTCGGGGTTCCGCGCCACCGCGGCGCGGAACATCGACAGCGCGTCCGGGAAGTCCGGGGTGATGTCGTGCGGCTGGCCCTCGGCGTAGCGGGCCAGCCAGGGGCGGTCGGCGTAGGACATCAGCGGATCACGATCGGGTTCACCGGTGCCCCCGTGCCGTTGACGACCTTGAGCGGGGCCGCGGCGTAGAGGAAGCTCCACCGTCCGTCGGCGGCGCAGGCGTCGGCGAGGTCGTCGAGCCAGGCGATCTCGGTGAGGGCGACGCCGAGGTTGCGCATCAGCGCGCAGTGCAGCGGGAGCGCGACGCCGGTGTGCGGCTCGCTGGTCACCTCGTTGGCGATCGTGTCGGTGACGAGGTTCGGGATCTCCTTGCGCTGGAACCACTCCACGAGCTCGCGTGAGTAGGTGAGCCCGGGCTCGGTGAAGTCGGTGTAGAAGGTGGCCGGGTCGTTGAGCTCGTACCAGTACTTCATCCATCCGGTGCGGATGACGAGCACGTCGTGCGGCTCGATCGTGACGCCCTGTGCCTGCGCGGCGGCCTCGAGGTCGGTGTGGTCGAAGGTCTCGCCCTTGTCCAGCCACTCCTTGCCGCGGTGCCGGGCCATGTCGACGAGCACGCCCCGCCCGACGACGCCCTTCTCCGCGATCGGCAGCACCGAGGCCCGGTCCATCGCGTCGACGGTGGAGCGCGCGTCGTAGCCGTTCCAGAGCTTGCCGTCGTACCAGACGTGGCCGAGCGCGTCGTACTGCGTGGAGCCCTGCAGGAAGATGAGGGCGGTGTCGTCGGCGTAGTGCAGACCGCCGGGGAACTGCGGTGCGTCGGCCGAGTCCCAGGTGCCCTCGTCCATGACGTTCTGGCGCTTGATGCCCTCGCGGCCCGGCCACAGCGGGTCGCCCGGCGCCTCGGTGCGTCCCATGTGGATCTGCAGGGTGAACACCTCGCCGGAACGCACGTGCTGCACGCCCCGCAGGACCTCGCCCGCGTCCAGGTAGTTCAGGCAGCCCAGCTCGTCGTCGGGACCCCACTTGCCCCAGTTGCTGGGGGCGTCGTCGCCGAGGAGCTCGCGCATGGGAGGAGTGCTGTCGGACATCGTCGTCCTTTCGTCGCCGCCGGCCGTCACCGACCTGTGACCGATCGTTGGCGCCCCGACGACACCGTGTCAACCGTCACGCGGAGCGACCTGGAGGGGCGTCGGTGGACCGGTCGTCCCGGCAGGATGACCGCTCGTCGACGAAGTGGGACTTGACTCGGTGCGGCGTGCAGGTCACTCTTGGGCAACGGTGGTTGCCTGGATGCTGGAATCGGCGACCTGTCTCGACAGCTGCGCTCGCAGCGTCTATAGTCATTCTTTGCGCTGTCTGCGTCCAGACTCAAGCGCTCATGACCGGGGAAGACTTCCGGACCGATCCGTCGGCCGCCGGAGAGGGTTCGGCGGATATGGGTGCGGGGGTTCGTTCGTCCGTCAGCGCCCGACAACAGACGGCGTGCGACGTGGCTGGCTACCGGCTTCTCGATCCGGGGGGACCCCGATCGGATCGAGGGAGACGGTAGCGCCCGCCACCGGCGCACGCCAGACGAGAAGCGCAGTTCTCGGAAGGACGCATCTTGGCTGTCTCCCGCGCCGCCGCGACCACCTCGACCCTCTCCGCTTCGGCGAACCCGAACTACCCCGGCGCACCCACCCGGGTCACCTTCGCGAAGATCGCCCAGCCGTTGGAGGTCCCCGACCTTCTCGACCTGCAGATCCAGTCGTACGAGTGGCTGGTCGGCAGCGAGGCCTGGTTCCAGCGCCGGATCGAGGCCGGTGACGATCTCCCGGTGAGCGGTCTGGAGGAGATCCTCACCGAGATCTCGCCGATCGAGGACTTCTCGGGCTCGATGTCGCTGTCCTTCTCCGACCCCCGCTTCGACGAGGTCAAGGCCTCCGTCGAGGAGTGCCGGGACAAGGACATGACCTACGGTGCCCCGCTGTTCGTGACGGCGGAGTTCACGAACAACACCACCGGTGAGATCAAGTCCCAGACGGTCTTCATGGGCGAGTTCCCCGTGATGACCGACAAGGGCACCTTCATCATCAACGGCACCGAGCGCGTCGTCGTGTCGCAGCTCGTCCGTTCGCCGGGTGTCTACTTCGACCACGCGATCGACAAGACGACCGAGAAGGACGTCTACTCGGTCAAGATCATCCCGAGCCGGGGTGCGTGGCTGGAGTTCGACGTCGACAAGCGCGACACCGTCGGTGTCCGCATCGACCGCAAGCGCCGTCAGCCGGTCACCGTGCTGCTGAAGGCCCTGGGGTGGACCGCCGAGCAGATCGGTGAGCGTTTCGGGTTCTCCGAGACGATCATGACGACGCTCGAGAAGGACAACACCGCGGGCCAGGACGAGGCGCTGCTCGACATCTACCGCAAGCTGCGCCCCGGCGAGCCGCCGACGCGCGAGTCGGCCCAGGCGCTCCTGGAGAACCTGTTCTTCAAGGACAAGCGCTACGACATGGCCAAGGTCGGTCGCTACAAGGCCAACAAGAAGCTCGGCCTCGACATCGACAACTCGGTCGGCACGCTGACCGAGGAGGACGTCGCCACCACCATCGAGTACCTCGTCCGGCTGCACGCCGGCGAGACCACGATGGCCGTGGGCTCCGGTGACTCCGCGCGGGAGATCCCGGTCGAGACCGACGACATCGACCACTTCGGCAACCGGCGCCTGCGCACCGTCGGCGAGCTGATCCAGAACCAGGTCCGGGTCGGTCTGTCCCGCACCGAGCGGGTCGTCCGCGAGCGGATGACCACCCAGGACGTCGAGGCCATCACGCCGCAGACCCTGATCAACACCCGGCCGATCACGGCCGCGATCCGGGAGTTCTTCGGCACCTCGCAGCTGTCGCAGTTCATGGACCAGCACAACCCGCTGGCCGGACTGACCCACAAGCGCCGCCTGTCGGCGCTCGGCCCGGGTGGTCTGTCCCGTGAGCGTGCCGGCATGGAGGTCCGCGACGTCCACCCGTCGCACTACGGCCGCATGTGCCCGATCGAGACCCCGGAGGGTCCGAACATCGGTCTGATCGGCTCGCTGGCGTCCTTCGCGCGGGTCAACCCGTTCGGCTTCATCGAGACGCCGTACCGCAAGGTCGTCGAGGGTGTCGTCACCTCCCAGATCGACTACCTGACCGCCGACGAGGAGGACCGCTTCGTCGTCGCCCAGGCGAACGCCCGCCTCAACGAGGACGGCTCGTTCGCCGAGGACCGGATCCTGGTCCGCCGCAAGGGCGGCGAGGTCGACCTGATCTCGCCCTCCGGCGTCGAGTACATCGACGTCTCGCCGCGCCAGATGGTGTCGGTCGCGACGGCGATGATCCCGTTCCTCGAGCACGACGACGCGAACCGTGCGCTGATGGGCGCGAACATGCAGCGCCAGTCGGTGCCGCTGCTGCGCTCGGAGTCGCCGCTGGTCGGTACCGGCATGGAGCTGCGTGCCGCCGTCGACGCCGGTGACGTCGTCACCGCCGAGTCCGCCGGTGTCGTCGAGGAGCTGTGCGCCGACTACATCACCGTCATGGACGACGAGGGGCAGCGTCAGACCTACCGTCTGAACAAGTTCCGCCGCTCGAACCAGGGCACCTGCAACAACCAGAAGCCCATCGTCGACGAGGGGCAGCGGGTCGAGGTGGGCCAGGTGCTCGCCGACGGTCCCTGCACCGAGAACGGCGAGATGGCGCTGGGCAAGAACCTGCTCGTGGCGATCATGCCGTGGGAGGGCCACAACTACGAGGACGCGATCATCCTGTCGCAGCGCCTCGTGCAGGACGACGTGCTCACCTCGATCCACATCGAGGAGCACGAGATCGACGCGCGCGACACGAAGCTGGGCGCCGAGGAGATCACCCGGGACATCCCGAACGTCTCCGAGGACGTGCTGGCCGACCTCGACGAGCGCGGCATCATCCGGATCGGCGCCGAGGTCCAGCCCGGCGACATCCTGGTCGGCAAGGTCACGCCCAAGGGCGAGACCGAGCTGACCCCGGAGGAGCGCCTGCTCCGCGCGATCTTCGGTGAGAAGGCGCGCGAGGTCCGCGACACCTCGCTGAAGGTCCCGCACGGCGAGAACGGCAAGGTCATCGGCATCCGGGTCTTCTCCCGCGACGACGACGACGAGCTGGCCCCGGGCGTCAACGAGCTGGTCCGCGTCTACGTGGCCCAGAAGCGCAAGATCTCCGACGGCGACAAGCTCGCCGGCCGGCACGGCAACAAGGGCGTCATCGGCAAGATCCTCCCGCAGGAGGACATGCCGTTCCTCCCGGACGGCACGCCGGTCGACATCATCCTGAACACCCACGGTGTGCCGCGTCGTATGAACATCGGCCAGATCCTGGAGACCCACCTCGGGTGGATCGCCAAGTCCGGCTGGGAGATCGAGGGCACGCCCGAGTGGGCGGCGCAGATGCCCGAGGAGCTCTACTCGGTGCCCGCCGACACGAACACCGCGACGCCGGTGTTCGACGGTGCGCGCGAGCACGAGATCACGGGTCTGCTGGGCTCGACCCGTCCCAACCGGGACGGCGAGCGGATGGTCGGTCCGGACGGCAAGGCGCAGCTGCTCGACGGCCGCTCCGGTGAGCCGTACCCGTTCCCGGTCGCGGTCGGCTACATGTACATCCTGAAGCTGGCCCACCTGGTGGACGACAAGATCCACGCCCGGTCGACCGGCCCCTACTCGATGATCACCCAGCAGCCGCTGGGCGGTAAGGCGCAGTTCGGTGGCCAGCGCTTCGGTGAGATGGAGTGCTGGGCGATGCAGGCGTACGGCGCCGCCTACACCCTGCAGGAGCTGCTGACGATCAAGTCCGACGACGTCGTGGGCCGCGTGAAGGTCTACGAGGCGATCGTCAAGGGCGAGAACATCCCGGAGCCGGGGATCCCCGAGTCGTTCAAGGTGCTCCTCAAGGAGCTGCAGTCGCTCTGCCTGAACGTCGAGGTGCTCTCCAGCGACGGTGCGGCGATCGAGATGCGGGACGCCGACGACGAGGACCTCGAGCGCGCCGCGGCGAACCTGGGCATCAACCTGTCCAGCCGCCCGGGCTCGGAGTCGATGACCGTCGACGACGTCGTCAACTGACCCCCGTCCGACCAGCCGCCCTTTAAACGAAGAAACAGAGGACATACGTGCTCGACGTCAACTTCTTCGACGAACTGCGCATCGGCCTGGCCACCGCCGAGGGCATCCGCCAGTGGTCGCACGGTGAGGTCAAGAAGCCCGAGACCATCAACTACCGCACCCTGAAGCCGGAGAAGGACGGGCTCTTCTGCGAGAAGATCTTCGGTCCGACCCGGGACTGGGAGTGCTACTGCGGCAAGTACAAGCGCGTCCGGTTCAAGGGCATCATCTGCGAGCGCTGCGGCGTGGAGGTCACGCGCGCCAAGGTGCGTCGTGAGCGGATGGGCCACATCGAGCTGGCCGCCCCGGTCACGCACATCTGGTACTTCAAGGGCGTCCCGAGCCGGCTGGGCTACCTGCTCGACCTGGCCCCCAAGGACCTCGAGAAGATCATCTACTTCGCGGCGTACGTGATCACCTCGGTGAACACCGAGCTGCGGCACAACGACATGTCCACGCTCGAGAACGAGATGAGCGTGGAGCGCCGCCGGGTCGAGCAGACCCGCGACGCCGACCTCGAGGCCCGCGCCCAGAAGCTCGAGGCCGACATCGCCGAGCTCGAGGCCGAGGGTGCCAAGGGCGACGTCCGCCGCAAGGTCAAGGACGGCGGCGAGCGCGAGATGCGTCAGCTGCGCGACCGTGCCCAGCGCGAGCTGGACCGGCTCGACGAGATCTGGACGACGTTCACCAAGCTCGACGTCCAGCAGCTCATCGCGGACGAGTCCATCTACCGCGAGCTCTACGACCGCTACGGCGACTACTTCACCGGTGCCATGGGTGCCGAGGCGATCCAGAAGCTGCTGGAGAACTTCGACATCCCGGCCGAGGCCGAGAAGCTGCGCGAGATCATCCGGTCCGGCAAGGGCCAGAAGAAGCTGCGTGCGCTCAAGCGCCTGAAGGTCGTCGCGGCGTTCCAGACCACCGGCAACTCGCCGATGGGCATGGTGCTCGACTGCGTGCCGGTCATCCCGCCGGACCTGCGCCCGATGGTGCAGCTCGACGGTGGCCGCTTCGCGACCTCGGACCTGAACGACCTGTACCGCCGGGTCATCAACCGGAACAACCGCCTCAAGCGACTGATCGACCTCGGCGCGCCCGAGATCATCGTCAACAACGAGAAGCGGATGCTCCAGGAGTCCGTCGACGCGCTGTTCGACAACGGCCGTCGTGGCCGGCCGGTGACCGGTCCGGGCAACCGCCCGCTCAAGTCGCTGTCCGACCTGCTGAAGGGCAAGCAGGGCCGGTTCCGGCAGAACCTGCTCGGCAAGCGCGTCGACTACTCGGGCCGTTCGGTCATCGTCGTCGGCCCGCAGCTGAAGCTGCACCAGTGCGGTCTGCCCAAGCAGATGGCGCTGGAGCTGTTCAAGCCGTTCGTGATGAAGCGCCTGGTGGACCTCAACCACGCGCAGAACATCAAGTCCGCCAAGCGGATGGTCGAGCGCGGCCGCTCGCAGGTGTGGGACGTGCTCGAGGAGGTCATCTCCGAGCACCCCGTGCTGCTGAACCGTGCGCCCACGCTGCACCGTCTCGGCATCCAGGCCTTCGAGCCGCAGCTGGTGGAGGGCAAGGCCATCCAGCTGCACCCGCTGGTCTGCGAGGCGTTCAACGCGGACTTCGACGGTGACCAGATGGCGGTGCACCTGCCGCTGTCGGCCGAGGCGCAGTCCGAGGCCCGCGTGCTGATGCTGTCGTCGAACAACATCCTGTCCCCGGCGTCGGGTCGCCCGCTGGCGATGCCGCGTCTGGACATGGTCACGGGTCTGTACCACCTGACCCGTCTCCGCGAGGAGGCCCACGGCGCCGGGAACCACTACGGCTCCGCGGCCGAGGCGATCATGGCCTACGACCGCAAGGTCCTCCACCTGCAGGCGCCGATCAAGATCCGGCTCCCGCAGGTCACCCCGACCCCGGGCACGGACGCCGAGACCGTGACCGAGGACGGCGTCTGGACCGCGGAGACCACGCTCGGGCGGGTGCTGTTCAACGAGCTCCTGCCGGCGGACTACCCGTTCGTCAACGAGCCGCTGCCGAAGAAGCGCCAGGCCACGATCGTCAACGAGCTGGCCGAGCGCTACTCGATGACCGAGGTCGCGCAGGTCCTGGACCGGCTGAAGGACGCGGGCTTCTACTGGGCCACGCGCTCCGGCGTCACGATCTCGATCGCGGACGTGCTGGTCCCGCCGGCCAAGGCGGGCATCCTCGAGGAGTACGAGGCGAAGGCCGACCAGATCAACAAGCGCTACCAGCGTGGTGCCCTGTCGCACCAGGAGCGCAACGACGAGATGGTCAAGATCTGGAGCCGGGCGACCGAGGAAGTCGCCAAGGCGATGGAGCAGAACTTCCCCGAGGACAACCCGATCCCGACGATCGTGCAGTCCGGGGCCGCGGGCAACATGACCCAGATCCGCCAGCTGGCGGGCATGAAGGGTCTGGTCGCGAACCCCAAGGGCGAGTTCATCCCGCGTCCGATCAAGGCCTCGTACCGCGAGGGCCTGTCGGTGCTGGAGTACTTCATCTCCACGCACGGCACCCGTAAGGGTCTGGCGGACACCGCGCTGCGGACCGCGGACTCCGGGTACCTGACCCGTCGTCTGGTCGACGTGTCGCAGGACGTCATCGTCCGCGAGGTCGACTGCGGCACCGAGCGCGCCATCCCGATGGCGGTCACCGAGGAGACGAGCGACGGTCGGTTCATCCCGCACCGTTACCTGCGCACCTCGGTGTACGCCCGGACCTCCGGCGAGGAGATCACCGCGGCGGACGGCACCGTGCTGGTCCGCAAGGGCGACGACCTCGGCGACGCCGTGCTCGACGCGCTCGTCGCGGCCGGCGTCAAGACGGTCCGGGTCCGCTCCGCGCTGACCTGCGCCTCGGCCACCGGTATCTGCGGCATGTGCTACGGCCGCTCGATGGCCACCGGCAAGCTGGTGGACGTCGGCGAGGCCGTCGGCATCGTCGCCGCACAGTCCATCGGTGAGCCCGGCACCCAGCTGACGATGCGTACGTTCAAGCAGGGTGGCGTCGCGGGTGACGACATCACGACCGGTCTGCCGCGTGTCACCGAGCTGTTCGAGGCCCGGGTCCCGCGCGGCAAGGCGCCGATCGCCGACGTCGACGGCCGCATCCGCATCGAGGACGGCGACCGGTTCTGGAAGATCACGCTGATCCCGGACGACGGCGGCGAGGAGATCGTCTACGAGAAGCTGTCCAAGCGGCAGTGGCTCGGGATGACCACCGTCGACGGCACCGAGCGTCCGCTCGCGGACGGCGACCACGTGACGGTCGGCCAGCTGCTCCTCGAGGGCATGGCGGACCCGCACGAGGTGCTGCGTGTCATGGGCCCGCGTGAGGTGCAGCTGCACCTCGTGCGTGAGGTGCAGAAGGTGTACCGCACGCAGAGCGTGGACATCCACGACAAGCACATCGAGGTCATCGTCCGGCAGATGCTGCGCCGGGTCACGATCATCGACTCGGGTGCGACCGAGTTCCTGCCCGGTGCACTGGCCGAGCGGGGCGAGTTCGAGTCCGAGAACCGCCGGGTCGTCGCCGAGGGTCTGGAGCCGGCCTCCGGCCGTCCGGTCCTGATGGGGATCACCAAGGCCTCGCTGGCGACGGAGTCGTGGCTGTCCGCGGCCTCGTTCCAGGAGACCACCCGCATCCTCACCGATGCCGCGATCAACGGGAAGCGCGACAAGCTCGTCGGGCTCAAGGAGAACGTGATCATCGGTAAGCTGATCCCGGCCGGTACCGGCATCAACCGGTACCGCAACATCCAGGTCCAGCCGACCGAGGAGGCCCGCGCGGCCGCCTACGCGCTGCCGAGCTACGACGACGGCTACTACAGCCCGGACGTCTTCGGCACGGGCACCGGTGCCGCGGTGCCGCTGGACGACTACGACTTCGGTCGCGACTACCGCTGAGGTAGCCGTCCGGTCCGGACCCACGACGGTGGGTCCGGACCGTGACCGGACAGGTCCCGGACGGGGCCGGACACCGCGCTCCCGTGGCGGTGCCCGGCCCCGTTCGTGCGTTCCGGGTCCGCCCCGCGGGGAGCGGGCCTCAGCGCAGGCAGTCCGCCCGCAGGGCCAGGCCCAGGGTGCGCAGCGAGGCGTCGGCCTCCGCCAGCAGCCCGGCCAGCGTCGGGAAGGCGTGCCACATGCCGGTCGCGCGCTCGTAGGTGACCGGTGTCCCGGCCGCGCGGGCGCGCTCGACGAGGGTGTCGGCGTCGTCGACGAGGATCTCGTCGGCACCGGCGACGACGTGCAGCGGCGGCAGCCCGGCCAGGTCCGCCTCGAGGGGCAGGAGCTCGGGGGCGCCGGTGTGCGGGCCCGCGTAGTCGGCGACGGCGTCGGGCAGCCACGACGGGTCCAGCATCGCGTCGGAGACGACGTTACGGGTGAGCGCGTCCGCGGTGCAGGACAGGTCCAGCCAGGGCGAGATCAGCCCGATCGAGCCCGGGAGGTCCTCGCCGGCCGCGCGCAGTCGCAGCAGCAGCGACATGGTCAGCCCGCCGCCCGCGGAGTCGCCGGCCACCGCGATGTGCCGGGCCGGGATCCCCGCGCCCCGCAGGGCGGTCCAGGCGGCGTACGCGTCGTCGAGGGCGGCCGGGAACGGGTGCTCCGGGGCGAGCCGGTAGTGCGGCGCGAGGACCGCGCTGCCGGTGGCGTGCGCGAGCCCGGCGAGCAGCGGCCGGTGCGACGCCGAGGAGCCCACGAGGTATCCGCCGCCGTGCAGGTAGAGCACCCGGTGCGGGGACAGCGGCCCGGGCGGTGCGACGACCGCGGTGGGCACGCCGCCGAGCGTCCCGAGGTCCCGGCGGGTGCCGCGGGGGAGCGGGAGCGACGCGCCGACGAGGTCGAGTCCACGCCGTCGCAGGGCGACGGGTAGTGTCGGGGCGAGCAAGGGCGCGATGAGTGCGCGCGTGGCGAGGCGGTTGACGGCCGTCGGCAGGTGCATACCGGACCGTAACCGTCCCTCCGTCGCCACCGTCCACAGGGTGATCCACACCGTGATCGACACGGCGGGATCGTGCTGGGGCGCAGTCATCGCCCACCACCGATCCGACCGCGACGAGCGGCCGTCGATCTGCGACGAGCGGGTGAGTCCGCTTGCCAGTGACGGCGTCGTGCGGCATCGTCGGGTCATCACAGGTCTCCTCCGGGGCGTCGTCCCGGGGGATCCGAGGACCATCGAAGCCCCCGATGGTCCCGAAGGCAGGTCCGAGGCGAACGCCCGGAACGGACCCGCTTTGACCGTGTCGAAGAGGGCCGGGTATTCTCATGTCTTGTGCTCGGCTCCGGTCGGGCAGGTCCGCGTGTCCCGTGGTGTGCACCGATCCGTTGGTTCCGACCCTCAGATCTGTGGTTGCGCCCCGGAGCAGGGCACGCCGGACGTCCCGACAGCCTCCGCGGGGCCCTTCCGGCCCCGAGCGTGCCCGGGACGACACGCCCGACCTCGGGGTCCGGCGCGACGGTGGCGGAGTCCGGCGAGAGCCGGCAGCCACGCCGGCGCCCGGAGCCCGGGACACCGAACCAAGATCACCAGTGTCACGGCGAGCGAGACAGTCGAGCCACGTCGACGGGAAGAAGTAGACGGTTCATGCCCACGATCCAGCAGCTGGTCCGCAAGGGCCGCGAGGACAAGGTCTCCAAGACCAAGACCGCCGCGCTGAAGGGAAGCCCCCAGCGCCGCGGGGTCTGCACCCGCGTGTACACCACCACGCCCAAGAAGCCGAACTCGGCGCTGCGCAAGGTCGCCCGTGTGCGCCTGTCCAGTGGCATCGAGGTCACCGCGTACATCCCCGGTGAGGGCCACAACCTGCAGGAGCACAGCATCGTGCTCGTGCGCGGTGGTCGTGTGAAGGACCTCCCCGGCGTGCGCTACAAGGTCATCCGTGGGTCGCTGGACACCCAGGGCGTGAAGAACCGCAAGCAGTCCCGCAGCCGCTACGGCGCGAAGAAGGAGAAGAGCTGATGCCCCGCAAGGGCCCCGCCCCGAAGCGTCCGCTGGTCTCGGACCCGGTCTACGGCTCGCCGCTGGTCACCCAGCTGGTGAACAAGGTCCTCAAGGACGGAAAGCGGTCGCTCGCCGAGCGCATCGTCTACGCCGCCCTCGAGGGCACCCGTGACAAGACCGGCACCGACCCGGTCGTCACGCTGAAGCGCGCTCTCGACAACGTGAAGCCGGCCCTCGAGGTCCGCAGCCGCCGCGTCGGTGGCGCGACCTACCAGGTCCCCGTCGAGGTCCGTGCCGTCCGGCAGACCACCCTGGGGCTGCGTTGGCTGGTCACCTACTCCGGCCAGCGCCGTGAGAAGACCATGGTCGAGCGCCTCATGAACGAGCTGCTCGACGCCAGCAACGGCCTCGGCGCCAGCGTCAAGCGGCGCGAGGACATGCACAAGATGGCGGAGTCGAACCGCGCCTTCGCCCACTACCGCTGGTGACCGGCCGACCGTCGGGCGCCAACTCGCGATCCAGGGAGAGCTGAGCAGTGGCAGCACAGGACGTGCTGACGGACCTCACCAAGGTCCGCAACATCGGCATCATGGCCCACATCGACGCCGGTAAGACGACCACGACCGAGCGGATCCTGTACTACACGGGGATCAACTACAAGCTCGGCGAGGTGCACGACGGCGCCGCCACCATGGACTGGATGGAGGAGGAGCAGAAGCGCGGCATCACGATCACGTCGGCCGCGACGACCTGCTTCTGGAAGAACCACCAGATCAACATCATCGACACCCCCGGGCACGTCGACTTCACCGTCGAGGTGGAGCGGTCCCTGCGGGTGCTCGACGGCGCGGTCGCGGTCTTCGACGGCAAGGAGGGGGTCGAGCCGCAGTCCGAGCAGGTCTGGCGGCAGGCCACCAAGTACGACGTCCCCCGCATCTGCTTCGTCAACAAGATGGACAAGCTGGGCGCGGACTTCTACTTCACCGTTCAGACGATCAAGGACCGCCTGAACGCGACCCCGCTCCCGCTCCAGATCCCGATCGGCTCCGAGAACGACTTCATCGGTGTCGTCGACCTGGTCGAGATGCGCGCGCTCACCTGGCGCGGCGAGGTCGCCAAGGGCGAGGACTACACCGTCGAGGACATCCCGGCGGACCTCCAGGCCAAGGCCGAGGAGTACCGCACGGCGCTCGTCGAGGCCGTCGCCGAGACCGACGACGAGCTCATGGAGCTCTACCTCGGTGGCGAGGACCTGACGACCGAGCAGATCAAGACCGGTGTCCGCGCGCTGGTGACCAACCGCGCCGCCTACCCGGTCCTCTGCGGCTCGGCCTTCAAGAACAAGGGCGTCCAGCCGATGCTGGACGCGGTGATCGACTACCTGCCGTCGCCGTACGACGTGCCGCCGGTCGAGGGTTTCCTCACCGACGGCGAGACGCCGGCGAGCCGCAAGCCGTCGAAGGACGAGCCGTTCTCGGCCCTCGCCTTCAAGATCGCCGCGCACCCGTTCTTCGGCAAGCTGACCTACATCCGGGTGTACTCGGGTCAGGTCGCCGCCGGCGCCCAGGTCATCAACTCGACCAAGGACCGGAAGGAGCGCATCGGGAAGCTCTTCCAGATGCACTCCAACAAGGAGAACCCGGTCGACGAGGCCGTGGCCGGCCACATCTACGCGGTCATCGGCCTGAAGGACACGACCACCGGGGACACGCTCTGCGACCCGCAGAACCCGATCGTCCTCGAGTCGATGACCTTCCCGGACCCGGTCATCCAGGTCGCCGTCGAGCCCAAGTCGAAGGCGGACCAGGAGAAGCTCTCGCTGGCGATCCAGAAGCTGGCGGAGGAGGACCCGACGTTCCAGGTCTCCCTGGACGACGAGACCGGCCAGACCATCATCGCCGGCATGGGCGAGCTGCACCTCGAGGTGCTGGTCAACCGGATGAAGTCCGACTACAAGGTCGAGGCCAACATCGGTAAGCCGCAGGTGGCCTACCGGGAGACCATCAAGAAGGCCGTCGAGAAGTTCGAGTACACGCACAAGAAGCAGACCGGTGGCTCGGGTCAGTTCGCCCGCGTCATCATCAAGCTCGAGCCGCTCACCAGCGGCGACGGTGCGCTGTACGAGTTCGAGAACAAGGTCACCGGTGGCCGTGTCCCGCGGGAGTACATCCCGTCGGTCGACGCCGGTGCCCAGGACGCCATGCAGTACGGCATCCAGGCCGGCTACCCCGTCGTCGGTGTGAAGCTCACGCTGCTGGACGGTCAGTACCACGAGGTCGACTCCTCGGAGATGGCCTTCAAGGTCGCCGGTTCGATGGCGTTCAAGGAGGCGGCCCGCAAGGCGAGCCCCGCCATCCTCGAGCCGATGATGGCCGTCGAGGTGATGACGCCCGAGGACTACATGGGTGACGTCATCGGCGACCTGAACTCCCGCCGCGGCCAGATCCAGGCCATGGAGGAGCGGGCCGGTGCCCGTGTCGTGAAGGCGACCGTGCCGCTGTCCGAGATGTTCGGCTACGTCGGCGACCTGCGGTCGCGGACCCAGGGCCGGGCGAACTACACGATGGTCTTCGACTCCTACGCCGAGGTTCCGGCGAACGTGGCGAAGGAGATCATCGCGAAGGCCACGGGCGAGTAAGAGCTCCCCGGGGCGGGCCCCAGTGCCCGACCTGCTCGGAGGGTGCGGTCCGCGGATCGGTAAGGTCCGCGGCCCGCACCACCCGACACCCACAGACCTGCCGTCAGCACGGCGGAGTACAGACACGAGTCCAGGAGGACCCAGCAGTGGCGAAGGCGAAGTTCGAGCGGACCAAGCCGCACGTCAACATCGGCACCATCGGTCACATCGACCACGGCAAGACCACGCTGACGGCGGCCATCACCAAGGTTCTGCACGACAAGTTCCCGAACCTCAACGAGGCTTCGGCGTTCGACATGATCGACAAGGCGCCGGAAGAGCGCCAGCGCGGTATCACCATCTCGATCGCGCACGTCGAGTACCAGACCGAGAAGCGGCACTACGCGCACGTCGACTGCCCCGGGCACGCCGACTACGTGAAGAACATGATCACCGGTGCCGCCCAGATGGACGGCGCGATCCTGGTGGTCGCCGCGACCGACGGCCCGATGCCCCAGACCCGTGAGCACGTGCTGCTCGCGCGTCAGGTCGGCGTGCCGTACATCGTCGTCGCCCTGAACAAGGCGGACATGGTCGACGACGAGGAGATCATGGAGCTCGTCGAGATGGAGGTCCGCGAGCTGCTGTCGGCTCAGGACTACCCGGGCGACGACCTCCCGATCGTGCGCGTCTCGGCGCTGAAGGCGCTCGAGGGCGACGACAAGTGGGCCGAGGCCATCGTCGAGCTCATGGACGCGGTCGACGAGGCCATCCCGGAGCCCGAGCGCGACATCGAGAAGCCGTTCCTCATGCCCGTCGAGGACGTCTTCACGATCACCGGTCGCGGCACGGTCGTCACCGGCCGTATCGAGCGCGGCATCGTCAAGGTCAACGAGACCGTCGACATCGTCGGCATCCGGCCGAACAAGACCTCGACCACCGTCACCGGTGTCGAGATGTTCCGCAAGATCCTCGACGAGGGTCGCGCCGGCGAGAACGTCGGTCTGCTCCTGCGCGGTATCAAGCGTGAGGACGTGGAGCGCGGCCAGGTTGTCGTGAAGCCGGGTTCGATCACCCCGCACACCGAGTTCGAGGGCCAGGTGTACATCCTGGGCAAGGACGAGGGCGGCCGTCACACCCCGTTCTTCAACAACTACCGTCCGCAGTTCTACTTCCGGACGACCGACGTGACCGGCGTCGTGACCCTCCCGCAGGGCACCGAGATGGTCATGCCGGGTGACAACACCACCATGAGCGTTCAGCTGATCCAGCCGATCGCCATGGAGGAGGGCCTGCAGTTCGCCATCCGTGAGGGTGGCCGTACCGTGGGCGCCGGCCAGGTCACCAAGATCAACGCGTGACGTGACGGGGCCGTCCCCCGGGGCGGCCCCGTTACCCACCCCCCGGTCGAGGGTGCCGCACAGCGGTGTGTCATCCTTGACGGGTTGCACGATGAGCATGGCGCGTGGAAGCGCCGCCTCTGTTCCCGGTCTCCGGTAGTCCAGGGGTCGCGGACCACGCGCCATGTTCGTTGTCAGCCCCGGTTCCGTGGTCCGCCGCGTGAACCAGGGAGATTCCGAGCGACATGCCCGCCCCAGATGGGGGTGGGACGCGGTGACCCGGGCACAACCATGCGGGTAGGGCGCGACACGCCCGACCTCGTGGACCGGAGAGCCCCGGCAGGACGAGTGCTCCAGGGGACTGGACGCGCGACTCCGGGCCGACAGAGACCTGAACAGAGCACGGGCCGCAGCCGGCCCGCCGGACATCCGGTGGCAGCACGGCGCGAGTTCTTACGGGGCCGAACCGCGACACCCCCGCGGCAGGAAGAAGAGGACGACCGACGACCATGGCGGGACAGAAGATCCGCATCAGGCTCAAGGCCTATGACCACGAGGCAATCGACGCGTCTGCTCGCAAGATCGTGGAGACCGTGACGCGTACCGGTGCCCGGGTCGTCGGCCCCGTGCCGCTGCCTACCGAGAAGAACGTGTACTGCGTCATCCGCTCGCCGCACAAGTACAAGGACTCGCGCGAGCACTTCGAGATGCGCACGCACAAGCGACTCATCGACATCCTCGACCCGACGCCCAAGACGGTCGACGCGCTCATGCGCATCGACCTGCCGGCGAGCGTCGACGTCAACATTCAGTGACGGCGGGGTGGAGACGATGACTGCTGCATTCAAGAAGACGACTGCCACCAAGCAGACGAAGAAGGTCACCGGCCTCCTGGGCACCAAGCTCGGGATGACCCAGTTGTTCGACGAGAACAACCGCATCGTGCCGGTCACCGTGGTCCAGCTCGGGCCGAACGTCGTGACGCAGGTGCGCTCGCAGGAGACCGACGGCTACACCGCCGTCCAGCTGGCCTACGGGGCCATCGACCCGCGCAAGGTGAACAAGCCGGAGTCCGGCCACTTCGCCAAGGCCGGCGTCACCCCCCGGCGCCACGTCCTGGAGCTCCGCACCTCCGACGCCGCCGAGTACACCACCGGCCAGGAGGTCACCGTCGAGGCGTTCGCCGAGGTGGCCGAGGTCGACGTGGTGGGCGTGACCAAGGGCAAGGGCTTCGCCGGTGTCATGAAGCGCCACGGGTTCAAGGGCCTGGGCGCCTCGCACGGCACGCAGCGCAAGCACCGTTCGCCGGGCTCCATCGGCGGCTGCGCCACCCCGGGCCGCGTGTTCAAGGGTGTGCGCATGGCCGGCCGGATGGGTTCCGACCGCCAGACCACGCAGAACCTGAAGGTCCACCGGGTGGACGCCGAGCGCGGGCTGCTGCTCGTCAAGGGCGCCGTCCCCGGTCCGCGCGGTGGCCTCGTCGTGGTGAAGACCCCCGCGAAGGGTGATGGCAAGTGAGCACCGTGCAGATCAAGACCCCCGAGGGTTCCGCCTCCGGCAGCGTCGAGCTCCCGGACCACGTCTTCGACGTGACGGCGAACATCGCCCTCATGCACCAGGTGGTGACCGCGCAGCTCAACGCCGCGCGTCAGGGCACGCACGACGTGAAGGGTCGCGGCGAGGTCCGCGGCGGTGGCAAGAAGCCGTACCGGCAGAAGGGCACCGGTCGCGCCCGTCAGGGCTCGATCCGCGCGCCGCAGTTCGCCGGTGGTGGCATCGTCCACGGCCCGACGCCCCGCGACTACTCGCAGCGGACCCCGAAGAAGATGAAGGCCGCCGCCCTGCGTGGCGCCCTCTCCGACCGGGCCCGCGCCGGCGCCGTGCACGTCGTGTCCGCCTTCTCCGAGGGCGACGCGCCGTCGACCAAGGCCGCCCGCAAGGCGATCGAGGCCGTCGTGCCCGACGCCCGCCGGGTGCTCGCGGTCGTCGAGCGTTCCGCGGAGAACGCCCTGCTGAGCCTGCGCAACCTGCCGCAGGTCCACCTGATCGCGCCCGACCAGCTGAACACCCACGACGTGCTCGTCAACGACGTCGTGCTGTTCACGCAGGCGGCGCTGGACGAGTTCCTGGCCGGCCCGATCGCGAAGCCGAAGGCTGCCGGCCGCCGCGCTGAGGAGGCCGACAAGTGATCACGGACCCGCGGGACGTGCTGCTCGCGCCGGTCGTCTCGGAGAAGAGCTACGGGCTGCTCGACGAGCGCCAGTACACCTTCGTCGTGGCACCGGACGCGAACAAGACCCAGATCAAGATCGCCGTGGAGAAGGTGTTCGGGGTCAAGGTGACCAGCGTGAACACGCTGAACCGCCCGGGCAAGCGCAAGCGCTCCCGCACCGGCTACGGCAAGCGCAAGGACACCAAGCGCGCGATCGTCACGCTCTCCGAGGAGAGCAAGTCGATCGACGTCTTCGGTGGCCCGGCGAGCTGAGGGAGCGAGCTGACCCATGGCCATTCGTAAGTACAAGCCGACCACCCCGGGCCGTCGTGGCTCGAGCGTGTCGGACTTCGCCGAGATCACCCGGGACACCCCCGAGAAGTCGCTGCTGCGCCCGCTGCACAACAAGGGCGGCCGCAACGCGCACGGGCGGATCACCACCCGTCACCAGGGTGGCGGACACAAGCGCGCCTACCGTCTGATCGACTTCCGTCGTAACGACAAGGACGGCGTGCCGGCGAAGGTCGCGCACATCGAGTACGACCCGAACCGCACCTCGCGGATCGCACTGCTGCACTACGCCGACGGCGAGAAGCGCTACATCATCGCGCCGGCGAAGCTCAAGCAGGGCGACAAGATCGAGAACGGTCCCCGGGCCGACATCAAGGTGGGTAACAACCTGCCGCTGCGCAACATCCCGACGGGCACCGTGGTGCACGCGATCGAGCTCCGCCCCGGTGGCGGCGCCAAGATCGCGCGCTCGGCCGGTGTCGGCGTCCAGCTGGTCGCCAAGGACGGGCCCTACGCGCAGCTGCGGATGCCCTCCGGCGAGATCCGCTACGTCGACGTGCGCTGCCGCGCCACCGTCGGCGAGGTGGGCAACTCGGAGCACGCCAACATCAACTGGGGTAAGGCCGGCCGTATGCGGTGGAAGGGCAAGCGCCCGACCGTCCGTGGTGTCGTCATGAACCCGGTGGACCACCCGCACGGTGGTGGTGAGGGCAAGACCTCCGGTGGCCGCCACCCGGTGAACCCGGCGGGCAAGCCCGAGGGCCGCACCCGCAAGAGCAAGCCGTCCGACAAGTTGATCGTCCGCCGGCGTCGTACCGGCAAGAAGCGCTGAGCAGGGAGGTAAGACATGCCGCGCAGCCTGAAGAAGGGCCCCTTCGTGGACGACCACCTGCTCAAGAAGGTGGACGTCCTCAACGAGTCCGGCAAGAAAACCGTCATCCGCACGTGGTCCCGTCGGTCCACGATCATCCCGGACATGATCGGTCACACCATCGCCGTGCACGACGGCCGCAAGCACGTCCCGGTGTTCGTGTCCGACTCGATGGTCGGTCACAAGCTGGGCGAGTTCGCCCCCACCCGGACCTTCCGGGGCCACATCAAGGACGACCGCAAGGCGCGTCGGCGCTAGCAGCCGGCCCGAGTAGCGACTAGGAGAGGTGGAGAAAATGGCAGAGACCACTGCCGAGACCACCGGCGCTGCGCTCGAGCCGACTCGTGCGCGCGCCGTGGCGCGGTTCGTCCGCAGCTCGCCGACGAAGACCCGTCGTGTCGTGGACCTGGTCCGCGGCCTGCCGGTCGACGAGGCGCTGGCGATCCTGCGGTTCTCGCCGCAGGCCGCGGCGGAGCCCGTCGCGAAGGTCGTGGCGAGCGCCGCGGCCAACGCCGAGAACAACCTGGACCTGGACCCGGAGACCCTCGTGGTCGCCGTGGCGATGGTCGACGAGGGCCCGACGCTGAAGCGGATCCGGCCGCGCGCCCAGGGGCGTGCGTACCGCATCCGCAAGCGGACGAGCCACATCACCATCGAGGTCGAGTCGGTTCCGCAGAAGGCCGGCCGTCGTGGTGCGAAGGGGAGGGCCCGCTGATGGGGCAGAAGATCAACCCGCACGGCTTCCGCCTGGGCATCACCACGGACTGGAAGTCGCGCTGGTACGCGGACAAGCAGTACTCCGAGTACGTCAAGGAGGACGTCGAGATCCGCCGCATGCTCTCCAAGGGCATGGAGCGGGCCGGCATCTCCAAGGTCGAGATCGAGCGCACCCGGGACCGCGTGCGGGTGGACATCCACACCGCGCGTCCGGGCATCGTGATCGGCCGTCGTGGCGCGGAGGCCGACCGGATCCGGGGCAACCTCGAGAAGCTGACCAAGAAGCAGGTCCAGCTGAACATCCTCGAGGTCAAGAACTCCGAGTCCGACGCGCAGCTCGTCGCCCAGGGCGTCGCCGAGCAGCTGTCGAACCGGGTCGCCTTCCGGCGTGCGATGCGCAAGGCCATCCAGTCGGCCATGCGCAGCCCGCAGGTCAAGGGCATCCGGGTCCAGTGCTCGGGCCGCCTCGGCGGTGCCGAGATGTCGCGGTCGGAGTTCTACCGCGAGGGTCGGGTCCCGCTGCACACGCTGCGTGCCGACATCGACTACGGCCTGTTCGAGGCCCGGACCTCCTTCGGCCGCATCGGCGTGAAGGTCTGGATCTACAAGGGCGACGTCGTCGGTGGCCGTCGCGAGGGCGTCCCGGCCGCCGCCGAGGCCCCGGGCCGCGGCCCGCGCCGCGAGCGTCCGGCCCGGCGCCGTTCCGGTGCCTCGGGCACCACTGCGACCAGCACCGAGGCCGGGCGTGCCGCGCAGAGCGCGGGCCAGGCCGGCGGCGCCGCGACGGCGACCGCCGAGGCCCCGGCCTCCGGTGAGAACCAGAGCAACGGTGGGGAGAGCTGACCGATGCTGATCCCACGCAAGGTCAAGCACCGCAAGCAGCACCGTCCCAAGCGCAAGGGCATGGCCAGCGGTGGTACCGCGGTCACCTTCGGCGACTGGGGCATCCAGGCGCTGGAGCCGGCCTACGTGTCCAACCGGCAGATCGAGTCGGCGCGTATCGCGATCAACCGGCACATCCGTCGTGGCGGGAAGATCTGGATCAACGTCTTCCCGGACATCCCGATGACCAAGAAGCCGGCCGAGGTCCGCATGGGTTCCGGTAAGGGTTCGCCCGAGAAGTGGGTCACGAACGTCAAGCCGGGCCGGGTGCTCTTCGAGATGAGCTTCCCGAACCGCGAGGTGGCGCACGAGGCCCTGACCCGTGCGATCCACAAGCTGCCCATGAAGTGCCGGATCGTGTCCCGTGAGGGTGGTGACATCTGATGGCGAGCAGTGGCAACACCAAGGCCGCCGAGCTGCGCGAGCTCTCCGACGAGGAGCTGGTCGTGCGTGTCCGGGAGGCCAAGGAGGAGCTGTTCAACCTCCGCTTCCAGATGGCCACCGGGCAGCTGGACAACAACCGGCGGCTGCGGGCCGTCCGTCACGACATCGCGCGGTGCTACACCGTGATGCGCGAGCGTGAGCTCGGCCTTTCCGCCGCACCGACCGAGAGCGAGGGCGCGGCGTGAGCGACGAGCAGAAGAACGACGAGCGCGGGGAGCGCAAGGTCCGCGAGGGCCTGGTCGTGTCCGACAAGATGGAGAAGACGATCGTCGTCTCCCTCGAGGACCGGGTGAAGCACCCCCTGTACGGCAAGGTCATCCGCCGGACCAGCAAGGTCAAGGCGCACGACGAGGGGAACACCGCCGGTATCGGCGACCGTGTCCGCCTCATGGAGACCCGTCCGCTGTCGGCGACCAAGCGCTGGCGGCTGGTGGAGATCCTCGAGAAGGCCAAGTAGGAGTCGAAGTGATCCAGCAGGAGTCGCGGCTGCGCGTCGCCGACAACACCGGTGCCAAGGAGATCCTGTGCATCCGGGTGCTGGGCGGCTCCGCGCGGCGCTACGCCGGGATCGGCGACGTCATCGTCGCCACGGTCAAGGAGGCCATCCCCGGCGCCGGCGTGAAGCGTGGTGACGTCGTCAAGGCGGTCATCGTGCGCACCAAGAAGGAGAAGCGCCGTCCCGACGGCAGCTACATCCGTTTCGACGAGAACGCCGCCGTGCTGATCAAGGCGGACAACGGACCTCGGGGGACCCGTATCTTCGGCCCGGTCGGGCGCGAGCTGCGCGACCGCAAGTTCATGAGGATCATCTCCCTGGCCCCGGAGGTGCTCTGACATGAAGGCGAAGATGAAGGTCAAGAAGGGCGACACCGTTCTGGTGATCGCCGGCAAGGACAAGGGTGCACGGGGCAAGGTCATCGCGGCCTACCCGGAGCGCCAGCGCGTGCTGGTCGAGGGCGTGAACCGGATCAAGAAGCACACCCGGATCAGCCAGAACCAGCGCGGGGCCGAGAGCGGCGGGATCGTCACCCAGGAGGCCGCCATCCACGTCTCGAACGTGATGGTGTGCGACTCCGACGGCAAGCCGACCCGTATCGGCAAGAAGGCCGTCGAGGGCGAGGACGGCACCACCCGCCGCGTCCGGATCTCCAGGCGCAACGGGAAGGAGATCTGAGATGACCACGGCTGAGAAGACCGTGCCGAGGCTCAAGCAGCGGTACCGCGACGAGATGCTTGACAAGCTCCGCGAGGAGTTCGGCTACACCAACGTCATGCAGATCCCCGGCCTGACCAAGGTCGTGGTGAACATGGGTGTCGGTGACGCCGCCCGCGACTCGAAGCTGATCGACGGTGCGCTGCGGGACCTGGCCACCATCACCGGCCAGAAGCCGCAGCTGCGTCGCGCCACCAAGTCCATCGCGCAGTTCAAGCTGCGCGAGGGCATGCCGATCGGTGCGAAGGTGACCCTCCGCAACGACCGGATGTGGGAGTTCCTCGACCGTCTCCTGACCATCGCGCTGCCCCGTATCCGCGACTTCCGTGGCCTCGAGGGCAACCAGTTCGACGGGCGTGGCAACTACACGTTCGGCCTGAACGAGCAGTCGATGTTCCACGAGATCGACCCGGACTCCATCGACCGGCCGCGGGGCATGGACATCACGGTCGTGACCACCGCGACCACGAACGCCGAGGGCCGGGCGCTGCTGCGCCACCTGGGCTTCCCGTTCAAGGAGAGCTGAGCGAATGGCGAAGAAGGCGCTCATCAACAAGGCGAACGCGAAGCCGAAGTTCGCCGTGCGGGGTTACACCCGCTGCAACAAGTGCGGCCGGCCGCGTGCCGTGTTCCGCAAGTTCGGCCTCTGCCGCGTGTGCCTGCGAGACATGGCGCACGCCGGCGAGCTGCCGGGTGTGAGCAAGTCCAGCTGGTGATCCGACCGCCCCGCGTCCGCGGGGCAGCGGATCCGATCGCCGCAGGCCCGCACCGGTGCGGTGCCCCGCACAGGGGCACCGCGCCGGTACGAGGAACCACGGCGGGAAAGAGACAGACACCATGACGATGACCGATCCGATCGCAGACATGTTGACCCGTCTGCGGAACGCGAACTCGGCCTACCACGACCGCGTCGTGATGCCCCACTCGAAGCTGAAGGTCGCCATTGCGGAGATCCTTCAGAAGGAGGGCTACATCGCGGCACACCACACCGAGGACGCCGAGGTCGGCAAGTCCCTGGTCGTCGAGCTGAAGTACGGCCGCAACCGTGAGCGCAGCGTCGCCGGTCTGCGCCGGGTGTCCAAGCCCGGTCTGCGTGTGTACGCGAAGTCGACGAACCTGCCGCGGGTCCTGGGTGGCCTCGGCATCGCGATCATCTCGACCTCTCAGGGTCTGATGACCGACCAGCAGGCCTACCGGAGCGGCGTGGGCGGGGAAGTCCTCGCCTACGTCTGGTGAGAGAGGGGTAACGAACGATGTCACGCATCGGAAAGCTGCCCATCACCGTCCCGTCCGGCGTGGAGATCACCATCGACGGCCGCACGGTCACCGCGAAGGGCCCCAAGGGCACCCTGTCGCACACCGCCGTCGAGCCGATCACGATCGAGCGCGATGACGACGGCACGGTGCTGGTGAAGCGGCCGAACGAGGAGCGCGAGACCCGGGCCTACCACGGCCTGACCCGCTCCCTCGTCAACAACATCGTGGTCGGCGTCAGCGCCGGCTACGAGAAGAAGCTGGAGATCCACGGCGTGGGTTACCGCGTGCAGCTGAAGGGGCAGAACCTCGAGTTCGCCCTGGGCTACTCGCACCCGGTCGTCATCGAGCCGGCGGAGGGCATCACCTTCGCGGTCGAGTCGCCGACCCGGTTCTCGGTCTCCGGCATCGACAAGCAGCTGGTCGGCGAGACCGCTGCCAACATCCGGAAGCTGCGCCGCCCCGACCCGTACAAGGGCAAGGGTGTGCGGTACGCCGGCGAGCAGGTCCGCCGCAAGGTCGGAAAGACGGGTAAGTGATGGCCGAGACGAACGAGACGGTGTCGGGTTCCGCCCGCCGCCGGATGGCGTCCCAGGTGGCGCGCAAGCGCCGCGACTCGCGCATCCGCCGGCACGCCCGGCTCCGGAAGAAGATCTCCGGGACGCCGGTGCGTCCGCGGCTGGCGGTCAACCGCTCCTCGCGGCACATCACCGTCCAGCTGATCGACGACCTGGCGGGCCACACGCTGGCCTTCGCGTCCTCGCTGGACGCCGAGGTGCGTGGCGTCGAGGGCGACAAGAAGGCCAAGGCGGCCAAGGTCGGCGAGCTCATCGCCGCCCGGGCCAAGGAGGCGGGCATCTCCACGGTCGTGTTCGACCGCGGCGGGCTGGCCTACCACGGGCGCATCGCGGCCCTGGCCGACGCCGCCCGCGAGGGAGGCCTGGAGTTCTGATGAACCAGACCGAGAAGATCGAAGGGACTGTCTGATGCCGGGACGTACGCGGCGTGACGGCGGAGCCCCGGGCGGCAGCGGTGGGAACGACAACCGCAACAACCGGGACCGCCGGGACGGTGGCCGTGGCGGGGCGGCCCAGGACAAGACCCCGTACATCGAGCGGCTGGTCACGATCAACCGCGTGGCCAAGGTCGTCAAGGGCGGCCGCCGGTTCAGCTTCACCGCGCTGATGATCGTCGGCGACGGTGACGGCCTGGTGGGCGTCGGCTACGGCAAGGCCAAGGAGGTGCCGGCCGCGATCGCCAAGGGCGTGGAGGAGGCGAAGAAGAACTTCTTCCGCGTCCCCCGCATCGGCGGCACGATCGTGCACCGCGTGCAGGGTGAGGCCGCCGCCGGCGTCGTCATGCTGCGCCCGGCCTCCCCGGGTACCGGTGTCATCGCCGGCGGCCCGGTCCGCGCGGTGCTGGAGTGCGCGGGGATCTCGGACATCCTGTCCAAGTCCCTCGGCTCCGACAACGCCATCAACATCGTGCACGCCACGGTGGCGGCGCTGAAGTCGGTGCAGCGTCCGGAGGAGGTCGCGGCCCGCCGCGGCCTGCCGCTGGAGGACGTCGCCCCGGCGAGCATGATGCGCCAGCGCGCCGAGGCCGACGCGGCGAAGGTGTGAGCGACATGGCCACGTGGAAGATCACCCAGGTGAAGAGCCGGATCGGCTGCAAGCAGAACCAGCGCGACACGCTGCGCTCGCTCGGCCTGCGCAAGATCCGGCAGTCGGTGGTGCGTGAGGCGGACCCGCAGACCCGCGGTTACGTCCACACCGTGCGCCACCTCGTGACCGTGGAGGAGGTGCAGTCGTGAGCGAGAACGAGAACTCCGTCATCAAGCTCCACGACCTGCGGCCGGCCCCGGGCTCGAAGAAGGCGCGGACCCGTGTGGGTCGCGGTGAGGGCTCCAAGGGCAAGACCGCCGGTCGCGGTACCAAGGGCACCAAGGCCCGCAAGACGGTGTCCCCGCGCTTCGAGGGCGGGCAGATGCCGCTGCACATGCGGCTCCCGAAGCTCAAGGGCTTCAAGAACCGCTTCAAGGTCGAGTACCAGGTCGTGAACGTCGGCGAGCTGGCCACCCTGTTCCCGAAGGGTGGCGAGATCGGTCCGGCCGAGCTGGTCGAGGCGGGCGCGGTTCGCAAGAACCAGCTCGTGAAGGTCCTCGGCGAGGGCGAGCTCTCGGGCGTCGCCCTGACCGTGAAGGCCCACAAGTTCTCCGCGTCCGCGCGCGAGAAGATCTCGGCGGCCGGCGGCTCGGTCTCCGAGCTGTAGGCCCCACCGCACGTCCCCCGGCGCCGTCCGTGGCGCCCGCTCCACCCCAGGTGGACCGGGCCCGTGGGCGGCGCCGAGGCGTTTCCGGGCCGCTGTTACAGTCACTTCCGGACCGAGTGTCCACCGATTACCTGGCGCGCCTCGAGGCGCGCAGCCCCCGCCGGTACACACCGGCCCGGGTGTCCCGCGAGGCGCGGAACGCGCGTCGACCAACCCGGCCGACCCCTCAGGGGCCGGCGCAGGCGGTGTCGGGCCGCCGACGTCGTAGGAGGATCACCGAGTGCTCAGCGCAGTCCGGGCGGCCCTGACCACGCCGGATCTCCGCAAGAAGATCCTCTTCACGCTGGCGATCGTGGCGGTGTACCGGCTCGGGGCGAACATCCCCTCGCCGGGGGTGTCGTACCCCAACATCCAGGAATGTGTCCGTCAGGTCGAGGGCGGCGACAACGCCAGCGTCTACTCCCTGATCAACCTGTTCTCCGGCGGGGCACTGCTCCAGCTGTCGATCTTCGCGCTGGGCATCATGCCCTACATCACCGCGAGCATCATCGTGCAGCTGCTGCAGGTCGTCATCCCGCGGTTCGAGCAGCTGAAGAAGGAAGGCCAGTCCGGCCAGGCCAAGCTCACGCAGTACACGCGGTACCTGACGATCGGCATCGCGGTGCTGCAGGCCACCGGCTTCGTGGCGCTTGCCGAGCGCGGTCAGCTGTTCCAGGGCTGCGCGCTCCCGATCATCCCGGACTCGTCGGTCTTCACGCTGATCGTCATCGTGATCGTCATGGTCGCCGGGACCACGCTGGTGATGTGGCTGGGCGAGCAGGTCACCGAGCGCGGCATCGGCAACGGCATGTCGCTGCTGATCTTCGCCTCCATCGCGCACCGCATTCCCGCCGAGGGCCGGCTGATCCTGGAGAACTCCGGCGGCCTGGTCTTCGCCGGCGTCTGCGTCTTCGGTCTCGCGATCATCGCCAGCGTCGTGTTCGTGGAGAACGGCCAGCGCCGGATCCCGGTGCAGTACGCCAAGCGCATGGTCGGCCGCCGGATGTACGGCGGCACCTCGACCTACCTGCCGCTCAAGGTCAACCAGGCCGGTGTCGTGCCGGTGATCTTCGGTAGCTCGCTGCTCTACCTGCCCGACCTGGTCGCCCGGCTCGCCGGGAACGACGGCGGCTGGTTCCAGCAGTTCGTGCAGACCTATCTCGTCGATCAGTCCAATCCCGTGCACATCGTGTTGTACGTAGCACTGATCATCTTCTTCACGTACTTCTACGTCGGCATCACGTTCAACCCCGACGAGCGCGCCGAGGACATGAAGAAGTACGGCGGATTCATCCCGGGCATCCGCCCGGGCCGGCCCACCGCGGAGTACCTGAACTTCGTGCTCAGCCGCATCACGCTGCCGGGATCGCTCTACCTGGGCCTCATCGCGGTGCTCCCGAACTTCTTCCTCGGGATCACCGGCAGCGGCCAGAACCAGAACTTCCCGTTCGGCGGCACGGCCGTGCTGATCATGGTCACCGTGGGCCTCGACACCCTGAAGCAGATCGAGAGCCAGCTCATGCAGCGGAACTACGAGGGTTTCCTGCGTTAGGCTCGCCGGAACGTGGCCGAGCGGGAACCCCGGTGCGGGGCCCCGGCCCCGATCGTGGTGCCTCGGGCATCGTGTGCCGGCGAGGACGCCGGCGCCATGGACGACAAGACTTCAGGAGGTCGGGTCTCGTGCGACTCGTTCTGGTGGGACCGCCCGGTGCCGGCAAGGGGACCCAGGCTGAGCAGATGGCCAAGCGGCTCGACGTCCCGCACATCTCGACCGGGGACCTGTTCCGGGCGAACCTGCGTGACGAGACCGAGCTCGGTCGCGAGGCGAAGCGCTACATGGACGCCGGGGACCTCGTCCCCGACGAGGTGACCGTCGCGATGGTGCGCGACCGGCTCGGCGACGCCGACACGGCGAGCGGTTTCATCCTCGACGGCTTCCCGCGCAACGTGGCCCAGGCGGGCTCCCTGTCGGAGATCCTGTCCGACAAGGGCCTGGAGCTCGACGCCGTCGTCCAGTTCGACGTCGACGACGAGGTCGTCGTGCAGCGGCTGCTCGGCCGCGGCCGCAGCGACGACAACGAGGACACCATCCGCAACCGGCAGCGGGTCTACCGCGAGGAGACCGCTCCGCTGCTGGACCACTACCGTGACCGGCTGGTCACGATCGACGCCGTCGGCGAGATCGACGAGATCACCGACCGGGTCTTCTCGGCGCTGCACAACCGCAACGGCTGAGACCCGGTCGGCGCCGGCACCACCGGCGCCACGGCGGGGAACCGAGGGACGGACACATGAACGGTCGCGGCGGTATCCGCGGGGCCATCGCCCGCTACCGGGGTCGGGACATCGAGCTCAAGACCCACGGTCAGCTCGAGGCGATGCGGGTGGCGGGTGCGCTGGTCGCGGCCACGCTGGCCGCGGTCACCGAGCACGCGAAGCCCGGTGTCAGCACGGCGGAGCTCGACGCGCTCGCCGAGCAGACGATCCGCGACGGCGACGGTGTCCCCTCGTTCCTCGGTTACCACGGTTTCCCGGCGAGCATCTGCGCCTCGGTGAACGAGCAGATCGTGCACGGCATCCCGTCGCCGAAGCAGGTGCTCGCCGAGGGAGACCTGATCTCGGTGGACTGCGGTGCGATCGTCGACGGCTGGCACGGCGACTCCGCGGTGACCATCGCCGTCGGGGACGTGTCGCCGGAGGACCTCGCCCTGTCCGCGGCCTGTCGGGGCGCGATGGAGGCGGGGATCCTCGCCGTCCGCGACGGGGCCCGGCTGACCGACGTCTCGTACGCCATCCAGGAGGCGTGCCGGTCCGCGGCGCTGGCCGACCGCGCCGACTACGGGATCGTCGCCGAGTACGGCGGCCACGGCATCGGCACGTCGATGCACATGGACCCGTTCCTGCCCAACCACGGCGAGCCGGGCAAGGGGCCGCGGCTGCGCCCGGGCATGGCCCTGGCCGTCGAGCCGATGCTCGTCGCGGGGGACCCGGACACCCTGGAGCTCGAGGACGGCTGGACGGTCGTCACCGCGGCGGGCGGCCGGGCCGTGCACTGGGAGCACACCGTCGCCGTCACCGAGGACGGGCCGTGGCTGCTGACCGTGCCCGCCGGCGCACCGGACCGCCCCGGAGCCTGAGCCCCGCGCCACCGGTACCCGACGCGCTCCGCGCGGGTACTGGTCCGTGACCGGGTCGGTCCGTTACCGTCGGTCTGCCGGGCGTCTACCACGCCCGTCACCCCCGCCTGCACCGGCCTCGCACGGCCTCCGTACACTGGACCATCGGCGCGTCCTGTGACGTCCGCTCCGTGTGCTCCGTGTATCCCACAGTGTTCCCGGTCCGGCTCCGTCCGCGCGCGCCGAACCGGTCGTCGGCACCGCTGTCGACCGGGGCAACCGACACCTGTCACGGATAGCGGAGGACATGGCCAAGAAGGACGGGGCGATCGAGGTCGAGGGCCGGGTCGTCGAACCCCTGCCGAACGCGATGTTCCGGGTGGAGCTGGAGAACGGCCACCGGGTACTCGCGCACATCAGCGGGAAGATGCGCCAGCACTACATCCGGATCCTTCCGGAGGACCGGGTGGTCGTCGAGCTGTCGCCCTACGACCTCAGCCGCGGCCGCATCGTCTACCGCTACAAGTGACGACCAGCTCCACCACGGTCGGTCGCGAGACCCACAAGAACGACACACAGAGGCAGACGACGTGAAGGTCAAGCCGAGCGTCAAGAAGATCTGCGACAAGTGCCAGGTGATCCGCCGTCACGGCCGGATCATCGTGATCTGCTCGAACCTGCGCCACAAGCAGCGCCAGGGCTGAGCAGAGCGGTACCGGTCGCGATCCTCTGATCGCGCAGCAGAAGCCCCCGATGCACCTGCCGGGCCACACGGGCCCGGTAGTACCCCCGGAACCAGGCCGGGGCCCGTTCAGCTCAGCGGCGGAACGGGACGGGCATCGGGAAGACCTGGGACGACAACAAGGAGACCACGCCGCATGGCACGTGTTGCCGGCGTCGACCTCCCCCGCGAAAAGCGGTTGGAGATCGCGCTCACCTACATCTTCGGGGTCGGACGTACCCGGTCCAAGGAGATCCTCGAGGCCACCGCGCTGAGCCCCGACCTCCGGTCGAAGGACCTGACCGACGAGGACGTCAGCAAGCTCCGCGAGTACATCGAGGCGAACCTGCAGGTCGAGGGTGACCTGCGCCGTGAGATCCAGGCGGACATCCGCCGGAAGATCGAGATCGGTTCGTACCAGGGCATCCGTCACCGTCGCGGCCTTCCGGTCCGCGGCCAGCGCACGAAGACCAACGCGCGCGGCCGCAAGGGTCCGAAGAAGACCGTCGCCGGTAAGAAGAAGGCAGGTAAGAAGTAATGCCGCCCCGCGCACGTCAGGGTGCCGGACCCAAGAAGGTCCGCCGTCGCGAGAAGAAGAACGTCGCGCACGGTCACGCCCACATCAAGTCCACGTTCAACAACACGATCGTGTCGATCACCGACCCGACCGGTGCCGTCATCGCCTGGGCCTCGTCCGGGCACGTCGGCCTGAAGGGCTCCCGGAAGTCGACGCCGTTCGCCGCGCAGCTCGCCGCCGAGAACGCCGCCCGCAAGGCGATGGACCACGGCATGAAGAAGTGCGACGTCTTCGTCAAGGGCCCCGGCTCCGGACGTGAGACGGCGATCCGCTCGCTGCAGGCGGCCGGCCTCGAGGTCGGCACGATCTCCGACGTGACCCCGCAGCCGCACAACGGCTGCCGTCCGCCCAAGCGGCGCCGGGTCTAGGGGAAGGGAGAACCACCATGGCTCGCTACACCGGCCCCATGACCCGCAAGTCCCGCCGACTGAAGACCGACCTCGTCGGCGGCGACCAGGCGTTCGAGCGTCGTCCCTACCCGCCCGGCCAGCACGGCCGGATCCGGATCAAGGAGACCGAGTACCTCCTGCAGCTGCAGGAGAAGCAGAAGGCCCGCTTCGGCTACGGCCTGCAGGAGAAGCAGCTCCGCGCTTACTACGAGGAGGCGCACCGTCGCGAGGGCAAGACCGGCGACGAGCTGCTGCAGATCCTCGAGTCGCGCCTCGACAACGTCGTGTACCGCGCGGGCCTCGCCCGCACCCGGCGCATGGCCCGTCAGCTGGTGAACCACGGCCACTTCCTGGTCAACGGGAAGAAGGTCGACATCCCCAGCTACCGGGTGTCGCGCTACGACATCATCGACGTCAAGGACAAGTCGCGGAACACCGACCCGTTCGTCATCGCCAAGGAGACCCAGGGCGACCGCCCGGTCCCGGCGTGGCTGCAGGTCGTCCCGTCGACCCTGCGGATCCTGGTCCACCAGCTGCCCGAGCGCGCTCAGATCGACACCCAGGTCACCGAGCAGCTCATCGTCGAGTTCTACTCGAAGTAGCTCGACACGCCGTCGCCCCGCAGGGAGGGGCGGCGGTTCCCACTGCGACATCAAATAGCGGTTGTCGCAGGTGCGAAGGAGGCACACACCCATGCTGATCTCTCAGCGACCCTCACTGGCCGAGGACGTCGTCACCGAGACCCGGTCGCGGTTCGTCATCGAGCCGCTGGAGCCGGGCTTCGGCTACACCCTCGGTAACTCCCTGCGCCGGACGCTGCTGTCGTCGATCCCCGGTGCTGCCGTCACGTCCATCCGGATCGACGGCGTCCTGCACGAGTTCACCACCGTGCCGGGGGTCAAGGAGGACGTCACCGACATCATCCTCAACCTCAAGGAGCTCGTCGTGAGCTCCGAGGAGGACGAGCCGGTGACGATGTACCTGCGCAAGCAGGGCCCGGGTGCGGTCACCGCGGGGGACATCGTCCCGCCCGCCGGTGTCACCGTGCACAACCCGGACCTGCACATCGCCTCGCTCAACGACAAGGGCCGGCTCGAGGTCGAGCTCGTCGTCGAGCGTGGTCGCGGGTACGTCCCGGCGATGCAGAACAAGGCCACCGGTGCCGAGATCGGCCGTATCCCGGTCGACTCGATCTACTCGCCGGTGCTGAAGGTGACCTACAAGGTCGAGGCCACGCGAGTCGAGCAGCGCACCGACTTCGACAAGCTCATCCTCGACGTCGAGTCGAAGCCGTCCATCACCCCGCGGGACGCGCTGGCCTCGGCCGGCAAGACCCTGGTCGAGCTGTTCGGCCTGGCCCGCGAGCTGAACGTGGACGCCGAGGGCATCGAGATCGGCCCCTCCCCGCAGGAGGCGGACACCATCGCGGCGTTCGCGATGCCGATCGAGGAGCTGGACCTCACGGTCCGGTCCTACAACTGCCTCAAGCGCGAGGGCATCCACACGGTCGGCGAGCTCGTCGGCCGCAGCGAGGCGGACCTGCTCGACATCCGCAACTTCGGCGCCAAGTCGATCGACGAGGTCAAGATGAAGCTCGTCGGTCTCGGCCTGGCCCTCAAGGACAGCCCGCCCGGGTTCGACCCGTCGGCGGCGGCGAGCGACTACGGCGTCGACGGTGGGAGCGGGTTCGACCCGGACACCTTCGGTGACGACGGTCAGGACTACGCAGAAACGGAGCAGTTGTAGCCATGCCCCAGCCCACCAAGGGTGCCCGCCTCGGCGGGTCGCCCGCGCACCAGCGGCTGATCCTGGCCAACCTGGCGACCTCGCTGTTCGAACACGGCCGGATCACCACCACCGAGGCCAAGGCCCGGCGGCTGCGTCCGTACGCGGAGCGGCTGATCACCAAGGCCAAGGCCGGCGACCTGCACAACCGGCGCGAGATCATGAAGGTGATCCGCGACAAGTCGGTCGTGCACCGCCTCGTCACCGAGATCGGCCCGTTCTTCGCGGACCGCAACGGTGGCTACACCCGGATCACCAAGACGATGCCGCGCAAGGGCGACAACGCCCCGATGGCGGTCATCGAGCTGGTCCAGCAGAAGACGGTGACCGACGAGGCCAACCGTGCCCGTCGTTCGGCCGCGTCGCAGGCCGCGGCCTCCGCCCCGGCCGCCGCGTCCTCGGACGAGGAGACCACGGTCGAGTCGACCGAGGCCACCGAGGCCGAGGTCACCGCCGCCGACGAGGCCCAGGAGGCCGCCGAGAAGGCGGTCGACGCCGCGGTCGAGGCCGAGGAGGTGGCCCCGGGTTCCGAGGCCGCCGACAAGGCCGTCGACGCCGCTGCCGCCGCGGAGGAGGCCGCCGAGGAGGCTGCCGAGGCCGCCGAGGACTCGAAGAAGGAGTCCGGCTCCTGAGCCGAGCGCACCACACCGACGAGCCCGCCGTCACCGACGGCGGGCTCGTCGGCGTTTCCGGTGCCCCCGATCCGGGGGCCGGGACCGTCCGGCTGCGGCTCGACGTCGCCTACGACGGCACCGACTTCTCCGGATGGGCCCAGCAGCCGACCCGGCGCACCGTGCAGGGCGTGCTCACCGAGGCCCTGTCGACCGTGCTGCGCACCCCGCTGCGGCTCACCGTCGCCGGGCGCACCGACGCCGGGGTGCACGCGTCCGGCCAGGTCTGCCACGTCGACCTCCCGGAGACGCTCGCACCGCAGATCGACGGCCTGCTGCGGCGGTTGAACCGGCTGCTCCCGCCCGACGTGCGGGTGCACGGCCTCGGGCGGGTACCCGACGCCTTCGACGCCCGCTTCTCCGCGCTGCGCAGGCACTACCGCTACCGGGTCACCACGGCCCCGTTCGGGGCCGAGCCGCTGCGGGCGCGGGAGACCGTCGCCTGGCCGTATCCGCTGGACCCGGAGCCGATGAACGCCGCCTCGGCACTGCTGCTGGGCGAGCACGACTTCGCCGCGTTCTGCAAGCGCCGCGAGGGCGCGACGACCGTACGCGCGCTGCAGCGCTTCGACTGGTCGTCCGCGCAGGGCGAGCCGGACGTGCTGGTCGCGGCGGTCTCCGCGGACGCGTTCTGCCACTCGATGGTCCGCAGCCTGGTCGGCGCGGTGTTCGAGGTCGGCCGTGGGCGCAGGCCCGCCGACTGGCCCGCGGGACTGCTGCGCCGCGAGCTGCGCGCCTCCGAGGTGACCGTCGCGCCGCCGCACGGCCTGTCGCTGACCGGCGTCGACTACCCCGCCGACGACGAGCTCGCCGCCCGCGCCGAGCGGACCCGGCGGATCCGGGTACCGGGCGAGGGCTGAGCAGACCCCGCCGGGGCCGGCCGGACGCGGCCGGCCGGGTGGGGCCGGGACCGGCCCCGGTGTGACCGGTCCGGACGGCGCGGACGGGGACCTCGCGGACGGGGACCTCGCGGACTGCGCGAGCGGCCTCAGGAGACCGGCCGCACCCAGGCCGGGTGCGGCGGCCCGGGGACCCGGTGCGTCCGGCGGGCGTCGAGCGCCAGGGCCACGCCCAACCAGACCAGTGACACCGACCAGCCGGCGAGGGCCAGCGAGCCGAGGACGTACAGCGGCTCGGTCGGCCCGGCGGGCAGCCCGGCCGACTCCAGCAGCACCGTCAGCGGGGCGCGCACCGAGTCCGCGGTGTCGCCGAAGTCGGGCATCAGCAGCCCGCCGGCGAGCAGGAACCCGGCGCAGGCGACGAACGGGGCGGTCACCGCCGGGCCGAGCACCCGGCGTCGCAGCACGGTCAGCGACAGCACCGTCGGGACCGTCAGGAGGGCCGGTCCTACCAGGGTCACGATCAGGATGATCAGGAACCACCCCGGCGCGGTGAACCGCAGGGCCGCGAAGGCCAGGAGGGCGCCGGCCTGCAGGGCCACGTTCAGGTTCGTCCGCATGCCGACGATCGTGGCGGACCGGGCCCGGCCGCGGAATCCGCAGGACTACGGGCCGGACGGAGCAACCCGTGTCAACAGTCGGTTACCGAGGTTCCGTCCCGCGCGGTCCGCGGGTCACAGTGGCGCGGTGACCACCGAGAACACCGTCGGCGCGGCCGCGGACCGCGGATACGGCGACCGCATCGTCGCCGTCGAGCCCGGCTCCACCGAGCCCGTGCCGGACTCCGAGCGGCACGGCAGACCCCGCCAGCTGTTCTGGACGTGGACCTCGCCGAACCTGGAGTTCGCGACGATCTTCGTCGGCGTGCTGTCGGTGACGGCGTTCGGGCAGTCGGTGCCCGCGGCGGTCGCGGCGATCGTCGTCGGGAACCTGCTCGCCGCGCTCGCCCACGGGATCCTGTCCGCCCGCGGACCCGCCGCCGGGGTGCCGCAGATGGTGCTGGGGCGGCTCGCGTTCGGCCACCGCGGCAACGCACTGCCCGCCGCGTTGATGACGATCACCTCGGGCTTCGGCTGGTTCGCGGTGAACAGCGTCAGCGCCGCCTTCGCCCTGTCGGCGATCACCGGCGGCGGGACGGTCGCGTGGCTGGTGGCGGTGGTCGTCGTCCAGGTCGCCGTCGCGTTCTTCGGGCACAACCTGGTGCAGGCGTTCGAGCGGCTCGCCTTCCCGCTGCTCGCGGTCGTGCTCGGGGCCGGGGCGGTGCTGGTGCTCGCCGCGTCGGACCCGGGGGCGGCCGCGTCGCCGGACGGGGTGGGCGGGGTCGGCGGGTTCCTGCTGACCGTCGGCGCCGTCGTCGGGTACTCGGCGGGCTGGAGCCCCTACGCCGCGGACTACTCCCGCTACCTGCCCCGCTCGGTGTCGGCGCGGGCCACCGGCCTCGCCGCGGGCGGCGGCCTGTTCCTGTCCACCACGGTGCTCATGACGGTCGGTGCGGCGTCGGTCGGTGCGGCGACGGCGGCCGGGCTCGACTCGGACAACCCGGTGGCGAACTACACCGGCCTGCTGCCCGGGTGGCTGGCCGTGCTGACCCTGGTCGCCATCGCGGTGGGGGCGGTCGCGGCGAACGTCCTCAACGTGTACTCCGGGGCGATGGCGTTCCTCGCGCTCGGCATCGACGTGCCGCTGGCGCGGGCGCGGGCCGTCGTCGCGGTGGCGTTCGGGGCGGTCGGGTTCGTGATCGCGCTGGTCGCCCTCGGCGATGCCGCGGCCGGGTACGAGGCGTTCCTGCTCGTCGTCGTGTACTGGGTCGGGCCGTGGCTCGGGGTGGTGCTCACCGACCAGTGGCTGCGCCCGACCGACCCCGGTCTGCTCTACGACCGCACCTACCGCAACCACGCGGGCCCGGTCGCCCTCGTCGCCGGCATCGTCGTGTCGGTGCTGCTGTTCGCCAACCAGGAGCTGTTCACCGGGCTGGTGCCACGGCTGCTGCCCGGGATCGGTGACGTGACCTTCCTGGTCGGACTGCTGCTCTCGGCCGGGCTCTACGCGCTGCTGGTGCGCCGCACCGCCGCCGGAACGCCCGGGGGTACCCGGTGAACGCGCTCATCCCGACCGTGGACCTGGCCGCGCCGGACCCGGCCGCGGTGGACACCGCGCTGCAGCGGGCCGGGTTCCTGCAGGTCGTCGGGCACGGGGTGCCGGACGACGCGGCCTGGGCGGTACGGGCCGCCGCACGGGACTTCTTCGCGCTGCCCGAGGCGGTCAAGCGCGGCTACGCGGTCGGAGTCGGCGGGCGGGGGTGGCTGCCGCCCGGCGTCGAGGCCAACGACCGCGTGGAGGGCGGTGACTCCCCGCCGGACCTCAAGGAGTCCTTCGCGGTGGGACCGTTCGCGCCGACCGGTGACGCGGAGACCGACGCGGTGTGGTTCCCGCCGAACGTCTGGCCGGCGCAGGTCCCGGCGCTGCGGGAGGCGGTGACCGCCTACTGCACGGCGATGACCCGTGTCGCGGGCGCGCTGCTGGAGCTGTGCGCGGGGGCGCTCGGGCAGGAGCCGTCGACACTGCGCGACCTCGCGACGCACCCGACGTGGACGTTCAACATCAACCGCTACCCGCCGATGACCGAGACCGGGACCCCGCTGCCCGGGCAGTTCCGGATCGGCCCGCACACCGACTTCGGCACCGTCACCCTGCTCGACCGCGAGCCGGGGGCGGGCGGGCTGCAGGTCGACGTCGAGGGGCACGGCTGGACCGACGCGCCGTACACCCCGGGTGCGCTGACGGTGAACGTCGGCGACCTGCTCGCGCACTGGACCGGGCACCGCTGGCGGGCCGGGCGGCACCGGGTGCTGCCGCCGCAGGCCCACGCCCCGGCCGAGGACCTGGTGTCGCTGGTGTTCTTCTTCGAGCTGGACCACGACGCCGTCGTCACGCCGCTGGCCCCGCCGCTCGGCCGGACGGCGCTGGAGCCGGTGGTGTCCGCGCCGTTCCTGCGCGAACGCCTGGACGCGATCTCGGTATAGGTTCGCGCGCATGGATCCGAGCTGGCTGGACGTCGCGGTGGAGCAGGCCCGGGCCGGGCTGGCCTCGGGCGGCATCCCGATCGGCGCCGCACTCGTCGGACCGGACGGGGAGGTCCTCGGGCGCGGCCACAACCGTCGGGTGCAGGACGGCGACCCGACGGTGCACGGCGAGACCGCGGCGTTCCGCGACGCGGGCCGCCGCCGCGACTACCGGTCCACGACGATGGTCACCACGCTCTCGCCCTGCTGGTACTGCTCGGGGCTGATCCGTCAGTTCGGGATCGGCGCGGTGCTCGTGGGGGAGGCCCGGACCTTCCACGGCGGGCACGGCTGGCTGGCCGAGCACGGGGTGCGCGTGCAGGTGCTCGACGACGCGCGCTGCGTGGACATGATGACCGCCTTCGTCGCCGAGCGCCCCGACCTGTGGAACGAGGACATCGGCGTCGCGGAGTAGCGCTCAGCCCGCCGTGAGCGGGACGTCCGGGTCGAGCTCGATCGCGACCTCGCGCAGCGCCACGTCGAGCACCGACCAGACCCACCGGGCCAGGTGCTCGGCGAGCTCGTCGAGCGGGAGCGGGTCCGCCGAGGAGAGCCAGCGCTCGGTCGCGCCGTCGACCAGCCCGACCGCGCCGGCGGCCAGCGGCGCCGCGACGGTCGCGGGCAGCCCGGGGTAGCCACCGGTCAGCAGGCCGGTCATCCGGTCGGCGATGCGGTGCCGGATGTCGGTGACCGCCGTCGTGACCCCGGCGGCGCGCAGCACGTACCGGTAGAGCTCGGTGTGCGCGGCGAGCCACCGCACGTGCGCGGCGATGGCGGCGACGAGCATCTCCCGCGGCGTCCCGCGCGGGCTCCACACCGGCGCGAGCGCCTCGGAGTAGAGCCCCAGCGCGGCCTCGGCGATCGCGCCCTGCAGGTCCTCCAGGCCGTCGAAGTGCCGGTACAGCGCGGGCCGGGGCACCCCGGCGCGCCCGGCGATCTGCTCGGTCGTGGCCTCCGGTCCGTGCTCGGCGATCGCGGCCATCGCGGCCTCGACGACCTCGGCCCGCCGGGCCGCCCGCTGTCCGGCCCAGCGGCGGGCGCGGCCGTCGCCGGGGGTCACGGATCCGTTCACCCGGCCATCATCCCGCGCCCGGTTGACACCGCGCCCGGTGCCACCGATGATTCGACGATAAGGGGTACGCGCTGTACGGGATACTTTCTGTCACGGATGCGGCCCGACCGTCGACGACGACCGGAGGACCGACCGTGACCGAGACGGCGACCGACAACGGGCCCGGCCCACGCCCCCGCAGGCTGACCGGCGGCGACGTCGGCATCCCGCCGCGGCACCTGGACTTCCGGCTGCCCGAGCAGATGGTCCGCTGGGCCTACGCCGACAACGCGACCGCGACGCTGTTCCTCGCGATGCTCTCGGCGATCTTCCCGCCGGGGGAGGATTTCTTCGTCCGCTCGGTGATCCACTTCCGGGACCGGGTGACCGACCCGGAGCTGCGCGCCCGGGTCGCCGGGTTCACCGCGCAGGAGGTCATCCACAGCCGCGAGCACGACCGGCTCAACGAGGCGTTCCGCTCCCGCGGCTTCCCGGTGCACGTACCGGAGTCCGCGGTCGCGCTCGCGCTGAAGGTCCTCGACCGCACCTCGCCGCGGCAGCAGCTCGCCTGCACCGCGCTGATGGAGCACTTCACCGCGGTGATGGCCGAGGACATCCTCGGCAGCGACGAGTTCGCCGGGCGCGTGCACGCCGACATCCGCGAGCTGTGGCACTGGCACGCGCTCGAGGAGCTCGAGCACAAGTCCGTGACCTGGGACGTCTACGAGCTCATCGGCACCGACGGCCCCGAGCGCGGCCGCGCCGCCCCGCTGGTGGTCGCCACCGTGCTGCCCGCGGTCGTGTTCGGGTGGGCGTACCTGCTCGTGCAGCAGGGCGTCTGGCGGCGGCCGCGGGACCTGCGCGAGGGCTACCGGCTGCTGTTCGGGCGCGGCCAGTTCCTGCGCCGCGTGCTGGGCCGGATGCCCGTCTTCGGGCACCCGCGCTTCCACCCCGACCGGCACGACACCCGGGCGCTGGAGCAGCGCTGGCGCGACACCCTCTTCGGCGACGACGGCGCCCTGGCCGAGCAGCTGCGCCGTCCGGTCCGCGAGGCCTGACTCAGCTCCACGGCCGCAGCACCCGCCCGGCCCATGCCGCGAGCAGCGCCTCGTCGTGGCTGACGGCGAGGACGCCGAGCCCGCGGCCGTCGACCTCGGCGGCGACGACCGAGACCAGGGCCGCGGTGCTCGACGCGTCGAGCATCGCGGTCATCTCGTCGCACAGCAGGTAGTCCGGCCGGGGCGCGAGCGCACGGGCCAGGCAGGCGCGCTGGAGCTGGCCGTCGGACACCTCGTGCGGCCGGCGTCCGCGCAGCTCGGCGGTCAGCCCGACCTGCGCGCACACCTCGTCGACGCGGGCGGTGACCCCGGACGCCCGGGCGGCGCGCAGCGGCTCGGCCACGATCTCCTCGCAGGTCAGCCGCGGGTCGGTCGAGGCCCGCGGGGACTGGAACACCACCCCGATCCGGCGGCGCAGCGGCGCGGGCGCGTCGAAGCGGAACCGGCGGACCGGCTCGTCGTCGACGGTCACCCGGCCCGACCACGGTGCGTGCAGCAGCGCCAGCACCCGGGTCAGCGTCGACTTCCCGCACCCCGACGGCCCGGCCAGCCCGAGCACCGACCCCCGTTCCACGGCCAGGTCCACGCCGTCGACGACGGCGTGCCCGGCCCGCCACCCGGCCCGCACCCCCTCCGCGCGCAGGCTCACCGCGACCCCGCCCCGGACCGGGCCGCCGCGGGGAGCGCGGGGGCGGTCGGCGGATGGCAGGACACGCTCCGCCCACCCCGGCGGACCGGGACGGGGTCGCCGGAGCAGTCGCCGGCGACCGGGCAGCGTGGGGCGAACGCGCAGCCGTCGGGCAGCGCGGACAGCTCCGGCGGGTGCCCGGGCACCGGGGTGAACCCGGCGTCGGGCAGCGCACCGAGCAGGCCGGCGGTGTAGGGGTGCCAGGGGGCCGTGAACACGTCGTCGGCGGGGCCGGTCTCGACCAGCCGCGAGGCGTACATGACGGCGACGTCGTCGGCGACGGCGCGGGCGGCGCGCAGGTCGTGGGTGATCAGCAGGACGGCGCGGCCCTCCGCGGCCAGCCCGGCCAGCAGCGTCGTGACGTGGTCGACCAGCGGCCGGTCGAGCCCGGCGGTCGGCTCGTCGGCGAGCAGCACCGGTGGGTCCCCGGCGAGCGCGGCGGCGAGCCCGGTGCGCTGGGCCTGCCCGCCGGACAGCTCGTGCGGGTGCAGCGCGGCGACGTGGCGGGGCAGCGCGGCGCGGTCGAGCAGGTCGGCGACGGTGGCCGTCGCGCCGAGCCGGGCCAGGGTCTCGCGCAGCTGGGCGCCGACGGTGCGGGTGGGGGTGAAGTGGGTGGCGGCGGACTGGGGGACCAGCCCGACCAGCCGTCCGCGGACCCGGTCGCGCAGCACGGACTCGGGTGCGGTGAGGAGCTCCACCGGATCGGACCGCTCCGGCGGGGTCAGGAGTGCCGACCCGCGGATCGACGCGGTGCCCGGCAGCAGCCCGGTCAGGGCCTCGGTCAGCACCGACTTGCCACAGCCGGACTCCCCGACGAGCGCGGTCAACCGCCCGGCACGCAGGTCCAGGTCGGCGTCGGTGACCGCGCGGACCGTGCGGGCGCGACGCCCGCGCCCGACCCGGAAGGCGACGTCGAGGCCGCGCACCGCGAGCACCGTGCCGGATGCGGCGCCACCGGGCCCGGTCACAGCGCCTGCTCCGACCGCCGGCGCGGGAGTGTGCGGTCCCGCCACCAGGCCGCGATGCCGGCGACGCACAGCGTCGTCGCGGCCAGCAGCACGCTCGGGAACACCACGATCCACCAGGAGCCGAGCAGCACGGCCTGTCTCCCCTCGCCGAGGATGGTGCCCAGGCTCGCCAGGTGTGGTGGCAGGCCGAGGCCGAGGAAGCTCAGTGCGGTCTCGTGCCACACCGCGTGCGGCAGGATCAGCACCGCCGAGAGCACCGCCTGCGGCGCGACCGCGGGCAGCAGGTGCCGGCGCAGGACCCGGCGCCGGGACGCGCCGCCGGAGATCGCGGCGTCGACGAACGGGCGGGTGCGCAGGGTCAGGATCTCCGCGCGCACGACGCGGGCCACCGTCGTCCAGTGGGTCAGCCCGATCGAGGCGATCACCGCGAGCACGCTGCCCCGGTAGAGCGCGACGATCACGATGCCGAGCAGCAGGTGCGGGACGGCGTTGACGGCGTCGACCAGGCGCATCGCGATCCGGTCCCACCAGCCGCCGAGCAGCCCGGACAGCGCCCCGAACAGGGTGCCGATCACCGTCGAGAGCACGGCGCAGGCCGCGGCGACCTGCAGCGACACCCCCAGCCCGGCGAAGCTGCGCAGCAGCACGTCACGGCCCACGGAGTCGGTGCCGAACGGGTGCGCGGGCGAGGGCGGCAGCCGGATCGCGGTGTAGTCCACGGCGCCCTCGTCGAGCCCGCCGAGCCACGGCACGAGTACTGCGGCCGCGACGAGCAGGACCAGCCCGCCGGCGCCGGCGACCAGCCGGGCCCGCCCGGACCGGCGACGGCCGCGGGGCGAGCCGGGGCGCGGCCGGCCGGCCGGGAGCCACGGGCGGGGGGCGACGGCGGTCTCAGACATCGGCGTCCACCCGGGGGTCCAGCAGCAGCACGGTCAGGTCGGCGACGAGCGACCCGGCCAGCACCGCCACCGCCGAGAGGAGGGTCAGCGCGGCGAGCAGCGGGAAGTCCACGGCCAGCGCCGCGGTGACCACGGCCGCCGCGATCCCCGGCCAGGAGAACACCGTCTCCACCAGCACGGCGCCGGTCACGAGCTCCGGCAGCCGGTTGCCCAGCACCGTCACGAACGGCAGCAGCGCGGTCGGCAGGGCGTGGCGCAGCACGACGAGACGCTCGGGCAGCCCGCGGGCCCGGGCGCCGGCGACGTGGTCGTCGTCGAGGGAGGCCAGCAGCGAGGCCCGCACGTGCAGCACCAGCCACGGCGTCTGGGAGACCCCCAGTACCAGCGCCGGCAGCACCAGGTGCCTGCCCACCTGGCCGAACGTGGGTGCGGCCCCGGCATCGGTGAGCCCGGCGACCGGCAGCACCGGCCAGGCCACGGCGAACACCGCGATCGCACCCAGGGCCAGCACGAACGGCGGCAGCCCCTCCAGGGTGTGCCCGACCGCGGTGACGGCCCGGTCGAACCAGCCGCCCTGCCGCCACGCCGCGACGGTCCCGGCGGCCAGGGCCAGCACCAGCGACACGAGCAGGGCCAGGGTGACCAGCAGCAACGTCCACGGGAGCCGCTCGGCGACCACCTGGGCCACCGGCTGCCGCATCGACAGGCTCTGCCCGAGGTCGCCGGTCAGCAGCCCGCCCAGCCACCGGAGCAGCTGTTCGCCCACGCTCGCGTCCAGCCCGAGCGAACGTTCGGCGGCGGCGATGTCGGCGTCGCTCGCGGAGAAGATCCCGACCCCGAAGTACTGGTACACCGGCCGGAACGGCGACGCCGCCGCCAGCAGGAACACCCCGACCGCGACCAGCAGCACCGTCGGGACGCCGAGCAGCAGCCGCAGCCCGGCCAGCCGGGCCACCGCGCGGCCGCGGTGCCGGCCCGGGAGCACGGCCGTCACGAGCGGGGCGTCCAGTCCTGCAGGTTCCACCACGGGCCCCAGGTGGTGCCGTGGGTGTGCGGCTCGACGACGGGGGTGTAGCCGTCCCAGGCGTCGCGGGTGACGTAGCTGTGGCCGAGGAAGGCCAGGAAGACCATGCCGGGGTCGGCGACGTAGGCCCGCTGGAACTCCTTCACCGCCGCGGTGCGGGCGGCCTCGTCGGGCGCCCGCAGCGCGGTGTCCAGCGCCGCGTCGACGGCGGCGTTGCGGTAGGAGCCGGGGTTGTTGAACCCGTCGGCGGCGTTCGACGAGTGCAGCAGCTGCCACGCCTTGAACCCCGGGTCGAACGGGTCGCCGCCGCCGAGCACGAGCGCGTCGGCGCCCATCCGCGGCTCGATCGCCTCCCAGCCGAGTCCCTCCAGCCGGACGTCGATCCCGGCTGCGCGCACGTCGGAGGCGAACGCCTGGGCCAGGTCGCGGCGCACGGTGTCGGTGGCCGGGTACATCAGCGTGAAGCGCGCGGCCTGCCCGCCGCGGACGCGCACCCCGTCGGGCCCGGGGACCCAGCCGGCCCGCTCCAGGATCCGGCCCGCCTCCGCGGGGTCGAAGGTGAACGTCGCCGAGGGCTCGACCTGCTCGGGCAGCACGCCCGGGATCGGGTGGTGGGCCGGTTCGCCCTGGCCCGCGAGGAACGCGTCGATCATGCCCTGGCGGTTCACCGAGCGGTTGAGCGCCGCGCGGATCGCCGGGTCCGCGGTGACCGGGTTCGCGAACGGCAGCGCGACGGTGCGGTAGTCGGCGCTGGCGTGCTCGCGCAGCGCCAGCCCGCTCTGCTGCGCGACCGCGCGGGCCAGCGCCGGCGGCAGCACGGTCCCGTCGAACTCACCGGCGGCGGTGCGCTGGGCACGGGTGTTGTCGTCGGTGGCGAACACGACGGTCACCCGGGTCACCGAGGGTGCACCGCCCCAGTAGCCGGGGTTCGACTCCATGACCATCGTGTCGCCGCGCCGCCACTCGGCGAGCCGGTACGGGCCGGTGCCGACGGCCCGGGTGTTCACCGGCAGGCCGGAGACGGGGCCGCCGCCCTCGAGGACCTCCGACGGCAGGATCCCGGAGGTGAGCCGGGCCGGGAACGCGCCGTAGGGGTAGGACAGCCGGAACCGCACGGCGTCGTCGCCGACGGCCTCGACCCCGGCGAGCATCGGCACGCTCGACCGGATCGTCGCGGCGCGGGCCGGGTCGAGGATCGCCGCGTAGGTGGCGACGACGTCCTCGGGCCCGAAGGCCGACCCGTCGTGGAAGGTGACGCCGGGGCGCAGCGGCACCGTCCAGGACAGGCGGTCCGGTGACGACGTCGCCGGGCCGGAGGCGAGCGCGGGCTGCAGGGTGCGCTGCGCGTCGCGGGCGTAGAGACCGTCGTAGAACTTGCTCGCGCCCTCCGCCCCGTAGCCGAGCAGCGGGTTGAGGTCGTCGGGCTCGTAGCCGTCGGCGAGGGTCATGGTGGTGCCGTCCCCGGCCGGGCCCGCCTCACCCGGGGCGGCGGTGGGCGCGGAGCAGCCGGCCACGAGGGCGGCGGCCACCAACGGGACGACGATGTTCCGGAGGGTGATCACGCAACGGCACATTATGGGCAACAGAGTGAGGGTGGCAACGAACTGGACCGATCGGTCAGGTGGCGTACTTCTACGCAGTGACCGCGGACCGGCTCCGCCGGGGCCGCGGCCGACCTACCGTCCGGGCGGTGCGCACCGATCCCGCCCCCGCGCGCGTGCAGCGCGCCCCGGCGACCCGCGACCAGGTCGACGCCCACCGGTTCGGTGTGCGCCGGATGGAGGCCGCGCTGGTGCGGGGGGACCCGGTGCCGCTGCACGAGCAGATCCGCTCGCAGCGGCGCGCCGTGTTCGCCGGAGTGCTGGTCGGGCTGCTCGCGCTCGGGGTGGCGGCGCTGCTGGCCCGGGTCGACCCGGCCACCGACTGGCGCTCCCGGGCGCTGGTGCAGGGGCAGCGCAGCGGCGTGCTCTACGCCGTGGTCCGCGACCCCGACCGGTCCGCGCTGCTCGTGCCGGTGCCCGACCCGGTCGCGGGACGGCTGGTCCTCGCCGCGCACGGTCGCGACGACGGTGCCACCGCCGTGCCCGTCCCGGTGCCCGACGACGCACTGGCCGCCGCGCCGCGCACCGCGCCGGCGGCCGTCCCCGGCACCGTCGGCGTACCGCTCGACGGGGTCCCGGTCCCACCCGCGTGGGCGGTCTGCGACACCCGCGGCGAGGGCTCCGGCGCCGGGACCACGACGGTGCTCGCGGGGTCGCTCGGACCCGTCCCGGCCGGACCGGAACCGGTGGCCCTGCTGACCGCCGAGGGCGGCGCGACCTACCTGGTCCACGACGGCGCCCGGCACCGGATCGACCCGTCCGACCGGAACGCCCTCGACGGGCTCGGCCTGCTCGGCGCGCCCGTCCGCCGGGTCGGCGACGGTCTGCTCTCCGCGATCCCGGAGGGCGCGCCGCTGCGGGTCCCCGCCCCCGGACCGACACCCGTCGCGGGGCTGGGGCGGAACGGGGACGTCGTGCGCAGCCAGTCGCTCGGGGCAGGGTCGACGTACTTCCTGGTGGTCGACGACGGGCTCGCCCGGATCCCGGTCACCCTCGCCGACGCCGTCCGCTCCCGGACCGGGCAGGCCGAACCGGCGACGCTGCCGCCCGGACTGGTCGACGACGTCGGGCAGACGCGGGTGCCCGGGGCCGAGGCCTGGCCCGCCGCCCGGGCCGAGGTCACCGAGGTGCCCCCGGTGCTGTGCGGGACCTGGCGCGAGGGACGGCGCGCACTCGTCGCCGGCACCGGGGAGCCGGTCGCGCCCGGCGCGGTGCGGGTGCGCCTCGCCGGTGCCGACGACGCCGGGCCGGGTCTCGACACCGTGGTGCTGCCGGGGAGCGGCCCGGGGCCGCTGCGGACCGGGCCGGCCGACACCGGCGGCGGTGACGGCGGGACGCGGCTGCTGCTCGCCGCGTCCGGTGCGGTGCACGGCGTCGCGGACGCCGGGACCGGGCGGGCGCTCGGGATCGGGGAGGCGGGGGACGCACCGGCGGAGATGGTGCGCCTGCTGCCGCGGGCGGGGGTCCTGAGCGTCGCGGCGGCGCGGGAGGTGGCGGACCTGCCGGGCTGAGCCGCGGTTCAGGGCCGGCGCCGCAGCCCCGCCAGCGCCGCGACGAGCGCCCCGCCGACCGCCGCGACCGCGCCGACCCCGGCCACCACGGGCAGGTCCGGTGGCGGGGCCGACGCGAGCGGCAGCGGGGCCCGGCCCGCCCCGGGCGGCCCGGCGCGGCCGCCGGGCCCGGCGGGGTCGTCCGGGGTCAGGAGCAGCGGTTCCGCGGTCAGCGCGGCCTCCGGGTCGAGCACACCGTGGCCGGTGCGGCCGTCGCCCGCGGTGGGGCGGGCCGTGGCGCGCAGCCGGTCTCCGACCTGGCGCGGGGTGAGCATCGGGAACCGTTCGCGCAGCAGCGCCGCGATCCCCGCGACCAGCGGCGCCGAGTACGACGTGCCGCGGACCACCGCACCGTCCGGTCCGGACGGACGGGGCAGGTCCGCCCCCGGAGCGGCGAGGTCCACCCAGGGGCCCGGCACGGAGAAGTCGCCGGGGACGTCGTCGCCGTCGACCGCGCCGACGGCGAGGACCGTGTCGTAGGACGCGGGTAGCGGCCGCAGGTCCGGGTCGCCGGTGCAGGTGCCGCTCCCGTCGATGTTCCCGGCCGCGGCGACGACCAGCACCCCGGCCCGCTCGGCGCCCTCGACGGCCTCGCGCAGCGCGGCCCCCGCGGAGTCGACCTGCGCGGACGGCACGCACACCACCTCGGACACGTTGACGACGCTCGCGCCGAGTGCGACGGCCCGGTCGATCGCCGCGGCCAGGGTGCGGATCTCGCCGGCGGGTCGCTCGGTGCCGTCGGTGCCGCGGACGGCGAAGCGCCCGGAGGACTGGCGCAGGGACAGGATCCGGGCGCCCGGCGCCATGCCCGCGCCGAGCCCGGTGACGGGGTCGGCGGCTCCGGCGAGGAGCAGCGCGACATCGGAGCCGTGGCCGTCGCAGTCGGTGAGACCGTCGCCGCCGGTCAGGTAGTCCCCGCCGCCGCTGAGCCGTCCGGCCAGCCGGGGCAGCGGCGCCACCCCGGTGTCGACGACGGCGACGAGCTGCCCCGCACCGGTCGCGAGATCCGGGGGCGGCTGCGGGACCGCACCGCGGACGGCGCCCGGGCCGTCGTCGCCGGGCGGGGTGCAGGCGCGCGTCTGCCGCAACCCGTCGGCCGGCCCCGGCGGTCCGGGCTCGGCCGCCGCGGCGACCGGCCGCGTCCACACCCCGTCGCCTGCCCCCGCACCCGGTGCGGGGGGTGTGGCGACCCCACAGGGGGTGTGGACGGCGCACGACGCGGCGGGGGTGACGGAGGGGGCGGCAGCGGGCGGGGTGGGCAGGGGGAGAGCGAGCAGGGATGCCGCCAGCAGCGGCACGGCCCGCCGGGCCGGGCCGGTCACAGGGTGCGGACCAGGGCGAACAGGCCCATCGCGGCCAGTGCGGCGGGCACGGCGGCGGCGGTGAGGACGAGCTCGCACACGTCGAGCGCCCGGCGGGCCGGCGGTGACGGGTTCGTCCGCGCGGCCGCGGCACCCGCGCCGACGGCGAGCAGCAGCCCGGCCGCGACGGCGAGCCGCGGCGCGGGGTCCAGCGTGAGCGCGGCCGGGACGGCGGCGGTGGCGACCGCGACCACCGCGGCCCCGGTCAGGACGCGTGCCGCCGCGGGCTCGACGAGCGCACGGGCCCGCAGGAGCAGCACCGCCGCCGTCACCACCAGCAGCAGGCCACCGGTCCAGCCCCCGGTCGCGGCGACGGCGGCGGCCCCGGCGGCCGCGACCGCGGTGCCGGCCAGCGTCCCGGTGTGCAGGCCGCGGGCCAGCCCGGCCCGGGCGGTCAGCTCCGCACCGGGCAGCACCCGCTCGGCGCCCGCGACGGACTCGGCGTCGGTCGGGACGGCCGGGGCCGGGATCCCGGCCAGGCGCAGCGCCAGCCGGGGCAGCAGGGGCCCTGCGGCCAGGGCGGGCGCCGCGAGCCCGGCCGCGACGGCCGTCACCGGGGCCTCCAGCAGCAGCCGGGCCAGCGCCGCGGCGGCGGTCCCGGAGGCGGCCAGGGCGACCGCGAGCAGGACCGGGGACACCGCCCGCGCGATCGCCTGACCCGCGGCGGCGGCCAGACCGGTCCCGGCGGCGGCGAGCAGCAGAGCCCCCGCCCCGGCAGGTGCGGGCAGCGCGGTGAGCCCGGCCGTCGCCGCGGCGGGGACGGCACAGAGTGCGGCGGCGGTCGTGAGCCGGTCGTCGTCGCGGGCGCGGTGGGCGACCAGCAGCGCCACGACGGCGCCGGCGGCGGCGAGCGCGCACGCCCACGGCCGCCACGAACCGTCCACGGTGGACAGCACGGCGCCCGCGGCGGCCGTCGCCAGCACGGCCGCCGCCGTCCCGGACCAGCGCGCCGTCCCGGCGGCGTCGGCCGCACCGCGCACCGCGGCGGCGACGGTCTCGGCGGCGTCGTCGAGCACCGGCGGCGCGGGCGCCGGGCGCGGCGGGCCCAGGTGCAGCAGCTCGCCCTCGTGGACACCGAGCTCGTCGAGGGTGGCGCCGGCGGGCAGCGGGCCGCCCGCCGGGCCGGTGAACCGCCAGGCCTGCGGGGTGTCGGTGGCTGCGCGGCCCAGCAGCTCGCGCACCATCGGGACCAGCTCGGCGACGGCGACGTCGGCCGGCAGCGCCACGTCGAGGCGCCCGCGCGGGGTGTGCACCCCGACCCGGGTCCAGCGGCCGGGCACCGGCCCGTACGTGGTGGCGGGCACCGCGTCGCCGGGGCCGGTCGCGGCCGGTGCGGGCAGGACGGAGGTCACGGGCGGCTCCCTGGCAGATCTCCCCGAACGGCCCCGGCGGGCCCGGGGCGGCTGCGAGTATCCGACGGCCCCGGTGCCGCCGTGGGCGTTCGGGAGAACCGTGAACGGGAGGCGCGTGGCGATGGCGGGGACCGTCGGGATGCGACGTCCGCGGCGCTCGGTGCCCGAGCTGCCCGGCGGCGAGCTGGTGCTCGAACCGCCGCCCGAACCGGAACGCCCGGTCCCCGGCGGCCTCGCGGCGCGGCTGCTCCCGCTGGCGATGGTCGGCGGGGCGCTGCTGTTCGTCGTGCTGGGCCGCGGGGACACGAGCACCTGGCTGTTCGGCGGGATGTTCGCGCTGTCCGCGCTGGGCATGCTCGCCGGCGGCGGCCGCGGCGCCGGCGCGCGCACCGCGACGATGGACGAGGACCGCCGCGACTACCTGCGCTACCTCGACGTCCTGGGCGGGCGGGCCCGCGCGATCGCCGCCGAGCAGCGGCACGCGCTGGAGAGCGTGCACCCCGACCCGGGCGCCTGGCCGGACGTGCTCGCCGCGGACCGGCTGTGGGAGCGCCGCCCCGGTGACGACGACTTCGGCCGACTGCGCGCCGGGCGCGGCACCCAGCGCCTCGCCACCCGGCTCACCGCCCCGCACACCGGTCCGATGGAGACACTCGAACCGCTGTCCGCGCTGGCGCTGCGCCGTCTCCTGCGCCGATGGTCCACCGTGGACGATCTTCCGGTCGCCGTCGACACCCGCGCCTCGGCGACGATCTGGCTCGAACCGGACCCGGACGCCGCCCCGGTACTCGACCTCGCCCGGGCACTGGTCGCCCAGTACGTCACCTGGCACGGTCCCGACGACGCGCGGCTCGCCGTCGTCGCGCCGGGGGGTGCGGTCGCGCGCTGGGAGTGGGCGAAGTGGCTGCCGCACGTCGCCCACCCGCGGCTCGCCGACGCCGTCGGGCCGGTCCGGATGATCACCGACGACCCGGACCGGGTGCGGCGCTGGTGGGTCGACGAGCCGTCCGCGGCCCAGCAGCACCTGCTCGTCGTGCTCGACGGGGCCGCCGACACCCCGGGCGCGTGGGCCGGGCTGCCCGGCGTCACCGTGCTGCGGCTGGGGCCCGCGGGCGGGCGCAGGCCCGCGGCGTCGGTGCTGCGCCTGGCCGCCGGGACCGGGCCCGACGGCGTGCGCACGCTGCGCCGGGGCGGGCCCGGCGGCCGGGAGGTCGGCGTCCCCGACGGGCTCGTCGTCGCCGAGGCGCTGGCACTCGCGCGCCGGCTCGCGCGCTACCGCCCGGACGGCGACGCCGACGTCGTCACGTCCGGTGTGGACAGTGGGGCGACCGGGTTGCCGTCGCTGCTCGGACTGTCCACGACGGACCCGGCCGGGGTCGCCGCGCTGCGCGGCCGGCGGGGGCCGGGGGAGCGGCTGCGGGTCCCGCTGGGCACCGACGACGGCGGCCGGCCGGTGCTGCTCGACCTCAAGGAGTCCGCGCAGGGCGGTGCGGGTCCGCACGGGCTGTGCATCGGCGCGACCGGCTCCGGCAAGAGCGAGCTGCTGCGCACCCTCGTCCTCGGGCTGGTCGCGACACACACCGCCGAGGAGCTCAACCTGGTGCTCGTCGACTTCAAGGGCGGCGCGACGTTCCTCGGGCTCGCCGGGCTGCCGCACACCTCCGCGGTGATCACCAACCTGGCCGAGGAGCTGACCCTGGTCGACCGGATGGCCGACGCGCTCGCCGGGGAGATCACCCGCCGCCAGGAGGTGCTGCGCGCCGCGGGGAACCTGTCGTCGCTGGCCGAGCACGACGCGCTGCGCCGGGACGGGGCACCGCTGGCGGCGCTGCCGTCGCTGCTGGTCGTCGTCGACGAGTTCTCCGAGCTGCTCGCCCAGCGGCCGGAGATGATCGACCTGATGGTGACCGTCGGGCGGCTCGGCCGCTCGCTCGGCATCCACCTGCTGCTGGCCTCGCAGCGACTGGAGGAGGGACGGCTGCGCGGCCTCGAGTCGCACCTGTCCTACCGGATCGCGCTGCGCACCTTCTCCGCCGCGGAGTCCCGCGCGGTGCTGGGCGTGCCCGACGCGCACCTGCTCCCGCCGACGCCCGGTGCCGCGTACCTGTCCGCGGGCACCGACGAGCTGGTGCGCTTCCGGGCCGCCTACGTCTCCGGCCCGGACACCCCGCGGGCCGAGCGCCGCCGCGCACCCGGGGCGCCGCGGCTCGCGCTGCCGTTCCGCGCGGGCCCGGTCGCGCTGCCCGCCTCGGCGCAGCTCCCGGCGCCGGACCACGGGCCCGCGCCCACCGGCACCGTTCTCGACCGCATCGCCGGCGCGGTGTCCGGGCCCGGTCCGCGCGCGCACCGGGTGTGGCTGCCGCCGCTGGCGGAGCCGCCGCCGCTGCCGGTGGTGCTCGGCGACCCGCTGGTCCGGGCCGGGCGCGGGTTGTGCGCACCGGGACCGGTCGGACGGCTCGCCGCGCCGGTCGGGCTCGTCGACCGGCCCTACGCCCAGCGGCGCGACCCGCTGGTGCTGGACCTGTCCGGCGCGGCCGGGCACCTCGCCGTCGTCGGGGGGCCGCGGTCGGGGAAGTCGACCGCGCTGCGCACCGTCGTCACCGCGCTCGCGCTCACCCACACCCCGGCCGAACTGGGCGTGCACGTGCTCGACCTCGGCGGCGGCACGCTCGCCCCGCTGGCCGGGCTGCCGCACGTCGGGACCGTCGCCGACCGCCGCGCCGGCGACCTGGTGCGACGGGTGGTGGCCGAGACCGTCGCCGCCGTCGACGAGCGCGAGCAGCTGTTCGCCGCGCACGGCGTGGCCGGGATCGAGGAGTTCCGGGCCCGGCGCGCCGCGGGCGGGTTCGCCGGGGTGACCGCCACCGACCTGCTGCTCGTCGTCGACGGCTACGCGGCGCTGCGCGCCGGGTTCGAGGACCTGGACGAGAAGCTGACCGCACTCGCCGCCCGCGGGCTCGCCTACGGCGTGCACCTCGCGCTGTCCGCCGCCCGCTGGGCCGAGATCCGCCCGGCGCTCAAGGACCAGCTCGGCAGCCGGGTCGAGCTACGGCTGGGCGACCCGTCGGACTCCGAGGTGGACCGCCGTCGTGCCGCCGCGGTGCCCGCCCTGCCCGGGCACGGCCTGTCCGCCGACGGCGAGGCCACCGTCGTCGCCGCGCCCTGCCTGGTCCCCGGCACCGACCCGGCCCGGGAGATCGACGACGCCTGGGACGGCCCGTCGGTCGGCCCGGTGCGGCTGCTGCCCACCCGGATCGAGGTCACCGAGCTCCCGAGCGGCCCGGGCCGCGGGCCCGCGCTCGGCGTCGACGAGGACCGGCTCGCCACCGTCGAGCTCGACCCGGACGAGCCGCACCTGCTCTGCTTCGCCGACTCCGGCGGCGGCAAGACGACCCTGCTGCGGACCCTCGCCCACGGCATCGCCGCGCGATGGACGCCCGAGCAGGCGCGGATCGTCGTCGTCGACCACCGGCGGACGCTGCTCGGCGGGGTCCCGCAGAGCCACCTGCTCGCCCACACCTCGACCGCGCAGGCCACCACCGACGCCTGCGCCGAGATCGCGGGCTCGCTCGGACGGCGGCTGCCCGGCCCGGACGTCACCCCGGCCCAGCTGCGGGAACGGTCCTGGTGGAGCGGGCCGGACGTGTGGCTGCTCGTCGACGACTACGACCTCGTCGTCCCCGCGGCGGGGGCGGCCGGCACGCACCCGCTGCTCGCGCTCGCCGAGTACCTGCCGCAGGCCCGCGACGTCGGCCTGCACGTCGTGCTCGCGCGACGCACCGGCGGGGCCGGGCGGGCGCTGTTCGACCCGGTCCTCGGGCGGCTGCGCGAGCTGGGCGCCCCCGGCCTGGTCGGCTCCGGCAGCCCCGACGAGGGCGCGCTGCTGGAGAAGGTCCGTCCCGGGCCGATGCCACCCGGCCGCGGCGTGCTCGTCGACCGGCGGGCCGGGGCGCGACGGGTGCAGCTGGCGTGGACCGAGCCGGGGTGAGCGGCGTCGCGGTCGCCGTGCACGACCGCCGCGACGCGGTGCTGCTCGCCGCCGCGGACGCCGCCGGGCTGCGCTTGGTCGCCGCGGCCCCGCCCGGCACACCCCCGGCGACGGCCGTCGCGGACTTCTTCGGCGACGAGCCGCCCGGGGTCGTGGTCCGGGTCGGGACGACGGCGGGCGGCGCCTTCCCCGGAGGCCCGCGGGTGCTGGTGGTCCCGGCCGCGGTCGCGGTGCTCGCGGCGGAACCGGAGCTGCCGGACGGGCCGGTCCTGGTCGTCGACGACGACGTGGTGCTGGTCCGCGACGGGGTGCCGGAGCGCGTGGGCGAGCGGGGCACCGACCTCGCGTGTCTCGTGCGGGCGACCGGTGCGGAGCTGGTCGTGGTCGCCGGGACGGTCGGCCCGCTCCCCGGGGAGCACAGTGCGGCCGACACCCGGGCCGCCGACACCCGGACCGCGGGCACTCGGGCCACGGGCACTCGGGCCGCGGGGCGGCCCGGCGGCCTGCCCGGGTACCGGCTCCCGTGCCCGGTGCGCGTCGCCGGGCGGCGGCCCGCCGGCGGCGAGCCCTGGGGTCCGGAGGCGGCGGCGGTGGTCGGGGCTGCGGTGCTGGGCGCCTCCGTGCTCGCCGACCCCGGCCCCGACACGGTCGTCCCGCCGCCCGGCGCGGGCGAGACGCCGGAGGAACCGGACCGGCCCGGCCCCGCCACCCCGCCTGCCGAGGGCCCGGACCGCGCCCGGGCGGCGATCGTCGTCGCGGGGGTGCTGGGCGCGGTCCTCCTCGGTACCGGGCTGCTGCTCGGTGGCCCGCGCCCGGTGAGCCCGGCCGGGGCCACGGTCGCCCAGTACGGCTACGCCGCCGCGCTGCCCACCGGCTGGGAGCACACCGGCGGCGACCCGCAGCGCCGACGCGTGCTGCTCACCCCCGCCGGCGGCCCGGACGGGGCCGACCTCCTCGTGCTGGAGCGCAGCCCGCTCGGCTACGACGCCGGACGCGAGCCCGACCGGGCCCGCCGCGAGCTCGCCGCGCTGGTCGGTGACCCCGGGCCGGTGCCCGCGACGGTCGGCGGCCGCGCGGTCCTGCGCTGGACCGAGACACCGGGCGACGGGACCGTCGTCGACTGGCACGTCGTGTTCTCCGGCACCGACGAGCTCGTCGCCGGGTGCCGGCGGCCGGTGGGCGCCCCGGTCGCCGTCGCCTGCGCCGAGGTCGTCGCGACGCTGCACCGGGTGCCCTGAGGCCCCGGCGTTCCCGGTCGCGAACGGTCCGCCCGGAACGGCCACGGCCACCGGCGCGCCCTGCCACTGTGCGCGGGCCGGGGGCACCGCGCCCCCGGGCCCGGGAGCCGCCGACACGGCCGCGCCGGGGTCCGATCAGGGACGAGGTGGGACGTATGGCCGACGGGTTCGGCACGACGACCGAGGAGATGGTCCGCGCGGCGGGCCAGGTGCGGGCGGTGAGCGACGCCGTCAACGGCGAGCTCGGCCGCCTGCGCAGCCGGCTGGGACCGCTGCAGGGCCAGTGGTCCGGCACCGCGGCGACGGCGTTCGCCCAGCTGATGGCCAAGTGGGACACCGAGGCGCGGCGGCTGAACGAGGCGCTGGGCGCGATCGGTGAGCAGCTCGGCGGCACGGCGACGACGTACCAGCAGCAGGAGGACCAGAACCGCACCGCCATCACGTCGGTGCTCGGGTGAGGGGGAGCCACACCATGGGATCCGAGATCAAGGTCACCTTCAGCGCGCTCGAGACCGCGTCGGCCGACACCGTCGCGACGACCGCACGCATCAACTCCCAGCTCGAGGACCTCCGGCGGCAACTGGCGCCGATGGTCGCGACCTGGACCGGCGACGCGGCGGCCACCTACCGGGCGTCGCAGCAGAAGTGGGACACCTCGGCGGCCGAGCTGACCACCACCCTGGGCACCATCGGGAAGCTCGTCGGCCAGGCCGGTCAGAACTACCGGGCCACCGAGCAGGCGAACCGGGCCCGGTTCGCCTGACACCCGGTCCGGGGGCCCGGACGACCCCCTTGCGTCCGCCCCCGGAACCGGCGGGTACGCTTGGCTCTCGTTGTGCAGCGGTGGAGACCCGCGGGCGCCGTCCTCCGGCGACAGCGGCGGGATCGAGCGTCCCTCCGGCGTCCACCAGCAGCACGCTGAGGAACCAGAGACTAGAGAGTGGGCCGGAACCCGTGCGGACGGCCCACCAGCCGAGAACGACGACGAGGTAGATCCGTGCCCACGTACAGCCCCAAGCCCGGCGACATCCAGCACGCCTGGCACGTGATCGACGCCGAGGACGTGCGCCTCGGTCGGCTCGCCACCCACGCTGCCACGCTGCTGCGCGGGAAGCACAAGCCGACCTACGCCCCGCACGTCGACAACGGCGACTTCGTGGTCATCGTGAACGCGGAGAAGATCTCGGTGTCCGGCAACAAGCGTGCCGACAAGTTCATCTACCGCCACTCCGGCTTCCCGGGTGGCCTCCGCCAGCGCTCCGTCGGCGAGATGATCGACAGCCAGCCCGACCGCCTCGTCGAGAAGGCGATCAAGGGCATGCTGCCGAAGAACCGTCTCGGCCGCGCCATGGCCAAGAAGCTGAAGGTCTACGCCGGCCCGGCGCACCCGCACGAGGCCCAGAAGCCGCAGCCGTTCGAGATCAAGCAGGTCAGCCAGTGACCACCCCGAGCAACGAAGAGGGACAGCCCGTGACCAGCCCCGAGAACGGACCCGACGAGGTCGTCGACGCGGTCGAGACCGAGGGTGCGGCCGCCGAGGCGACCGAGACCGAGGCCACCGAGACCGAGGTCGCCGACGTCGACTACACCATCGGTGACGCCGCCGACTTCGACGCCGACGAGTTCGCCGCCGAGGCACCCGTGCTGGGTGACCGCCCGGTCCAGACCGTCGGCCGCCGCAAGGAGGCCGTCGTCCGCGTCCGGCTGCTGCCGGGCACCGGTGGGTTCACCCTCAACGGCAAGCCGCTCGAGGTGTACTTCCCGAACAAGCTGCACCAGCAGATCGTGAAGGAGCCGCTGGTCCTCCTCGAGAAGACCGAGCGCTTCGACATCTTCGCCAACCTCAAGGGTGGCGGCACCGCGGGTCAGGCCGGCGCGCTGCGCCTGGCCATCGCCCGTGCGCTGGTCGAGCTGGACTCCGAGGACCGCCCGCCGCTGAAGAAGGCCGGCTGGCTGACCCGTGACGCCCGCGCCGTCGAGCGCAAGAAGTACGGCCTCAAGAAGGCCCGCAAGGCGCCCCAGTACTCCAAGCGCTGATCGCACACCGGATGCCTCGTCTCTTCGGAACCGACGGCGTCCGGGGCCTGGCCAACGGCGAACTCCTCACTCCGGAGTTCGCCGTTGGCGTCTGTGCCTCGGCCGCCCGCACGCTCTCGAACGGCTCCGGCCGCCGGCCCCTCGCGGTCGTCGGACGCGACCCCCGCGCGAGCGGCGAGATGCTCGAGGCCGCGGTCGTCGCCGGGCTCACCTCGGCCGGTGCGGACGCGATCCGGGTCGGTGTGCTGCCGACCCCGGGCGTCGCGCACCTGGTCGCCGAGACCGGCGCCGACCTCGGCGTGATGATCTCCGCGTCGCACAACCCGATGCCCGACAACGGCATCAAGCTCTTCGCCGCGGGCGGCCACAAGCTGCCCGACGACGTCGAGGACGCGATCGAGCAGCAGCTGGCCGCCGGGCTCGGCGCCCGCCCCACCGGGGAGGGCATCGGCCGCGTCTGGGACGCCCCGGACGCCACCGACGTCTACGTCGCGCACCTGCTCTCCGCCGCGCCCGGCTCGCTGTCCGGGCTGCGCGTGGTCGTGGACTGCGCGCACGGCGCCGCGGCGCTGGCCGCGCCGGAGGCCTACCGCCAGGCGGGCGCGGACGTGATCGCGCTGCACGCCGAGCCGGACGGGCTCAACATCAACGACGGCGTCGGGTCCACCCACCTGGAGCCGCTGCGGTCCGCGGTGCTCGAGCACGGCGCCGACCTCGGCATCGCCCACGACGGCGACGCCGACCGCTGCCTGGCCGTGGACGGGACGGGCGCCGTCGTCGACGGTGACCGGATCATGGCCGTGCTGGCGCTCGCCATGCGCGACGCCGGCGAGCTCGCCCACGACACGCTCGTCGCCACGGTGATGAGCAACCTGGGCCTGCACATCGCCATGCGCGAGGCCGGGATCACGCTGGACACCACCAGGGTCGGCGACCGCTACGTGCTGGAGCGGCTGCGCGAGGGCGGGTTCACCCTCGGCGGCGAGCAGTCCGGGCACGTGGTGCTGCCGGGCCACGCCACCACCGGCGACGGTCTGCTCACCGCCCTGCGGCTCATGTCGCGGGTCGCGCAGACCGGCACGTCGCTGGCCGAGCTCGCCTCGGTGGTCACCGTGCTGCCGCAGGTGCTGCGCAACGTGGCCGTCGCGGACAAGGACGCGGTCGCCGGGTCGGCGGACGTGGCCGAGGCCGTCGCGAAGGCCGAGGCCGAGCTGGGGGACACCGGCCGGGTGCTGCTGCGCCCGTCGGGCACCGAGCAGCTCGTCCGCGTGATGGTCGAGGCGCCCAGCGCGGGCGAGGCCGACGCCGTCGCGGGCCGGCTCGCCGAGGTCGTCGCCGCCGCGCGCTGAGCGGGACACCGCCCGACACCGGGGCCGTCACCCACACCGGGTGGCGGCCCCGGCGTCGTCGCGGGTTCGCGATCGCGACCGGGATCCCGGCGACCCGGCCCGCCCGGCCGGACCGGCCGGGATGCTGGCGCGATGAGACCGGAGCTGCTGCGTGACCCCGCCGCGCTGGACCGTGCCGCCCGCGGGCTGGACGACCTCGCCGACGGGCTACCCGGCACGGTCGACGGGCCGGCGGGGGACCGGGCGGTCCGGCTGCTCCGCGTCGCCGACGAGCTGAACTCGCTCGCCGCCGCGGCCCGGCGTGCCGCGGCCACCGCCCGCACCGCCGACGACGACACCGTCGCCGTCCTGCGCGCCGCCGACCGGCACGTTCCCGCCCCGCCCGGGGCGGGAACGTGCTGATCGACGGGCCGCCCGGGACAGCGGAGCAGGCCGCGGCGCTGCGGGAGCTGGTGGGCAGGCTCGACGACGTCGCGGGGGTGCTCGCGGGGATCCGTACCGCCGTCGCCGACGCCTGGGACGACCCCGCGGGCCGGGAGTGGCTCGGGCGGCTCGACCTCGTCGGGCGGGAGGTGCGCCGGCTCGCCGACGAGACCGCCCACGACGCCGCCCAGCCCCACGACCCGCGGCACCGCGGTCCGGAGTCCGACGACCCGCGGCCCCACGGCGGCGCGCGGCCCGACGGCACCGCGGACCCGGACGTCCCGGGGATGCTGCTGCCCGGCCTCACCGGCATCCGCGTCCCCGACCGTCGCGGCCCGGTGGCGCCGTCGCTCACCCCGTCGTCCGTCCCGGACGGTCCCGCCGGGCGCTGACGGGACCGCCCACCGGGCCGCGCGGGCCGGGGTCACAGGTCCGAGGCCACCAGGTCCGCCTCGATCCCCGCCGCGGCCTGCAGCAGCCGTGGCAGGTGCCGCCCGGTCAGCTCCTCCCGCGAGGCGACGCCGACGTGCGTCGACACGTTCACCGCCGCGATCACCCGTCCGGCCCGGTTGCGCACCGGCGCCGCGACGCCGCGCAGGCCGTCCTCCAGCTCGCCCTCGACCAGTGCCCAGCCCTGCTCCCGGGCCCGCACGACGGCCTCGCGCAGCGCGGCCACGTCGCGCACCGTCTGGTCGGTCCGCCGCTGCACGGTGACCGAGGCCAGATGGGCGTCGAGCTCGTCGTCGGGCAGGCCCGCGAGCAGGACCCGGCCCATCGACGTCGCCCACGCCGCGTAGCGGGTGCCGACGGTGATCCGCAGGCCGCTCAGCCGCGAGCTCTGCGCCAGCGCGAGGTACACCACGTCCGGCCCGTCGAGCTCGGTCAGCGACGCCGTCTCCCGCAGCTCGTAGGACATGGACTGCAGGTGCGGCAGCGCGACGTCGACGAGCGAGAGCCCCGACAGGTAGGCGTAGCCGAGCTCCAGCACCCGCGGCGTCAGCTCGAAGCGGTCCCGGCCCGAGCGGCGCGCGTAGCCGAGGTCGACGAGGGTGAGCAGCAGCCGCCGGGCGGTGGCCCGGTCCAGGTCGGTGCGGGCGGCGACCTCGCTGAGCGTCATCGACGGCGTGTCCGGCCCGAACGCGCGGACCACCCGGAACGCCCGCTCCACGGCCCGCACGAAGTGGCGCTCCTGCCCTGCCTCGGCCGGCTCTGCCGTCATCGGACCCCTCTCCGGTCGACACCGGGCCCGACCCTACCGGCGCGCGTCCCGGCGACCCGGTCTTGCGATCACGCGTCACCGGCCCGTACGGTTCGTGCGCACAGCACACAGACGTGCGCACAGCGCACAGCTCGTCGTCGCAAGGACGCGCACAGGAGAAGGTCATGACACAGCCGTCATCAGCCCCGGCCGGAGCGCGGCGCGCCGCCGCCGGCTCGTTCGTGGGCGCCGTCGTCGAGTGGTACGACTTCCTGCTCTACGGGGTCGTCGCCGCACTCGTCTTCGGCCCCCTGTTCTTCCCGAGCGAGAGCCCCACCGCCGGCGCGCTGGCCGCGTTCGCCACCTTCGGCATCGGCTTCCTGTTCCGCCCGCTCGGCGGGATCGTCTTCGGCCACCTCGGCGACCGGATCGGCCGCAAGCGCACCCTGGTCTGGACCATCGCGATCATGGGCCTGACGACGGCGGCGATCGGCCTGCTGCCGACGTTCGACCAGGTCGGCTACCTGGCCCCGGTCCTGCTGGTCGCGCTGCGCTGCGTGCAGGGCCTCGCCGTCGGCGGGGAGTGGGCGAGCGCCGCGCTGCTCGCCGTCGAGCACGCCCCGAAGCGGTGGCGGGCGCTGTACTCCAGCGGCGTGCAGGTCGGTTACTCGGTCGCGCTGCTGATGGTGAACGGCTTCGTCGCGATCCTGGTCGCGTCGATGGACGAGGGCGCGTTCGAGGCCTGGGGCTGGCGGATCCCGTTCTTCTTCGGCCTGCTGCTGACCCTGGTCGGGCTGTGGATCCGGTCCGGCGTCGACGAGTCCGAGACGTTCAGGAAGGCCGCCGCCGCGCAGGCCGCCGAGCCTGCGGAGAAGCAGAAGCTGCCGGTGCTCGAGGCCCTGCGCCGCCACCCCGGCGCGTTCGCCAAGATCGTCGCGCTGCGCCTGGCCGAGCTGCTGACCATGTACATCGTCGTCACGTTCGCGCTGGCCTACGCCACCGGCCAGTACGGCTTCACCCGCGGGTTCATGCTCGGCGTCGGCCTGCTCGTCGGTGGGCTCGGGATCATCACCATCCCGCTGTTCGGCTGGCTGTCCGACCGCTACGGCCGCCGGCCCGTCTACCTGGTCGGTGCCGTCGTCGCGGTCCTCGCGTCGGTGCCGTTCTTCGTCGCGATGGAGCAGGGCTCGGCCGTGCTGCTCGTGCTGTGCGCGGTGCTGCTGGTCAACATCGGCCACGACGCGATCGTCAGCGTGCAGCAGCCGCTGTTCACCGAGATGTTCGGCGCGCGGCACCGCAACAGCGGCGCGGGCCTGGGCTACCAGCTCGCCAGCGTCGTCGGCGGCGGGTTCACCCCGTTCATCGCCACCGCGCTCGTCGCGCTCGGCGGCGGCAGCTGGTACCTCGTCGCCGCCTACCTGTGCGGCGGCTGCCTGATCTCGCTGCTCGTCGCGGCGTTCATGAGCTACGCCCCGCACGGCGAGGACGAGGACGCGCCGGCCACCCCGGCGGCCTCGCACACCTGACCGCACCACCCGACGACCCGGGAGACCCCATGACGACCGCACCGGCCGTGCCCGCCACCACCGTGGCCGTACGGCTCACCGCCCCCGGGCGCCTCGACCCCACCCCGGTCGCGACGCCCGCTCCCGGACCCGGCGAGGTCCTCGTCCGGGTCACCGCCGTCGGCCTGTGCGGCACCGACCTGGCCGTGCGCAGCGGCGCCCGGCCGGTCCCGGCGCTGCCGTGGACGGTCGGGCACGAGGGCGGCGGCCGGGTCGTCGCCGTCGGGGACGGTGTGGACCCGGGCCGGGTCGGTGAGGTCGTCGTGGTGGAGCCGAACATCGCGTGCGGGCGCTGCCGGTTCTGCGCCGCGGGCCGCACCTCGGCCTGCCCGGACCGGCGCAGCCTCGGGGTGAACGCGCCCGGGCTGCTCGCCGGGCTCGTCGCCGTCCCCGCCGGGTACGCGCACCCGCTCCCCGCCGGGCTCGACCCGGACCTCGCCGAGCGGGTCGTCGCCTGCGTGGAGCCGTGGGTGGTCACCCGGGCCGCGCTGCGCCGGGCCGCCCCGGAGCCCGGGTCCCGCTGCCTGGTCGTCGGAGCGGGCAGTCAGGGCACCCTGCTGTGCGCGACCCTGCTGGCGGCCGGGCACGTCCCGGTCGTCGCCGAGCCGCACGACGGCCGTCGCCGCCGCGCCCTGGACCTGGGCGCCGAGGAGCTCGTCCCCGGCGAGGTGTTCGCGACGGTGTTCGAGACCTCCGGCGCGCCCGCCGCCTGGTCGAGTGCCACCGCGGCCGTCGACCGGGCCGGGACGCTGCTGCTGATCGGCCAGCACGACGGCCCGTCGACGGTCAACACCCACGACCTCGTCCAGCGGCAGGTCACCGTCACCGGGTCGCTGATCTACGACCACCCGCACGACTTCGCCGCCGCGCTCGCGGACCTGCCCGCGGTCGCGGACACCCTCGCCGGGCTGATGGAGCCCGAGCCGTTCGGGCCCGGGCGGGCCGGCGCGGCGTTCGACGCCGTCGCCGGGGCCGACCGGAAGGTGTGGCTGGCGCCCTGAGCGCCCCGTCCGCGCGCTGATCCGCGGCCCCCCGGCGCTGATCCGCGCCGCGCGCGGTGATCCGTTCCGCGCGCGGGTCCGGACACGCGCGAACGACGGATCACCGCGCGCCGGGTGGATCGTCACGTGGTCCGGGCGGCGGATCACCGCGCGCCCGGCGGAGGACCGGGGTCAGCCGCCGATGCCGAGCAGGCCCGGGGAGCGCTCCTCGGACTCCTCCTGGGGCTTGGGGGTGAGGTCCACCACCGGCGCCCCGGGGACGTTCCCCGAGGTCAGCGAGGACACCCGCTTCTCGTTCTGCAGCTCCTGCATGAGGAACGCCGTCACCAGCGCCCGGGTGATCTTCCGGGTCCGGTGCTGCGGGCGGTTCTGCAGCAGGAAGCTCGTCCAGTGCCTGCCCTCGCAGAACCCGAGGTGCCCGGCCTTCTCGATCTCGCGGAGCGTCACGTCGGTGCCGGCCTCGTGCTGGGCGGCGGCGATCCGCTGCGCGTGTCCCTCCATGGGGGCCAGCGAGTCGACGGCGGCGGCGAGGTGCAGCGTCGGGACGGTCACCGCGGCGGCCGCCTCGATCGCGGACGGCTTCACCTCCGACGCGGCGAGGGTCACCAGCGCGCCGAGGCGCTCACGCTGGGCCGCGGCGAGGACGGCGGCGCCGCCCCCGGTGCCGTGCCCGACCAGCGCGGTCTTGCGGGCGTCGACGCTGACGTGGCCGTCGCCGAGCCGGACGCCGACGCACACGTCGAGGACGGTGTTCAGGTCCGTGGCGAACCGGGCGACGCTCGGGACCGGGCCGCGCTGGGTGTTCGGCGCGGCGGCGACGAAACCCCAGGTCGCGAGATGGCGCAGCAGCTCGTGGTAGCGGTGCGCGGGCTGCAGCCACGCGTGCCCGATCACCACAGCGGGCAGCTGGTAGCCCTCCGCGGGGGTGTAGACGATGCCCGGCAGACCGATCAGGCCCAGGTCGCCGTGCTTCACCGGGTTCGGCCCCGGACGCGACAGCACACCGAGGGCGTCCTTGGCCCCCTTCATCGACGGGGGTCGGGTCACGCTGGTCCGGGCCACGGTCGGCACCGTACCGGTGCAGGTCACCGCGTGCCCGACTCGCACGGACGTCCGGCGTGGCGCCGGACCGACCCCGTCGCCGGAAGATCGGCAACCGGGCGTCGATACGCTCATCCGTATGTGTGGCATCGTCGGTTACGTCGGTCATCGGTCCGCACTCGACGTCGTCCTCGGCGGCCTGCGACGACTGGAGTACCGCGGTTACGACTCCGCCGGCGTCGCGCTGCCGGACGGCGGTGAGCTGCTGGTCGAGCGCAAGGCCGGAGCCCTGGCCAACCTGGAGGCACGCCTCGAGGAGATCGGTCGCGACCGGTTCACCGGGACCTCGGGCATCGGGCACACGCGGTGGGCCACGCACGGCCCGCCCACCGACCGCAACGCCCACCCGCACCGCAGCAGCGACGGCAGGGTCGCGGTCGTCCACAACGGCATCATCGAGAACTTCCTGGAGCTGCGCGCCGAGCTGGAGGCCCGTGGCATCTGGGCGGAGTCCGACACCGACACCGAGACCGCCGCGCACCTGGTGGCGCTGGCCCACGCCGACGGCCCGACGAAGGGCGATCTGCCCGCGTCGGTCCGCGCCGTCGCCCGCCGGCTGGAGGGCGCGTTCACCCTGGTCGTGACGCACGCCGACGAGCCGGAGCGGATCGTCGCCGCCCGTCGCAACTCGCCGCTGGTGCTCGGCATCGGCGAGGGGGAGACGTTCCTGGCCTCCGACGTCGCGGCGTTCATCGAGTTCACCCGCGACGCCGTCGAGCTCGGCCAGGACCAGGTCGTGACGATCACCCGCGAGGGCTACGACGTCACCGACTTCCACGGGGAGCCGGTCGGGGTCAACCCGTTCGAGGTGACCTGGGACCTCGCCGCCGCCGAGAAGGGCGGCCACGACTACTTCATGCTCAAGGAGATCGAGGAACAGCCGACCGCGATCGCCGACACCCTGCGCGGGCACCTCGTCGACGGCCGGATCGTCCTCGACGAGCAGCGTCTGACCGACCAGGACCTGCGCGACGTCGACAAGGTCTTCGTCGTCGCCTGCGGCACCGCCTACCACTCCGGGCTGCTCGCGAAGTACGCGATCGAGCACTGGACCCGGATCCCGGTCGAGATCGAGCTGGCCAGCGAGTTCCGCTACCGCGACCCGGTGCTGGACCGCTCGACGCTGGTCGTCGCGATCTCCCAGTCCGGCGAGACCGCCGACACCCTGGAGGCGCTGCGCCACGCGAAGGAGCAGAAGGCCCGGGTGCTGGCCATCTGCAACACCAACGGGGCGCAGATCCCGCGCGAGTCCGACGCGGTGATCTACACCCACGCGGGTCCGGAGATCGGCGTCGCCGCGACCAAGACCTTCACCGCCCAGGTCGCCGCGAACTACCTGGTCGGCCTGGCCCTGGCCCAGGCCCGCGGGACCAAGTACCCCGACGAGGTCGTCCGCGAGTACGAGGCGCTGGAGGCGATCCCGGCGGCCGTCGCCGAGGTGCTGGAGTCCCTCGGCGAGGCCCGTGCGCTCGGGCAGGAGCTGGCGCCGTCGAAGGCGGTGCTGTTCCTCGGCCGCCACGTCGGCTACCCGGTGGCGCTGGAGGGCGCGCTCAAGCTCAAGGAGCTCGCCTACATGCACGCCGAGGCCTTCGCGGCCGGCGAGCTCAAGCACGGCCCGATCGCGCTGATCGAGGACGGGCTGCCGGTCGTGGTGGTGATGCCGTCGCCGAAGGGGCGCGCGGTCCTGCACTCCAAGCTGCTGTCCAACATCCAGGAGATCAAGGCGCGCGGGGCGCGGACCGTGGTCCTCGCCGAGACCGGCGACGAGACCGTGCGCCCGTTCGCCGACCACCTCTTCGAGCTGCCCGCGGTGCCGACGCTGCTGCAGCCGCTGGTCGCGACGATCCCGCTGCAGGTGATCGCGGCCGAGATCGCCCGGGCCCGCGGCTACGACGTCGACAAGCCCCGCAACCTGGCGAAGTCGGTCACCGTCGAGTGATCACCGGTCGTGGGGCGGAGCGTGCGCGACGCGGGCGTCCCGCTCCACAACCGTCGATCATGGTCGCCCGGCGCTAGCCTCGCGGCCATGCACGGGCTCCACACCGCGGACCAGGTACGGGCGGCCGAGGCGGCCATGATGCGCACCGTCGGCGACGGGGTGCTGATGCGCCGGGCCGCGGCGGGGCTCGCGCACCACGTGCGGGAGTTCCTCGGCGCGACCTACGGCCGCCGGGTGGTGCTGCTCGTCGGGGCGGGGGACAACGGCGGCGACGCCCTGTGGGCCGGTGCCGAGCTGCGCCGCCGGGGCGCGCACGTCACCGCGGTGCTGCTGGCGCCGGACCGTGCGCACCCGGCGGGCCTCGCCGCGCTGCGCGCCGCCCGCGGGCGGGTGCTGGCCCTGCACCCGCCCGGCCCGGCCGCAGGCTCCGGCCCCGCCGCGGGCGGCGACACCGGCACCGGCAGCGACCCCGGGACCGGCCCCGGCGACAGGACCGGCACCGGCGCCCCGGCCGCCGGCGCGCTCGACCCGGCGCGGGCGCTGGTGGCGGGGGCGGACGTCGTCGTCGACGGGATCGTCGGCATCTCCGGGCGCGGTGCGCTGCGCGACCCGGCCCCGGAGCTGGTCGCCGCCGCCGACGGGGCGGGTGTGCCGATCGTGGCCTGCGACCTGCCCTCGGGTGTCGACTGCGACACCGGGGCGACCGACGGGCCGCACGTCCGCGCCGCGCTGACGGTCACCTTCGGCTGCCGCAAGCCGGTGCACGCCCTCGCCGCCCCGCTCTGCGGCCCGGTGCGGCTGGTGGACTTCGGGCTCGGGCCGTTCCTCGAGGGGATCGAGCCGCACGCGCGGGTGCTGTCCGACGGCGACGTCGGTGCCCGCTGGCCGGTCCCGGGACCCGACGACGACAAGTACAGCCAGGGCGTCGTCGGGATCGCCGCCGGGTCGGCCACCTACCCCGGCGCCGCCGTCCTCGCCGCGGGGGCCGCGGCCCTGGCCACCTCCGGGATGGTCCGCTTCGCCGGGTCCGCCGCCGACGAGGTCCGCAGGCACTGGCCGGAGATCGTCGCCACCGGCGACATCACCGACGCGGGCCGCACCCAGGCCTGGGCGGTCGGGCCGGGGCTGGGCACCGGCGGGCAGGGCCGGGCGGTGCTGGAGGAGGCGCTGGACCGCGAGGTGCCGCTCTGCCTCGACGCCGACGCGATCACCCTGCTCGCACAGGACGCCCACCTGCGGATGCGCATCCACGGCGAGCCCGTCGTGCTCACCCCGCACGCGGGGGAGTTCGCCCGGATCGCGGGCGAGGTCGGGCCCGACCGGATCGGCGCCGCCCGCCGCGCCGCCGCCGACCTCGGGGTGACGGTGCTGCTGAAGGGGAACGCGACCGTCGTCGCCGCACCGGACGGACGGGTGCTGGTCGACCCGGCCGCGGACTCCTGGGCCGCCACCGCGGGCTCCGGCGACGTGCTCACCGGCATGATCGGCGCGCTGCTGGCCGCCGGGCTGGACCCGTGGTGGGCGGCGGGCTGCGCGACGCTGGTGCACGCCCGCGCCGCGACGGCGGCCGCCCGGGAGCACGGGCTGCCGCCGGTCCCGGCACCGGCGTCGGCGATGCAGGCGGCGATCCCGGTCGCGCTGCGGTCGGTCCGGTCGGCGGCGTCGGGGCACTGAAGCGGCACACCGGCGGACCTGCGCCGGGAGCGGGTTGTTAGCGTTCCGCGCGTGCCGAAGATCCTGACCAGCCTCCCCGTCGGCGAGCGCGTCGGCATCGCCTTCTCCGGTGGCCTCGACACCTCCGTCGCCGTCGCCTGGATGCGCGAGAACGGCGCGGTCCCCTACGCCTACACCGCCGACCTCGGACAGCCCGACGAGCCCGACCTCGTCGCCGTCCGCGAGCGTGCGCTGGAGTACGGCGCCGAGGCCGCCCGCGTCGTCGACTGCCGTCGTGCACTGGTCGACGAGGGCATCGCCGCGATCGCCTGCGGCGCCTTCCACATCCGCGCCGGCGGGATGCCCTACTTCAACACCACCCCGATCGGCCGCGCCGTCACCGGCACCCTGCTGGTCCGCGCCATGGCCGACGACGGCGTCTCCATCTGGGGCGACGGCTCGACCTTCAAGGGCAACGACATCGAGCGGTTCTACCGCTACGGCCTGCTCGCCAACCCCGCCCTGCGGATCTACAAGCCGTGGCTGGACGAGGCGTTCGTCGACCAGCTCGGCGGCCGCGCGGAGATGAGCGCCTGGCTGGGCGAGCGGGAGCTGCCCTACCGGGACTCCGCGGAGAAGGCGTACTCGACCGACGCCAACATCTGGGGCGCCACCCACGAGGCCAAGAGGCTCGAGCACCTCGACACCTCGATCGAGATCGTCGAGCCGATCATGGGCGTGCGGTTCTGGGACCCGGCCGTCGCGGTCGAGACCGAGGACGTCACCGTCGAGTGGGAGTCCGGTCGCCCCGTCGCGATCAACGGCACCCGCTACGACGACCCGGTCGCGCTGGTCACCGAGGCCAACCGGATCGGTGGTCGGCACGGCCTGGGCATGACCGACCAGATCGAGAACCGGATCATCGAGGCCAAGAGCCGCGGCATCTACGAGGCCCCGGCGATGGCACTGCTGTTCGTCACCTACGAGCGGCTGGTGTCGGCGATCCACAACCACGACTCGCTGTCGGCCTACGAGGAGCAGGGCCGCCGGCTCGGCAGGCTCCTCTACGAGGGGCGCTGGCTGGAGCCGCAGTCGCTGATGCTGCGCGAGTCCCTGACCCGCTGGGTCGGCAACGCGGTCACCGGGTCGGTCACGCTGCGGCTGCGCCGCGGCAACGACTGGTCGGTGCTCGACACCCGCGGCCCCGCCCTGGCCTACGCCGAGGACCGGCTCTCGATGGAGCGCGTCGAGGACGCCCCGTTCACCCCGGGCGACCGCATCGGCCAGCTCACCCTGCGCAACCTGGACCTGGCCGACTCCCGCGCCAAGCTGGAGCAGTACTCGGCCACCGGGATGCTCGGCGGCGAGTTCGGCACGTTCGTCGGCGAGATCGAGGCCGGGCGTGCGGCGGAGATCACCGCGACGCCGTCGGACCCCGACGCCGAGCAGGCCGAGGAGTCCCTCGACCGCGCCGCGATGGAGGCCGGGACCGACTGAGCCGGGCTCGGGACCGGGCCGCGGCGGACCGGGATGCGATGATCGGGGCCGTGCTACCCACGACCGACCCCGCACCCGGTCCGCGGCCCCGGCCCGGACCGGGCGCACCGGCGGCCGAGGCGGTGGTCGACCTCGACGCCGTCCGGCACAACACCCGGTACCTGTCGGGTCTCGCGTCCGGGGCCGAGACCATGGTCGTGGTCAAGGCCGACGGCTACGGCCACGGCGCCGCCGCCGTCGCACGGGCGGCGCTGTCGGCCGGGGCGACCCGGCTCGGCGTCGCCACCCTGGAGGAGGCGCTCGCGCTGCGGGCCGACGGCGTCGACGCGCCGCTGCTGTCCTGGCTGCACCTGCCCGACGCCGACTTCGCCGCCGCCGTCGCCGCGGGGGTGGAGCTGTCGGTGTCCGGCCGCGTGCACCTCGCCGCGGTGCTGGCCGGTGCCCGCGCCGCGGGCCGCCCGGTCCGGCTGCACCTCAAGGCCGACACCGGGCTGTCGCGCAACGGCTGCCCGCCCGGCGAGTGGCCCGCCCTGCTCGACGACGTCTCCGACGGCGTCGCCGACGGCACCTGCGAGGTCGCGGCCGTGTGGTCGCACCTGGCCGCCGCCGACGAGCCGGGCCAGCCCGCCGTCGACAGCCAGGCCGCGCGGCTGCACGCCGCCGCCGCGCTCGCCCGGGACCGCGGGTTCGCCCCGCAGCTGCACCTGTGCAACTCGGCGGGCCTGATGACCCGCCCCGACCTGCACCTCGACGTCGTCCGGCCGGGGATCGCCGTCTACGGGCTCGACCCGATCGCCCGCCCCGCAGACAGCCCGCTGCGCCCGGCGATGACGCTCCGCGGCCGGGTCGCGCTCACCAAGACCGTCGAGGCGGGCGAGGGCGTGTCCTACGGCCACGAGTGGGTCGCCCGCGAACCGCGCACGCTGGCACTGGTGCCGCTGGGCTACGCCGACGGCGTCCCGCGCCGGCTCAACGACGGCGGCCGGATGCGCGTGCGGATCGGCGGCACGGTCCGGCCGGTCGCCGGGCGGGTCTGCATGGACCAGTTCGTCGTCGACTGCGGGCGGCCGGGGGTACTGCCGGTCGCGATCGGCGACCCGGTCGAGCTGTTCGGCACCGGCGCCGACGGCGGACCGACGGCCCGCGAGTGGGCCGACGAGCTGGGCACCATCCACTACGAGATCGTCACGGGCGTCCGGGGGCGGGTGCGCCGCACGGTGACCGACGGGCGCGGGGGAGTCGCATGAGCCGCAGGGGATGGACCGTCGCCGGGATCGCGGGCGGTGTGGTCGGCGCGGCGGGCGCCGCGGCCGGGGTCGGCGTCGCCGCGCAGCGACGCAAGATCGCCGCCACCCGTCGCAGCCTGGCCACCGAGATGTCCGCGCACGCCGGGACGCCGCCGGGCACCGTCGGCGAGGAGATGTCGGTGATGGCCGACGACGGCGTCCGCATCGCCTGCGAGGTGGTCGCGCCGGCCGACGGCTCGGAGCCCGCGCTGACGGTGGTGCTGGTGCACGGCTTCGCCCTGGACCGGCGCACCTGGTCCGAGCAGCGGCCGCACCTGGCCGGGCTGACCGGCCCGTCGGTGCGGATGATGCTCTACGACCAGCGCAGCCACGGCCGCTCCGAGCGGGCACCCGCGGACTCCTGCACGATCGACCAGCTCGGCCGCGACCTCGACGCCGTCATCCGCGCGCTGGCCCCCGAGGGTCCGCTGGTGCTGGTGTCGCACTCGATGGGCGGCATGACCGTGATGGCGCTGGCCGAGCAGCACCCGGAGCTGTTCCACGAGCGCGTCGCCGGGGTGGCGCTGGTGTCGACCTCGGCGGGGGAGATGGCGTCCTCGGGGCTGCCGGGTACGTTCCTGTCCCGGCGCAACCCGGTCATCCGGGCCCTCGGCGGGCTCGCCGCGTGGCAGCCCGGCCTGGTCGAGACGGGCCGGCGCGCGCTGGGCGACATCATCTGGGTGTTCACCAAGCGCTTCGCCTACGGCGACCGCCAGGTCGACCCGCGGATGGTCGACCTCGTCGACACGATGATCGACTCGAACGCCGTCGGCGCGCTCACCGACTTCGTCGACACCCTCGGCACCCACGACCGGCTCGCGGCGCTGCCCGGCCTGTCCGGCTGCGAGGTGCTCGTCCTGGCCGGCGACGGCGACCGGATCATCCCGTGGCGGCACAGCGAGGTCATCGCCGAGGCGATCCCGACCGCCCGGCTGGTGCGCCTGCCCGGGGTCGGGCACATGCCGATGCTGGAGCAGCCCGAGGTCGTCGACGCCGAGCTCGACGCGCTGATCGCCCGCACCACCGAGCGCACCGCGGGCGGCGGGCTGCGGGCCAAGCGCCCGCCGCAGCTCACCGACACGACCGACGACGAGCAGGCCGAGTCGGGCGGCGCGCTGCAGGGCCTGCTGCGCAGCGCGGGCCGGGTCCGCCGGGGCAGCCGCACCCCGGCCCGGGCCGGCCGGTCCCGGAAGAAGGACCGGCCGTGATCCCCGCCCCCGGCGCGGACGCCGTCGTCACCGAGCTGCCGACCGTCGCCGACACCGAGGCCTTCGGTGAGACGGTCGGGCGCGAGCTGGTCGCCGGTGACGTCGTGCTCCTGGCGGGCCCGCTCGGCGCGGGCAAGACCGCCCTGGTCCGCGGCCTGGCCCGCGGGCTCGAGGTGACCGGCACGGTGGCCTCGCCGACCTTCGTGATCGCCCGCGAGCACCCCTCCGCGGGCGACGGCCCGGCCCTGGTGCACGTCGACGCCTACCGGCTGATCGGAGACGGCACAGCGGCCCGACCACCCGATGTCGCGGCCGAGCTGGACGACCTCGACCTCGACACCGAGCTGGACCGGGCGGTTGTCGCCGTCGAGTGGGGGGTCGGGGTCGCGGAGCGGCTCGCCGGGTCCGCGGTGACGATCACGCTGGAGCGCCGCGACGACGACACCCGGGTCGCGACGCTGCGCCGCACCGCGCGTCCGTAGGCTCGCGGGCGTGCTGGTACTGGCCCTCGACACCGCGACGACCGTCGTCACCGCCGGTCTCGTCGACCTCGGCCCCGACGGCGGACCGCGGACCCTCGCCGCCCGCGCGCACGACGGCCGCCGCCACGGCGAGCTGCTGATGCCCGCGGTCCGTGCGCTGTGCGCCGAGGCGGGCCACGCGCTCGCCGAGGTCGGGGCGGTGGTCGTCGGTGCCGGTCCGGGCCCGTTCACCGGGCTGCGGGTCGGGATCGCCTCGGCCACAGCACTCGGCCACGCCCTGGACGTGCCGGTGCACGGCGTCGTCACCCACGACGCCCTCGCCTGGGGGCTGCACACCGGCGGGAATCTGCTGGTCGTCACCGACGCCCGGCGCACGGAGGTCTACTGGGCCGCCTACGACGCGTCCGACCCCGCCGACGCCCGCTCGGTCCGCAGGCTGACCGGTCCGGCCGTCGAGGCCCCGGAGGCGCTGGCCGCGCGCCTGGACGAGCTGGCGATCGGCACCGTGGTCGGCGATCCGGCGTTCGCCCGGCGGCTCGGCCGCGAGATCGGCGGCCCCGGCGCCCCGACCGTCGACGGGCTGGTCGGCGTCGCCGCGGCGGACCTGCTCGCCGGCCGGGCCCCCGCCCCGGTCGAGCCGCTCTACCTGCGCCGCCCCGACGCCGCCCCGCCGACCGGCCGCAAGCGCGTCACCGCGTGAACGCCACCGTCTCGCTGGGCCCGCTGTACCGGGCCGACGCGGCGCGCTGCGCGGAGCTGGAGGAGATCCTGTTCCCCGGGGACGACCCGTGGAGCGCGCAGGCCTTCCGCGACGCCGTCTCCTCCGGCCAGCTCTACCTCGCCGCCCGCGCCGGTGACGAGCTGGTCGGCTACGCCGGGCTCGCCGTCGTCGCCGGGCCGCCGATGGCCGAGGCGGAGGTGCACACGATCGGCGTCGACCCGGCGTGGCAGGGCCACGGCATCGGCCGCGCGCTGCTGCGGGGTCTGCTCGCCGTCGCCGACGAGCTGGCGGCCACGGTGTTCCTGGAGGTCCGCACCGACAACGTCCCGGCCCGCACGCTGTACGAGAGCCACGGGTTCACCGTGGTCGGGCTGCGCAGGCGCTACTACCGGCCGTCGATGGCCGACGCCCACACGATGCGCCGCGACCGCGTGCGGAAGGCCGCTCAGGACGTCGCGGACAGGTAGGACAGCAGGCGCAGCTCGTCGTCGGTCAGCTCCAGGGTGAGCATCGGCAGCAGCTGTTCCAGCTGTTCGACGGTGCGTGCGCTCGCGATCGGCGCGGTCACCGCGGGCTGCGCGGCCAGCCAGGTCAGGGCGACCGCCGGGACCGGGACGCCGTAGCCGGCGGAGATCTCGTCGAGCCCGGCCAGCACGGCGCGGCCGCGGGAGTCCAGGTACGCCGCCGCGCCCTCGGCGCGCGGGCCCTCCGGGGCGGGGGAGTCGGGCCGGTACTTACCGGTCAGGAAGCCCTTGGCCAGCCCGTAGTACGGGTGGACGGCCAGCTTCTCCGACTCCGCGAGCGGGGCCAGACCCGCCTCGAAGGCGTCGCGCTCCATGAGGTTGTAGTGCGGCTGGATGGTGCTGAACGCGGTCAGCCCGTCGCGCGCGGAGATCTCCAGCGCCGACCGCAGCCGCTCCGGGGAGAAGTTCGACGCGCCGACCTCGCGGACCAGTCCCTCGCGGACCAGGGCGTCGAACGCGTCGAGGGTCTCCTCCTGCGCGGTCGCCTCGTCGTCGCGGTGGGCGTAGTAGAGGTCGATCCGATCGGTGCCCAGGCGGCGCAGCGAGTCCCGCGCCGCGGCCGCGACGTTCGCCGCCGACAGGCCCTCGCGGCCGGGCAGCGCGCCGACCTTCGTCGCGAGGTGCAGCGCGTCGCGGTTGCCGCGGGCGGCCATCCACTCGCCGAGGATCGTCTCGGACTCGCCGCCGGAGTTCCCCGGTGCGCGCCACATGTAGGAGTCCGCGGTGTCGATCATCCGTCCGCCGGCGGCGACGAACGCGTCGAGGACGGCGAACGAGGTCTCCCTGTCCGCCGTCCAGCCGAAGACGTTCGCGCCGAGAACCAGGTCAGCCACGCGTCCGAACCTACTCCGCTACAGCGGTCGCAGGCCCGGCCGACGGTCCTCGGTCACGAACCGTCCGCGGGTCTGCACCGGGGCGCCCGGCCGGCTCACGAACGGCACCACCTTGAACTCGGCCTCCATCCGGTCCGCGGTGAACCGGGTGCTGACGTAGCCGCGGCGGTTGTTGTGGAACCGGATGTGCGGGTTCTCGGCGAGGACGGCGTCGGAGCCGGTCTGCTTCTCCGAGCCGTCGCCGCCCGAGGTGATCGAGCTGGACACCAGCTCGGTCCCGACCACCGGCGAGGCGGGGTCGTCGAAGCGGCGCTTCACGTCGGCGCCCCAGTGCGCGTGCACATCGCCGGTGAGCACGACGAGGTTGCGTGCGCCGCCGCGCCGTGTGGCCGCGGTCCAGGAGTCGACGACGCGGTCCCGGGAGCCGGGGTAGCCGTCCCACGCGTCGGGGTTGAAGCCGCGCCCGGCGCCCGGGGTGAAGTCGACCTGGGAGAAGAACACCTGCTGGCCCAGCACGTCCCAGCGGGCGCGGGAGCGGGCGAAGCCGTCGGCGATCCAGCGTTCCTGCGCCGACCCGGGCAGCGAGCGGGCCGGGTCGGTGCGTTCCGCGCAGTCGCTGCGGAAGGTGTCCCCGCAGGGCTGGTCGCCGCGGTACTGGCGGGTGTCGAGCATGTGGAAGGTGACCAGCCCGCCCCAGCCGACGCGGCGGTACAGCCGCATGGCGGCGCCGCGGGGGCGCTGGGCGGCGCGCAGCGGCATGTTCTCCCAGTAGGCGCGGAACGCGGCGGCCTTGCGGGCGGTGAAGTCCCCAGGCGGGTCGAGCGGGAGCTCCCGCACGTCGCCGGCCCAGTTGTTCTCGACCTCGTGGTCGTCGAACACGACGAGCCAGGGCGCGGCCGCGTGCGCGGCCTGCAGGTCGGGGTCCGCGTGGTACTGGGCCAGGCGCTGCCGGTAGCCGGCCAGCGTGGTCGTCTCCGGGCCGGCGTGGTCGCGCACGTTCCCGCCGGGCGCGACGTAGTCCTCCGCCGGGTACTCGTAGATGTAGTCGCCCAGGTGCAGCAGCACGTCCGGGCGCTCCTCGGCCATCCGCCGGTACGCGGTGAACCACCCGTGCTCGAACTGGGAGCAGGAGGTGAAGGCCATGTGCACCGGCGTCATCGCCGCCGGCGGGGGCGCGGTCCGGGTGCGGCCGGCGTCGGAGACGGTGCGGCCCACGCGGAAGCGGTAGTGGTAGTCCCGGCCGGGGCGCAGGCCCGGCACCTCGACGTGCACGCTGTGGCCCGCGTCCGGCCCGGTGCGGACCCGGCCGCGACGCACGACCCGGGTGAAACGCTCGTCGTCGGCGATTTCCCACTCGACGTCGGTGGCGCGGTTCCCGAGCCCGCCCAGGCCGTCCTCGGCGACGGGGTCGGTGGCGAGCCGGGTCCACAGCACGACCGAGGTCGGATCGGGTTCCCCGGAGGCGACGCCGAGCCCGAACGGGTCGCCCGGCGGCCGGGCCGGGGCGGGTCGGGGCGCCGCGGCGGCGGCGCCGGGCAGCAGGGGTGCGGCGGCGGTGACGGCGGCGGCGGTGAGTCCGGCGCGCAGCAGCGAACGGCGGGAGGTGACCACGATGTGCAGTGCAACGCTCCCGATCGAGTGACACCGGGCCGCCGGGCGACGAGCACGTGAACAACGGGCGACGACCGGGAACTCCCGACACGCCCGAACGGCGCGGTTGAGCCCCCGCTCGGCTTCTGGCACTCTCATGGATAGAGTGCCAACGCGCGCGGCGGACGACCTCCGCCCCGGCACCCGCGACGGCGGGGCGGGAGTCGCCACGTGCGCGCTGCTGACACCGCTAGAGAACCCGTGACACCGGATTCACCCCAGGAAGGGGAGGTCATCGTCGTGGCGAACATCAAGCCGCTCGAGGACAAGCTCGTCGTCCAGGCCAGCGAGGCGGAGACCACCACCGCCTCCGGCATCGTCATCCCGGACACCGCCAAGGAGAAGCCCCAGGAGGGCAAGGTCCTGGCCGTCGGCCCGGGCCGGGTGGACGACAACGGCAACCGCGTCCCGCTCGACGTGGCCGTCGGCGACGTCGTCATCTACTCGAAGTACGGCGGCACCGAGGTCAAGTACAACGGCGAGGAGTACCTGATCCTCTCCGCGCGCGACGTGCTGGCCGTCGTCAACTGACGCGAGGCACCGCCTGACGTACCGCCCCGGGTGGTCCACCCTCACGGGTGGCCCGCACCGGGGCGGTCGCGTCTCTCCCCCGAGAACCCGAGTATCCCGAGAGGCAGCGAGAACAAGACATGGCGAAGCAGATCAGCTTCGACGAGGAGACCCGTCGCGCGCTCGAGCGCGGCGTGAACCAGCTCGCCGACGCGGTGAAGGTGACGCTCGGCCCGCGCGGCCGGCACGTCGTCATCGACAAGAAGTTCGGCGGCCCGACCGTCACCAACGACGGCGTCACCATCGCCCGTGAGGTCGACCTCGAGGACCCGTACGAGAACCTCGGCGCGCAGCTGGCGAAGACCGTCGCGACCAAGACCAACGACGTCGCGGGTGACGGCACCACCACCGCCACCGTGCTGGCCCAGGCGCTGGTCAAGGAGGGTCTGCGCAACGTGGCCGCCGGTGCGGCGCCGTTCGCGCTGGGCCAGGGCATCGCCGCGGCCTCGGCCAAGGTCTCCGAGGTGCTGCTGGCGAAGGCCACCCCGGTCGACGCCAAGAGCCACATCGCGCAGGTCGGCGCCATCGCCTCGCGCGAGCAGGAGATCGGCGACCTGATCGCCCAGGCGATCAACACCGTCGGCAAGGACGGCGTGATCACCGTCGAGGAGGGCTCCACCCTCTCGACCGAGCTGGAGATCACCGAGGGTCTGCAGTTCGACAAGGGCTACCTGTCGCCGTACTTCGTCACCGACTCCGAGTCCATGGAGGCCGCGCTCGACGACCCGTACATCCTGCTGCACCGCGACAAGATCGGGTCCATCCAGGACCTGCTGCCGCTGCTGGAGAAGGTGCTCGGCGAGGGCAAGCCGCTCCTGATCATCGCCGAGGACGTCGAGGGCGAGGCGCTGTCCACCCTGGTCGTCAACTCGATCCGCAAGACCGTCAAGGTCGCCGCGGTCAAGTCGCCGTTCTTCGGTGACCGCCGCAAGGCGTTCATGGACGATCTCGCGGTCGCCACCGGCGGTCAGGTCATCAACCCCGAGGTCGGCCTGAAGCTGAACGAGGCCGGGCTCGAGCTGCTGGGCCGCGCGCGTCGCGTCGTCGTCACCAAGGACGCCACCACGATCGTCGAGGGCGCCGGCTCCAAGGCCGACGTCGAGGGTCGTGTCGCGCAGCTCAAGCGCGAGATCGAGGAGTCCGACTCCGACTGGGACAAGGAGAAGCTCCAGGAGCGCCTGGCCAAGCTCTCCGGCGGCGTCGCGGTCATCAAGGCCGGTGCCGCCACCGAGACCGCGCTCAAGGAGCGCAAGCACCGCATCGAGGACGCCGTCGCGGCGACCCGTGCGGCGGTCGAGGAGGGCATCGTCCCCGGCGGCGGTTCCGCGCTGGTGCACGCCGCGGCCGAGCTCGAGGGCGGGCTGGGCCTGACCGGTGACGCCGCGACCGGTGTCGCGATCGTCCGCAGGGCACTGTCGGCGCCGCTGTTCTGGATCGCCGAGAACGGTGGCGACGAGGGCGCGATCGTCGTGTCCCGCGTCGCCGAGGGCGGCTGGGGGACCGGGTACAACTCGGCCACCCGCTCCTACGGCGACCTGCTGGCCGACGGCGTCATCGACCCGGTCAAGGTGACCCGGTCGGCGGTGGAGAACGCCGCGTCCATCGCGCGCATGGTGCTGACCACCGAGAGCGCCGTGGTGGACAAGCCGGAGAAGGCCGACCCGGCCCCGGCCGGTGGCCACGGGCACGGTCACGGTCACTGATCCGGTCCGAGCACGACGACGGCGGGCGACCCTCGGGTCGCCCGCCGTTGTGCGTTGCGGGGCAGGAAGTGTGTGCCGTCCGACGGGAGATGGGAGCCCCCGCCGGTCGGGGCTCTCTAGGCGGTGTGAATCTCCACCGGCTGGACGGTCGCCTCGGCGGCGACCTTGAGCGTGCGGCGCGGACCGCGGATGATCGCGTCCCGCTCGGACTCGGACAGGCCGCCCCAGATGCCGTAGGGCTCGTGCACCTTCAGCGCGTGCTCGCGGCACTGCTGCACCACGGGGCACTCGGAACAGACCTGCTTCGCTCGGGTCTCACGACGGGCCCGGGCGGGACCGCGCTCACCCTCGGGATGGAAGAAGAACGCGCTGTCCATCCCCCGGCAGGCTCCCTCCATCTGCCAGTCGTAGATGTCGGCGACCGGGCCGGGAAGCCTCCGGATGTCCGCCATGTTCGTCACCTGCCTTCGCTATCGAACCTGACGACGCTCAGATTCCCTGGCCATGGCGGCCGCAAACCTGATTCGAGGTGAACGATGGTGCACGTCCGACAGGGTGGTGCACGGCGGGCGCCGTCGGCGGAGGTCCGGGCCCTGCTCGCCGGGGTGGTGACGGACCGGGAGGTGGCCGCGGCGGCGCGCCCGGACGGGCCGGCGGAGCTGCGGTGGGCGGCCGCCGTCGCCCGGGGCGGCTCCGGGCACTACGCGGCCGCGGCCGCGCTCCTCGACGGGGTGCGCCGCGACCCGGCGACCGGGGTCGTGCCGCGGGCGCACGCGACCGTCACCCGGGCCTCGCACCTGCGCCAGCTCGGCGGGCACCGCGCCGCGGCCGCACTCGACGGCGCCGCGCTCCGGCTGGTGCTGCCGGGCGCGGTGACCCCGGGCGACCCCGGGCCGTGGGGCCTCGGCCGGGCCGCGGCCGTCGCCGACGCGCTGACCGGGCTCGCCGCCGACGCGCTCGGCCGCCTCGACGCCGCGACCGCCGCCGTGCTGCTGCGCCGGGCCGGGCCGTGGTGCGGTCCGCACGGCCACCGCACCCGGGTCCGCCACGGCTGGGTGACCGCGGAGACGGCACTGGTCGCGGGCGACCCGGCCGCGGCGCTCGCCGCCGCCGACGAGGCGCTGGCCGGGGCGCGGGCGCTCGGGTCCGCGCGGCACGTGCTCAAGAGCCGCCTGGTCCGGGCGGTCGCCGCCGGGGTGGCGGGGCACGACCGGGCGGACGTCGTCGCCGAGCTGGACGCGGTGGCCGCGGACGCGCTCGCGCACGGACTGCTACCGCTGCACCGCCCCGCGCTGCTCGCCCGGTCCGACCTCACCGGGCCGGGACCAGGGCCGGACGGAGCAGCGGACCCCGCCGGAGATGGTCCGGATGCCGTACCCGCTCGGCCGTACCGCGGGCGCCGCGGGGCCGATCGGGCGACCCCGGAGGCCGGTTCCGGACCGGTCGCCGGAGCGCGACACGCCGGAGCGTCACCATTCGATACGCGCAGTCGCCGAGCGGATGCGGAGGGTCGCCGACATGCGGTGTTGCACACGGTGAGCGTCCTCTATACGCGAAGTGACCGTAGCGGGCGAGACCTGCTGCGGGAGTAGTGCCCGGAGCCGGGCCCGGACGATGTACCGTACGGACTACTCCATTCGGCGACGCTTCACCCACATGACGCTGATGCACGTGGGTCAGAGCGCCGAACGGAGGGCACAAAATCGCCCCGACCGTGTCAAGGTGAGAGTGTCACCCGCCGATTCGGAGGGTGAAGAATCACCCGGCTGCAGGAAGCTGCAGGAAGGAATCGTCGTGACGACGGTACTCATCTGCGACGATCGTCGCAGCGTCCGCGAGGGACTGACTCGCGTCATGTCCGCGGTCCCGGGGGTCCAGCGCATCGACTGCGTCGCCCACGGGGACGAGCTCCTCGCCCGCTACGCCCGCCAGTCCGTCGACGTCGTCCTGGTCGGGACGCAGCGTGCTGTGCCCACCGGGGTGGAGGCCACCCGGCGACTGGTGGCCGCCCACCCGCAGGCCAACGTCATCGTCTTCGGAGCCCCGGACGACGCCGGCAGCATCGCCGCCGCCATCGCCGGTGGGGCACGCGGTTACCTGCGCTGGGACGCCTCGCGTCCCGAGCTGGTCGCCGCGCTGGCGCACACCCTGGCCAGCACCTCGGTGCCGACCCCGCGCGTGCCCACCGACCCGGGGGTCCAGCTCACCGAGCGCGAGCTCCAGGTGCTGCGCGGGATGAGCCAGGGCAAGAGCAACGGCCAGATCGGCCGCGAGCTCTACCTCTCCGAGGACACCGTGAAGACCCACGCCCGCCGGCTGTTCCGCAAGCTCGGCGTCCGTGACCGCGCACAGGCCGTGGCCCACGGCTTCCGGCGCGGCCTGGTGTCCTGACCGGGTCCCCACCCGGAACGGCACGAGAACGCACCACCGAGCGACCGACCCCGAACCGGCCGCTCCACCCACCCGTCCGCGGGTGGGCATCGTGAGCCGGACCGACCCCCGCGGTCCGGCTCCACGCCCGGACATCCCCGTGTCCGGCCCACGCACCCGGGCCGCTGCAGACCCCGCGGCCCGCACCCGGGACACCACGCCCGGGACCCCCGCCCCGACCGGCTCCGGCCGGTCCGGCGCCCCGGTGACGGGACGCCGGTCGTGCTCCCCGCGACCGGACCCCGCCGGGGCGCACGGCCGCCCCGGGCGAGGCCGACGACGGATCCGCCGGACGCCGTAACCGTCCGCCCCCGATCGGCCCTCGTCCGACGAGCGGTCGGGGGGACGCCGGGAATCGTCATCCGGCGTCCCCCTCGTCCCTGGTGTCACATGCGTCGCCGCAGCCCCGCGGCCCCGGCGGCGACCCGTCCGGACTCCGCGCCGAACCGGACGCGACCCGCGCCGGGCGGTCCACCGCCGGTGATCGGGCACGGACGATCTTCACTGCGTCCGGTGACCGCAAATCTGCGGTGGGTGACGAACCGCTCGCCGACCGTGGCCGCCCCGTGGACGTGTTCCGGTGCGGCCCCGCGCAACCCGGAACAGTGCACGATCGTCTGATCTGACATGGAGCGACTCCCGTCGGCGAGCCCCGCTCGGATACGGTGGATCCGAGCCGATCCCACCTGCGCGGACGCGGGTTGCCTCCACGATCGGATGACACTGCTGGAAGCTCGTAACGCCTGGGCGGTTCCCCACGATGAGTGAATCAAGAGACGTTCCCGACGAGTGGATCGAAGCGGCCATGGCCGGCGATCGGTCCGCGGTCGAGCGCGTTCTCGCCATGATTCGGCCCCTCGTCGTGCGCTACTGCCGCGCCCGTCTGGGGACCGACCGAGGGTCCGTCTCGGCGGACGATGTCGCCCAGGAGGTCTGCGTGGCCGTGCTCACGGCGTTGCCGGGGTATCGGGTGCAGGGTCGCCCGTTCCTCGCCTTCGTCTACGGCATCGCGTCCCACAAGGTCATCGACGCGCACCGGGCTGCGTCCCGGAACCGCTCGGAACCGATGGCCGACGTGCCGGACCGCATGGAGTCGTCCGACGGTCCGGAGTCCCGGGCCCTGCAGGTGGAACTGTCGGAGGAGATGTCCAAGCTCCTGGAGATCCTTCCGGACAAGCATCGGGAGATCATCGTGTTGCGCGTGGTCGTGGGCCTGTCCGCGGAGGAGACCGCGGCGGCCGTCGGCTCCACCCCGGGCGCCGTCCGCGTCGCCCAGCACCGGGCGCTGGCCCGGCTGAGGAAGATGATGAGTGAGGAGGTGGTCCGGGATGCGTGACCAGGGTCCGCACGGTCCGGGCTTCCCCCCGCCGCCCGGTGAGGGCTGGGAGCGCCCGCCCGCACCGGTGACGCGTGGTCGCTTCGGCGAGCCCCGCCCTCCCCGTACCGACGGCCACACCAACGGCCACTCGCATCCGCTCGGTCACCGGGGTCACCCGGTGCCGTTCGACGGGCGCACCGTCCCGCAGCCGGTCGTGCCGCGGCACGCCGCCCGCGCCGACGAGTGGGACGACCTCGACGGCGTCGAGGACGACGGCCCGATCGACCTCGTCGAGCTCCAGGCCGACGACGAGCTGATCAATGCCCTGTCCTCCGGGCTCGGCGTGTCCGGCCCCGGCCGGCGCGGCTACGACGTCGACGACCACCTGGCCGCGATGCTCTCGTCCTGGAAGGACGAGGTCGAGCGCGACCCGATCCCGCAGCTCCTCGACACCGACGAGGCCGTGCAGATCCTGCAGCCGGCGAAGCCGTCGCGGAAGGTCTCCTTCCTGCGTCCGCTCGTCGCCGCCGCGGCGGTCGCGGCGTGTGCGCTGGCCGTCGTCTCGATCAGCGCGCACGAGGCCGAGCCGGGCGACGCCCTGTGGGGTGTCTCCCGGGTGCTCTACAGCGAGCGCGCCGAACAGGTGCAGGCCGCGACCACGCTGCGCGAGGGCATCGAGCGGGTCAACGCCAAGCTCGCCGCCGGGGACACCGTCGGTGCGCAGCAGGAACTCGCCGCGCTCGGCCCGCTGGTGGACCGCACCGCGCCCGACCTGCGGAACGACTTCGAGCAGCAGAACCGCTTCCTGAGCCAGAAGGTCGCCGAGACCCCGCCGGGCACGCCGACCGACCCGCGGTCGCCGCTGCGCGACGGGACCCCGGCCCCGCCGCCCCCGGTCTCCGAGGGCGACGAGGACACCCCGGCGCCGGACCCGCGTCCGACGCAGGGCGAGACCACCCCGGGCGGCCCGACCTCCCCGGAGGGCACCACCGACCCGTCCGTGCTGAACGGGCCGGGTGAGACCTCGCCCACGACGTCGCCGTCGCCGTCGGAGACCTCGCCGACGACGGAGGGTCAGGCGGACCCGACGACCCCGACGACGGCGCCCACGACCCGGCCCACCGCGGCCGGGGAGGGGCAGGCCGACCCGTCGGACGACACCACGACCCCGCCGTCGTCGACGACGACCGGTGCGGTGAGCAGCACGCCGAACTGACGCGGTCGGGCACGCAGCACGGCGACGGGCCCCGGAGGATCTCCTCCGGGGCCCGTCGTGTGTCTCGGGGGGTGCCGCGCTCAGTCGGCGAGGGTCGCGTCGGCGTACCCGCGGCAGTACTCCCACGTGACGTAGTGCGCCGGGTCCGGGTCGTAGGCCGGCTCGTGCGGCCGCATCCGGCCCTCGTCGAGCAGCTGCTGCAGGCTCGCGCGCAGCAGGTTCCACTCGTGGAAGTGCTGTTCGCCGCAGTCCGCGCAGTCGACGACGATCCCGCGGACGCCACGGCCCGCCAGCAGCGCCTGGTACACGGCGAGGTCCGCCAGGTCGGCCAGGATCTCGCCGCGATCGGTCTCGTTCAACGGGGGGACATCGGAGTCACCGGAACCCGGCCACGGGCCGTCACCACGGTCGTCATAGGCCTGCATCGAGAGCGCAGGGTCATCCGGGTCTCCGGCGAACGGGTCCGGTGGCAGCGCCTCTGGTGACACGGCGTACACGGTACCGGTGCAGGAGGGTCGGGCCCCGGCCCACCCCGGGGTGGTGGACGTACGATGGCGGCCTGCGGCGGGAGCCCGCCGTCAGCGTCGACCGCACCGCCTCGACAACACTGCTTCGACCGCAAGAGGAGCCCCGGAGAGATGACGAGCGAGATGGGCGGCCTGCCGGACAAGTTCGCGATGCTCGGACTGACCTTCGACGACGTGCTGCTGCTGCCCGCCGAGTCGGACGTGATCCCCAGCTCGGCCGACACGTCGAGCCAGGTGACCCGCCGGGTGCGGGTCCAGGTTCCGCTGGTGTCGTCCCCGATGGACACCGTCACCGAGTCCCGGATGGCCATCGCGATGGCCCGCGCCGGCGGTCTCGGCGTGCTGCACCGCAACCTCTCCCCGGACGCACAGGCGGCCCAGGCCGAGGTCGTGAAGCGGTCCGAGGCCGGCATGGTGACCGACCCGGTGACCTGCAGCCCCGACGCGACGCTGGCCGACGTCGACGCGCTGTGCGCCAAGTTCCGGATCTCCGGTGTGCCGGTGACCGACGAGACCGGCCGGCTGGTGGGGATCATCACCAACCGCGACATGCGCTACGAGGTCGACACCGACCGGCCCGTGTCGGAGGTCATGACCCGCGCGCCCCTGGTGACGGCCAAGGTCGGCGTCACCGCGGAGGCCGCACTGGGCCTGCTGCGCCGGCACAAGCTGGAGAAGCTGCCCATCGTCGACGGCGACGACATGCTGCGCGGCCTCATCACGATCAAGGACTTCAACAAGACCGAGCAGTACCCGCTGGCGACCAAGGACCCGGACGGGCGGCTCGTCGTCGCCGCCGCGGTCGGGGTCGGCGACGACGCCTACGCCCGCTCGATGCAGCTCGTCGAGGCCGGTGTGGACGTCCTGATGGTCGACACCGCGCACGGCCACTCCCGCCGGGTGCTGGAGACCGTCGCGAAGCTGCGCGCCGAGGTCGGCGACCACGTCGACGTCGTCGGCGGCAACGTCGCCACCTACGAGGGGGCCAAGGCGCTCGTCGAGGCGGGCGCGGACGCGGTCAAGGTCGGCGTCGGGCCGGGCTCGATCTGCACCACCCGCGTCGTCGCCGGGGTCGGCGCCCCGCAGATCACCGCGATCTACGAGGCCACCCGGGCGTGCGCCCCGGCCGGCGTCCCGGTCATCGGCGACGGCGGCATCCAGTACTCCGGTGACGTCGCCAAGGCCATCGCGGCCGGCGCGTCGACGGTCATGCTGGGCTCGCTGCTGGCCGGCACCGCGGAGTCGCCGGGTGAGGTGGTCCTCGTCGGGGGCAAGCAGTTCAAGACCTACCGCGGGATGGGCTCGCTCGGCGCCATGCAGGGCCGTGCCGGTGCCGCGGGCCGGTCCTACTCCAAGGACCGCTACGCCCAGGACGACGTGCTCAGCGAGGACAAGCTCGTCCCCGAGGGCATCGAGGGCCGGATCCCGTTCCGCGGGCCGCTGTCCTCGGTGGTGCACCAGCTCGGCGGCGGGCTGCGCTCGGGCATGGGCTACGTCGGCGCGCAGACCATTCCGGACCTGCAGCAGGCGCGCCTGGTGCGGATCACCGCGGCCGGTCTCAAGGAGAGCCACCCGCACGACATCACGATGACCGTCGAGGCCCCGAACTACGCCGCCCGGTAGTCACGGGGGCCCCAGCACCATCCTGAGCAGCGCCGCTTAGGGTGGTGCCCGTGCGTGACCTCGTGGAGATCGGGATGGGCCGGGAGGCCCGTCGTGCCTACGACCTCGACCAGATCGAGATCGTCCCGTCGCGGCGGACCCGCAGCTCGAAGGCCGTCTCGACGGCCTGGCAGCTCGACGCCTACCGCTTCGACATCCCGCTGATGACCCACCCCACCGACGCGGTGGTGTCGCCGGACTCGGCGGTGCGGATCAGCGAGCTCGGCGGGCTGGGGGTGCTGAACGCCGAAGGCCTGTGGGCCCGGCACGCCGACCCGAAGGGCGCGCTGGAGCGTGTCGTCGCGGCGGCGACCGGCGACGAGCCGGACTCCGCGGTGGCGCTGCTGCAGGAGCTGCACCAGGCCCCCATCCAGCAGGACCTGATCACCGAGGCGCTGCGCCCGCTGCGCGACGGCTCGCACACGGTGGCGGCACGGGTCAGCCCGCAGCGCGCGCGTGAGCTCACCCCGGCGCTGCTCGCCGCGGGCGTCGAGATCCTCATCGTGCAGGGCACGATCATCTCCGCCGAGCACGTCTCGGACGACGAGCCGCTCAACCTCAAGGACTTCATCGCCGAGCTGGACGTCCCGGTCGTCGCCGGCGGGGTGGGGGACTACCGCACCGCGCTGCACCTGATGCGCACCGGCGCCGCCGGCGTCATCGTCGGGTACGGGCAGTCCACCTCCACCACCACCGACGAGGTGCTGGGGGTCGGGGTGCCGATGGCGACCGCGATCGTCGACGCCGCGGCCGCCCGCCGCGACTACCTCGACGAGACCGGCGGCCGGTACGTGCACGTGATCGCCGACGGCGGCATCGGCACCTCCGGTGACATCGCCCGTGCCGTGGCCTGCGGCGCCGACGCGGTCATGCTCGGCGAGCAGCTGGCCGAGGCCGCGGAGGCCCCCGCGGGCGGGCTGTACTGGACCTCGTCGGCGGCGCACCCGTCGCTGCCGCGCTCGGAGGTCACCGGCCTCGCGCGGTCCGGGCGGACCCTGGAGCAGGTGCTGTTCGGGCCGACCGACAGCCCGTACGGCACGACGAACCTGTTCGGCGCGCTGCGGCGGGCGATGGCGAAGACCGGCTACTCCGACCTCAAGGAGTTCCAGCGGGTCGGGCTGAACCTGCGTACCTGAGTCACCCCTCGGCGGTCACGGCCGCCACGAACTCCGCGGCCCGCTCTCGCAGCCCGGCCCGTCGCTCGTCGACGGTCGTGCCGGGGGCGGGCTTGAGCGCGGCCGTCGCCGTCTCGACGCGGACGTGCTCGGCGCAGGCCAGGTCGGCGCAGATGTAGGTGCCGACGGTGTCGCCCTGGCGCCCCTTCGCACCGCGGCGCGGGGCGGCGAACAGCGCGACCCCGCCGACGGTGTGGGTGGTCCGGCACAGCGCGCACATCGCCGCCGCGCGGGTGGCACCGGTGGCGGCGCGCAGCACGACGCCGGCCGGGCCGTCGTCGGTGGGGACCAGCAGCACCCCGCGGTCGGGGGCCTTCGGGTCACGCCAGCCGCGGACGTCGTCGAGCCGGTCGGGGTCCAGGTCGCGGACCCACGCGGGCAGGACCATCCGCGTCGCCTCCCCCTTGGAGCAGTTGGTGAGGGCGCGGCGGATCCGGGTCTCGGTCGGGCTGGTCACGGCGGGCCACGCTAGGCGCCCGTCGCCGCGGGGGTCGAGCGGGTTTCGCGCGGTAGGTTCGACGGCGACGCCGTCGTCAGCCAGGAGGAGCCCGCCGATGAGCCGCCCCACCGCCGGAGCCGCCATGGGCGGTGGACGAGCCTTCGTCGACGCGACCGGGACCCCGGTGCCGCTGCGCGGACCGGTCGTGCGGGTGGTGGCGACCGACCCCCGGGTGGGGGAGCTGCTGCTGGAGCTGGGCGCCCAGCTGGTCGGCTGCGCGGGGACGCTCGACGGCGTCGACGCGGTCGGCGACGACCGCAGCCCGGACCCGCAGGCGGTGCGGGCGCTGCGCCCGGACGCGATCGTCACCGGGACCGCCGACGGCCGGTACGACCTGGCCGACCCGGCCCTGCTCGGACGGCTGCGCGACATCGCTCCGACGGTCGCCGTCGACCTGGGGCGCCGCGCCGCGAGCGCCGCGGACCTGCGGGCGCTGCTCGGGTCGGTGCAGCCGCCGCCGCTGCGCTCGCGCGGGCGGCACGAGGACTGAGGCTCAGCCCGCCAGGACGGCGCGGACGCGGTCGGTGACGGCGGTCAGGTCGTCGCGCACCAGGTTCGCCTGCGCGGTGAAGACCGACAGCTGCGACGGGTCCAGCGCGAGCGCCCCGGAGGTCCCCGCGGTGGCGGCGGCGGTGCCGTGGTCGAGCAGCGCGGTCCAGGACGTCTGCGCGACGGCGTCGGGCACGGCGTCGTAGGCCCGTGCGGCGTCGATGGCGGCCTGCAGCCGCCCGCAGGCGACGGCGAGCGCCACCGCGTCCTGACGGCCCGCGGCGTCGGCGACGCGGGTGAAGCCGTCGCCGATCGCGGTGAGGTGGGTGAGCCCGCCGTTGTCGCGCCAGGCGGTCATCGCGACGACCGGGTCCCCGGCCCACAGCCCGGTCCCGGCGGCGGACCCGACCAGCGACGCCGCGACGGCCTGCGGCAGCGGCGGGCCCTGCGGCACCGTCGGGCCGGAGGCGGTCACGGTCCGCGGGGTGGGCAGCGGCGAGGTCGCCGACGGGGTCATGATCAGGCCCGCGGCGGCGATCGCCGCGGTGCCGGTGGCGGCGGCGCACAGGAACACGGGCAGGATGCGGGCCCGGAACGCGCGGGCCCGGGGAACGACCGGGGCCCCGGGAACCGGCTGTGCGGACTCCCGGACCGGCTCCGCGACCGCGGGCTCGTCGACGGGGGCCGCGACGGGGGGCGCGGCGGGTGCCTGCACCGGGGCGACCGGGGCCGGGGTCCCGCCGAGCAGCCCGGTGGTGCCGAGCGCCCCGAGGCCCAGCGCGTCCACCCCGAGCGCGCCGGTGCCGAGCGTGCCGGCGGCCGGGCGGGTCTCCTGCTCCGGCGCGGGGCGCTGGGCGGGGACGAGCGGCGCGGCGGTCGTGGTGGTGGCGCCGTCGACGGCCGGGTCGGCGGGGGTGTCGCCGGTGCCGGTGGTGTGGCCGGTCGGGGTGGTGGCCATCGGGGTGCCTCCAGGTCGTACGGTGCCGTCCTCCCCCCATCGGAGCAACCGGGCCTCGCCGTTACGCCGTACCGCCCGCGGCCGGCGGGGATCATCAGGATCGAGGAGACGGTACGGACGACGGGTGACCTGGATCGCCCGTTTACCCTGGTCGTGTGCAGACCCCGACCGTCCTCGTCGTGGACTACGGCGCCCAGTACGCGCAGCTCATCGCCCGTCGCGTGCGCGAGGCGGACGTCTACTCCGAGATCGTGCCCGCGTCCCTGCCCGTCGCCGAGATCGTGGCCCGCGAGCCCGCCGCTGTGATCCTCTCCGGCGGCCCCGCGAGCGTGTACGCCGACGGGGCCCCCGCGGTCGACCCGGCGCTGTTCGAGGCCGGTATCCCGGTGTTCGGCATGTGCTACGGCTTCCAGGCGATGGCCCGGGCCCTGGGCGGCGAGGTCGCCCACGACGGCACCCGCGAGTACGGCCGCACCGAGGTCGCGCTGACCGGTACCCCCGGCACGCTGCACGAGGGACTGCCCCGCACGCACCCGGTGTGGATGAGCCACGGCGACTCGGTGACCGCGGCCCCGGCGGGATTCACCGTCACCGCGTCGACCGACCGGGTCGCGGTGGCCGCGTTCGAGGACACCGACCGGCGCCTGGCCGGCGTGCAGTACCACCCCGAGGTCGGGCACTCGCCGCACGGCCAGGAGGTGCTGCGCCGGTTCCTGCACGACATCGCGGGCATCCGCCCGTCCTGGACCACGGCGTCGATCATCGACGAGACCGTCGAGGCGATCCGTGCCCAGGTCGGCGACGGCCGCGCGATCTGCGGGCTGTCCGGCGGGGTCGACTCCGCCGTCGCCGCCGCGCTCGTCCAGCGCGCCATCGGTGACCGGCTGACCTGCGTGTTCGTCGACCACGGGCTGATGCGGTCCGGGGAGCGCGAGCAGGTCGAGAAGGACTTCGTCGCCGCCACCGGCGCGACCCTGCACGTCGCCGAGGCCGCCGACCGGTTCCTCGACGCGCTCGCCGGGGTCACCGAGCCCGAGCAGAAGCGCAAGATCATCGGCCGGGAGTTCATCCGGGTCTTCGAGACGGCCACGGCGGAGGTGGTCGCCGACCACCACGTCGGGTTCCTGGTCCAGGGGACGCTCTACCCCGACGTCGTCGAGTCCGGCGGCGGCGACGGCACCGCGGTGATCAAGAGCCACCACAACGTCGGCGGTCTGCCCGACGACATCGAGTTCGACCTGGTCGAGCCGCTGCGCGCGCTGTTCAAGGACGAGGTCCGGATGGTCGGTGCCGAGCTGGGGCTGCCCGAGGTCATCGTCGCCCGCCAGCCGTTCCCCGGCCCCGGCCTGGGCATCCGGATCATCGGCGAGGTCACCCGGGACCGGCTGGAGACGCTGCGGGCCGCGGACGCGATCGCCCGCGAGGAGCTGACCGCGGCCGGGCTGGACCGGGAGATCTGGCAGTGCCCGGTGGTGCTGCTGGCCGACGTCCGCAGCGTCGGTGTGCAGGGCGACGGCCGCACCTACGGCCACCCGATCGTCCTGCGCCCGGTGTCCAGCGAGGACGCGATGACCGCGGACTGGACCCGGCTGCCCTACGACGTCGTCGAGCGGATCTCCACCCGGATCACCAACGAGGTGTCCGAGGTCAACCGGGTCGTCATCGACGTGACGAGCAAGCCCCCGGGCACCATCGAGTGGGAGTGACCGGGGCCTGACGTAACAGGGGCGGGGCCGATGTCTCGGCCCCGCCCCGGCCAGCCCGGGCCTCGCGGTGTCCGACCCCCGTCGGACACCGCTGCCACGCGGGCGGCGGCGGGTCCGGCGGCGCTCCCCAGCCCGCCGGCTCCCGTGATGCCCCTTTAGTCGTCCGATGTGGCCCGGGAGTTACGCACGCTCGCCATCAGGAATGCGATCCCGGCCACAACGGCGGTCCCGGCGAGCACCCAGCGCAGGTCGACGACCTCCCACGGGGCGATCCCGAGGACCCCGCACACCGCGACCAGCAGCGACAGGACCCCGGCGACGAGGGCGAACGGGTCGGCGCGACGGGCGAGCGAGCTATCCACGGGTGACCTCCACGGTTCCCAGCTCGGCCCGCAGGTCGAGCTCCAGCACCCGGCCACCGGGTCCGTCCGGGCCGGGGTCGTTCACGGTCAGGTCCACGTCCTGCCCGGTGCGGGTCTGCCCGTCGACGGTCAGGTCGCCGGTGCCCACCGAGCTGCGGACGAGCAGGTCGGCGTCGCGCGGGACGCGGATCTCCACCGCGCCCGCGCCGACCTCGGCCCGGGTGCGGACCGGTCCGGTCGCGCCGGGCGTCGCGGTGAGGTCGAGGCGGGTCAGGTCGAGCTGGACCGAACCGGTGCCGCGCCGGTACTCCGGGGCGAGCTGCGCGACGGTCGCGGGGGCCTCGACGGTCTCCCCGACGCCGCCGCGCACGGCCCAGCCGTCGGGTCCGACGGCGTCGTTGAGCGGGATGGTGGCCGCCGTGACGAGTGCGAGCAGCACCGCGAACGGCACCAGCCAGCGTCCGGCGCGCCGCAGCGCGCCGACGACCAGCCCGATCCCGACGACGGCGAGCGCGGCCCCCGGGACGGCCGAGGCCGGCACGGCACCCGGTGCGGCCAGGGCGAGCACCCCCACCATCCCGGCGACGACGAGCGACACGGCCAGCGTGATCGGTGTGAGCGTCGAGCGGGGCGCCGGGGGCGGACCCGGCTCCGGGCCCGGTTCGGGCAGGTCCCAGGCGAACGGTGCGGCGCCGAGCGGGTCCCAGGCCGGTGGCGTCACCTGCGCCACGGTGGGGGCGTGCGGGTCCGCGACCCACGGCACCACGGGTGTCGGCGACGCGGCGGCCTCCCGGGCCCCGGGCCGGTTCCCCCGGGTCACGTGCAGCGCGACGAGCAGCGCGACGGTGACGACGGCGGGAATGACGCGGTCGGCGGACAGCACCAGCGGGACGGCCAGCAGCGCGGCCAGGACCAGCAGCGTCACCGACAGCGCGGAGGACGGTCCGCTGCGCGGCGGGACGGGGCTGCCGGGCGGGCCGGCGTCCGGCAGGACCGCGCAGCCCGCCAGGTAGAGCGGGATGCCGGGGCCCACGATCGCGGCGACGACGAACCCGACCCGGACCAGCGTCGGGTCGATCTCGTAGCGGCGCGCGATCGCGGCGGAGACGCCGGCGAGCTTGCGGTCGTCGCGCGGACGCAGGGGCCGGGAGTCCCACATGTCGCGCATGGTGTTCCGGGCCGTCGACGACGCCGACGGTGGTCGGCCGCTCCCGGGCAGCTGCGTCTGGTTCATGGCGTCGAGCCTGCCGCCCGGGCGGGCCCCGGCGTCTCGGGGACAACCCCGAGAGGACCCCGGTCCCGATCCGGAGGGGATCCGGCGCGGGTCGTGTGACGATGGGGTCGTGAACAGCTCGGACCCCTCGACCGGTACCGCACCGGGGTCGGCGGACGCGCCGACGCGGCCCACCGCCGCTCCGTGGGCGGCCCCGTCGCCCGGTGTCGCGCCGCCCGGTACCGCCCGGCCCGGTGCCGCCGCACCCGGGGCGACCGTGTCCGGAGCTGACGGGCCCGGGGCCGACGGGGGACCGGGGCCGACGGTGCCCGTGCCCGCCGGCCCGGTGCCCTCGCCGCCCGGAGACGCCGTCCCCCCGCGGCCGGGCGGCCCGGTACCGCCGCGCCCCGGTGCACGCGTCCCGCTGACCCGGCGCCGCTCCGGCCGGATGGTCGGCGGCGTCGCGGGCGGGGTGGCCGACCACCTCGGCGTCGACGTCCGCTGGATCCGGGCGGCCTTCGTCGCGCTGACCCTGCTCGGCTGGGCGGGGGTCCTGGCCTACGGCCTGCTGTGGGTGTTCCTGCGGCAGGAGGCCGCCGTCGTCGAGCGGACCGTCACCCGGTCCGAACGCCTGCAGGCCGCCGGGCTGCTGACGCTGGGGCTGGGGTTGTCGCTGGTCGCGGCGACCTCGGGTTCGGCCGTGCTCGGCTGGATCGCCGGCCCGCTGGGGCTGGCGACGGTCGGTGCGGCCGTCGTGTGGCGGGAGGCCGACGAGGCGCAGCGACGGCGGTGGGCGCGCGACGCCCGCAGCCGCGTCACGGGCGGTCGTGCGGCGCTGGCGCGCACCGTGCTCGGAGCCGCGCTCGTCCTGACCGGGCTGGCGGTGTTCCTGCTCGGCAACCTGGACCTGAGCCAGGTGCGGTTCGGGATCCTCGCGGCGCTGGCGACGCTGCTGGGCGTCGCGGTCCTCACCGTCCCCTGGTGGGTACGGCTGGTGCGCGACCTCGGCGAGGAGCGCCGGGCCCGCGCGGTCGCCGCCGAGCGCGCCGAGATCGCCGCGCACCTGCACGACTCGGTGCTGCAGACCCTCGCGCTGATCCAGCGCCAGTCCGGCGACCCGCGCGAGGTGCAGCGGCTGGCCCGCGGCCAGGAGCGGGAGCTGCGTGCCTGGCTCTACGGGCCGGGCGGGCGCGCCCGGGGCGGCGGCGGCAGCCCGGACGCGGTGGAGACGCTGCTGTCGGCGGCGATCACGCGCGTCGCGGGCGAGGTGGAGGACACCTACGCGGTGGCCGTCGGCCCGGTGCTGGTCGGTGACGCCGAGCTCGACGACGACCTGCGCGCCCTGGTCCTGGCGGCGCGCGAGGCGATGGTGAACGCGGCGAAGCACTCGGGGACGTCCGAGGTCGACGTCTACGTGGAGGTCGAGCCCGCCTCGGACGAGGGTCCGGGCGCGGCCGAGGTGTTCGTGCGGGACCGCGGCACCGGTTTCGACCCGGATGCGGTGTCCGACGACCGGCACGGCCTCGCGGACTCGGTGCACGCCCGGATGCGCCGCCACGGCGGCACGGTCCGGATCCGCACCGGGGCCGGGGAGGGTACGGAGGTGCGGCTGTCGATGCCGCTGACGGAGAAGGAGACGGCATGACCACCGCCGACGCGCCGGGGACTCCGGCCGGTCCGGACGACACCGGTATCCGGGTCTACCTGGTCGACGACCACGCGTTGTTCCGGTCCGGCGTGCGCGCCGAGCTGGACCGTGGCGACGGGCGCAGCCCCGTGCTGGAGGTCGTCGGTGAGGCGGGCTCCGTCGACGAGGCGGTGGCCGGCGTCGGGCACCTCGCGCCGGACGTGGTGCTGCTCGACGTGCACATGCCCGGCGGCGGGGGCGCGGAGATCCTGCGCCGGGCGCGCGCGGCGGGCACCGAGTCGGTGTTCCTGGCTCTGTCGGTGTCCGACGCCGCGGAGGACGTCATCTCGGTGATCCGGTCCGGAGCCCGCGGCTACGTCACGAAGACGATCTCGGGCCGGGACCTCGCCGACGCCGTGCGACGCGTACGGGCCGGTGACGCGGTCTTCTCGCCACGCCTGGCCGGGTTCGTGCTGGACGCGTTCTCCGACCGGCCCGGTGCGGCACCGCCGGTGGACCCGGAGATCGACCAGCTGACCAAGCGGGAGCGGGACGTGCTGCGGCTGCTGGCCCGCGGCTACGCCTACAAGGAGATCGCGAAGGAGCTGTTCATCTCCGTGAAGACGGTGGAGACCCACGTGTCGAGCGTGCTGCGCAAGACGCAGACGTCGAACCGGCACGAGCTGTCCCGCTGGGCTTCCGACAGGAGGCTCGTGTAGGTCGCGCAGCGACCGTGTCAGCCGCCCAGGAGCCCGCCCGCGCCCTTCGTGACGCCGCCGAGCACCCCGCCGACCGGCTCGGTCACGCCGGACAGGGCGCCCCCGACCGGCTCGGTCACCGTGCCGGCCACCTGCCCCACGGGCTTCGTGACGGCCTGCAGCGGCTGGGTGGCGTCCGAGGACGAGGAACCGGTGTCCGCGGTGGCCTTCTTCGCGGAGGTGTCGAGGAGCCCGGTGACCGGCTCGGCCGCCTTCAGGACCGGGCCGGTGAGCGGCTCCGTGCTCCTGAGGACGGGCTCGGTGACCGGCGACAGCGCGCCGAGCACCGGCGTCGTCACCGGCTCGAGGGTGTCGGTGAGGGGCCGGGTGACGGGCTTGACCGCGTTCGTCACCGGGCGGACGGCCTCGGTCACGGGGGACACGGCACCGCCGAGGGTCTTCCCGACCGGTGCCGCGGCCTGCGCGACCGGGGCGACGACGCCACCGACGGCGTCCCCGACCGGGCGGACGTTCTCGGTGACGTCCTGGATCGGACCGGTGCTGGTCCCGCCGCGCGACGGCGGGGTGCCGGTCACGGGCTCGAGGATGTTGCCCGCGGACGGCCGGTCCGGGTTGTTGATCGGGGCGACGATCGGGGCGAGCGGCGAGCCCGTCCCACCGGAGCCGCGCGGAGCCGGGACCGCCGGCGACGACGGGGACCCGGTGCCCGGGTTCCCGGTCAAGGGCGAGGTGGGCGTGCGGGGCGCGGGGACCGCGACGGCGGGCCCGCCGGCGGTGCCCGGGGTGCGGCCCGCCGCGACGGCCTGCGCCGGCTGCTGCGGACCGAAGGCGACGGCCATCCAGTCGGTGGCGCCGGGGGCGGTCGCGGGCGCGTCCGGCAGCGGCGAGCTCAGCGCCACGTTCGCCGGGAGGTACTGGGCGGGCAGCGTGTCCGGGGTGTCGCCCGCGGTGGGCAGGCCGAAGCCGGGGAACAGGCCGTCGGCGGCGGCGCGCGCGTCGGAGTTCTCGGTGCCGACGCCGTTGTAGAGCGCCGCGCCGAGCACGGAGCCCGCGGCGAGCAGCGCGCCGGCGACCACACCGGCACGACGGCGACCCGACACCTGACGGCCGGTCCAGCCCTCGGTGCCGGCCGCGGCGCGGGGCTGCGGGAGATCGATGTCCCCCCAGCCGCCCGGGGCACCCGCGGCGGCGATGTCACCGGCCGACGCGGCGTCGGCGGCCGCGCCGTCGGCCACCGGGGGACGCCCCTCACGGCGCAGCAGGTCACCGACGGACAGGACGGGCCCGGTGAGCGGACCCGCGCCGTCGGAGGACGCGTGGGATGCACGCGAGTGACGCGCCAGCAGTTCGGCGACGCTCACCACGTCGCGGGGCCCGGTGGCGCCGGGGGCGCCGGGGAGCGGGGCTCCGGCAGGTGTGTCGGTCACGGCCGCACGTCCTCCTTCGGGTCATTTCGACCTGGGAAGATGTACCGGAAAGAGTCCTCGATCCCCAAGTGATCACACTCCGCTCGTCGCAGGTCACCCGATCGGGTGGTTCCCGTTCATCGGCCGTATCCGACCGCTCGACCTGCTCGTTGCCTCGCAAGGCAACCACTGCGCAAGCCTGCCCCGACCTGAACCCCAGGTGGGGCCCGTGTGGGCGTGTCGCCCTGTGTACTGCGCGTGAATCGCCGAGCGGTCGCCGCTCCGGCCCCCGTCGCCGGGCGCGACAGGGTGTCACACGGCCGTCAACGGCCGCCGAGACGTCCGCGGCCCAGCCGCAGCAGCATCATCGCCAGCTCGCGGCCCTCGGGGCCGAGGTCGGCGAACCGGTCCAGCACCGCCATCTCGCGGCTGTAGACGATGCGCGGTCCGCCCGCGGCCATGCGGGCGGCACCGATGCGCTTCGAGACCTCGGTGCGGCGGAGGATCGCGTCGAGGATCTCGGCGTCGAGCCGGTCGATCTCCCGGCGCAGCTGCTCGATCTCGGGGTCGGCTCCGGTGCGCACCTCGGTGCTCGGGCCGGAGCTCGGCTGCGGGGCGGCGGGGTCGGTCACGGTCATGGTCTCCTCGTCTCGGTCACGGGCCGTCGGGACCGAGGACATGCGAACGCCCCGGGTCCGTCGGACTCCGGGGCGTGCGGGTGGCGTCTGGGCTCAGACGGTCGGCGCAGCGGGAACCGGGGTCCGGTACCCGTAGCGAAATCGCCTGTCGTGAGCCACGCGGCGAGTGTAGACCACCCGGCGCACCGGGCCGCCGTGGTTTCCGGGACCGGCGACGCCGGAGCGGGATCGTCGGACCCCCGGCGTACCGTGTTCGACACGATGAGTGCGCTGTTCGAACTCCCCGGGACGGGCCCCGCCGCCGCTGCCGAGCCGACGACGGCCCAGGGCCGCCGCCTGCTGGACGGCCTGAACGACCGCCAGCGGGAGGCCGTGACGCATGCGGGTTCACCGCTGCTGATCGTCGCCGGAGCGGGGTCGGGGAAGACCCGCGTGCTCACCCACCGGATCGGCTGGCTGCTCGCCGAGCGCGGGGTGCACCCCGGCGAGGTCATGGCGATCACCTTCACCAACAAGGCCGCGGCCGAGATGAAGGAGCGCGTCGACGCCCTCGTCGGGCGACGCTCCGGGCCGATGTGGGTGTCCACCTTCCACTCCATGTGCGTGCGGATCCTCCGGCGCGAGGCCAAGCACCTCGGCGTGCGCAGCGCCTTCTCCGTCTACGACGCCGACGACACGCGCCGCCTCGTCGGCATCGTCGGGCGCGACCTGGAGCTGGACCCGAAGAAGTTCGCCCCGCGCGCACTGGCCGCCCAGATCTCCAACCTGAAGAACGAGCTCGTCTCGCCGGACGAGGCCGCCGAGCGCGCCGCCACCGACCACGAGCGGCGCATCGCCGAGGTCTACGGCGTCTACCAGTCGCGGCTGCGCCAGGCGAACGCCTTCGACTTCGACGACCTGATCATGGAGACGGTCTCGCTGCTGGACCGGCTGCCGGCCGTCGCCGAGTACTACCGGCGCCGCTTCCGGCACGTCATGGTCGACGAGTACCAGGACACCAACCACGCCCAGTACGAGCTGGTCCGCCAGCTCGTCGCGCCGGCCACGGCGAACGGGCGTCCCGGCGAGCTGTGCGTCGTCGGCGACTCCGACCAGTCGATCTACGCCTTCCGCGGCGCGAACATCCGCAACATCATCGAGTTCGAGCAGGACTTCCCGGACGCGCGGACCATCCTGCTGGAGCAGAACTACCGCTCGACCCAGACGATCCTGTCCGCGGCGAACGCGGTGATCGCCCGCAACCCGGAGCGGCGGGACAAGCGGCTGTGGTCCGACTCGGGCGACGGCGAGCGCGTCGTCGGCTACGTCGCGGACAACGAGCACGACGAGGCGTCGTTCGTCGCCCGCGAGATCGACCGGCTCGTCGACACCGGCGAGTACCGCAACTCCGACATCGCGGTGTTCTACCGGACCAACAACCAGTCCCGCGTCTTCGAGGACGTGTTCCTGCGGGTCGGGCTGCCCTACAAGGTCGTCGGCGGGGTGCGGTTCTACGAGCGCCGCGAGATCCGTGACGCGCTGGCCTACCTGCGGGTGCTGTCCAACCCGGAGGACACGGTCAGCCTGCGCCGGATCCTCAACGTGCCCAAGCGCGGCATCGGGGACCGGGCCGAGGCCGTCGTCGCCGAGTACGCCGAGCGCGAGCGCACCTCGTTCGCCCGCGCGCTGCGCGCCGCCGCCGAGGAGCCGCAGCGGCTCCCCGCCCTGGCGACCCGCTCGCAGAAGAACATCGCCGGGTTCGTGCGGATGCTCGACGAGCTGCGCGAGCTCGTCGAGCGTGGCGACGACACCGCCGAGGTCCTCGAGGCCGTCTACGCGCGCACCGGCTACCTGGAGGAGCTGCAGGCGTCGGAGGACCCGCAGGACGGCACCCGGATGGACAACCTCGCCGAGCTCGTCACGGTGGCGCGGGAGTTCGCGGGGGACGCCGCCGTCGCGGACCTGGCGCCGGACGGCGGGGCCGCGATCGGGTCCGGTGCCGCCCCCGCCGACGGGGCATCCGACGGCGCGGCCCCCGAGGGCGAGGCCGACACCTACGACGACACCCCCGACGGTGTCCCGGAGCCCGGCTCGCTGGCCGCGTTCCTGGAGCGCGTCGCGCTCGTCGCGGACGCGGACTCCATCCCCGACGACGACTCCGGCGTGGTCACGATGATGACCCTGCACACGGCGAAGGGCCTGGAGTTCCCGGTGGTCTTCCTGACGGGCTGGGAGGACGGGATCTTCCCCCACCTGCGCACCCTCGGGGACCCGAAGGAGCTCGCCGAGGAGCGCCGCCTGGCCTACGTCGGGATCACCCGCGCGGAGAAGCGGCTCTACCTGTCCCGGGCGATCGTCCGGTCCGCGTTCGGGCAGCCCAGCACCAACCCGGCGTCGCGCTTCCTCGACGAGGTGCCCCCGTCACTGCTCGACTGGCGGCGCACCGAGGAGCAGCTCGCCGCACAGCGGCCGTCGGCGCCGGTGGGGCGGTTCGGGTTCGGGAAGCGGCCGCAGGCGACCGACCGCGGGAGCTGGAAGGTCCCGGAGAGGTCGCTGAACAACCAGTCGCTGCACCTCGACGTCGGGGACCGGGTCAACCACGACAAGTACGGCCTGGGCACCGTCGTCGCGGCCGACGGCACCGGCCCGCGCGCGACGGTGACGATCGACTTCGGCTCGGGCGGGACGGTCCGGCTGATGCTGATCGGCGGCGTCCCGATGCAGAAGCTGTAGACCTCAGTCGTCGTCGCGGTCCTGCGTCGCGGCCTCGGCCGGGGTCAGCACCTTCACCGACCCGAACGCCCCGACGACGTGCACGTCCACCGTCCGGTCGCCCGGCGCGGCGCACGCCGTCGGGCAGTCGGTCGAGCCGAACACGGTGAACCCGGAGACGTCCGCCCGGGTGCCCTCGGGCACCACGACCTCGACCGAGCCGAACAGCAGCACCCCGCCCACCCGCGGGGCCTCGGCCTGGACCCCGATCGTGCGGGACCCGAACACCGTCACGCCGTCGGTCAGCGGCAGCACCTGCGACCCGCCCCAGACGGCGGCGACGACCAGCGCGGCCGTGGCGAGGATCCCGCCGGCGCGCCGCCCGGCGGCCGCGGCGAACTCGCCGGTCGGTGCCCGAGCCGGGAGTGCCGTGGTCGGCGCCTGCTCGACGGCGGCGGTGGACGCCCCGGCGGTGTCGGCCGGGAGGTCGCGGGTCAACGGCTCCAGGTCGGCGCGGGTGCGGGCCGCCCAGGCCTTCGCCGAGCGTTCCTCGTACTCGGGCAGGGACAGCCGTCCCTCGCCGTGCGCGCGCTGCAGCCGGGCGTCGACCGCCCGTCGCTCGCCGTCCCCCACCCGGTACGCCGACTCGTCCGCCACCCGGCCATTCTGGACCGTCCGGGCGCGCCGGGGAGCGGCGACCGCCGGTCAGGCGTCGCGCGAGCCCGTCGCGGCGGTGACGTCGAGGCCGCGCGCGGCCAGCCACGGCAGCGGGTCGATCTTGGTGCCGTCCGGCTCCCACACCTCGAGGTGCAGGTGCGGGCCGGTGGACTGGCCGCGGTTGCCGACCTCGGCGATCTCGTCGCCGGCCTCGACCTGCTGGCCCTCCTGCACGAACGACCGGTTGATGTGGCCGTAGACGGTGCTGGTGCCGTCGGGGTGCTTGAGCACCACCCACATCCCGAAGCCGCTGGCCGGGCCGGACTTCTCCACGACGCCGTCGGTCAGGGCGAAGATCGGGGTGCCGATCGGGGCGGCGAGGTCGATGCCCTTGTGCTGCACGCCCCAGCGGGCGCCGAAGCCGGAGGTGAACCGGCCGGCCGTCGGCATGACCAGGGCCTCGCCGTTGTACATGACCGCCTTCGGGGCGCCGTGCGACATCGCGGTCGTCACGGCCCGCTCCAGCTTGGCGGCCTCGCGGCCCATCCGGGCGGCCTTCGTCAGGTTGGCGACGTCGACCTTCGAGGTGGAGTCCAGGTCGGGCAGCGACGCGGCCTGCGCGGAGAGCTGCTCGCCGCCGATCGCGGAGGTGTCCATCGGGGCGGTCGTGTCGGCCGGGCGGGTGTCGCTGGACACCGGCAGCATCGCCGAGGCGGCGAGCCGGGCGTAGGCCTCCTCGACCGCGGCCTCACCGCCCCAGCCGGGCACCCCGAGGGCACCGGCGACCGTCTGACCGGCCGCGACCAGGGCGCCACCGGCCGCCGCGGCGACGGTCACACGGGTACGCGAGACCACCGGCGGGGGAGCCGGGAGCGCCGGGAGCCGGTGACCGGCCGGCGGCACAGGGGGGAGCGTGCCGGGCCGGGCCTCCGGTCGCGTGGCGCCGCTGGGGAAGCGGTGGCGCGACAAGACTGCCCTTCTGGTGTTCAGGGCGCCGCGGGCCGTTCGGCGGTGATCGTCGGAGTGGGGGCTCCGTCGGGGGATGGCGTCGTTCGGGGCGACACCGATCACCGTGATCGGTCCGTGACGTGGACAACGCGACGGTAACCCGGGCCTCGCCGAGCGGCAACGGCGGCCCGCCGCGCGGTTGCGGACGGTCGTGGATCATCGACGACCGGTCGGGCGGTCGGCGACGCGACGGCGAACGGAGGATCCCGTTCCCCCGCCCGGACCGGGCGCTCAGGCGCCTTCGGCGGCGTGCCGGCCGACCAGCCGCAGCGACCCGCGCAGCCGCCGGTCGCGCACCCGGTCGTGCTCGCGCCGCTCCGCCTCCCCGCGGGCCAGCGTGCTCGCCACGAAGTGCACGGTGCGCCGGTCCACCGGCAGCGCGAGATGGCCCACGTCGTCGAGCTCCAGCTCGGTGACGTCGAGGTCCGGGTGACGCAGCCGGGAGTTCCGCTGCGGGACGATGATCTCGTCCATCCGCGACCAGACCACCAGGAACCGGGTCCGGCAGCCGGGGGCCGGTTCGTCCAGCTCGCGCAGGATCGCCGAGCCGGGGCAGAGCTGACGGCACAGCGGCAGCGGTGCGATCCGGGCCAGGTTGCTGCCCGAGTGCGGGCTGCCGAGCGTCGCCAGGGTGTCGACGACGGCGTCGCCCCCCATCCGCTGCACGTAGTAGCGGGCGATCACCCCGCCGAGGGAGTGCCCGACGATGTGCACCCGGTCCGACCCGGTGGCCTCGCGCAGCCGTTCGACGTGGCCGCGCAGCTCGTGCGCCGCGGTGCGGACGTCGTCGGTGAACAGGCTGTAGTTGATGGCGTGCACCACCCCGAAGCCGCGCCGGCGCAGCTCGTGGGCGAACACGGTGAACACCGAGCGGTTGTCCATGATGCCGTGGACCAGCAGGATCGGCGTCCCGGCGGCGGTGGGGTCGGCGACGACCAGGCTGCGCTTGACCGGCGGCAGGCTGTCGGTGCGCCAGTGGCCGTGCGGCCGGACGGTCTCCTCGGCCAGCCCGATCGGGTACAGCGCGAGGTGCGCGGCCAGCCAGGCGCCCTCCAGTGCCAGTCCGCGCAGTCCCGCACGCGAGGTGAAGGTCCGCGCGGCGTATCCCGCCGCCTGCCCGAGATCGGACGTCGCGGCCGTCACTGTCGACAGCGCCCCGTCGGCGATCGCGCGCAGGCGAGCGCCTCCGGGTAGCGACGTCGCCATGTCCGAAAGGTAAGGCAGGTCACAGGATTCTGCTGTGTCGCGGGACGATCGGTGGCCCCGATCACTCGGTCGGCCGATCTGAATCGAGCACTGCGCCGACGGGGTGACAGCGGTCACCGGCCCAGGTCAGGACCGGTGCGCGCGGCGTGGCTAGGCTCCCCGACGCAGCATCACCGACGTCCGCGACCGCTGCCGCCCGCCACCTGTGCGGGGCGCGCCCGGAGAACGAGCCGGGGTCGCGCCGGTCGCGGCGAGAGCGAAGTGGAGCGGGAGAGCCGAGTGGACCTCTACGAGTACCAGGCGAAGGACCTCTTCGCCGCGCACGGAGTCCCGGTGCTGCCGGGCCGGACCGTGGACAACGCCGCCGACGCGGCGGCCGCGGCGGCCGAGCTGGGCACCGCCGTCGTGGTCAAGGCACAGGTCAAGACCGGTGGTCGGGGCAAGGCCGGCGGCGTGAAGCTGGCCGAGAACGCCGACGAGGCCAAGGAGAAGGCCGAGGCCATCCTGGGCCTCGACATCAAGGGCCACACCGTGCACCAGGTCCTGGTCACCGAGGCCAGCGACATCGCCGAGGAGTACTACTTCTCCTTCCTGCTGGACCGGTCCAACCGCACCTTCCTGGCCATGTGCTCGGCCGAGGGCGGCATGGAGATCGAGCAGCTGGCCGTCGAGCGCCCGGACGCGCTGGCCCGGATCGCCATCGACCCGATCGCCGGAGTCGACAAGGCCAAGGCCGACGAGATCGTCGCCGCGGGCAAGATCCCGGCCGCCGTCGCCGACGAGGCCGCGAACGTGATCGTGAAGCTCTGGGAGACCTTCGTCTCCGAGGACGCGACGCTGGTCGAGGTCAACCCGCTGGTCCGTGACCCGCAGGACAAGGTGATCGCCCTCGACGGCAAGGTCACCCTGGACACCAACGCCGACTTCCGGCACCCGCAACACGCGGACCTGGTCGACGAGCGCACCGAGAACCCGCTCGAGGCGAAGGCCAAGGCCAAGGGCCTCAACTACGTCAAGCTCGACGGCGGCCAGGTCGGCATCATCGGCAACGGCGCGGGGCTCGTCATGAGCACCCTCGACGTCGTCGCCTACGCCGGCGAGGCGCACGGCGGGGTCAAGCCCGCCAACTTCCTCGACATCGGCGGCGGCGCCTCGGCGCAGGTCATGGCCGACGGCCTGGACGTCATCCTGGGTGACGACGAGGTCAAGAGCGTCTTCGTCAACGTCTTCGGCGGCATCACCGCCTGCGACGCGGTCGCCAACGGCATCGTCGAGGCCCTCAAGATCCTGGGCGACGACGCGACCAAGCCGCTGGTCGTCCGCCTGGACGGCAACAACGTCGAGGAGGGTCGTCAGATCCTCGCCGACGCGAACCACCCGCTCGTCACCGTGGTGGGCACGATGGACGACGCGGCCGCCAAGGCCGCCGAGCTCGCGAACGCTGGAGCCTGAGACATGTCGATCTTCCTCAACGAGAACAGCAAGGTCATCGTCCAGGGCATCACGGGCGGCGAGGGCACCAAGCACGCCACCAAGATGCTCGCCGCCGGGACGAACATCGTGGGTGGTGTGAACGCCCGCAAGGCCGGGACCACGCACACCATCGGCGACAAGGACGTCACCGTCTACGGCACGGTCGAGGAGGCGATCAAGGAGACCGGCGCCGACGTGTCGGTCATCTTCGTCCCGCCGAAGTTCGCCAAGGACGCCGTGATCGAGGCCATCGACGCCGAGATCCCGCTGGCCGTGGTCATCACCGAGGGCATCCCGGTGCACGACTCGGCGTACTTCTGGGCGCACGCGGTCGCCACCGGCAACAAGACCCGGATCATCGGCCCGAACTGCCCCGGCATCATCTCGCCCGGCAAGTCCAACGCGGGCATCATCCCGGCGAACATCGCCGGCGCGGGCAGGATCGGCCTGGTGTCGAAGTCCGGCACGCTGACCTACCAGATGATGTACGAGCTGCGTGAGTTCGGCTTCTCCACCGCCATCGGCATCGGCGGCGACCCGGTCATCGGCACCACCCACATCGACGCCCTCGAGGCGTTCGAGGCGGACCCCGAGACCGAGGCCATCGTGATGATCGGTGAGATCGGTGGCGACGCCGAGGAGCGCGCCGCGGACTTCATCAAGGCCAACGTCACCAAGCCGGTCGTCGGCTACGTCGCGGGCTTCACCGCCCCCGAGGGCAAGACGATGGGCCACGCCGGCGCGATCGTGTCCGGCTCGGCCGGCACCGCGCAGGCCAAGAAGGAGGCCCTCGAGGCCGCCGGTGTCAAGGTCGGCAAGACGCCGTCCGAGACCGCCGCGCTGATGAAGGAGATCCTCTCCGCCTGATCGGAGTTCGGGTCGCACGTCCGACGCGCGGGCCCCGGGAACTTCTCCCGGGTGCCCGCGCGTCGTGCTGTGTGCACCCCGAGCGCCTCACCCGGCCGGGTCGGGGGCATCGGCTAGCGTGCGGTGCAGCGAGTCCGTCCGTCACACGGGAGTGGTCGTCATGTCGAGCAACGAGCCCGGGGCCGTCCCGGCTCCGGAGCAGGCCGCGCCCGCTCCGACGGTGCGGGTCGCCGTCCTGGCGGGGGCCGTGCTGGCCCTGCTGGCGCTGGTCCTGACCTTCTTCGACGTCACGACCGGGCTGTTCCCGGTCGCGATGGTCGTCGCCGGTGGCGTCGCGGGAGGCCTCACCCTGCTGCCCGGTACCGGGCGCACCCTGGTCGCGGGCGTGGTCCTGTCGACGACGGGGGCGCTGACGATGCTGCTGCTCCTGGCCGGCAGCGGCACCGGGGCGGTCGGCGGCACGCTCGGGTGGGTCGTGTTCGTGGTCGCGCTGCTCGCCGCCGCCGCACTGCTCTACGCCCAGCTCCTCCTGTCCGGTGTCGTCTCCGCCCCCGCGCCGCGGGCGCAGCGCCCGTCGCACGTCGGGCAGCCCGGCTGGGGCCCCGGCCCCGGCCAGGTCCCGCCGGGCCAGCAGCCGCCCTGGATGCCGCAGCAGCCCTACGGTGCGGGCCAGCCGGGTGCCGTGGCCCCGTACGGTGCGGCCTCCGGTGCGACGCCCTACGGCGCGGACCCCTACGCCTCGGGCCAGTACGGCGCGAGCCCCTACGCCGCCCAGCCCGGCGCGGCCCCGTACGCCCCCGGCCAGCCCGGTGCGGGCCAGTACGGCGCCGGACAGCACGTCGCGGGGCAGCCCGGTGCGGGACAGCACGGTGTCGCCCAGCCGGGCGCCGGCCAGTACGGCGCCGGCCAGTACGGAGCGGGCCAGTACGGCGCCGCCCACGGTGCGGCGCAGTCCGGTGCGGTGCAGCCCGGCGCGGATCACGCCGGTGCCGCCGCGTACGGCGCCCCCGGTGCGGTGCCCGCCGCGTCGCAGCCCGCCGCCGGGCAGTACCCGGGGCAGTCCGGGGCCCACGGCGCGCCCGAGGTGCCCGGGGCGCAGGACCGGACCGGCGACGACGCGGGCCGTCACGCGGTCGGCGGCCGCACCCCGCAGGCGGACGCGGCACCGCACACGCCGTCCGGCGCGGGCGGCGCCTTCTCCGGGGTGTCCTACGGCGACCGCGCCGCCGCGGTGACCGGCGCGCCGGGAGGCGAGCAGGCCCCGCCCCCGACCACCCCCCACCCGGCGGGCGCGAGCGGTACCGGGGACGACGCGGGCGTCACCCGCCCCTCCGCGATCCCCGGCTCCGGCTCCGCCCCGGCGCCCGGCGAGCAGACCGAGCGCCCCGGGGCCCCGGCGTCCGGTGACGACGAGGCCACCCGCACCTTCCGGCCCGGCGGTGAGGGCTCCGCCTGAGCGGAGGGAACCGTGGGTCCCGGCACGTCGCGGCGTGCCTGCCCCTCCCGGGCCGCGTTCGCTGCGACGCTGACCGGGTGAGCACCACCCCGCCCCGTCCCGCCCGCGGCCGCCCGGCCTCCCGGGCCCGGTCCACCGGGCCCGCACCGGAGCGGTCCCGCGGTGGGCGCGCGACCGCCGTCGCGGACCGGGAGCGGGGGCGCCGCCGCCCCGCCCGGACCCCGACGCGCGGTACCGGGACCGGCACCGGGCTGGACCGGCTGCGGATCCTGCTCGTGGCCACGATGGGCGCCGTCCTCGCCGGGTACACGATGCTCGTCCCGGTGGCGGCGCTGCTGACCGGCACCGGCGGCGTCGCGGTCACCGCGGACGGGGCACTCGCCACAGCCGTCCCGCTGTGGCTGGCCGCGCACCTCATCCCGGTCGCGGTGGACGGGCGCCCGTTCGGGGTGCTGCCGCTGCTGCCGACGCTGGTGGTCGTCGCGCTGGTCGCCTTCTGCTCGCGCTGGGCGGTGCTCCGCCTGGGCGGGCGGGTCCGGCACGACGCGGGCGCCGTCGTCGCGTCCCAGGCCGGGGCCGCCGCCGCGCTCGCCGTGCTCGCCGGCGCACTGCTGCCGCGGGACATGGCCGTCACCGCCCCCTGGGCGTCGATGATCGGGGCCGGGCTGGTGGCCGGGGCGGCCGCCGGGATCGGCGTCGTCCACGCCTGCGGGGCGCCGGCGGCCTGGAAGCGGGTGCTGGCGGGTTGGCCCGGCGCGGCGCTCGCCGGGGCCAGGGTCGCGGCCGCCGCGCTGCTGCTGGTCGCCGCCCTCGTCCTGACCGTGGCGCTGGTCGCGAGCGCCTCGGACGTCGCCGACACCGCCGAGCGCATCGCCCCCGGCGCCTGGGCGGGCGTCGGGGTGCTGGTGCTGAGCATCGGGTACCTGCCGAACGCCCTGGTCGGGGCGCTGTCCTGGGCGCTGGGCGCGGGGGTGTCGGTCGGTATCGCCCGCTCCGGTCCGTTCGGCGTCGAGCCGGGTCCGCTGCCGCCGTTCCCGCCCGCGGTGGTCCTGCCCGTCACCACCGTCCCGACGGCCGCGGTGCTGGTCGTGCTGCTGCCCGTCGTCGCGGGGGTGCTCGGCGGGATCGCCTGCCGGCGGGCGCTGGCCGACGACGCGCCGGTCGTGGACCGGGTCGTGGCACCGGCGCTGGCGGCCGTGGTCGTCGCGGTCGGGGCGGCCGTCCCGGCGGCGCTCGCCGGGGGTGCGCTCGCGGGCGGGCCCTACGACCCGGTGTCGTTCCACCCGTGGGCGGTCCTCGGCTGCGCGCTGCTGCTGGTCGGGATCCCGGCCGTGCTGACCTGCGCCGGGACCGAGCTCGCCCGGCACGTCCCGATGGGCGGCACCGACCGGTCGCGGACCGCGGTCGACCGGGCCCGGGCGGCCCGGGACCGCCGTCGCGGGTCGACGGTGGGGGAGCTGGTCGAACGCCGTCGCACCGCCGGGGCGCCCGCCCGCCGTGCCGACGCCGCGTGGGACGACGACGGGGGCCACGACGACCTCCACCCCTACTCCGACGCCGCCCCCGACGAGGAGCCCGACGGAGCCGGTCGCACGGCCACCCGTCGCGTCGACGGTTCCGCCGGCCGTGACCCCGCCGGCGACGACGAGGACCCCGACCACGGCGACGGCGACGGCGACGACGCGGGGGACCACGGCCCCGACGGTCGCCGCGCAGCCGGGCGCCGCCCCGACCGGGACACCGACGGCGGGGACCCGTCCGACCGGCGCACCGACGGCCGGACCGACCGGATCACCCGCCCCCGCGACCGCTCCCGGGACGACTGAACCGCCCGGCCGGGCCGGGTGACCCGGGCCACCGCACCGGGCGCCCTCGTCGTCGGAGGGCGCGTCTACCCTGGCCAGGGGCCGTGGAGCGGCCCGGACCGGCGAGGAAGGGACACGGTGGGCGCGCAGGAGCGGCACGGGGCGCTGCGGGTCGTCGTCCTCGTCTCCGGGAGCGGCACCCTGCTGCAGGCACTGCTCGACACCGCGGGCGCCGGGTTCGCCGTCGTCGCCGTCGGGGCCGACCGGGCAGGTGCCACCGGGCTCGACCGGGCCCGCACCGCGGGTGTCCCCACCTTCGTCGAGCGGGTCGCCGACCACCCCGACCGCGACGCCTGGAACACCGCGCTCGCCGCGGCCGTCCTCGCGCACCGGCCGGGCCTCGTCGTCGGGGCGGGGTTCATGAAGCTCGTCTCCCCGGCCTTCCTGGACGCGCTCGGATGCCCGATGCTGAACACGCACCCGGCGCTGCTGCCGGCGTTCCCCGGCGCGCACGCCGTCCGGGACGCGCTGGCCGCCCGGGTGCCCGTCACCGGCGCGACCGTGCACGAGGTCGACGCCGGGCTCGACACCGGACCGGTGCTCGCGCAGGCGGAGGTCCCCGTGCTCCCGGGCGACGACGAGACCTCCCTGCACGAGCGCATCAAGACCGAGGAACGACGGCTGCTGGTCGCGACCGTGCGACGGTTCGCCGCCGCCGCCCAACCCCATGAGGTGAACAGTGAGTGAGCGCAGGCCGGTACGCCGGGCCCTGATCAGCGTCTACGACAAGGCCGGTCTCCTCGACCTGGCCACCGGGCTGCACGCCGCCGGGGTGGAGATCGTCTCGACCGGCTCCACCGCACAGCGGATCGCCGACGCCGGCGTCCCGGTCACCCCCGTCGAGGAGGTCACCGGGTTCCCCGAGTGCTTCGACGGCCGGGTCAAGACCCTGCACCCGCGGGTGCACGCCGGGCTGCTCGCCGACACCCGCAAGCCCGAGCACCTCGCGCAGCTCGAGCAGCTGAACATCGCGCCGTTCGACCTGCTGGTGTCCAACCTCTACCCGTTCCGCGAGACCGTCGCGTCCGGCGCGGGCCGCGACGAGGCCGTCGAGCAGATCGACATCGGCGGCCCGGCGATGGTGCGGGCCTCGGCGAAGAACCACGAGAGCGTCGCGGTCGTCGTCGACCCGTCGCGCTACGCCTGGGTGCTTGAGCAGGTCGGCGCGGGCGGGTTCGTCGTGGAGGACCGCCGCAGGCTGGCCGCCGACGCCTACCGGCACACCGCCGCCTACGACGTCTCGGTCGCGACCTGGATGGGCGAGCAGTTCCCCGCGGGCGACGACGACGCCTCCGCCGAGTGGGTGGGCGCCACCTGGACCCGCGAGCGCCCGCTGCGCTACGGCGAGAACCCGCACCAGTCCGCCGCGCTCTACACCGACGGCACCGGTTCCGGCCTGGCCGGCGCCGAGCAGCTGCACGGCAAGGAGATGTCCTACAACAACTACGTCGACGCCGACGCCGCCTGGCGCGCCGCGCACGACCACGGCGACCGCCCCACGGTCGCGGTGATCAAGCACGCCAACCCGTGCGGGATCGCGGTCGGCGCCGACGTCGCCGAGGCCCACCGCAAGGCGCACGCCACCGACCCGGTGTCGGCGTTCGGCGGGGTCATCGCGGTCAACGGCGAGGTCTCGGTCGCGATGGCCGAGCAGGTCGCCGAGATCTTCACCGAGGTCGTCGTGGCCCCCGGCTACGCCGACGGCGCCCTCGAGGTGCTCCAGCGCAAGAAGAACGTCCGTGTCCTCCGCATCCCCGACGGCGCCGCCCGCACCGGCACCGAGCTCCGCCCGATCTCCGGCGGGCTGCTGGTGCAGCAGCGCGACCTCGTCCACGCCGACGGCGACGACCCGGCCGCCTGGAAGCTCGTCACCGGCGACGCCGTCGCCCCCGAGGTGCTCGACGACCTCGCGTTCGCCTGGCGTGCCTGCCGCGCGGTGAAGTCCAACGCGATCCTGCTCGCCCACGACGGCGCCGCGGTCGGCGTCGGCATGGGCCAGGTCAACCGGGTCGACGCGGCGAAGCTCGCCGTGACCCGGGCCGGGGACCGGGCCCGCGGCTCGGTCGCCGCCTCCGACGCGTTCTTCCCCTTCCCCGACGGGCTGGAGGTGCTGCTCGACGCCGGGGTCGCCGCCGTCGTGCAGCCCGGCGGCTCGGTCCGCGACGACGAGGTCGTCGCGGCCTGCGCGAAGGCGGGCGTGCCGATGTACCTGACCGGGACGCGGCACTTCGCCCACTGACCCACCGCCCACCCCGACGGCCCGGGACCGCCTCGCGCGGCCCGGGCCGTCGGCGTTCGGAGCAGTTCGGAGGGTGTCCCGGCCGAGGATGTCGGGGGTGCGTGCGACGGTCCTCCCGTCGTCGTCGCCACCCCCACCCGGGGGATGCGGAGAGACGGCACAGGCCCTATGCTTCGAACGTCAGTTCGAGCACGCGTCGCCTTCCCCGCGGCGCGCCGGGCGAGGTCGCGACCGTTCGGTCGTGGCGCGGTGTGTGGCGGGGAGGTACTGCGGTGCGCGTCGGTGTGGGCGAGGGGCCGGTCGTCGTCGGAGGAGCGGCGGCGGTCGGCCGGGTGGTCGGCGGTGCCGGTGGGGGAGCCGGCGTCGACGCCGGGGACGACACCGGTCCGGAGGGGTCCGGGCCGGTGGTCGGGGCCGGGTCACGTGTCCCCGGGGGCGGGCGGGAGCCGCTGCCCGGGGCACGGGGCCCGGCCGGGGGGCCGGGGGCCGCGGCCGGCTCGGCCGCCGAGCGGCTCGCCCGGGCCCGGCACGTCCTGCGCCGCACGGAGACCCGGGCGGGCCTGGAGCGGTCCCGGCCGGGGCCCGTGGGGCCCTGCCCGGAGCCGGAGCCCCCGGCCCGCAGCGCCGGGACGGTCGAGGCGCGTCCGGTGACCGAGGCCGACCTGCTGCCGGTGCCGGGGCCGCTGGCCGGTCTGCTGCCCGGCGGGGGCCTGCGGCGGGGGTCCACCGTGGCGGTGGGTGTGGGGTCCGGCGCGGGGTCGCTGCTGTTCGCGCTGCTGGCCGCCGCGTCCGCGGAGGGCGCGTGGTCGGGCGTGGTCGGCCGTCCCGGCCTCGGCGCGACGGCCGCGGCCGAGGCGGGCGTGCGGCTGGACCGGCTGGCGCTGGTCCCCGACCCCGGCGCGGACCTGGTCGGGGTGACCGCGGCACTGCTGGACGGGCTGGACCTCGTGGTGGTGGCCGGGCCGGAGCGGGCCGGGCTGCGGGCCGGGGACCGGCAGCGGCTCGCCGCACGGGCCCGGCAGCGGGGTGCGGTGCTGCTCGCGCTCGGCGGGTGGCCGGGCGCGGACCTGCGGCTGCACTGCACCCGTCCGCGCTGGGAGGGCGTCGGCCGCGGGACGGGGCGGCTGCGGTCCCGGCGGGTCGAGGTCCGGGCGGAGGGGCGCGGGATCGGCCCGGCCGGGTGGGGGGTGGAGGTGCTCCTCCCGGGCCCCGGCGGGACGGTCGTCCCCGCCCCGGCGACACCCCCGGTCCCCGCGGTGCCGTCGGTGCCCGCGATCACCTCGGTGCCGTCGGTGCCCGCGGTCTCCGCGGCCGCGGTGGGCGAGGTCGCGGTCGCGCGGCCCGTGGCCCGGGCGGCGGGATGAGCACGCCCGGTACGACGGAGGCGGGCGGCGCGACGGGCACGGGCGGCGGTGGACGGGCGGAGCCCGACCCGCGGGTGCTGGCGGTCTGGTCCCCGGACTGGCCGGTCACCGCGGCCGCCCGCGCCGCGCACGTCCCGGCGGACCGGCCGGCCGCGGTCCTGCACGCCAACCGGGTCCTGGCCTGCTCGGCGACGGCCCGCCGGCACGGGGTCCGCCGGGGGCTGCGGCGCCGGGAGGCGCAGGCCCGGTGCCCGGAGCTCGTGGTGCTCGCCCCCGACCCGGGGCGCGACGCCCGGCTGTTCGAGCCGGTCGCCGCCGCGGTGGAGGCGCTCGCCCCCGGCGTCGAGGTGGTGCGGCCGGGGCTGCTGGTGCTGCCCGCGCGCGGTCCGGTCGGCTGGTTCGGTGGGGAGCGCGCCGCGGTGGAGCGGCTGATCGACCAGGTCGCCCTGCACGCGGGGACCGAGTGCCAGATCGGCGTCGCGGACGGGATGTTCGCCGCCGCGCTCGCCGCCCGCCGGGGGCGCGGGGTGCCGCCGGGACGGTCGGCGGAGTTCCTCGCACCGCTGGAGGTCGCCGAGCTGGACCGGGACCCCGACGTCGACCGGGCCGCGCTGGTGGACCTGCTGCGCCGGCTGGGGCTGCGGTCGCTGGGGGCGTTCGCGTCGCTGTCGGAGTCCGACGTGGCCTCGCGCTTCGGCGCCGACGCGGTGGCCGCGCACCGGCTCGCCCGTGGGCTCGACCCCCGCCCGCCCGCGCGCCGGGTCCCGCCGGAGGAACTGTCCGCGGCGGTCGAGCTGGACCCGCCGGTGGACCGGGTCGACGCGGCCGCCTTCGCCGCGCGGGCACTCGCGACCCGGCTGCACACCGCGCTCGCCGGGTACGGCCTGGCCTGCACCCGGCTGGGGGTGCACGCACGCACGGAGAGCGGGGAGGAGCTGCTACGGGTCTGGCGGTGCGCCGAGCCGCTGACGCCGTCCGGGACGGTGGACCGGGTGCGCTGGCAGCTCGACTCGTGGCTCGGGCGCGGCGGCTCCGGGACGCTGGTCGCGCTGCGGCTCACCCCGGAGGACACCGTGGTCGCCGGGGCGCTGCAGCGCGGGCTGTGGGGCGACGTCGGCGAGGGCGACGAGCGGGCCGGGCGGGCCCTGGTCCGGGTGCAGGCGCTGCTCGGGCCGGAGGCGGTGCTCACCGCGGTCCCGGCGGGCGGCCGGGACCCGGGCGAGCGGGCGCGGCTGGTGCCGTGGGGCGACGAGCGGGTCGTCGAGGACACGGCGGTCCCCGCCCGGCCGGGGCCCGTGGCTCCCGCGCGGGACGGCGCCGCCGGTGCCCCCGGGCATGCGGAGCAGGCAGCCCCGGAGCCGCCCGGGCCGGTCCCCGGGCGGCCGGCGGTGGCACGTTCCGACGACCCCGCGCCCGACGACCCCGCGCCCGACGACCCCGCGCCCGACGAGGCCGCGGGGAAGGAGCCGGGGGAGGCCGGGGCCGCGGGACGGCCCCGGGGCGGGGGGAGGAACGGGACCGCGCATCCCCGCCGCGCTCCCGGTCGTCGTCCACCCGCCGACCCCCCGGCGACCTGGCCCGGCCGGCTCCCGGCACCGTCCCCGGCGACGGTGCCCCCGGACCCGGTCCCGGTCCGGTTGCTCGCCGCGGACGGCGCCGAGGTGTGCCCGGCCGCGCCGGACCTGCTCGACGGCGTCCCGCGCCGGGTCGCGGGCGGCGGCCCGGACCGGGAGGTCACCGGCTGGGCCGGACCCTGGCCGGTGCACACCCGCTGGTGGGCCCCCGACGGCCCCGGGCCCGCGGTCCGGCTGCAGGTCGTGCTCGCCGACGGCACGGCCCTGCTGCTCGTGCACCGCGGCGGCCGCTGGGAGGTGACGGGTGTCTACGACTGAGCCACCGGCCGCCGCGGGCGGGTCAGCGCTGCGGGACCCCGGTGAGGTCGACGGCGAACCGGCCGATCGCCGAGGCCATCGCCGTCACGTTCCGGTCCAGTGCGGTCCGGTCGATGTTGGTCAGCCGGTCGCAGGCCGTGTGGTAGCAGGGGTCGTAGGACTGTCCCGGCGTGCCGCCCCACTTCTGCGCCTGCTCCGGGGTCTTCCGCTCCTCGGCGCCGGTGAACAGGCCACCGGCCGGGATGCCGGCCTGGATGAACGGGCCGTAGTCCGAGCGCCCGTCGAACGCGGTGCCCTCGGGGCCGTTCACGCCGGCCCCGACCAGCGCCTCGGTCAGGACGCGCTCCGCGGTGTCGGAGCCGGGCGGGCCCGCCTCGCCGCCGAGGCCGTCGGAGTTGTCGCCGTCGTAGACGAGGTAGCCGGGGTTCGGCGAGCCGACCATGTCGAAGTTGAGGTACAGCGCGATCCGCGCGCGGTCGGCCTCGGACAGCCCCTCGACGTACTTCGTCGAGCCGACCAGACCGATCTCCTCGGCGCCCCACCACGCGAAGCGCACCTTCTGGCCGACCGGCGGGGAACCGCCGAGCTTCTGCGCGATCTCGAGCAGGGCGGCGCTGCCGCTGCCGTTGTCGTTGATGCCGGCGCCCTCGGGCACGCTGTCGAGGTGGGCCCCGGCGACCACGACCCGGCCCGGGTCGCCGGTGGTGGTCTCGGCGATCACGTTCCGCGAGGTCTGCTGCCGGATCGTGGTGTCGAGCACCAGCGACGCCTGCTGCCCGTCGCGCAGGGCGGCTCCGGCGGTCCTCGTCACGGCCGCCGTCGGGACGACCCCCGGGGTGTCGCCGAGGGTGGCGGGCAGGGCCGCGTCCTCGGTGTTGACCACGATCACCGCCGCCGCGCCCGCCGCCCCCGCGAGCCGGGACTTCTGGCCGAACTCGCAGGTCCCGCGCTCGACGACGGCGATGGCCCCGGCCGGCATCCCGGCGTAGTCGGCGGCGTCGCAGCCCGGTGTCGGGTCCTGCGGGGTGCGCGGGCGCAGCGACAGCGGCGCGGTCAGCCCGCCGGGCGGGGTGGCGGGGGAGAAGCCGAGCACCTCGGTCGTCACCGGTGCGCCGGCCACGGTCAGCCGTGCGTCGCCCGCGGAGAAGGTGCGCACCTCGAACGACGGGGTCGACACCTCGAACCCGCTCGCACGCAGCGTCCCGACGACGTGGTCGACGGCCGCGTCGTACCCGGGGGTGCCCACCGCGCGGTTGCCGTCGTTCGCGTCGGCGAGCCTCTCGAACTGCTGCAGGTGGGCGTAGGCGCCGTCGCCGCCCACCGCGGCCGCGAGCCGCTGCGGCAGGCCGGGGTCGCCCTGCGCGGTCCCCTGGCTCCCGCCGCCGGTGGTGCCGATCGTCGCGGTGCCCGGCGTCGCGGGGACGTCCGCGCAGGCCGCGAGCGCGACGACGGCGACCCCGGCCGCCGCGACCCTGACCAGCCGGTTCCCGAGGCGTGGCCGGTGCAGGCCACCCGTCGTGCTCGCCCGTCCCATGGAGCCACCTCTGCCGTCCGGCCCGGTACCGGGCCTCGTCCGCGCCGGGTGTCCGGCGCTCCTCGTGCGTGCGCGGTACCGGTCGGGCGCCGCGGCGTCGGACCAGCATCCGCCATCGGGCGTGGCCGTGCGGTGAACCGACGATCACGACACGGCGTCACGAACACGACGGTACGACCCGGCGCGACCCGGGGCCGCGGTGATCCTCGGTCGATCCACACCGGGGTCTCAGTCGTTCCACAGGTTCGGCTGGTGAACTCGGAGATGTCGGCGGGGAGGTCCACGAACCACCTGCCGGCACCGGATGGGTACGTCCGGGTGGCCCGCGGGCCGGCGCTGGGGAGCGGCCGGTGTGCCGCGCCGGAGCCCGGACCCGCCGTGCGGGGCCGACCGGCGCTGGGGAGCAGCCGGCCGGCCCGCACGGCGACGCCCGTCCGCGGAACCCGGCACTCGACGTTCGAACTTGTGTTCGAGTACGCTGCACGGGTGGGCTGGCAGAATCCGGACGTCCCCTGGGCGGAGCTGGAGAGTGCGCTGTCGGGTCGTTCCGTGCGCGACGGCGCGAGCCTGCGCGGCGGCCCGGAGGCCGACGGCGGGGACGCACCGGCCTGGTCCGTCCATCGCGGCCCCTACGAGCCGCCCGAGGACCTGCACCCGGCGGGGCCCGGCGTCGTGCCGTACGCGGAGCTGCACTGCCACTCGCACTTCAGCTTCCTCGACGGCGCGAGCGCCCCGGAGAAGCTGGTCGAGCGCGCTGCCGAGCTGGGGCTGGAGGCCGTCGCGCTCACCGACCACGACGGCATGTACGGGGTCGTGCGGTTCGCCGAGGCAGCCCGCGCGCTCGGGGTGCGCACGGTGTTCGGCGCCGAGCTGAGCACCGGGCTGACCGCCCCGCAGAACGGCGTCGCCGACCCCGAGGGCGAGCACCTGCTGCTGCTGGCCCGCGGCCCCGACGGGTACCGCGCGCTGTGCCGCACCATCTCCACCGCGCAGATGCGGGGCGGGGAGAAGGGGCGGCCGGTCTACGACCCGGACGAGGTCGTCGCCGACACGGCGGGGAAGGTCGTCGTGCTCACCGGCTGCCGCAAGGGCGCGGTGCGCCGCGCCCTGGACCGCTCGGGCCCGGCGGCCGCCGCGGCGGAGCTGGACCGGCTGGTCGCGCGCTTCGGCGCGGAGAACGTGCGGGTCGAGCTGACCGTGTACGGCGAGCCCGGCGACACCGAGCGCAACGACGCACTGGCCGCGCTGGCCGAGCGGGCCGGCGTCGCGACGGTGGCGACGACCGGAGCGCACTACGCCACCCCCGACCGGGCCCCGCTGGCCGCGACCGTCGCCGCGGTCCGGGCCCGGCGCAGCCTCGACGAGATCGACCCCTGGCTGCCCGCGGCGGGCACCGCGCACCTGCGATCCGGGCGGGAGATGGCCCTGCGGTTCGACGAGCGCCACCCCGGTGCGGTGGAGCGCGCGGCGGAGCTGGGCCGGGAGCTGGCGTTCGAGCTGCACCTGGTGGCGCCGGACCTGCCGCCGTTCGACGTCCCGCCCGGGCACACCGAGACGACCTGGCTGCGGGTGCTGACCGAACGCGGCCGGATGGAGCGTTATGGCAGCTGTGACGAGAACCCGTTCGCGGCGCACACCGTGCAGCGCGAGCTGGAGATCATCGAGGCGAAGAACTTCCCCGGCTACTTCCTGATCGTCCAGGACATCGTCGACTTCTGCCGCCGGTCGAACATCTTCTGTCAGGGCCGGGGATCGGCTGCGAACTCGGCGGTCTGCTACGCGCTGGGCATCACCAACGTCGACGCCGTCCGGCACGGGCTGCTGTTCGAACGGTTCCTGTCCCCGGACCGCGACGGCTACCCCGACATCGACCTCGACATCGAGTCCGGCCGCCGCGAGGAGGCGATCCAGTACGTCTACCGCCGCTACGGCAGGCTGTTCGCCGCGCAGGTCGCGAACGTCATCACCTACCGGCCGCGGTCGGCGATCCGCGACACCGCCCGCGCGCTCGGGTTCTCACCCGGCCAGCAGGACGCCTGGAGCAGGCGCGTCGAACGCTGGCACGCCCTGGAGGCGAGCGAGCTCCCGCAGGAGATGCCGCCGCTGCTGCTGGACCTCGCGGGGCAGCTGATGGGTGCGCCCCGGCATCTGGGCATCCACTCCGGCGGCATGGTCATCTGCGATCGGCCGGTGTCCGAGGTCGTGCCGGTCGAGTGGGCGCGGATGGCCGACCGGACCGTCGTGCAGTGGGACAAGGAGGACTGCGCCGCGGCCGGGCTGGTGAAGTTCGACCTGCTCGGGCTGGGCATGCTCACCGCGCTGCACCTGATGGTGGACCTGGTCACGGCCGCCACCGGTGAGCGGATCGAGCTGCACGCGATCGGCGAGTCCGACCCGGAGGTCTACGCGATGCTGTCGCGCGCGGACTCGGTCGGGGTGTTCCAGGTGGAGTCCCGCGCCCAGATGGCCACCCTGCCGCGGCTGCGCCCGCGCGAGTTCTACGACCTCGTCGTCGAGGTCGCGCTGATCCGGCCCGGCCCGATCCAGGGTGGCTCGGTGCACCCCTACATCCGGCGGCGCAACGAGCTCGAGACCTGGGACCACGACCATCCGCTGCTCAAGCCCGCGTTGCACAAGACGCTGGGCATCCCGCTGTTCCAGGAACAGATGATGCAGATCGCCGTCGACGTCGCGGGGTTCACCGCGGCCGAGGCCGACGAGCTGCGCCGGGCGATGGGCTCCAAGCGGTCCACCGAGCGGATGGAACGGCTGCGCGGGCGGTTCTACGACGGGATGGCCGCGAACGGGATCACCGGCGAGCTCGCCGAACGGATCTTCGCCAAGATGCTGGCCTTCGCGAACTTCGGGTTCCCGGAGAGCCACTCGATCAGCTTCGCCGCGCTCGTCTACTACTCGGCGTGGTTCAAGCTCTACCACCCGGCGGCGTTCTGCGCGGGCCTGCTCAACGCCCAGCCGATGGGCTTCTACTCGCCGCAGTCGCTGGTGGCCGACGCCCGCAGGCACGGTGTGCGGGTGCACCGGCCGGACGTCAACGCCGGGCGGGCCGACGCCGTCCTCGAACCCGACGACGACAGCACCGGCGGCCGGGCGGTCCGGCTCGGCCTGGCGGGTGTCCGCACCGTCGGCGCGGACCTCGCCGGGGCCATCGACGCCGAGCGCGACGCGGGCGGGCCGTTCGCGGACCTGCCCGACCTGGCACGCCGGGTCCGGCTGACCGGCCCGCAGGCCGAGGCGCTGGCGACGGCCGGGGCGTTCGGCTGCTTCGGGGTGGAGCGGCGGGAGGCGCTGTGGGCGGCGGGCGTCGTCGCGGGGGTGCGCCCCGAGCACCTGCCGGGCACCGCCGTCGGGTTCGACGCGCCGGCCCTGCCGGGGATGACCGAGGCGGAGCTGACCGTCTCCGACGTCTGGGCCACCGGCGTCTCCCCGGACGGGCACCCGGTGCAGCACCTGCGCGCGGATCTCGACGCGCTCGGCGCGGTCCGGATCGACCGGCTCGACGAGGTGGGCCTCCGTGCCGGCCCGGACACCCCGGCCCGGGTGCTGGTCGGGGGACTGGTCACCCACCGCCAGCGCCCGGCGACCGCGCGCGGGGTGACGTTCGTGAACCTCGAGGACGAGTCCGGGATGCTGAACGTGACCTGCTCGGAGGGCCTGTGGGCGCGCTACCGGTCGGTGGCGCTGGGGAGCGCGGGGCTGCTGGTCCGGGGCCGGCTCGAACGCAGCCCGGAGGGCGTGCTGAACCTGCTGGCCGACCGGCTGCAGCGGATGCCGCTGGCGGTGAAGGTGGCGTCCCGGGACTTCCGCTGACCACCCCGCCCGCGCCCGGCGCCGGGCCCTCGCGACCTCCGGGCCCCGTGGTCCCGAGCACGCGGACCGCGGGACACGCGGACCACCGGGACCGGGCACACCACAGGCCCCGCCGGAGGAACCGGCGGGGCCTGTACGTGGTCGCGACGGGGTCAGGACTTGACGAGCGGCCCGCCCATCGACATCGCGCGTCCGCCCAGTGTCTGGCCGAACGCGTCGAACAGGATGTAGGCGAACACGACGCAGAACGCGAACGTCGTGATCCCGGCGATCGGGAACAGGCCCGCGTTGCCCGCGGTCACACCGATGTAGGCCAGCACGAAGGTGATGTCGACGAGCACGAAGCCGATCGTGAACATCAGCGGCAGGCGCAGCGTCGCCAGCGTCAGCAGGACGAACACCAGGGTGAACGAGAGCAGATAGGTCGACTGGATCGACCCGATCTGCTCGGTGGACAGGGCCTGTCCGGTACCGGCGTCGATGATCCAGCCGTTGTTCAGCGCCATGAGCAGCACGCCGAAGCTGGTCCAGAACGCGGAGAAGACCCCGAAGATCGCGGCGGTGACGCTGTCCCCGACGCGCAGCGCGACCATGGCCGACAGCAGCAGGAACAGACCCGCCGAGAAGGTCACGATCGGGATCATGCCGCCGGGCAGTGCGGTGGTGTCCAGGTAGCCCACGAACCACAGGCCCAGCGTGATGCCGGACGGCAGGAAGCAGATGAGGCCCATCAGGGCCGGGTTGGCAGCCGGGGCGGCTGCTGCCGGGGCGGGCGGGGCGGCAGCGGCGTGCGCCCCCGCGGTGTCGCTCTCCACGCTCATGGAAAACTCCTCGTCGAGTTCGTGACCGGTCGAGCACCGGCGGTGTGATTCTGCTCTCGCGGAGATCGTTTTTCGCCCCTCCGTACGACCAGACCCCGACCTGTACCCCGGTCGCACGGAACCGGGCCGTCGTCGCAGCTCGCGGGGTCGGCGCCCCCTACCTGCGCGGCACGTACGCGTCCTTCGGTCAGGTTCGACCGGCCCGGGCGTCACCTGAGAGGATGCCCGGGTGAGCGCACGCGTGATGGACGGCAAGGCGACGTTGGCGGAGCTGCTCGACGACCTGCGGGGCCGTGTCGAGAAGCTGACCGCCGCCGGGGTGACTCCCGGGCTGGGCACGGTGCTGGTCGGTGACGACCCCGGATCGCACGCCTACGTGCGCGGCAAGCACCGCGACTGCGCCAAGGTCGGCATGACCTCGCTGCAGCGCGAGCTGCCCGCCGACGCGAGCCAGGCCCAGGTCGAGGACACGATCGACGAGCTGAACGCCGACCCGACCTGCACGGGCTTCATCGTGCAGCTCCCGCTGCCGGACGGTCTCGACGCCGGCGCCGCGCTGGAGCGGGTCGACCCGGGCAAGGACGCCGACGGCCTGCACCCGACCAACCTGGGCCGCCTGGTCCTCGGCGAGCCGGGGCCGCTGCCGTGCACCCCGCGCGGCATCGTCGAGCTGTGCCGCCGGTTCGGTGTCGAGCTGAACGGGGCGCGGGTCGTCGTCGTGGGCCGTGGCGTGACGGTCGGCCGCCCGCTGGGGCTGCTGCTGACCCGCCGCTCGGAGAACGCCACCGTCACCCTGTGCCACACCGGCACCCGGGACCTGGCGGCGCACCTGCGGGAGGCCGACGTCGTCGTCGCCGCGGCGGGCCGGGCCGGGCTCATCACCGCCGACCAGATCAAGCCGGGCGCCGCGGTGCTCGACGTCGGCGTCACCCGTACCGACCTGGGCCTGGTCGGCGACGTGGCGCCCGAGGTCGCCGAGGTCGCCGGGCTGCTGGCGCCGATGCCGGGCGGTGTGGGGCCGATGACCCGCGGGATGCTGCTGACGAACGTCGTCGAGGCAGCCGAACGCAGCCTGTCGGAGTGAGAATCGATACCGAACGCAGCCTGTCGTCGTGACGGGCGGCGGAGGGCGGTGATGGTGGCGACCCGTTCCGGTCACGGCCTGCGGGCGCGGCTGCGGGCGCACTGGCCGCTGCTCGTCGTCCTCGGTGTGTCGCTGGTCGGGCTGCAGCGGGTGGTCACCGAGCACTGGCGCGAGGGGTCCGCGGCGCTGGCGGTGGCGATGCTGGTCGCCGCGGGCCTGCGCGTCGCGCTGCCGCCGGACCGGGTCGGGCTGCTCGCGATCCGCGGCCGCTACGCCGACGCGCTGGTGTACGGCGGGTTCGGCGTCGTCGTCCTGCTGCTGGCTCTGACGATCACCCAGGGGTCGCTGACCATCAGCTGAGTGCTCAGCTGCGGGAGCCGCCGGTCGTCTCCGGGCCCGCCGGGCGCCGGGTCGGGGGCCTGCGGGGCCCCGCGGGACGCTTGCTCCCTGGACGCCCGGGGCCGGTGCTGGTCGCGCGCACGACCCGGCCCGGCCGGGCGGGGAGATCCCCGGTCGGTCTGCTGCGGGACGGCCTGATAATGATCATCGCTAACGAGATTCTACCGGTGGGTACACCCGCTCCGGGACGGGGGTTGCTCCGGACGGGTTGCGTGACGTCGCCCACGGTGGCCCCGCTGATCACCCGTTGATCGCAACGAAGATCCATCCGCCACCCGGTCGGCGGCGCACGGTCCGGCGGGACCCCACGGACGGAGGTGGTCCCCGCCACCGTCCGCGAGCATGATCGCGCCATGACCGACCGCAGCGGCCACATCGTCGACACCCTCGTGACCGCCTTCGACGACCTGATGGCCGCCGACCCCGCGGCGTTCCGGACCAAGTTCCGGAAGATGGCCGCCGACCCGTTCGCGTTCTACCGGGGCAGCGCCTGTCTGTTCTACGACGACGTCGCCCGCCGCGAGGACCCCTGGGTCGACGAGCGGACCGCCCGGGTCTGGATCCAGGGCGACCTGCACGCGGAGAACTTCGGCACCTACATGGACGGCGACGGCGTGCTCGTCTTCGACGTCAACGACTTCGACGAGGCCTATCTCGGCCACTGGACCTGGGACGTCACCCGGTTCGCGGCCAGCCTGTGCCTGCTCGGCTGGCGCAAGGCGCTGTCGGACCGGTCGCTGTCCGAGCTCGTCGAGCGCTACTGCCGCAGCTACCTGGCCCAGGTGCGGCACTTCGCCGACCGCGACGACGACGCGTTCTCGCTGCGCCTGGACACCACCGAGGGCCCGGTGCACCAGGTCCTGCAGACCGCGCGCACGCGGACCCGGGTCGGGCTGCTCGACGCGGTCACCGAGACCGAGGGCTTCGACCGCATCCTGCGCGCCGGACCCGGCGTCCGCACCCTCGACGACGACGAGAAGGCCGCGGTCACCGCGGCGTTCGAGGCCTACGTGGCCACGATCCCGGAGTCCCGGCGCCATCGCGGCGTCGCCTACACCGTCAAGGACGTCGCCGGGCGATCCGGCGTGGGCATCGGCAGCGCCGGGCTGCCGACCTACACGGTGCTGGTCGAGGGGCTGAACCAGGCGCTGGACAACGACATCGTCGTGTCGATGAAGCAGGGCAACGTGGCCGCGCCCTCGCGGGTGGTCACCGACGAGCGGGTGGCGGCGGCGTTCCGCCACCACGGGCACCGGACGGCGGTCTCGCAGCGCGCGCTGCAGGCGCACGCCGACCCGATGCTGGGCTGGACCGAGCTCGACGGCGTCGGGTTCGTCGTCGCCGAGGTCTCGCCCTACGAGGCGGACCTGGACTGGTCGGAGCTCACCGAGCCCGACGAGATCGCGCCGGTCGTCGCGGACCTGGGCCGGGCCACCGCGAAGATCCACTGTGTGGCCGACGCCGACGCCGACCACGCGCTCGTCGACTTCCGGGTCGAGGAGGCGGTCGCGGCGCGCACCGCCGGTGCGGAGGACGCGTTCGTGGAGTGGGTCGTGGAGTTCGCCCACGACTACGCGCGGACCGTGCGCGCCGACCACGCGCTGTTCGTGGAGGCGTTCCGCTCCGGGCGCGTCCCCGGCGTCAGCTCGGCCTGACACGACGACGGCCCGCCCTCCCGGCAACGGGGGGACGGGCCGTCGCGGTGGGGCTACTTGCCGGCGAAGGCGTCGATCGCCGCGTTGAACGTGGCGCTCGGCCGCATGACCGCGTCGGTCTTCGCGCGGTCGACGTAGTAGTAGCCGCCCAGGTCGACCGGGTCGCCCTGGACCGCGTTCAGCTCACCGACGACCGTGTCCTCGACGGCGGCGAGCTTCTCGGCGAGCGGGGCGAAGATCGCGGCCAGCTCGGTGTCCTCGGTCTGCGCGGCGAGGGCCTGCGCCCAGTACAGCGCGATGTAGAAGTGGCTGCCGCGGTTGTCGAGCTCCCCGACCTTGCGCGACGGCGACTTCCCGTTCTCCAGCAGCTTGCCGGTGGCCTCGTCGAGGGTCTGGCCGAGCAGCTTGGCCCGCAGCGGCTCCTCGGTCTTCGACGCCAGCATCTCCAGCGAGACGGCCAGCGCGAGGAACTCGCCGAGGGAGTCCCACCGCAGGTGGTTCTCCTTCTGGAGCTGCTGCACGTGCTTCGGCGCGGACCCGCCGGCGCCGGTCTCGAACAGGCCGCCGCCGTTCATCAGCGGGACGATCGACAGCATCTTTGCCGACGTGCCCAGCTCCATGATCGGGAACAGGTCCGTGAGGTAGTCGCGCAGCACGTTGCCGGTCACCGAGATGGTGTCCTCGCCCTTGCGGGCCCGCTCCAGGGTGTAGCGGGTGGCCTCGGCGACCGGGAGGATCTCGATGGTCAGGCCGTCGGTGTCGTGCTCGCCCAGGTACGTCTCGACCTTCGCGATCAGCTGCGCGTCGTGGGCGCGCGCCGAGTCCAGCCAGAAGACGGCGGGGGAGCCGGTGGCCCGGGCCCGCTCGACGGCCAGACCGACCCAGTTGCGGATCGGGGCGTCCTTGGTCTGGCAGCCGCGCCAGATGTCGCCCTCGCCGACCTCGTGCGAGAGCTTCTCCTCGCCCGACGCCGCGTCGACGACGCGCACGGTGCCCGCGGAGGCGATCTCGAAGGTCTTGTCGTGGCTGCCGTACTCCTCGGCCTTCTGGGCCATCAGCCCGACGTTCGGGACGGTGCCCATCGTCGTCGGGTCGAAGGCGCCGTTGGCCTGGCAGTGCTTGACGGTCTCGTCGTAGAGCGGGGCGTAGGACGAGTCCGGGATGACGAACTTGGTGTCCTGCAGCGCGTCGTCGGCGTTCCACATCCGGCCGGAGGTGCGGATCGCGGCCGGCATCGAGGCGTCGATGATGACGTCGCTCGGGACGTGCAGGTTGGTGATCCCGCGCGCGGAGTCGACCTGGGCCAGCGCCGGGCCGGTCTCGTAGGCGGCGGTGATGGCCTTCTCGACGGCGTCGCGCTTGTCGGCGGGCAGCTTCTCCAGCGCGGTCAGGATCGAGGCGAGACCGTCGTCGGGGTCGGCGCCCACGGAGGCGAGGTCGTCGGCGAAGGAGGCGAACACGTCGGCGAAGTAGGCGCGGACGGCGTGGCCGAAGATGATCGGGTCGGAGACCTTCATCATCGTGGCCTTGAGGTGCACCGAGAACAGCACCCCCTTGGCCTTGGCGTCCGCGACCTGCTCGGCGAGGAAGGCCTGCAGCGGCTCGCGACGCATGACGGCGCCGTCGAACACCTCGCCGTCCAGCAGCGCGACCTTCTCCTTCAGCACCGTGACGGTGCCGTCGGCGGCGACGTGCTCGATGCGGACCGCGCCGTCACCGGCGGCGGTGAACGAGGTCTCGGAGTGGCGGAAGTCGCCGTCGTCCATGGTGGCGACGTGGCTGGTGGAGTCGGAGCTCCAGGCGCCCATCGAGTGCGGGTGCTTGCGGGCGAAGTTCTTCACCGACAGCGGGGCGCGGCGGTCGGAGTTGCCCTCGCGCAGCACCGGGTTGACCGCGGAGCCCTTGACCGAGTCGTAGGCGGCGCGGGCGGCCTTCTCCTGCTCGGTCTGCGGGTTCTCCGGGTAGTCCGGTACGTCGTAGCCGGCGCCCTGGAGCTCGGTGATCGCCGCCTTGAGCTGCGGGATCGACGCCGAGATGTTCGGCAGCTTGATGATGTTGGCGTCCGGGGTCTTCGCCAGCTCGCCCAGTTCGGACAGCGAGTCCGGGACGCGCTGGGCGTCGGTGAGCCGGTCGGGGAACTTCGCCAGGATGCGGGCGGCCAGGGAGATGTCGCGGGTCTCCACGTCGACCCCGGCCTGGCCGGCGAAGGCCTCGATGACCGGCAGGAAGGAGTGGGTCGCCAGTGCCGGCGCCTCGTCGGTGTACGTGTAGATGAGCTTCATCGCGTCCTCAGGCCTGCCTCGGCTCGTCGTGTGTGCTGCCGTGTCCAGCGAGCGGGCCGCGACGGCGCCGGCGGACGGGCCCGGGACGACCGGGCGGGTCCCCGGCGCGGCGACCCGCTGACTGGGCCACACGCTATCTGTTCACCGGCCCCGCCCGCCCGCAGGAGTAACCGGCCCGACACCCCCGTGACGGTCGAGCCCACGGCCGCGGACCGGCTACCGTGGTCGCGGCAGCGTTCGGCGGGAGGGGAACCACGGTGGCGAAGGTCTTCGGGCTCACCCGGAAGTCGCTCCTGAGGGGCTGGCCGCTGGTCGGGCTCATCGGAGTCGGCCTCACGGTCGTCGCCCTCGCCTACGGCGGTGTCACCGGGAACCTGGAGACCACCGGGTGCCGTGTCGTGGTGCAGGGCGAGCAGGTGACGGTGCGCTCGGCGCCCGGCAACTCGGCGGCGCCGGTCCGCACGCTCCCGGTCGGGACCGAGGTCGCGGCCGAGACGATCGTCGACGGCGGCTTCCGCAAGCTCACCGAGCAGAACCAGTGGGTCCCGGTGGACTCCGTCGCCGCGACCTCGGGCAGCCGGTGCTGAACCCGTCGCGCAGCGTGATCAGGGGTGCGGCACAGTAGACGGTGTGAAAGCGCTCGCCACGGTCAACGTCAACGGGGTCCGTGCCGCCGCCACCAAGGGGCTGCTGGAGTGGCTGGCCGCGACCGACGCGCGGGCGGTCTGCCTGCAGGAGGTCCGGGCCCGGCCCGACGAGCTGCCGGCCGCCTTCCTGGCCGCGCTCGACGAGGGCGGCTGGCACCTGCGCCTGGCCCCGTCACTGACGGCGAAGGGCCGCAACGGCGTCGCCGTGCTGAGCCGCGACGAGCCCGAGGCTGTACGGATCGGCCTCGGCGATCCCACCACCGACCTCGACGGCCGCTACCTGGAGGTCGACCTGCCCGGCGGGCTCACCGTGGCCTCGCTGTACCTGCCCAAGGGCGAGGCGGGCACCGAGCGGCAGGACCACAAGGACGCGTTCTGCGCGGCCTTCGGTGACCATCTGCGCACCGCGTTCGACCGGTGCGCCGCGACCGGGCGGCAGATGGTCGTCGGCGGGGACTGGAACATCGCGCCCACCGAGCTGGACCTGCGCAACTGGCGCGGGAACCGGCGCAACTCCGGGTTCCTGCCGCACGAGCGGGAGTGGTTCGCGAAGCTGCTCGAGCACGGCTGGCGCGACGTGGTGCGCGAGCGGCACCCGGGCGTCGACGGGCCGTACTCGTGGTGGAGCTACCGCGGGCGGGCCTTCGACAACGACACCGGGTGGCCGGTGACCACGTCACGATCAACGTGGTCGAACACGAGCGAGAGCTCGACGAGTTCCGTGACTTCGTCCGGAAGCACCTGAAGATCCTGGCCGCGGACACAGAGACCACCGGTCTTCAGATGTACGCGTCCGGGTTCCGGGTCCGGCTCGTCCAGTTCGGCACTCCTGACGAAGCCTGGGTCATCCCAGTCGAGCTTGGCAGGGCGTTCGAGAACGAGGCCCGCCAGGCTCTGCTCGGAGTCTCCAAGCTCGTCTTCCACAACGGCGTGTTCGACCTTCAGGTCATCGACAAGCACTTCGGCATCCGGATGGAAGACCTCTGGCCGAAGGTGACCGACACCCAGATCCTCGCGAAGTGATCGACCCGCGGGCGCCCGAGAAGGGCGGCATCGGCAACGCACTAGAGGACGTCACACGGCACTACATCGACCGGCAGATCGCAGACGGGGTCAAGGGCTTCATGTCTGCGCTGGCGAAGGAGATGAAGACGACCAAGGAGAAGGTCTTCTCCACGGTCGACCTGTTCAACCCCCAGTACGTCCGCTACGCCGGGATGGAAGTCATCCTCGCGGCTCGACTCCTGCGAGCACAGCTCGGACGAGTCCCCGCGAGCGCGAGGAACCTCTCGGCCTACGAGCACAAGGTCGCCGAGGTCTGCTCGTACATGCAGCGGACCGGGTTCCTTCTCGACCGGGAGTACGCGGAGAAGCTGTCGGACCGGCTGACTGCCGACGAGCTGCTGAACAACGAGCGAGCCGCAGAGCTGGGAGTCGAGAACGTCAACTCGACCGACCAGGTCGCAGACGGACTCGAACGTATGGGCGTCCGGATCGTCGAACGCACCCCGTCCGGCAAACGCAAGGTCGACAAGAAGCTGCTCGACCGACTCGTCGGCGAGGAGAACCCGCTGGCGATCGCGGTCAAGGAGGCGAAGAAGGCCGGCAAGTGGCGGAAGACCTGGGTCGACACGTTCCTCGCCACGGCCGACGAGAACGACAGGTGCCACGCCTCGATCAACACGCTCCAAGCCCGGACCGGTCGCATGTCGATCACGGGCATCCCGGCACAGGCACTCCCGTCCGGGGACTGGATGATCCGGCGCTGCTTCACGGCGGACCCAGGACAGGTCATGGCCTCGATCGACTACCAGGCTCAGGAACTCAGAGTCCTGGCAGCGCTGTCCGGGGACAAGACGATGATCCGTGCCTTCGAAGAGGGCGCAGACCTCCACCTCGTTACCGCACGAGCCGCCTTCGGTGACCACATCACCAAGGACGACAAGGAGCGGAAGTACGCGAAGGTCGTGAACTTCGGCCGGGTCTACGGCGGTGGCGCGAAGGTCGTCGCCGAACAGACAGGGCTCGACATGGCGACCGCGAAGCGAGTCGTCTCCGGGTTCGACAAGGCGTACCCCGGCGTGAAGACCTACTCGGACAAGCTCGCCCGGCTCGCGGGACGACAGGGGTACATCGAGACCCCGATCGGCCGGCGCCTACCGGTCGACCCCGAGCGCTCGTACTCGGCACTGAACTACATGGTCCAGTCGACCAGCCGAGATGTCACGTGCCGCGGAATCCTGCGGCTCCACAAGGCGGGGTTCACCCCGTACCTGCGACTCCCCATTCATGACGAAGTCCTCGCATCGGTTCCCGAGGCGAAGGCCGAGTGGGGCGCACAGAAGATCGCAGAGCTGATGGCAGAAACGATGGGACCGGTCTTTATCGGGACCGACCCCGAAGTGGGCGGGCGCTCATGGGGCTCGCTCTACGGCGCTGACTACTAGGAGAGGAATGTACGCAACACTCTACGGCCTGTTTGACGACGAGGAGACCACGGTCGCACTCGACGTCGTCGGCGACTGGGCAATCGAGAACGAGATCCTGCTCGAATACCGGAAGGTCCTGTCCGGCGAGGCCCATATCGTCACTCTTAACGTCCGGACCGGCGATCTCTCAGTCGACGACTGGTACTACGGACTCGCCGAGATCTTCGAGGTGGTCGTCCCGTGATCGTCGTCCCGATGCCCGAATGGTACGGCCAGTTCTCCGCGATCGTCGGCGTCGTCATGTTCTGCGTGATCGCACCGCTCGTCCTCTACGGGATCTACCACACGTGGAAGGATATGAAGTGAGCGACACAGTCACGCTCCGCGTGACCAGTCCGTGCGAGCACGGAGTCGACCACGAGATCTTAGAACTGATCGACGGCGCCGCGTTCTCTTTCCCCGAGTGCAAGGACTCGAAGGGGAAGCCCCGAATCCACATCGCCTCCAAGGAGGCGTACCCCGAGACGAAGAGGAGGCGATGATGGACGCCGTTCAGCGGACGCTCGACTACATGTCCACGTTCGGATCGACGATCGAACTCGCGAACGAGATCGGCGCTACCGGCGTCCGTGGCCGGCGGGACCACGACCCGTCCGAGTGCCTGGTCGCGCGGTACGTCCGGGCTGTCTCAGGCGTACCGGTCAAAGCGTTCCCGATCTCGGGGATCGAGGAGCAGGTCGTTACCCGGACCTGGGCAGTGCCCCAGGTCGTCGCACGGCTGATCGTCCAGTTCGACGACGGTCTCTTCCCGGAGCTGGTCGACGGGGAGGTGACCCACTACCCGTGGCCGGTGTGAGCAAGGACAGGCTGAAGGAGATCGCGAGGGAGCTCGTCCTCGACGAGCTGGACTCGTTCGAGTTCATCTCGGTCGTCGAGAAGTGCGACGACTACTACGAGGAAGACGAGCTGACCGACTCGGATCTTGGTCGGATCTTCTCGATGATGTACCAGGCCGAAGTCACGGTCGTGATCCCGTAGCTATTGCTGGGCGAAGATTGCCCAGACTGCCACTCCTACGCCCGCAGCACCGACCAGGAGGGCGACCAAGGCAATCGTGTTGGCGCGGATCGGATGCTTCTCTGACCGCCTTCTGTCGCGAAACTCGGCCATCGTACGGGGCTCAATGATCGCGTAGGACTTCGGAATGGCTAGGTCGCCCCTCTGGCGGCTGAACAAAGCGCCCATGGCGGCCGAAATGAAGACTACTCCGGATGCTGCCATCGAGAATAAGGCCGGATACTCCGGGAGGCCCAGGATCTGTGAGCCGACAAATGGTAGAACCAGGACCACGGCGATTACGATGATAAGTAGTTCGAGTCCAGATACGCGCACTGGTCCGCTCAGGCGCCCGCGTGGGGGTGTAGAAGTGGTCTGTCTTACTGACGCCCAGTGGACGACCTTCGCACGGATTGTCGTATTGGGGCTAACAACGGTCGCGCTCTGTGGGCTGAGCGTGATAGACGCTTGCATGGAATCGACAGCTAAGAAGGATAGCTCGCCGTCGCTGAGCGAGCGAATATCGTTGGCGTCGTCGAAGTAGCCGCCGTTGAACCTTGCGTGCACGTCGTCTGTGTCCGGAGTCTGGGCTCGAAGGATCTGGAAGAGTGCTTCCAGGTCGTCGATGGTTACGAGCACCTTGCCGAGCGTGTCGCTGGGAGTCGGCTTGCTACTCGGATTGCCGACTCTGCGGATAGTCATCTCTAGTCCTCGCTTTGGATCGGGGGCTCTGTACTACTTCGGGGCGAAGTACGCGAGGAAGATGCTTACCCCGATCGCGACTACTGCGGCCACCGCGCCCGCCGCGGCAATCAGGTTTGCCCGTCTGGGGAGCTTCACTGCTTGCTTCCGAGCTCGGTACTCGGCTGCTGTTAGTGGTTCGATAACGGCGCACGTCAGCTCCTCGGGCTGGCGAAAGGTATCTATGAGGAGCCAGATTCCTGAGATCACAAACGTGGTATTTCCAACGGCCATAAGTGTTGCATCAGAGATAAAGAGCAGATTGCCAATCGTTTGCCGGATCAGCGACACCGAGGTTAGCGCCATAGAGGATAGAAAAAAGGTGCAGGCAGTGATCGTTTCTTTCCGTTGGCGTCGACTGACTTTGCCGTCGCCCTTGCGAGGAGAGTCCTTGGTCTGCCTTGTGGATGCCCAGTGTTGAACCATACCTCGAATCTCGTCGTATGGGCTCACGACAGATGCGCGGTTCGACCGCAGCTGAACCTGAGCTGCTGGTGTCTCGACAGACAGGTAGCTGAGTTCGCCGTCGCTCAGCGATCGGAGATCATGAGGGTTGGTGAAGTGACCGCCGTTGAACCGGGCACGAACCTCGGTCGTTCCGTGGTTGCTTAATAGCTTGAACAGGGCTTCTAGGTCGTCGATCGTGACGAGTACGCGACCCAGCTCGGCGCTCGGGGTCGGACGGTCGGTCGGCTGTCCGACTCGGTGGATCGCCATTTCAGCCTCTCGGTCTTAACGCAGTAGCAGGGTTCTAGTGGGGCTACTTCGGTGCGTAGATCGCCCAGACTGCGACGACTACTCCGACCAGGCCGACCAGCATTGCGCCGAGGGCGATTAGGTTTGCTTGGCGTGGCGCGATCGCTGACTGCTTCCGATCGCGGTACTCGGCCATCGTTCGGGGCTCCACGATAACCCACGAACGATCACGCTCCTTGCTGAACTTGTATCCGCCCCACCCTAGATAAGCCAGCATGGCGGCGAGGACTAGTCCAGCGCCGAAGTACACACTGGTTGAGCTTGTCAACTCGGCGGGAACACCAACGTAAAGTCCCAAGTAGGTCCCCAACGCGATGCCGAGGAGGCTACTGAAGAACGGCCAGAGGTAGATTCTCGAGAACGCCTCCGGCCGGATCTTGGTGCGGCGTGCCGCGGCCCACGCCACGACGTCCTTGCGGTGTTCTTCTACTGTGCTTGTAACGGAGGCGCGGAGCTCGCTCAGTTCGACCGTTAAGTCGCCTGCTATCACTGTGAGTTGCGACAGCTCTGCATCACTTAGAGACCGCAGGTCGTTCGCGTCTGTGAAGTGACCACCAATGAAGTTGACCTTCACGGGTCGCTCCGGACTTTCGAACTTCGAGGCGATCTGCAACAGGGCATCGAGGTCGTCGATAGTCAAGAGAATGCCGCCGAGCGTGTCGCGTGGAGTCGGCTTGTTCGCGGAACTACCGGCTCTGTGGATCGTCATCTCAAGTCCTCACGGCCGTGCGGGGGCTCAGGGCTACTTTGGAGGGAAGTATGCAAGGAAGAGAGTCACCCCGATCGTAACCAGCGCGGCTACTGCGGAGACGGTAGCAACGATGTTCGCCTGGCGTGGTCGATGATCAGACTTCTGTCTGTCGCGAAACTCCGTCATCGTTCTGGGCTCGATGATCGCCCAGGAGTAGCGACTGCGATTGGCGCGTAGATCACGACTGCTGGTCGTCTGAAGCCAGACGACCATACCCAGGCAAACGATGCCAAAGATTATTCTGATCCAGTTCGGCGATTCTTGAGTGACTGCCCACCATAGAATGCCGAATAGTCCGGCCATCAGAACGGGCGGGATCCATACCTCAGCAATCTCGATCCGCCTGCTCTTCATGCCCACGGGGCGAATGTCTGTGGCTCGATCTTTCGCCCAAGTCTTAACAGCGACACGGAGTCGTTCGTCCTCGGTGACGACTGACGCGAAAGACGGGGTCAGCTCGACACTGACAGCGCCTGAGACGACAGTGAGACGAGACAGCTCTTGGTCGCTCAGTGAACGTAGGTCGTTCGCGTCTGTGAAGAGCCCACCGCTGAAGCGCACTCGCAGCGGTTCTTCATCTGTCTGGTGGGGTCCAAGGAGCTGCATCAAAGCGTCTAGATCGTCGATCGTGACGAGGACGCAACCCAACCTTTCGCGAGGGGTCGGCTTGTTCGGTGCACTGCCGGCCCGATGGATGACCATCCACTGATCTTAGAAGGAAACTAGTGGATCTAGTAACCAAGGGCTGCGACTCAGTCGCGCCCGTGAGTCGTCCCGACTGGGACGAGTACTTCCTCGGGATCGCCGAGGCGTCGGCCCGTAGAGCCGACTGCGAGAGACGACGTGTCGGCGCGGTCATCGTCAAGGACCGCCGGGTCAGGGGGACTGGGTACAACGGTGCCCCGTCCGGGCGACCGGGTTGCGCCTCATGTCCACGAAGAGTGAGCGAAGTCCCACCCGGAAGTTTGTACGACACTGGACCGGGTCAGTGTGTCGCAATCCATGCGGAGGCGAACGTCCTGCTGCACTGCGACCGGGAGGATCTGATAGGCGCCACTCTGTACGTGACCTGCGAACCTTGTGACGGCTGCCTGAAGCTGATCGCCGCGTCAGGCGTTCGTAAGGTCCGTTACCCAGTACGGACTATCTGGCTCTCAGACATGCCATAGGGGCTAGGTAGTCAGCACGGACCGCGCTACGCTCCGTGAGTCTCGCCGGATGAGAGAGTACGGAGACGACGGAAGCCCCGCGCGGGGGTTTGTGAGGGGCTTGGAGGTCCGACCACACACCCCCCGCGCGGGACTCGGACGTGATCCTAGGCGCAAGCGCTTGTCGCTCGCCATCACGGTGTGTCGTCACGCGTGTCGCGTTTGACACTCCTGTCGTGCGTAACGAACCCGGTATCTCGGGCGATCGTAGAGTGCTCAACATAACCAAGATCAAATTGTTGAGCGTCTGACTACTGTCGCGGTTGGCGCTCTCGGATGTGTAACGGCTGTGCCGGTACGACCGATGTGCCGCAAGACAACCTTTCGCCCCGGGTGTCCAGTGCACCCAGCGATGCCGGCCGGTCCTAGCTTCCCGCTCGGACCGCCTCCCCGAGAGCCGCAGCCGCCCCGCGAGCGGCGGACGAACCACGTGCTCCACCTGATCCTGACGGTCATCACGTTCGGCATGTGGGCCTTCGTGTGGATCATCATGGTCCTCGCCCACAAGGCGGGCGAGTCGGCCGACCAGACGCGGTACAGCCGGGAGTACGAGCAGTACCGGATCGCGTACCACCAGTGGCAGACAGGGCAGCCGCCCGGACCGGCGCCCAGGCGCTGACCCTGATCGCATAGCCCCGGCTTCGGCGGGGCTTTTTGCGTTTCTGGCGTGTCGCGTTTGGCATCGCTTGGCGCGTGCCGGTGTTATCTCGCGGTGCCTACGATTCGCTGGGAAGCTGATGTCTGCCGATTCTTCTGGTCTGTGTGGGTCGGATCGGATCTCGTATGGGGGCTCGAGGACACTCGGACCAGGTGCCAGAAGAAGATCGACGAGCTGATCGCCCCAGCCCTCGCGCGGCCGGGGCTGGACGGAGTGGTCGCAGGTGGGTCGGTACGCCAAAGCCGCAGGTAGGCGGCACATCGGCAGCGTGTCGTACGTTCTGCAACGCGCGCCGATCCGTGGGCGGATCGACCACCTGCTCACCACCCCCGGGCTCGCGGACGCCGCGCACGAGGCCGTCGTGGACCGGGCGCCCGCGCACGACCGGCGCTTCTCCGACCACGCCCCCGTCGTCGTCCGGCTGGGGGCCGTGTGATCGCCGGCCGGATGGTCGGCGGCCGCTACCTGCTGCTCGACGAGCTGGGCCGGCGCGGTTTCGGGCCCACCCACCGTGCCGAGGACCGCATCACCGGCCGCACCGTCGCCGTCACCGAGATCGCGCTGCCCGCGGTCGCGGGGGTCCGGGAGCGGCTGCTCACGGAGGTCCGGGCGGCCGGACGGCTGCGCCACCCGTCGGTCGTCGGGGTGCTGGACCTGGTCACCGACCGGTCCTCGGCCGGGGACATGCGCGAGTACCTGGTCACCGAGCACCCGGAGGCGCGACCGCTGGGTGCGGTCGTCGGGACGGCGCCGCCCTCTCCCCGGCAGGTCGCGCTCGTGGGCCGGGACGTGCTGGCCGCACTGCGTGCGGTGCACGCCGACGGCGGCACCCACGGCGGCCTCGACGCCGACGCGGTGCTGGTCACCGCCGACGGCCGCGCCCTGCTCACCGACGTCGGCCTCGCCCGCGCGGTCGGTCCGCGCCCCGGCGGCAACGGTGCGCCCGCCGCCCCCGAGGGCGCCGACACCCCGGCCGCGGACCTGTGGTGCCTGGGTGTCGTCCTGCGCGAGGCGGCGGGCCCGCGCCCGTCGGCGGGCAGCGCGCTCGCGACGGTCCTGGACGGCCTCACCGCCGACGACCCGGCCGACCGCCCGACCCACGACCGGGCCGCCGAGCTGTTCGAACGCGGCGCCCGGCCCCGGTCACCGGGCGGGGACCTCGGCCGCAACCGCTGGATCCTGCTGGGCGTGGCCGGGGTGCTGGCCGTGGTCGTCGTCGTGCTGCTGGTCCTCGCCGTCCTCTGAGCACACCCGCCGGCGGGAACCCGGCGGCGCCCGCGACGCGGCGGGGGCAGGATGGGCCGGGTGAGCCGGAGCGTCGAACACCCCGCCGACCACCCCCGCGTCGCCGCCGTGAAGGAGGCGTTGCGCCGGGCCGGTGCCGATCCCGCGTCGATCGCGGGCCTGGTGCTGCTGCCCGACGCGGTGACCACCGCGGCCGCGGCGGCCGCCGCGCTGGAGGTGGAGGTCGGCCAGATCGCGAACTCGCTGGTCTTCGACGCCGACGGCGCCCCGCTGCTCGTGCTCACCTCCGGCGCGCACCGGGTCGACACCGACAGGGTCGCCGCCCTGGTCGGCGCGCAGCGGGTCGGCCGGGCGTCCAAGGAGCTCGTGCTGGAGGCGACCGGGCAGGTCATCGGCGGGGTCGCCCCGGTCGGGCACCCGGCGCCGGTGCGCACCCTGGTCGATGTCGCGCTGGGGGAGTTCGATCGGGTCTGGGCGGCCGGCGGGGTGGCCCGCTCGGTGTTCCCGACGACCTTCGACGAGCTCGTCGCGGTCACCGGCGGGACGCCCGCCGAGGTCGCCTGAGCCGTATTCCCGCACCGGCCGTGATCCATCGCCGGGAAACGGACGGTCGCTGCGATGATCCGCGAAACCTAGTGTGGGTGGCATGGCCGATACTCCTGCCGCACCCGTCCCGGCCGAGGCCGAACCGCCGGTCGGACTCCCGACCCCCGCACCCGCCGAACCGGTGCCCTCGGACTCGGCGTTCCGCCGGGCCCTGCGCCGGGTCCGGGACGGGTCCACCCTCGACGTCACCGAGGCCGCCGTCCTGCTCGCCGCCCGCGGTGAGCACCTCGACGAGCTGCTCGGGCACGCCGGCCGGGTCCGCGACGCCGGACTGGTCGAGGAGGGCCGCCCGGGCGTGGTCACCTACTCCCGCAACGTCTTCATCCCGCTGACCCGGCTCTGCCGCGACCGCTGCCACTACTGCACGTTCGCGACCGTCCCGCACAGGCTCGACGACATGTACCTGGAGCGCGACGAGGTCGTCGAGATCGCCCGCCAGGGCGCCGCGCAGGGCTGCAAGGAGGCCCTGTTCACCCTCGGCGACCGCCCCGAGGACCGCTGGCCGCAGGCCCGCGAGTGGCTCGAGGCGCGCGGCTACGACTCCACCCTCGACTACGTCCGGGCCTGCGCGATCGCCGTGCTGGAGGAGACCGGGCTGCTGCCGCACCTCAACCCGGGCGTCATGAGCTGGGAGGAGCTGACCCGGCTCAAGCCGGTCGCGGCCAGCATGGGGATGATGCTGGAGACGACGTCGCAGCGGCTGTTCGAGAAGGGCGGCCCGCACTTCGGCAGCCCCGACAAGGAGCCCGCGGTCCGGCTGCGCGCCCTCACCGACGCCGGCCGCGTCGGCGTCCCGTTCACCACCGGCATCCTGATCGGCATCGGCGAGAACCGCACCGAGCGGGCCGAGTCGCTGTTCGCGATCCGCTCCGCCGCCCGCGCGCACGGGCACGTGCAGGAGGTGATCGTCCAGAACTTCCGCGCCAAGCCCGACACCGCGATGGCGAACGACCCGGACGCCGACCTGGAGGACCTGGCCGCCACCATCGCGGTCGCCCGGCTGGTGCTGGGCCCGAAGGTCCGGCTGCAGGCGCCGCCGAACCTCGTCGGCGACGAGCAGGCGCTGATGCTGCGTGCCGGCATCGACGACTGGGGTGGTGTCTCCCCGGTGACGGTGGACCACGTGTCCCCGGAGATGCCGTGGCCCGCCGTCGACGAGCTGGCCGCGATCACCGAGGCCGAGGGCTTCTCGTTGCAGGAGCGGCTCACCGCCTACCCGAAGTACGTGCGGGCCGGGTCGCCGTGGATCGACGCGCGGCTGCACGGCCACGTCGCCGCGCTGGCCGGGCCGGACGGGCTCGCCCGGCCCGACGCCGTCGTGGAGGGGCGGGCGTGGCAGGAGCCCGACGGCGGGTTCGCCTCGACCGGGCGCACCGACCTGAACGCGACGATCGACACGACCGGGCGCACCGAGGACCGGCGCAGCGACTTCGGCGACGTCTACGGCGACTGGGACGAGGTGGCCGCCGAGCTGGAGCACCAGCGCGCCGGGCACGGGGCGGCCCCCGAGCGGCTCGACTCCGACGTCCGGGCCGGGCTGGACCTGGCCGCGTCCGACCCGGCGGCGCTGCTCGACCCGGCGCACGCCGACGCCGCGATGGCCGTGCTGACCGCCGACGGGTCCGCGCTGCGCACGCTGCTCGACCTCGCCGACGACGTGCGCAGGCAGGTCACCGGGGACGACGTCACCTACGTGGTCAACCGGAACATCAACTTCTCGAACGTCTGCTACGTCGGCTGCCGGTTCTGCGCGTTCGCCCAGCGCGAGCGCGACGCCGACGCCTTCCGGCTCTCGCTCGACGAGGTCGCCCAGCGCGCCGCGGAGGCCGCCCGTGACGGCGCCACCGAGGTCTGCGTGCAGGGCGGCATCGACCCGCAGCTGCCGGTGTCGTTCTACGCCGACCTGGTCCGCGCGGTCACCGCGGCCGTGCCGGGGATGCACGTGCACGCGTTCTCCCCGATGGAGATCGTCTCCGCGGCGGCCAAGGCCGGGGTGTCGATCCGGGAGTGGCTGACCGAGCTGAAGGCCGCCGGGCTCGGCTCGATCCCGGGCACCGCCGCCGAGATTCTCGACGACGAGGTCCGCTGGGTGCTGACCAAGGGCAAGCTGCCGGCGTCGCAGTGGATCGAGGTCGTCTCGACCGCGCACGAGCTGGGGATCCCCAGCAGCTCGACGATGATGTACGGCCACGTCGACGAGCCCCGGCACTGGCTCGGGCACCTGCGCACCCTGGCCTCGATCCAGGACCGGACCGGGGGGTTCACCGAGTTCGTGCCGCTGCCGTTCGTGCACCACAACGCGCCGATCTACCTGGCCGGGATCGCCCGGCCGGGGCCGACGGAGCGCGACAACCGGGCGGTGCACGCGTTCGCCCGGCTCGCGCTGCACGGGCGGATCGACCACGTCCAGTGCTCTTGGGTGAAGCTCGGCGACGACCTCGCCGCGGACATCCTGGCCGGGGGCGCCGACGACATGGGCGGCACCCTGATGGAGGAGACGATCTCCCGGATGGCCGGCTCGGAGAACGGCTCCGAGCGCTCCGTCGCCGAGCTCACCGCGATCGCGGCGGCCGCCGGTCGCCCGGTCCGGCAGCGGACGACGACCTACCGCGGCGAGCCCCGCGTGCTCACCCCGGCGTCGGGTACCGGGCCGCGGATGCTGCCGCTGACCCCGGCCTGATCCCGGCCGGTCCCGCGTCGCCCCCGGGCCGCGCGGGACCGGCTCGGCCGCCGATCGGCCTACGGTGGCGGTATGGGTGTACTCGGAGAGATGTTCCCGCGGAAGCGGATGCACGAGGACTCGGACGCCGCGCAGGGCGGACAGCAGTGGCGGCTGGGCCCGATCGACCTCGACAAGGGAGTGGTGACGGTCGAGCCGGCCCCGCGGCCCGAGGACCCGGAGCAGGAGAAGGACCGGGAGAACGGATGACGTGCTGACCGGGACGACGCCCCGCGGCTGCCGCAGCCCCCTCACCGCGCTGTCGCAGGACGTCCGCCCCGGCCGGTGGGCCGACCCCCCGATCCGGCCCACCCCGCCGCCGGCCGGGCCCGGAGGCGCGGCTTCGATCGGCAGAGTGAGGCCAACGGTACGATCTTGAGCAGTCCGGGGTCAAGGGAGGCGAGCGGGTGCGGCCGCAGGAGCTGGGCGCCGTGGGGCGCGGTCTCGGCCTGCTCGCCGACACCTGGACGCTGCTGATCCTGCAGCGCGCCTTCCTCGGCGTCAGCCGGTACGCGGAGTGGCGGGAGACCCTCAACATCTCCGACGCGACGTTGTCGGCGCGGCTGCGCGGTCTCGTCGACGCGGGTCTGCTCGAGCCCCGCAGCTACGCCGACGGTGCCCGCGAGCGCCGCGGCTACGCTCTCACCGAGCGCGGCGGCGACATCTGGAAGCTGCTGATCTGCACCTGGGACTGGGAGAAGACCTGGGTCCCGCGGGAGGTCCCGCTCCCCGAGATCGTGCACCGCGACTGCGGCCGCCCCACCCGGGTGCGGGTGTGCTGTGCGGCCTGCGGCGGCGCGGTCGGGCCGCGGGACACCGAGGTCGAGCGCGAGCCGTGGGCGCCGGGGCTGGACCTGCTGGCCCGCAGACACCCGCGGCGCACCCGCGGCACGCTGCCCGTCGACCCGCTCTCGTTCCTGCCCGGTGCGATGGAGATCATCGGCGACCGGTGGGGTGCCGCCGTCCTCGGCGCCGCGCTCACCGGGATCCGGGCGTTCAACTGCTTCGCCCACGAGCTGGCGATCTCCCCGGAGGTGCTGTCGGACCGGCTGCGCCGCTTCGTCGCGCTCGGGGTGCTCAGCCGCAGCGGCGACGGCGAGTACCGCCTCACCGACAAGGGCCGGGCCAGCTTCCCGATCCACGCCTGCCTGGTCGAGTGGTCGCACCGCTGGTGCGGCGGGGACGGCGCCCCGATCGACCTCACGATCCGCCACCGGGCCTGCGGGCAGCCGCTCTGCGTGCGGCTGGACTGCGAGCAGTGCGGGCGGGCGTTCGCCCGGGACTCGGTGTCCCCGGTGCGCCCGAGATGACGGACGGTAGGGAACGATGGCGGGCATGAACGACCCCCACCGTCCCCGCGTGCTGTCCGGGATCCAGCCCACGGCCGACTCGTTCCACCTCGGCAACTACCTGGGTGCGCTGCGGCAGTGGGTGGCCCTGCAGGACGACCACGAGGCGTTCTACTGCGTCGTGGACCTGCACGCGATCACGGTGGAGCACGACCCGGCCGAGCTGGCCCGGCGTACCCGGGTCGCGGCCGCGCAGCTGCTCGGGCTGGGGCTCGACCCGGACCGCTGCACGCTGTTCGTGCAGTCGCACGTCCCGGAGCACGCGCGGTTGTCCTGGATCCTGGAGTGCATCACCGGCTTCGGCGAGGCCGGCCGGATGACCCAGTTCAAGGACAAGTCCGCCAAGCAGGGCACCGACCGGGCGACGGTCGGGCTGTTCACGTACCCGATCCTGCAGGCCGCGGACATCCTGCTCTACCAGGCCGACCGCGTCCCGGTCGGCGAGGACCAGCGCCAGCACCTGGAGCTGACCCGCAATCTCGCGCAGCGGTTCAACCACCGCTTCGGCGAGACGTTCCGGGTGCCCGAGCCGCACATCCCGCAGGCCACGGCGAAGATCTACGACCTGCAGGACCCGACGGCGAAGATGAGCAAGTCGGCGTCGTCGCCCAGCGGGATCGTGGAGCTCCTCGACCCGCCGCGGACCTCGGCCAAGAAGATCCGCTCCGCGGTGACCGACAACGAGCGCGAGATCCGCTTCGACCCGGAGAACAAGCCGGGCATCGCGAACCTGCTCACCATCAACGCGGCGATGACCGACCGGAAGGTCGCCGAGGTCGAGGCCGAGTACGTCGGCCGCGGCTACGGCGACCTGAAGAAGGACCTGGGCGAGATCGTCGCCGCGTTCGCGGAGCCGTTCGCGGAGAAGGTGAACGGCTACCTGGCCGATCCGGCCGAGCTCGACCGGGTGCTCGCGCGCGGTGCCACCCGTGCGCGTGAGGTCTCCGGCGCGACACTGGCCGCGGTTCACGAGAGGATCGGGTTCCTCCCGCCCGCCTGAGCGACGCTCCCGGGGCGGGGAGAACCACCGAACCGGGGGAATGATGGCCGAGAACCGCGCTGCCACGATCGCGCACCGGCTGGAGACCGACGAGGAGGAGACCGAGACCTTCCTCGACCGCCAGCGGGAGAAGCATCCGTGGCTCGACCACCTGGTCCGGGCGGGGGAGCGCTACACCGAGAACCACGGCGACCACTACGCCGCGGCGATCACCTACTTCTCCATCCTGGCGCTGGTACCGCTGCTGATGGTCGGGTTCGCGGCGGCCGGGTTCGTGCTGCGCGGGAACCCTGAGCTCCTCGACTCCCTGCGCCAGGCGATCCAGTCGGCCGCACCGGGCCAGATCGGCGAACTGCTCGGCGGGATCGTGCAGACCGCGATCGACCGGGCCGGGGCGATCGGTCTGATCGGTCTGGTCGGTGCGCTGTACTCGGGCATCGGCTGGATGAGCAACCTGCGCGAGGCGCTGACCGAGCAGTGGGGCCAGCGGGACGATGCCCCGCCGATGATCAAGCGGCTGGCGTTCGACCTGCTCGCCCTGGTCGGGCTCGGGCTGGCCCTGGTGCTGTCGTTCGCGATCTCCTCGATCGGTGGCGCGGCGGGGAGGTTCCTGCTGGACCTGGTCGGCCTCGGCGAGGCGACGTGGGCACGCGTGCTGCTGAGCATCGCCTCGTTCCTGCTCGTGCTCGCCGGGAACTGGCTGGTGTTCCTCTGGGTGATCGCCCGGCTGCCGCGCGAGCCCGTGTCCCTGCGCAGCGCGGCCAGGGCCGCGCTGATCGGCGCGATCGGGTTCGCGATCCTGCAGCGGGTGATGGTGATCTACCTCGGCTCGGTCACGAACTCCGCGGCCGGTGCGGCTTTCGGATCGATCCTCGGTCTGCTGGTCTTCATCTTCTTCACCTCGCGGTTCCTGCTGTTCGTGACGGCCTGGGCCGCCAGCGCCGAGGAGAACGACCTGGGCTACCGCGACCTGCCCGCCCCGGCGATCATCCGGCCGCAGTACGTCGTCCGGGACGGGCCGGGCGCGCTCGCGTCGGCGGGCCTGGTCACCGCGGGTCTGATCGGCGGGGCACTCGGCCTGCGGGCCCTGGGGCGCCGGCGGCGCTGACCCGGATCGCCGTCCCGCCCCGATATCGGAGGACGTGATCCCGACGAACTCGCTGACCCGGTAAGCGAGTTCGCAGGAGGGCGTGGCCCGGCCCTCGGGCACCGGGGTCAGCCTGTGCCGTCTCGGCCGGTCCTCCCGGCACAGACCCCGACGAACTCCTTCGCCCGGTGAACGGTGCCGGGCGCCGGGACGATCCCGGGCGTCTGCCGCAGGTCAACGGCGCCGGCGCAGCCGCGCGGCCACCAGCGCCCCGACGCCGGCGAGCGCGGCGACCCCGCCGACCAGCACCGCGGCGGGGATCGGCGCAGCACCCGCGGGATCCGGGGCGCTGGTCGCCGTCGCCCCGTCCGCGCCCCTGGATCCCGTTGCGCCGTCCGCGCCGCCTGCCCCGCCCGCGGGGGCCGCGGCGCCCGGGGGCGTGTCCGAGCCGTCGGCGGAGCCCGTGGTGCCCGGCTCGACCAGCGTCCCGATCCCGGTGGCCGGGGCGCCGAAGCCCCAGTCCAGCAGGGCGCGGGCCTGGTCGACCATCAGCACCGGCCGGGGCTCGCCGCGCACGACGGCGACGACCAGCCGTCGCCCGTCGCGCTCCATCGCGCCGACGAAGGTGTGCCGGGCGGCGTCGGTGAACCCGTTCTTGCCGCCGAGGAAGCCGGGGGCACCGAGGAGCCGGTCGTCGTTGCCGAGCAGGAAGCCGGGCTTGTCGGCGAACCCGGGGAACGGGATGCTCCGGGTGGTCAGCGCGGCCGCGATCCGCGGGCGCTCCAGCGCGGCGCGCAGCAGCAGGCCCAGGTCGTAGGCCGATGCGGACATCCCCGGGCCGTCGAGGCCGGAGGGCGTCGCGGGACGGGTGTCCAGGGCGCCGAGGCGGCGGGCCTCGTCGCGCATGGCGGCCAGCGCCGCGGGGACCCCGCCGAGTTCGCGGGCCAGGGCGTTCGCGGCGTCGTTGCCCGAGGACAGCAGCAGCCCGTGCAGCAGCTGGTCGACCGTGTAGCGCCCGCCGGGACCGATCCCGGCCCGGCTGCCGTCGACATCTCCGTCCTCGGCGGTGCCCACGACCACCCGGTCCATCGGCAGCCGCTCGTCGACGACCAGCGCGAGCAACAGCTTGATCGTCGACGCCGGACGCTGCCGCGCGTGCGGGGCCCGGGCGGCGAGCACCGCACCCGAGTCGAGGTCGGCGACGACGTACGACGCGACCCCGACCGGCGGGGGCGGCACCGGCCCGGCGTGGGTGTCACCGCAGCCGCCGAGCCCGCCGACCGGTGGCGACGGCACCGGCAGCGGGGGGACGGCCACCGTCTCCTCCCGCGCGGGCGGGCCGGGCGGGACCTCCTGCCCCGGGCACCCCGCGGCGACCGCGACCGGAGCGGCGGAGGCGACCGGTGCGGTGCCCGCCGCCCCGGCCAGCGCGAGCGCCACGACGACGGGAACGAGCAGCCGGGCGGCGGGTCGGCGCGGGGAGCCCGGGCCGGCGGGGGTCGTCACCGTTGCAGCATGACCCACGGCCCGGCGGAACGGGCCGCCCGCCGCGGGCCCGGCACCACGGACCGCGCTCCGCGGCACGGTCAGCGCTCGACGATCTCCTTGACCCGGTCCAGGCTGCGCTCCAGCCCGTCGCGCATCAGGGTCTCGCGGTCCCGGCCCAGGATCCCGCTGCGCTGCAGCAGCCGTACCGGCAGCGCCGCCTCGCCGGTCTTCTCCCGCCAGGCGACGACGGTCGTCGCCCCGTCGCCGGCCGGCTCCAGGATCCAGCCCCAGGCCGTCTTCGACTCGCCGACCACGAAGGTGAACCGGCGGGCCGGCTCGCACTCGGTGACGCGGCAGTGCGTCGACCAGCGGATCCGTCCGTGCCGGTTGCCCCCGGTGAACCTCGCGCCCACGGCGGGCCCGGTCGCGTCGCCGCGCCACCGTCCTCCGGTGGCCTCCGGGCTCCACTCACCGGCCCGGGTGATGTCCGAGACCAGCTCCCACACCCGCTCCGGTGGGGCCTGCACCGTACGTTCCGCGCGATCCATCGATCCTCCTCCGAGACTGCCGTCACCTCCCGGGTACAAGATCGTCCGGGTGCGCGGACGGTACCGTCCGTCAACCGCTCGACGATTCCGCGTCACGGCCGTGTTTCGAGTTCTGCCGAAACCGTTGTCCAGCGGTTACCGTCCCGTCCGGACATGCGCCGCCGAGCGGTGGCGCCGGAGGGGGAGGTCACCTCGTGCGGATCAACCAGCGCATCGGAGGCAGGAGCCGGTACGCGACCGCGATCGCGCTCGTGGCCGCGGCGGCACTCACGCTCGCGGGCTGTGCCCGCGACACCGGCGGGGGCGGCGGCGCCCAGGCCGGGGAGTGCGAGCGCGTCGCGCCGCCGTCGGTCCCGGCCGCGTCGGCCCAGCCGGCGCCGGAGGCCCCGAAGGCGGACGCGAGCCGGCTCAAGGTCGGGCTGGCCTACGACATCGGCGGGCGTGGCGACGCCTCGTTCAACGACGCGGCGGCCGCCGGCCTCGACCGCGCCGTCGCCGAGCTGGGGCTCCAGAAGGCCAACACGCGTGAGGCGACCGCCCAGGCGGGGGAGAGCGAGGACGCGGGCACCAACCGCCTCCGCCAGCTCGCCCAGGGCGGGTTCAACCCGATCGTCGCGGTCGGCTTCAACTACGCCACCGGCGTGAAGACCGTCGCGACCGAGTTCCCGAACATCCAGTTCGCCATCGTCGACGACGACACGGTCGACCTGCCCAACGTCAAGCCGCTGGTCTTCGCCGAGGAGCAGGGCTCGTTCCTGGTCGGCGCCGCGGCCGCGCTGAAGACCTCGGCCTGCAAGGTCGGGTTCATCGGCGGCGTCGACAACCCGCTGATCCAGAAGTTCGACGCCGGCTACGAGCAGGGCGCCAAGGCCGTCGCGCCGCAGATCGACGTCGAGTCGGCCTACATCTCCCCGGCCGGCGACTTCACCGGCTTCAACGACGCCACCCGCGCCACCGAGATCGCGTCCGGCCAGTACGACGGCGGCGCCGACATCGCCTTCGCCGCGGCGGGCCAGTCGAACCAGGGTGTCTTCGCGGCCGCGCAGACCGCGCAGAAGAAGGCCATCGGCGTCGACTCCGACCAGTACAACTCGCCGCAGCTGACGCAGGTCCGCGACACGATCATGACGTCGATGATCAAGCGGGTCGACGTGGCGGTCTACGACTACATCAACGCGGTCGCGGGCAACACCGTCGCGCAGCTCCCGGCGCGGTTCGACCTCGCCAACAACGGTGTCGGCTACTCCACCTCCGGTGGCCAGGTCGACGACATCGTCCCGCAGCTCGAGGCGTACAAGGCCGCGATCATCGCCGGACAGATCCAGGTCAAGTCCACCAAGTGACCGACCAGCCCGACGCGGTCGCACTCCGCGGGATCACGAAGCGCTTCCCCGGCGTCGTCGCGAACGACGGCGTGGACCTCACCGTCACCCACGGTGAGGTCCACGCCCTCTGCGGCGAGAACGGCGCCGGCAAGTCGACCCTGATGAAGATCCTCTACGGGATGCAGACGCCCGACGAGGGCACGATCGTCGTCGACGGGGCGGAGACGCACTTCCGCAGCCCCGCCGACGCCATCGCCGCGGGGATCGGGATGGTCCACCAGCACTTCATGCTGGCCGACAACCTGACCGTCGCCGAGAACGTGCTGCTCGGCGCCGAGCGCCTGCACGGCATCGGGAAGGCGGCCCGGGCGCGGATCACCGAGCTGTCCGCGACCGTCGGGCTCGCCGCCCGGCAGGACGCGCTCGTCGAGCACCTCGGCGTCGCCGACCGGCAGCGCATCGAGATCCTCAAGGTGCTCTACCGCGGCGCCCGCACGGTGATCCTCGACGAGCCGACCGCGGTGCTGGTCCCGCAGGAGGTCGACGAGCTGTTCGCGACCGTGCGCACGATGCAGGGCGACGGCTACACGTTCCTGTTCATCTCGCACAAGCTCGACGAGGTCCGCGCCGTCGCCGACCGGATCACCGTGATCCGCCGCGGCCGCACGGTCGGCACCGCGGACCCGCGGACCGTCACCAACCGCGAGCTGGCGGAGATGATGGTCGGCTCGGAGCTGCCCTCGCCGGAGACCCGCGAGTCGACCGTGACCGACCGCGAGGTGTTGCGCGTCGAGGGCCTCGGGCTGGCGAGCCCGGACGGCGGCCGCGACCTGCTCGACGGGGTCGACCTCGTCGTGCACGCCGGTGAGGTGCTGGGCATCGCCGGCGTCGAGGGCAACGGCCAGACCGAGCTCGTCGAGACGGTCATGGGGATGCGCCGGCACGCCCGTGGCCGGGTGCTGCTGAACGGCACCGACATCTCGGCGACGTCGACGATGGCCCGCCGCGAGGCCGGCATCGGCTACGTCCCCGAGGACCGGTCCCGCCACGCCCTGCTCGGCGAGCAGCCGCTGTGGGCGAACCGGATCCTCGGGTTCCAGTCCCGGCCGCCGATCGCCCGGCGCGGGCTGCTGGACACCGCCGCCGCGCGCACCGACACCGAGCGGATCGTGCGCGACTTCGACGTCCGCACCCCCGGTATCGACGTCATGGCGGCCGCGCTGTCCGGCGGCAACCAGCAGAAGCTCGTCGTCGGACGGGAGCTGTCCGGTGACCCGGTGCTGCTCATCGCGGCCCACCCGACCCGCGGCGTCGACGTCGGCGCGCAGGCAGGCATCTGGGCCGAGCTGCGCCGCGCCCGCGCGGCCGGGCTCGCGGTGCTGCTGGTCTCGGCGGACCTCGACGAGCTGATCGGCCTGTCCGACACCCTCGCCGTCATCTCCGGCGGGCGGCTGGTCGGCACCGCCGATCCCGCGACCGTGACCCCCGAGGAGCTGGGTACCAAGATGACCGGAGCCGCCACGTGAGCCGGCTGCGGGGCGCCGTCGTCGCGCCCGTCCTGGCGATCGCGGTCGCCGCCCTGCTCTGCGGGGTCGCCCTGGTGATCAGCGGGGCGTCACCGTGGACGGCGGTCACCACCATCCTCGCGCAGGTCGGGTCGGGCACGGTCGTCGTGGACACCGTGAACTCCGCCGCCGTCTACTACCTCGCCGCCCTGGCCGTCGCGATCGGCTTCCAGATGCGGCTGTTCAACATCGGCGTCGAGGGCCAGTTCCGGGTCGCCGCCTGCGTCGCCGCGATCGTCGGCGGGACGGTGGCGCTCCCGCCGGTCCTGCACACCGTGCTGATCATGGTGGTGGCGCTGCTGACCGGCGCCGCCTGGGTCGCGATCCCGGCGCTGCTCAAGGCCTACCGCGGCGTCTCCGAGGTCATCTCGACGATCATGCTGAACGCGATCGCCACCGGGCTGATCGCCTACCTGATCCGCGCCGAGACCTTCGGCGAGCTGCGCGGCAACAACATCACCACCCCGCCGATCCCCGAGTCGGGCTGGTTCCCCGGGATCCCGGTCGGCAACGGCGCGATCTTCGGGATGGTGTTCGTCGCGGCCGCGCTGGGCATCGGCTACTGGTTCCTGCTCGGACGCACCCGGTTCGGCTTCGAGCTGCGCGCCTCCGGCGAGTCGGCGACGGCCGCCGCGACCGGCGGGGTGAACGCGCGCCGCACGATCGTCGTCGCGCTGCTGCTCTCCGGCGCGGTCGCCGGGCTGGTCGGGTTGCCCGAGCTGCTCGGGCGCGACCACGCCTACACGCTGTCCTCGCCGCAGGGCTACGGCTTCACCGGCATCGCGATCGCGCTGCTGGGCCGCAACCACCCCGTCGGCATCGCGCTGGGCGCGCTGCTGTGGGCGTTCCTGGACAAGTCCGCGGTGGCGCTCGACGTCGTCGGCATCCCGCGGGAGATCGTGCTGATCATGCAGGGCCTGATCGTGCTGTCGGTGGTCGTCGCCTACGAGGTCGTCCGCCGGGTCGAGCGCCGGGCCGAGCAACGGCGGGTCGCCGCGGCGGCCCCCGCACCGCAACCCGCGGAGGTGTCGTCGTGACCGCGGTGCTGGATCGTGCACGGTCCCTGCCCGGCTGGGCCCGGTCGGCGCTGATCGCGGCCGCGCTGGTCGCTGTCCTGTCGGTCACGGTGACGCTGACCGGCCAGACCCAGCTGACCTCCGGCGGCACCGCGTCCGCCGCGGTGCGGCTGGGGCTGCCGATCCTGCTCGCCGGCCTGGGCGGCCTCTGGGCCGAACGCGCCGGGATCATCAACATCGGCCTCGAGGGCATGATGGTGCTCGGCACCTGGGGCGCGGCCTGGGCCGGCTACCAGTGGGGGCCGTGGGCGGCGATGCTCGGCGGGCTGGTGTTCGGCGCGCTCGGCGGGCTGCTGCACGCCGTCGCGACGGTCACGTTCAACGTCAACCACATCGTCTCCGGCGTCGCGATCACCCTGCTCGGGACGGGGCTGACGAAGTACCTGGCGACGCTGGTGTTCACCCCGGTCTCGCAGAACCCGCGCCAGTCCCCGCGGCTGGAGGGCTTCACCGAGTTCTCGATCCCCGGGCTGTCGGAGGGCCTCGCGGCGCTGGAGGCCCAGCAACGGGTGTTCGTCTCCGACCTCGCCGGGTTGCTGTCCGGGCTGGTCACCGGCCTGACGCCGATCCTGGTCATCGGGGTCGCGCTGGTCCCGGTGAGCTACCTCGTGCTGTGGCGGACGGCGTTCGGGCTGCGGCTGCGCAGCGCGGGCGAGTCGCCGGTCGCGGCGGAGTCGCTCGGCGTGAACGTGGTGCTGCACAAGTACGTCGCGGTCACGATCTCCGGCGCGCTCGCCGGGCTCGGCGGTGCGGCCCTGGTGCTCAACCCCGGCCAGCTCGGCTACCTGGAGAACCAGGTCGGCGGGCGCGGGTACATCGGCCTCGCCGCGATGATCTTCGGCAACTGGCGGCCCGCCGGGCTGCTCGTCGGCTCGGCGCTGTTCGGTTACGTCGACGGCCTGCAGCTGCGTGCCGGCGGTGAGGCGGTGCACGCGCTGCTCTACGGCGCGACGCTGGTCGCGGTCGTCGTCGCGGTGCTGTGGGCGATCCGCCGGATGTGGACCGCCGCCGCCGTCGCGCTCGTCGCGGGGCTGCTGGTCTACGCGGTCTACTGGTCGGTCGACACCGTGCCCAGCGAGTTCGCCTCCTACGCCCCGCAGCTGGTCACGCTGATCGTGCTCGCGGCGGCCTCGCAACGACTACGACCACCGGCCCGGCTCGGCGAGCCGTACCGGCGCGGGGAGGGCCGCTAGATGGCAGGCGGGGGACCGTCCGGAGCGGGCGCGGACATGGTGCCGCCTGACGCACCGGTCCCGGACTGGGACGCCCTGCGGGCCGCCGCGGTGCAGGCCGCGGCCTGGGCGTACGCGCCGTACTCCCGGCTGCACGTCGGCGCGGCCGCACTCGTCGACGACGGGCGGGTGGTCACCGGCTGCAACGTCGAGAACGCCTCCTACGGCCTCGGCGTCTGCGCCGAGGTGACCCTCGCCGGGCAGCTGCGTCTCTCCGGCGGCGGACGGCTGCTCGCGGTCGCCTGCCGCTCCGGCGACGGTGACCTGCTCATGCCGTGCGGACGCTGCCGCCAGGTGCTCCACGAGTTCGGCGGCGCCGCCCTGCTCTGCGACACCCCGCGCGGGGTGCTGCCGTTCACCGAGGTGCTGCCCGACGCGTTCGGCCCGGAGGACCTCCCGTGAGCTTCTCCGCGGTCGAGGTCATCGCGGCCAAGCGCGACTGCCGCACGCTGTCGAAGGCCCAGATCGACTGGGTGGTCGACGCCTACACCCGCGGCGAGGTCGCCGACGAGCAGATGGCCGCGCTGGCCATGGCGATCCTGCTCAACGGCATGGAGCCCGGCGAGATCGCGCACTGGACCCAGGCGATGATCGACTCCGGCGAGGTCCTCGACTTCGGCGACGTCGGACGCCCGCTGGTCGACAAGCACTCCACCGGCGGCGTCGGGGACAAGATCACGCTGCCGCTGGCGCCGCTCGTCGCGGCCTGCGGGGCGGCGGTGCCGCAGCTGTCCGGCCGCGGGCTCGGCCACACCGGCGGCACCCTGGACAAGCTGGAGGCCATCCCCGGCTGGCGCGCCTCGCTGACCACCGACGAGATCACCGCGCAGCTGCGGGAGGTCGGCGCGGTCGTCTGTGCGACGACGCCCACGCTCGCCCCCGCCGACAAGCGGCTCTACGCACTGCGCGACGTCACCGGCACCGTCGAGTCCGTCCCGCTGATCGCCAGCTCGATCATGAGCAAGAAGCTCGCCGAGGGCACCGGCGGGCTGGTCCTCGACGTGAAGGTGGGGTCCGGCGCGTTCATGAAGACCCTGCCGCGCGCCGGGGAGCTCGCCGACGCGATGACCGCGATCGGGGCCGCCCACGGCCTCCCGACCACCGCGCTGCTCACCGACATGTCCCGCCCGCTGGGCCGCTGCGTCGGCAACGCCCTGGAGGTCGCCGAGTCGGTCGAGGTGCTGCGTGGTGGGGGACCGGCCGACCTGGTGTCGCTCACCGTCGCGCTGGCCACGGAGATGCTCGCCCTCGCCGGTCTGCCCGACGCCGACCCGGCCGCCGTGCTCGCCTCCGGTGCCGCGTACGACGTGTGGGAGCGGATGGTCGCCGCGCAGGGCGGGGACCCGTCCGCGCCGCTGCCGGTGGCCACGCACGTCGAGACGGTCGTCGCCGAGCGGTCCGGGATCTTCGCCGGGGCCGACGCACTCGCCGTCGGCACCGCGGCCTGGAAGCTCGGCGCCGGGCGCGCCCGCAAGGAGGACCCGGTGCAGGCCGGGGCCGGGGTCCGGCTGCTGGTCGACCCGGGCGACGAGGTCCGTCCCGGCACCCCGCTCGCCGAGCTGCACACCGACGACGACGCCCGGCTCCCCGCCGCCCGCCGGCTGCTCGCCGGCGCGGCGCTGATGATCACCACGGACCCGCCGCCGGCACGCGACCTCGTCCTGGACGTCCGCCGGGCCGGCTGACCGGACGCCACTCGTCGCTGCGCCGTGACGTGCGCCCGGTGCGCCCGCCGGGTGGGCCGGGTACGACGGCCGGGCGGGCGTCGGCGCGAGGATTCCGATCCGGCACGATGGACCACGATGCGTGAGGACCGACGAGCGGCGGAGCGGGCGCCCCATCCCGCGGTGGTACGGCGCGAGCCGTTCCCCCGACCGGTGATGGGCGCGGGGCACCGCCCGGCCCCGCGGACGCCCCCGGAGGGTGCCGCGGAGGTGACCCGTCCGCTGGGCTCCGGCGGCCGTCCCGCCGACGGCACCGGGCCCGGCCGGGTGCCCGACGCGGGCGAGCCGACCGCGCCGCTCGCCCGGCCGGCCGAGCCGCCCCGGGCCGCGGACGGCGCGACGCCCCCCGCGGGCGCTCCCGCACCGGACCGGGGCATGGTCCCCGGGGCACCCGCCCCCGGGGCCGCCCCGGGCGGGGACGCGGCGACGCCGTCGGGCGGCGCGGAGCACACCGGGTCGCTGGTGCGCTCCTCCGGGATGATCGCGATCGCCAGCCTGGTCAGCAGGCTCACCGGCTTCGTCCGGAACCTCGCGCTGGTCGCGGTGCTGGGGTTCGCGGTCGTCAACGACTCCTACACGATCTCGAACACCCTGCCGAACATCGTCTACGAGCTGCTGCTCGGCGGGGTCCTGACCAGCGTGATGATCCCGGTGCTGGTCCGCGCCCAGGCCGAGGACGCCGACGGCGGCGAACGCTTCACCCGGCGTCTGCTCACCGTCGTCGGGGCCGCGTTGCTGGTCGCGACCCTGATCGCGATGGCCGCCGCCCCGCTGCTGACCCGGCTCTACCTCGGCTCGGGCGACACCGGGCAGGCCAACCCGGCCCTGGCCACGGCGTTCGCCTGGCTGCTGCTGCCGCAGATCTTCTTCTACGGGATCGGCGCGCTGCTCGGCGCGGTCCTGAACTCGAAGCAGGTGTTCGGGCCGTTCGCCTGGGCGCCGGTGCTGAACAACGTCGTGCTGCTCGGCGTGCTGGTCGTCTACGTGCTGGTGCCGGGGGAGATCTCGGTCGACCCGGTGCGGATGGGGGACCCGAAACTGCTCGTGCTCGGGGTCGGGACGACGCTGGGCATCGTCGTGCAGGCACTGGTGCTGATCCCGTTCATGCGCCGGATCGGGTTCCGCTACCGCCCGGTGTGGGGCTGGGACCCGCGGCTGTCGCTGGCCGGCGGGATGGCGCTGTGGATCGTCGCCTATGTGCTGGTCGGGCAGGCCGGCTACATCGTCACCACCCGGGTCGCCGCGTCGGCGTCCGAGGGGTCGGTCGCGACCTACATGAATGCGTGGCTGCTGCTGCAGGTCCCGTACGGGGTGCTCGGGGTGTCGCTGCTGACCGCGCTGATGCCGCGGATGAGCCGGGCCGCGGCGAAGGGCGACGTCGACCAGGTCGTCACCGACCTCTCGCTCGGCGCGCGCCTGTCCACCGTCGGGCTCGTGCCGATCGCGGCCGTGATGACGGCGTTCGGCCCCTCCCTGGGCACCGCGCTGTTCTCCGTCGGCGCCGGCAGCGGTACCGGTGCCGAGCGGCTCGGCCAGGCCGTGGCCTGGTCGGCGTTCGGGCTGCTGCCCTACGCGGTGACGATGCTGCAGATGCGCGTGTTCTACGCGATGACCGACTCCCGCACCCCGACGCTCGTCCAGGTCGGCATGGTCGGGGTCAAGATCCCGCTGCTGCTCGCCTGCCCGCTGCTGCTCCCGCCCGAGCAGGTCGTCCTCGGCCTGGCCGCGGCCAACGGGCTCTCGTTCGTCGGGGGCGCGGTGCTCGGGCAGTGGCTGCTGCGCCGCCGCCTCGGGCGGGCCCGCTCCGGCGAGGTCCTGGTGTGCCTGGCCAAGGTCGCGTCCGCCTCCGCGGTCGCCGCCGCCGTCGCCTGGGGGCTCACCCGGCTGCTGGGCCCGGTGCTGGCGGACTGGCCGGACGTGGCCCGCGCCTGGACCCTGCTGGTCGGGGGCGCGCTGATCGCGCTGCCGCTGGCCGTCGCCGGGATGCGGGTGCTGAAGGTGTCCGAGCTCGACGCCGTCTTCCGCCGCCTCGCCCGCCGCTGACCCTCAGACGACCGGCGGCGCCGCCCGCTCCGGTGCCCGCGGGGCCGCCGGCGACGCCGGTGCCCGCGGGGCCGGCGCGGCAGGAGGGGCGGGCAGCGGCGCCCGCTGCGCGAACGCGAACCACAGGTAGCAGAGCCCGGCCACGAACAGCAGCCCGGTGACCACACCCTCCAGCTGCAGCGGCGTCGTCCCGGCGACCGGGCCCGGCAGGAACACCACGGCGACGACGAGGGCGTACAGCAGCGGGTCGGCGGCGCGCAGCAGCCGCACCGTGCGCGCCGCGGTCCCCTGGCGGTGGCGCAGGAACAGCAGCGACTCGACCAGCCCCACCGTCCCGAGCAGGCCGAACGTGATCCGCCACATCAGGCCGTTGCCCGCGGCCAGCGTCGAGCCCAGGCCCATCAGGCCCGGCAGGAAGAAGTGCAGCGCCACGTGCAGGGTGCTGCGGTGCAGCAGCGGGTCGCTGCGCCATCCGCCGTGGGACAGCCCGAGCACGGTGAACCACAGGCCGAGCAGCGTGAAGCTGATCGAGCTGAGGCTCTGGTAGAAGCTGAGGGCAGGATCCACGACGACCTCCGTCCACCGGCAGCGGTGCGGAGAGGATGGGGCCGTCGCGGCCGGTTGTCACCGGCCGATCGGCCCACCCGGTGTGCCGGGCCCGGACGCACGCACGCCGCGCCCCGGGGTGCGGGACGCGGCGTGCGCGGTGTCGTGCCGGGGCCGGCGGCTCAGTCGTCCGGGTCGTCGCCGACCAGGTCGGCGGCGGAGGCACCGTTCTGGCTCTTCACCGCGACCTTGGCCCGGCCGCGGCGCTGGGCCGGGCGGGGCGGGGGCGGCGGGGCCTGCTGGGCGTACTGCCCACCCCGGCCCATGATCAGCTCCGCGAACGTCGCCATGGCCTCGTCGAGCTGGCTGGCGTTGCGGCGCTCGGACTCGGCGTTGGCCTTGGTGACCAGGTCGGTGACCGAGCCGGTGTCCGGACGGTCGCGCAGCACGGAGTCGAGGCCGGCCAGCCGGTCGTCGACGCCCGCGGAGAGCGTCGAGACGTCGCCGGACAGCTTCTCCAGGCGGGTGTCGACCTCCCCGGTCAGCTTGTCGAGGCGGCCGTCGACGTCGCCGGTCAGCTTGTCGAGCTTCCCGTCGACGCTCTCGCCGAGCGCGTCGAACCGGCCGTCGACGGCCTCCGACAGCGACGACAGCCGCTCGGTGACCGAGCCGTCGAGCTCGCCCAGGCGGTCCTTCAGGGACCCGCCGAGCTTGCCGACCCGCTCCTTGACCGACCCGTCCAGGTCGGTCAGCTTGCCGTCGAGACCGGACTCGACCGAGTCGAGCCGGGTGCCGACCTCCTCCAGACGGGCGGAGAGGGCCTCCAGCCGCTCGGTGAGGGCGTCGAACGCCGGGGCCGGGTCGACGGCCGGGCGCTGGGCCAGGTCCTCCAGGCGGCGGTGCAGGCCCACCGAGGTGTCGCCCAGCAGGTTGCGCAGGCCCTCGCCGGTCTCCTCGAAGGAGTGCACGGCCGCGTCGAGCTGCTCGCGCACCTGACGCTCGACGCCGTCGACACGCTCCTTGATCGGGGAGGCGACGGCGTTCGGCATCGCGTCGAGCCGCATCTCGTGCCGGTCGAGGCGGTTGTCCAGGTCGTCGAGGCGCTTGTGCAGGCCGCCCAGGCGGTCGTCGAGGCCGTCCATCCGGCCCGAGACGCCCTCGAGGCGCCCGCCCATGCCGTCGAGCCGCCCGTCGAGCTGGGCGATCGGCTTGGCCAGCTTGTCCGGCAGGGACTCGATGGCCCGGGTGATCGCGCCGAGCACGATCTCGGTGTTGTCGAGCTTGGACACGGTCTCGTCGAGGCGCTCGGCCAGGACGTTCAGCTCGGTCCGGTCGGGGAGTTCGGTGAGCTTCTTGCGCACGGTGCCGATGGCGTCCAGGGCCGCCAGCCGGGCGTGGATCTCGTCGAGGGAGTCGAAGATCTGCTGCTGTTCGCTGTCACGGATCTCGGCCGCTCGCATGAGCATGCCGCGCATCCGGTCGAACGAGAGGTTCGAAGTGTCGCTCATGGCACCTGCTGCGCTTCCTCTGAGCCAAGTGGGGAGTGCCCAGAGGGTAGCGACCGCCGTACGAGGGTCGACGGACGGTGTTGTGCTGAGCCGTCCGGGGCATGTCTCCGCACCCGGATCGGGTCGATCATGGCAGGTCCGGGCGCCGGTCGTCGCGCGCCACGCCGCTCGGTACCGTGCCCGAGTGGCAGATCCCACCGCTCCCGTCCCGGTCACCCGCGACGCCGTCCGCCGTGCCCCCAAGGTGCTCCTGCACGACCACCTCGACGGCGGCCTGCGGGTCGGGACCGTCGTCGACCTGGCCCGCGAGTACGGCTACGACAAGCTCCCCACCACCGACCCCGGCGAGCTCGCGGCCTGGTTCCTCGGTGCCGCCCACTCCGGCTCGCTGGTCCGCTACCTCGAGACCTTCGGGCACACCGTCGCCGTGCTGCAGACCCGCGAGGCGCTGACCCGGGTCGCGGCCGAGGCCGCCGAGGACCTGGCCGCCGACGGCGTCGTCTACGCCGAGGTGCGCTTCGCCCCCGAGCTGCACGTCGAGGGCGGTCTGGACCTCGACGCCGTCATCGCGGCCGTCCTCGACGGGTTCCGGATCGGCACCGCCCGCGCCGCGGCGGCCGGGAACACCATCCGGGTCGGCACCCTGCTCACCGCGATGCGGCACGCCGCCCGGTCCCGGGAGATCGCCGAGCTGGCCGTGCGCCACCGCGACTCCGGCGTGGTCGGGTTCGACATCGCCGGCGCCGAGAAGGGGTTCCCGCCCACCCGCCACCTCGACGCGTTCGAGTACGTCCGTCAGCAGAACGCCCACGTCACCATCCACGCCGGTGAGGCGTTCGGGCTGCCGTCGATCTGGGAGGCCGTGCAGTGGTGCGGCGCCGACCGGCTCGGACACGGCGTCCGGATCGTCGACGACATCACCGTCACCGACGACGGCCCGCACCTGGGCCGTCTCGCCGCCTGGGTCCGCGACAGCCGCATCCCGCTGGAGATGTGCCCGACCTCGAACGTGCACACCGGCGCCGCGTCGTCGCTGGCCGAGCATCCCATCGGGCTGCTCACCGACCTGCGGTTCCGGGTCACGGTCAACACCGACAACCGGCTGATGTCCGGCTGCACGATGACCAGCGAGATGTACGACCTGGCCGAGACCTTCGGCTACGGCTGGGACACCCTGCGCTGGTTCACCGTCAACGCGATGAAGTCCGCGTTCATCGGGTTCGACGAGCGTCTGGCCCTGATCGAGGACGTCATCAAGCCCGGGTACGAGGCCCTGTCGCGCTAGTGCTCCCGCAGCCGGGCCTCGAGCCCGGCGACGAGCTCGCCCCAGGACTGCGCCTCCTGGGTGAACGGCGGGCTGGGCGCCATCCGCGTCGGGTCCGGTCGCACGACGAACGACACGAGCCAGCCGAGGCTGTTGGACTCGGCGAGGACCTCGGCGGGCTCGGGGTCCCCGGCCCACTCGCCGACGTCGGTCAGCAGCTCCGAGGCCAGGTCGAGCTGGACCGGGTCCAGGTCGAGCACGCCCTCGGCGAGGTCGGGGCCGATCCCGGTCAGCACGTAGGTGTTCATGTCCTCGACGCCGCCGTCGAGCTCGCCGACGGCGGCCGCGTCGAGCACCTCGGCGAAGGTGACGGCCGCGGTCAGGTCGGTCCCGGCCACGGCGGGGTGCTCCCGGTCGGCCAGCGCCCGGAACAGCGCACGCTCGGAGCCGAACACGTCGATCCGGCCGTCGGAGCCGAGGAAGACCGGCTTGTCGTCGAGGTAGCAGCGCAGGCTGACCACGGAGCGGTCGCCGACCTCGATGCGGATCGGGTCGATGCCGACCTCGGCCCAGAAGCCGGTCGGCTCCTCCTCGGCGGTGTCGGCGTCCTCGGTGCCCGCGGCGAGCGCGGCGGCCTCGAGGGCCTCGTCGTCGTCGAGGGGCTGCTCGGCGACACGGTCGCGGAGCTCCTGCTCCTCGGCGCGCGCCTTGTCCAGCGCCCCGGCGTCGACGTCCGGGGTGGCGACGAGGTCGTCGACGGTGTCGACGATCCCGTCCCAGTGCGTCGCGATCGCCTCGGACAGCGCGGTCCAGCGCTTGGCGCCGTCACGTCCGGCGAAGGCCTGCTCGCCCTCGCGGAGCAGCGCGAACGTGGGCTCGCCGTCGAGCGCGGCGATCACGTCGGAGAGGTCGCAGACGTCGGCCAGCGACCGGACGATCGAGACGGTCTCGTGCAGCTCCTGCACGGTCAGCGCGTCCGGGTCGGCGGCGGCCAGCTCCGGCAGACCGACCAGGTCGTACCGGTGGACGGCGTCGGGGGTCAGCTCGGCGACCGCGAGCCCGGGGACCGCCGACCACGCGGGGTGGTCGGTCAGGTCGTGCTCGGGTGCGGTCCGCACGAACGCGGCGAGACCGGCCACCTCGTCGAAGACGAACACGTGCTCGTCGTCGCCGAGGAAGGCTTCCCACTCCTCGCCGTCCTCGCGCCATGGGGGAGCCCACAGGGTGACCACGTCGCCCCGGGTGAGAGCGAGCCGGATCGGGACGATGTCGCTTGCCACGGGGCGAGCCTATCGTCGCGTCCTTCCGCCGGCCGGTCCCACCACCTCGGGTGTCGCCGGCCCGGCGGATCACGGTCGTGCGGGGTCAGGCCTGGGAGTGCAGTCGGACCACTCCGATGGACACGTCCTCGAGTCCACCCCGGTCGAAGTCGCGTCGCAGCTGGTCGGCCTTGATGGTCGCCGTCATCCCATCGAACGGGCCGTGCGCGTCCACCTCCCCGGTCTGCGGGTCCACCGCCAGAACAACGTATCCGTCGCACTGCGTGAGCTTTTCCGCAGCAGCGATCAACGTCTGCTCCTCGGAAGTCGTGTTCTCCGGCATCGGATCACCTCCTTGTCGTCTAGTACAGCGTCGGCGGTGCCCTCGATGTGACACCGTTTCGGCCATACCACCCGTTCGGGTCAGGTGAATCGCGAGATCGGCGACCGCGCGTGCTGATCGTGGCACTCCACGCGGTCGATCACGCGATCCGGGGAACCGGACGTGTCCGACCGGCCACCGTTGGTGATCACGGTTCCGCTCGGGGATCGGCTGTCACGCAAGGTCTGCGACGGTGTCCGCGGCCTCACCCGGGAGGACGAGGAGGTGCATCCGGCCGGTCCCGGCGTCACCCGTCGGTGAGCGCGTGCTTCTCACGCTTCGTGAACCGTGACACGCATCCGTGTCAACGTCCGCGAGTGACGTCCCGGTGTCCGTCCGGTCACGGGACGGCATCGTCGCAGGACACGGAGCGCGTCCGGCCGTCGGGTCCCACGGCCCGGCGGGGCGACGGCACCGGATCGGTGGGCCGGGCGCCTCCTCACGGGGGATCTCCTCGCGGCCCGGCCGCCGTAGGCTGTGCGCCCGTGGACACGATCGTCGTCGACCACCCGCTCGCGCGGGCCCGGCTCAGCACCATGCGGGACGCCCGCACCGACAACGCCACCTTCCGGGCGGCGTTGCGCGAGCTCACCCTGATGCTGGTCTACGAGGCCACCCGCTCGGCGCCGCTGGCCGAGGACCGGATCCACACCCCCGTCTCGCGCACGGTCGGCCACCGGCTCGCCGTCCCGCCGGTGCTCGTCCCCGTGCTGCGGGCCGGGCTGGGGATGGCCGAGGCCGCGCTGAACCTGATCCCGGACTCGCAGATGGGCTTCGTCGGCATGGCCCGCGACGAGACGACCCACCAGCCGGTGCCCTACATGGAGTCGCTGCCCGACAGCCTCGTCGGGCGGCCGGTGTTCGTGCTCGACCCGATGCTGGCCACCGGCGGCTCGATGGTGCACACCGTGGAGCTGCTGACCCGCCGTGGCGCCGACGACGTGACGGTCCTCTGCGCGCTGTCCGCGCCGGAGGGCGTGGAGCGGCTGCGCGCGTCCGGGCTGCCGGTCCGGATGGTGACCGCCAGCATCGACGAGCGGCTCAACGACTCCGCGTTCATCGTCCCCGGCCTCGGCGACGCCGGGGACCGCCAGTTCGGCGCGGTCTGAGTCCGCCGTGAGGCCCTCCCGCCGCATCCTCACCGGGGTCGTGGCGACGGTGGCCGCGGTCGCCCTGTCGGCGCTGCCCGCGGCGGACCGGCCGGAAGACGCCGAGGTGCCCGCCGCCGTCGACGAGCCCGGGGTGGTGCGGGTGATGCCGCTGGGCGCGTCGTCGACGGTCGGGGTGGGGAGCCCGGCGACGGCCGGCTACCGCCTCCCGCTGTGGCAGCGCCTGGCCGCCGACGGCGTCCGCATCGACTACGTCGGCTCCCGCAGCTCCGGGCCGGACGCGCTGCCCGACACCGACCACGAGGGCCGCTCCGGCTGGACGGCGGCCCGGATGGTGCCGATGACGGGCGGCTGGGTGCTGGCCGCGCAGCCGGACGTCGTGCTGCTGCACGCCGGGACCAACGACCTGCTGCAGGGCGCGAGCGCGCGGGCGACGGCGGCGAGCCTGGACCGGCTGCTGGACCGCGTGTTCGCGGCCGCACCGCACACCCACGTGATCATGGCCGGGGTGTGGGCGCCGCTGCCGAAACAGCGGGCCGAGCGGGCGCGGCTGGCCGAGTACCTGCCCCGGGTCGCCGCCGCGCACCGGGCGGCCGGGCACTCGGTGGAGTTCGTCGACACCGCCACCCTGTTCCCCGCCGGGCGGACCGCGGACGGCCTGCACGCCGGACCGGGCGCCTACCGCACGATCGCGTCGGTGTGGGCCGACCGGATCGAGGCGCACCTCGGGATCGGGCCCGCCACTGGGCGCCGGTAGCTCAGCCCTCCGGCATGACGGTCGCGGCCACGACCGCGCCCAGCTCGCGGCACGCGGCCCGGGCGGCGGCGTCCGGGGGACCCGCGACCTCGACCGGCGCGGCCGCCGCGGTCCAGCCCATCGCCCCGGCCACCGTCGTCACCGAGCGGGTCGCGCCGGAGGTGTCCGAGCCGCCGTGCACCCACAGCCCGTAGGGCAGGCCGCGGGTGTCGTCGGCGCAGACGTAGAAGACCTGGTCGAGGAAGTGCTTGAGCGCGCCGGACATGTAGCCGATGTTCGCCGGCGTCCCGAGGACGACGGCGTCCGCGGCGAGCAGGTCGCTCGCCGTCGCGGCCAGGGCGGCGCGGGCGACGACCTCCACCCCGGTGATGTCCGGGTCGGACGCGCCCGCGCGGACCTCGGCGAGCAGCTCCGCGGTGGCGGGGGACGGCGTGTGGTGGACCAGGAGCAGGCGCGCGCTCATCCGGCGAGCATCCCGTCGACCTCCGTGCGCAGCGCGTCGAGGCGCTCCGCGGCGACGGCCCGCGACGCCGGCACCGCGGCCACGTCGCCGGTGGGGTCCTCCACGACCTCCAGGTAGGCCTTGAGCTTCGGCTCGGTCCCCGACGGGCGGATCACCACGCGGGTCCCGGGGCGCCGCAGCCGCAGCACGTCGGGGGCCGGGCGGTCGGCCTCCCAGCCGGCCGGGGGTGCGTCGCGCAGCCGGGCGACGGCGGCGTCGCGCTCGACGGGGGCCATCCGGATCGAGACCCCCCGGGTGGCGTGCACGCCGAACTCCGCGGCCAGCTCGTCGAGCCGCCGCGGCACCGACGACCCGGCCGCGGCGAGCCCGCGCACCAGGTCCGCGGCGACGACGGCGGCGGAGACGCCGTCCTTGTCCCGGACGCCGTCGGGGTCGACGCAGAGCCCGATCGCCTCCTCGTAGCCGAAGACGAGCCCGTCGCCGGCCCGCACGATCCACTTGAACCCGGTGAGGGTCTCGGCGGAGCGGGCCCCGCGGGCGGCCGCGACCCGGGCGAGCATCGACGACGACACGACGGTCGTCGCGACCAGCGGGTCCGCCGCGGTCCCGGTCCGCAGGAGGTGGTCGCCGAGCAGCACGCCGGTCTCGTCGCCGGACAGCATCCGCCAGCCGTCACCGAAGGCGACGCCGAGCGCGCACCGGTCGGCGTCCGGGTCCAGCGCGACGGCGAGGTCCGCGCCGCTCCGGGCGGCCAGCGCGAGCAGCGCGTCGGTCGCGCCGGGCTCCTCCGGGTTCGGGAAGGCGACCGTCGGGAAGTCGGGGTCGGGCACGGCCTGGCTCGCGACGACGGCGACGTCGAGCACCCCGGCCCGGGCGAGCGCGGCGACCGCGGTCGCGCCGCCGACGCCGTGCATCGGGGTGAGCGCGATCCGCGGCGCGGGCACCCCGGTGTTCCGCGACAGCGTCGCGACCCGGTCCAGGTAGGCGCCGGTGACCTCCGCCGGGTCCGGCAGCGGCCCGAGCGGCACCGACACCGCGGGCGGGGCGGCGGTGATCGCGTCCTCGATGGCGGCGTCGTCGGGGCCCACGAGCTGCGCGCCGTCGGCGAGGTAGACCTTGTAGCCGTTGTCCGCGGGCGGGTTGTGCGAGGCGGTGACGGCGATCCCGGCGACCGCGCCGAGGTGGCGCACGGCGAAGGCCACCAGCGGGGTGGGGACGGGGCCGTCGAGCAGGGTCACGGTGAACCCGGCGCTGGTCAGCACCCGGGCGGTGGCCTCGGCGAACGCCGCCGACCCGTGCCGGGCGTCCCGGCCGACGACGACCCGCCCGGTGCCCGTGGTCCGGGTCAGGTGGGCGGCCAGCCCGGCGGTCGCCCGGGTCACGACGGCGACGTTCATCCCCGACGGCCCGGCCCGCACCGGCCCCCGCAGCCCGGCGGTGCCGAAGCGCAGCGGCCCGGACAGCCGGTCGGCCAGCTCGTCGCCGGCCGCCGCGGCGCCGTCGCCGCCGGCCATCGCGGTGGCCAGCACGCGCTGCAGCTCGGCCCGGGTGGCCGGGTCGGGGTCGTCGGCGATCCAGCGCAGCGCCGCGTCGCGCAGCGGCCCCGGGAGCACCATCAGATGCGGCCGACGAGGTCGCGCAGCAGCGAGCCCATCCGGGTCGCCGCCGCGGCGCCGGCGTCGAGGACCTCCTGGTGGTTCAGCGGCTGCCCGGACAGGCCCGCGGCCAGGTTGGTGACCAGCGAGATGCCGGCGACCTCCAGCCCGGCGGCGCGGGCGGCGATCGTCTCGGCGACGGTGGACATCCCGACCAGGTCCGCACCCAGCGTGCGCAGCATCCGGATCTCGGCCGGGGTCTCGAAGTGCGGACCGGGCAGCCCGGCGTAGACGCCGTCGACCAGCGACGGGTCCAGCTCGCGGGCGGCGGCGCGCAGCCGCGGGGAGTAGGCGTCGGTGAGGTCGACGAAGTGCGCGCCGTGCAGCGGCGAGCGCGCCAGCAGGTTGAGGTGGTCGGAGATCAGCACCGGCTGCCCGACCGACAGGCCCTCGGTGATGCCGCCCGCCGCGTTGGTCAGCACGACCGTGCGGACACCGGCCGCCGCGGCGGTGCGGACGCCGTGCACGACCGGGTCCATCCCGTGGCCCTCGTAGAGGTGGGTGCGCCCGAGCAGGACCAGCACCCGGGTGTCGCCGATGCGCAGCGAGCGGGCGGTGCCGCCGTGGCCGACCGCGGACGGCGCGACGAACCCGGGCAGCTCGGCCATCGGGACCTCGGTGTCCGGGGTGCCGAGGACGTCGGCGGCCGGACGCCAGCCGGAGCCCAGGACCACCGCCACGTCGTGGGCGTCGGTGCCGGTGCGGCGGGCGAGCTCGGCGGCGGCGGCGTGGGCGCGAGCGGTGGGGTCGGCGGTGTCGGCCATGCGCGCCAGCCTAGGGGGCGCCGGCGCCGTGGCCGGTTCAGCCCGGGGTGGCGCGGAAGCCCGAGGCGACGGCGTCGAACAGGCCCGCGACGGCGTCCTCGGCGCGGCCGGCGGGGGAGGTCAGCTGCAGTACCCAGACCCCGCCGAGCTGGTCGCGGCCGGGAATGATGCGCATCAGCGTGCTGCGCTGCGCGCTGCCGCTGCCGGTGGTGAGCGCGACCTGGCTGGAGCCGTCGGGCAGCTGCTCGACCGGTCCGGCCTCGACCGGGTCGACGCCCAGCGCCTCGGGGGTGAGGGCGTCGGTGACGGCCCCGACCGAGGTCGCCGCCCGGACCGACAGCTCCTGACGGCCGTCCGGGCTGACGAAGCGGACGACGACCGAGCCGTCGGGGGCGGGCGAGCGGAACTGGGTCCAGCCGTCGGGCACCGGCACCGTGAAGCCGAGCGGGTCCGGGTAGGTGGTGCGCAGCGACCGGTCGGTGGCGACGGTGACCGTCGACAGCGGTTCCTGCCCGGCCAGCGCGCGGACCCCGGCGAACCCGGCGAGCGCGCCGAGCAGCACGATCAGGGCGCCGCCGAGCACCAGCGGGACGGCGCCGAGCACGGTGGTCGGGCCGGCCGCCGCGGTACGGGCGGGCGCCGCCCCCCGCGACGACGGGCGGGCCTGCCGGGGGCGCGGCGGCTCGGCGGGCGGCGGTGCCGGCGCGGGCACGGGGTCGGTCACCGGGACGCGGCCGTAGGTGCCGGTGCCGGTGGGGCCGACCGGTACGGGCGGGGGCGGTGCGGCGACCCGCGGCGGTGCCGGTGCCGGGGCCGCGCCGGTCGGTGCGGGCACCCGCGCCATCACGGTCGGCACGTCCGGGGAGCCGGGGAAGATCGGGTCGTCCGGGTCGGCGAGCAGCGGGCGCAGCCGGGCCCGGACCTCGTCGAGCGGCATCCGGCCCGCCGGCTCCTTGACCATCAGCCCGGCGATGACCTCGGCGAGCGGGCCGGTGACCGTCGGCGCGGGGACGGGACCGTCGACGACCTCGGTGATGGTGCGGACCGGGTCACCGTCGACGTCGTAGGGCGGGCGGCCCTCGACGGCGGCCCAGAGCGTCGCGCCGAGGCCCCACAGGTCCGCGGCCGGCGTGACCGGCTGGCCCGCGGCGACCTCGGGCGCGATGTAGGCGGGCGAGCCGAGCACGAGGCCCGCGGAGGTCATCGGCGCGTCGGACTCGTTGCGGGCGATGCCGAAGTCGGTGAGCTTGATCCGGCCGTCGTCGGAGATCAGGACGTTGCCGGGCTTCACGTCGCGGTGGGTGATCCCGGCCCGGTGCGCGGCCCGCAGCGCCGCCGCGGTGCCGTGCCCGACGACGCCGGCCTGCGCGGCGTCGAGCCTGCCCAGCTCGGTGATCGCCGCGGCCAGGTTCTTCGACGGCACCAGCTCCATGACCACCAGCGGCTCGTCGCCGCCGGAGTCGAGCACGTCGAAGACGGTCACGACGTTGGGGTGCGACAGCCCGGCCAGTGCCCGGGCCTCCCGCATGATGCGTTCCCGCAGCTCCAGCTTCTCCCCGGCCGGGATGCCGTCGGGGATCTTCAGCTCCTTGAGCGCGACGCGGCGGTGCAGGACCTCGTCGAAACCCGACCAGACGGTGCCCATCGCGCCGCTCCCGAGCGGACCGTCGACGCGGTACCGCCCGGCGAACTGTCGGCGCTGGACCTCGCCCTCGGGAACGGACACGGCGCCGATTGTTCCATCGTGCCCGCGCGGCCCGTCCCCGCACACCGTTCCCGGCCGGGATCGTCACCGCCGGTGCACAGCGGTGACGGTGTGTGACGACACTGGTCGTTCCGGGACGCCGGACGGCCGCCGCGGCGGGCCGGGCGTGCGGACGGTCACGGTCCGGTGGCGTTCCGGCCGCGGGTCGGTGTCGTCGTCCGGGGAGTTCCCCGTGACGGGCGTCCGAACCGCCGGTGAACGGCGAGGACGGCCGTTCGCCGACGGGAGGAACGGTCGCACGCGGCCGTTCACCTGGAGCGGTGAACCCGCTGGCAGCAGCTCGCCGACCCCTTGCCGCCCCGTGGCGTGAACGGACGATTTCGACTGGAACACCGCCGGACGGGTGAGCACCATCATGGGTGGTGGGAGACGACCGAACGCCGTCCGCGTCGACCGCGGACATGCGGGCCGTTCCCGCCGAGGGCCAGTACGAGGAGGACAAGGTGACTGCGCTGCAGACCCGCACCGAGCTCCCGGAGATCACCGATCCCGCGGTCGACGATCTCGGCTCCGGCACGGGTCCGGCCTGGCTGGAGTCGTGGATGCGGGCGCACAAGGGCGAGATCGTCGGCTGGCGCCGTGCGATCCACGCCCAGCCCGAGCTGGCCCGTCGCGAGCACCTCACGACCGCGCGGGTCGCGGAGACCCTGCTGCGGGCCGGTCTGGAGCCGCGCACGCTGCGCGGCGGCACCGGTGTCGTCTGCGAGGTGGGGCACGGCGAGCCGCTGGTCGCCCTGCGCGCGGACATGGACGCGCTGCCCCTGCAGGAGCAGACCGGTCTGCCGTTCGCCTCCGAGGTGCCCGGCGTCATGCACGCCTGCGGGCACGACGCGCACACCGCGATGCTGCTCGGCGCGGCGCTGGCGCTGCAGTCCGCGCCGTCGCTGCCCGGCCGGGTCCGGCTGGTGTTCCAGCCGGCCGAGGAGGTGCAGCCGGGCGGCGCGCTCGACGCCGTCGAACAGGGCGTGATGGAGGGCGTGCAGCGGATCTTCGCGCTGCACTGCGACCCGCGCCTGGAGGTCGGACGGCTCGGCACCCGGGTCGGGCCGATCACCTCGGCCTGCGACCTCATCGAGGTCCGGCTGACCTCCCCGGGCGGGCACACCTCGCGCCCGCACCTGACCGCCGACCTCGTGCAGGCGCTCGGGCTGCTGGCCACGCAGGTGCCGCTGCTGCTGACCCGCCACGTCGACCCGCGCTCGGGCACCGTCCTGACCTGGGGCGCGGTGCACGCCGGGGACGCGGCGAACGCGATCCCGCAGTCCGGCCTGCTGCGCGGCACCCTGCGCACCGCCGACCACGCCACCTGGACCGAGCTCGAGGAGAAGCTGCGGGCGCTCGTCGCGTCCGTGCTGGCCCCGACCGGTGTCGGCTACGTGCTCGACCACGTCCGCGGTGTCCCGCCGGTCGTCAACGACGCGGTGTCCACCGGGATGCTGCGCGACGCCGCGGTGACCGTCGGTGGCGAGGTCGCCGACGCGTCCACGGAGCAGTCCTCCGGCGGCGAGGACTTCGCCTGGTACCTGGAGCACTCCGCGGGCGCCATGGCGCGGCTCGGGGTGTGGTCGGGCACCGGCAAGCAGCGGGACATCCACCAGCCGACCTTCGACCTCGACGAGCGGGCCCTGCCGTTCGGGTCGCGGGTGCTGGTGCAGGCCGCGCTGTCCGCGCTGGCGCAGGCGGCCTCCTGAACCACCGTCTCCCGCGGTGAACGACGACGGCCCGGTCCCCTCGCGGGGGCCGGGCCGTCGTCGTCAGCCGGTGCGGCCGGTCAGGACTGGTTGCCGGGGGAGGACTTGCGGCTGGGCCTGCTGCGCAGCTCGTTGACGTAGTCGTCCGGGGCGCCCGCGGTCTCCGCGGCGTCGGCGATCACGCCCAGGTAGCGGGCCGACGGGTCCCCGCCCTCGTAGGCGTTCAGCACGTAGATGAACGCGAGGACGCTGCCGTCGAGGGTGGCGACGCGCAGCCGCAGCTTCTTGTGCATGCCCAGCTCGCCGCCCTCCCAGCGGTCGAGCTGGCGTTCGTCGTGCTCGGGGACGTCGTAGAGCACGACGAACACCTGCGAGCCCGGCTCCTCCACCACGGTGGAGAGCGCGCCCTCCCAGGTGTAGTCCTCGCCGCCGAACGTCAGCCGCCAGCCCTGGAGCCACCCGGTCCCGGCCATCGGCGAGTGCGGGGCGCGCTCCTTCATCTGCTCGGGGTCCATGTTCGACCCGTACGCGGCATACAGCGGCACGCGTGCAGGGTAATGGGGAGCCCGGCGGGGCCTCGACCCGCCCGGTCGTAACGATGGGACACGCGTACTGTGAGCCCCGTCGACGCCGGCGGGCGGGACCGCCTGCCGGTCCACCACCACCGACTTCTCCAGGGGGATCTCCCGTGACCCGCATCGTCATCATGGGCGGCGGACCGGCCGGGTACGAGGCCGCACTCGTCGCGGCACAGCACGGCAGCGAGGTGACCGTCGTCGAGCGGGACGGGATGGGCGGCGCCTGCGTCGTCTACGACTGCGTCCCCTCGAAGACCTTCATCTCCTCCGCGGCCGTCCGGGTCGACCTGCACCGTGCCGAGGACCTCGGCGTGCTGGTGGACCGCGGCAACTCCGCGGTCGACCTGCCCGCGGTCAACGAGCGGGTCAAGTCCCTCGCTCTCGCCCAGTCCGCCGACGTGCGGGCCCGGCTAGAGAACGAGGGCGTCCGGATCATCGCCGGCACCGCGCAGTTCGCCGGGCCCGCCGCGGCCCGCGCCGCGCACGAGGTGACCGCCACCCACGCCGACGGGACGGTCGAGGAGCTCGTCGCCGACGTCGTCCTCATCGCGACCGGGGCCACCCCGCGGGTGCTGGACTCCGCCCGCCCCGACGGCGACCGGATCCTGGACTGGCGCCAGCTCTACGACCTCGACGAGCTGCCCGAGCACCTGATCGTGATCGGGTCGGGCGTGACCGGCGCGGAGTTCTGCTCCGCCTACGTCGAGCTCGGGTGCCGGGTCAGCCTGGTCTCCAGCCGGGACCGGGTCCTCCCGCACGAGGACGCCGACGCCGCCGCCGTGCTCGAGGAGGTCTTCGCCGAGCGCGGCGTCGAGATCCTCGCCCACGCCCGCGCGGACTCGGTCGAGAACACCGGCGACGGCGTCCGCGTCACGCTGTCCGACGGCCGGGTCGTCGAGGGCTCGCACGCCCTCATGACCGTCGGGTCGATCCCGAACACCGCCGACCTCGGCCTGGAGAAGATCGGCATCGAGACCGACCGCGGCGGGTTCGTCCCCGTCGACAAGGTCTCGCGCACCTCCGAGCCGGGCGTCTACGCGGCCGGCGACTGCACCGGTGTGCTCATGCTCGCCTCGGTCGCGGCCATGCAGGGCCGGATCGCGATGTGGCACGCGCTGGGCGAGGGCGTGTCCCCGATCCGGCTGCGGACCGTCGCGGCGAACGTGTTCACCCGCCCCGAGATCGCGACCGTCGGGATCAGCCAGAACGCGATCGACTCCGGTGAGGTCCCGGCCCGCACCGTGATGCTGCCGCTGTCGACGAACCCGCGCGCCAAGATGCGCGGGCTGCGCCGCGGCTTCGTGAAGCTGTTCTGCCGCCCGGCGTCCGGCGTGGTCATCGGTGGTGTCGTGGTCGCCCCGGTCGCGAGCGAGCTGATCCTGCCGATCGCGATGGCGGTCCAGAACGGGCTCGGTGTGGACGACCTGGCCCACACCTTCTCGGTGTACCCGTCGCTGTCCGGGTCGATCACCGAGGCGGGCCGTCAGCTCATGCAGCACTCCGACCTGGACTGAACAGCTCCGCGAACCGGTCGCGCAGCTCGCCGTCGCCCGCGGGGGCGAGGGTGGACCACTCGGGTCCGCCGTGCGCGCCGGTCCCGCGGGTCAGCCGGTAGCGCCCTCGCGGCGTGTCGACGACGGCGACGTGCCCCGGCAGCCGCGACGGGCTGCCCCAGCGGTCGTGCCGGACGGCACAGATCTGTGCCCGGTGCGCGGGCCCGGCGAGCAGCGGCGCGAGCCGGGCGCGCTGCTCGCCGTCCCCGTCCGTGCCGGGGTCGGTGTGCGCGTCCGCGTCGAGGAGGCGGGCCAGCTCGGCGGTGGGCAGGGCCACGGCGGGCCCGGGCCCCGGCGCGCGCCGGGGCAGGACCGACACCGCGGCGTGCGCCGGTGAGCCCGCCGCGGTGACGGTGACGGCTCCGCCGGTGTGGACGGCGAGGACGCCGTCGCCGTCGCGCTCGGCGGCGACCGCGCGTAGCGGCCCGTCGTCGAAACGGCCGCGCACCTCCAGGTGACGGTCGGGACGGGCGAGCAGGGCCAGCAGCCGTACCAGCGCGGGGTCGGGTCCGGCCGGACCGGCGAGGCCGCGGGCGCGCAGCCCGCCGACGCCGGCCGCCACGACCCGGCGTCGTTCCTCGCGGGTGCGCCCGGGGGAGGGCAGCCGCAGCGCCACCGGGGTGGGGCCGAGCCCCAGGTGTTCCCAGACGACGTCGAACTCGGCGCCGGTGAGCACGAACGGCACCGACGGGGTCCAGGGCGCGGGCTCAGCCACGGCCCCTCCAGCGGGCGTCGGGGCGCAGGACGCCGGGGTCCGGTCGGGCATCGGGCTGCTCCGGGGGGTCGTCGGGGGCGGCGTGCTCGTCGGCGACGAGGCGCCAGGCCGGGGTGCGGGGGTCGGCGGGCGCGCCGACGGTCGCCGCGACCGGGAGTGGGGCGGCCGGGACCGCGCCCACCGGTACCCCGGCGGGGGTGACGGCCGGGTCGCCCGGTGCCGGCGTCGGCGGCGGGGCGTGGCGGGCGTGGGTGACGGCGCCGTGGGGCGCCGGGCCGTCGGGGTGGGGAACGGCGAGGTCGCCCGTGGTGACGCCGTGGTGGACCGGGCTCCGGGGACCGTCGGGGACTCCGGGGGCGGCACCGCCGCCGGCTCCGTCCGGGGACGGTCGGTCGCTCGTGGTCGCACCGGGAGCGGGGCCTGCGTGTGGCGCGGGGCCGCCGTCGGTCGCGGTGTTCCCGGTGGCGCCGTCCGGGACGGGGCCACCGGGGGTCGGCGGCGCCTCACCGTCGGCGGCCGGGGCGCCGCTGGGGGCGCGGGTGCCGCTGGTCGTCGCGTCGCCGGAGGGCGGGCGGTGCTCGGCCCCGCTCGGCGGCCGGTCACCCGGCGGCTCCTGGGCGACACCGCCGGACGGTGTCCCGTGGCCGACCGCGTCGCCGGGCCGCGGGCCCTCAGCGGGGGTGGCGTCGCCGCCGGGCCCCTCCGGTCCCGGTACGGCGTCGTCGCCGGCCCGCGAGCCGTGCTCCGGCGGCAGGTCGCCGGAGGGGTGTGCGTCGCGCCCGCGTCCGTCCCGGGCCTGCCGCTCCCGACGGATCGTCGCGCCGATCAGGATCCCGGCCCCGCCGAGCGCTCCGCCCGCGAGCACCGCGGCGGTCACCGCGGTGCCGCCGCCGCCGGGGTCCGCGCCGCCGACGCCGCCCGGGACGCCCGCGCCCGCGGGGGACGCCGGACCGGCCGGGAGCTCACCGGTGCCGGGGCCGGTGTCCGTGCCGGGTGCGCCGGGCGTGCCGGTGCGGGGGGCATCGGTCGAGGGGGCCGGCCCGGGGGAGGGCCCGCCGACGTCGATCGGCCGCGCCCCGGGCACCCCGGCCCGTCCGTTCCCGGTCAGCACCGCCGCGGTGATCCCGCCGAAGCCGATCCCCGCGAACACCGTCGTCCCCGTCGCGGCGCCGCCCGCCGGGTCCGGGGCCGGGTCCGCGTCGCCGCCGGGGCCGGGCGGGGGCCCGCCGGGCGACGGGGCCGGAACGGCGGGGGAGGCGGGGGCGGTGCCCTCGTGGGTGACGACCGGGGACGCACCCCACCCGGTCCACGGGGCGCCGGTGACGCGGGTGTCGTCGTCGTAACGGACCATCAGCTCCGCGGCCCGGCCGGCCGAGTTGCCCGCGGCGAGGTCGGCGGCCGCCCAGTCGTCGAGCAGGGCCGGGCCGGTGGGTGCGGTCTCGGGCGGCGTCGGCGCCACGGCGGCAGGCATCCGGGCCCGGAGGTCCGCGGCGAGCCCGGCCTGGGCGGCCAGCGCGTCGGCGGTGCGGCCCGCGTCGGCGGCGGCGGAGACGACCCAGCCGTCCAGTGACCCGAACGCCCCGGTGACGCCGTCCGCGGTGCGGCCGGACCATCCTCCGGGCAGGTCACGGACCTGCCCGGCCAGCTCGCGGTGGACGTCGGTGAGCGCGGCGGCGGCGTCGCGCCACGCCCGCTCCGCCCCGGCCGACGCCGCGGGGCCCGGACCGGCCGCCACCATCGCGACGATCTCGGCGTGGCTCAGTCCTGCCCAGCGCGGCGCGGTCACCGGGCACCCCGGTTCAGCGCGTCCGTCGTCGACTCCTCGGTGCGGGTGTAGGCACGCCCGGTGGCACCGGCGGCGTCGCGGGCCCGCAGCAGCTCCGCGTGCAGCGTGCGCAGCCGCCCGATCGCGGCGTCGGGGCCGTCCGCGGCGTGCACGGCGTAGCGCGCCGCGGCCTCGGCGCTGGCCGGATCCCCCAGCCACGGCTCGACCCGGCGGGCGTCGGCGTCGAGGGTGCGGAGCGCGACGGCCAGCCGGGACGCGGCCCGGTCGAGCGCCGCCGCCGCCCCGGCCGGGGCGGCCGGGTCGACACGCAGGTCCGGGTGGATGTCGGGCACGTCGGCCTCCGGTGCGGACGGGCGGATCACGGACGGGCGCACGCTAGGCCCGCACCGGCCGTCGCCGCGGCGGTTCGCCGCGGAACGGTCGCGATCGCGAAGCCCGCACACGACGACACCCCCGTCCGCACCGGTGGTCACCGGCGCGGACGGGGGTGTGTGTCGCGGTCAGGCCGCCGTCACCTCGGCCGGCTCCGGGACCTCGACCGGGGCGCACCCGCGCAGCGGGCACGGCGGTGGGGCCCAGGACCGGGGCGTCCCGCCGAGGGCGGGAACGGTCCCCGCGAACGGCCACCGGCCTGCGAAACGCTGCAGGTACCAGTAGACGAACAGGTGGTCCGGTTCCTCCGGGTCGGAGACGAACAGCGCACGCTCGCCCAGGTCGGTGACCCAGGCTGCGTAGTCGTTCGCCACCTGCCCCGGTGGGCGCGAGGCCCGCCGGGTCAGGAGCCAGTCCTCAGCCCGGGTGCGCCAGGTCGCCAGCGCGGTCGGGTGCAGGGTGGCCCCCGGGAGCTCCCGGAGGTTGGCGGTGAAGGTGCCGATCAGGACCCCGTCCGCGCCGTACGCGGAGGAGGCCAGGGTGAGCAGGGAGTGCGGGCCCGGGATCGGGCCGTCGGTGTGGACGTGCGTCGTGACGTGGAACGTCGTCGGCGCGATGTCGAGCTCTGGGGGCATGACGGATCCTGTGACGTCTCGGTCGAACTGGGACGGCTCACGGCGCGGCAGGGCCTGCGTGGTGAGCGGATCCGCGGCGCGGTACTCCGCGTGGCGGTAGTTCCGGGCCCCGTGGATCGGGCACACGGGTCGGCTGTGGAGTTGTGACGTTGCGTGCCGCGGGCGCCGGACGGCGTGCGTGACACGCCGGGAACGCTAGAACGGCGCGACGTGCCGGTCAACGGGCGGTGACCTGGTCGGCACAGCGCGTTCCGCGGCACGCGGCTGTCGACGTGCGGGCGACGGGGCCGGGCGGACCGCCTCAGCCCTCGCCCGCCAGCCGCCCCAGCACGACGACGTCGACCCGCTCGCCGTCGACGGTCCACGCCTCCCGCAGCCGCCCCTCCGGCACGAACCCCAGCGCCGCGGCGACGGCGGCCGAGGCCCGGTTCGGCTCGGCGTGCATCCAGGTGACGCGGTGCAACCCGAGCCCGCCGAAGGCGAAGCGCACCACCGCCCCGGCCGCGGTGCGGGCCAGGCCGCGTCCGCGGGCGCCGGGCAACGTCCAGCAGCGCAGCTCGGCGGTGCCGTGGGTGATGTCCAGGTGCTCCAGGGTGATCTCGCCGAGCATCTCCCCGGTCGTCGGCTCGGCGACCGCCCAGGCACAGCGGGTGCCGCGGGCCCAGCCGTCGATCCGGTCCGCGACGTGCGCGGTCACCTGCTCGTCGAAGTCCGGGGCGGCCGGGTCCGGACGGTTGCGCCAGCGCCGGATCTCCGGGTCCCGGCAGGACGCGGCGACGGCCGGGCGGTCGTCCACCCGGCCGTCGTGTCGTGGTCCGCGCAGGTACCACGTCCCGGCGTTGATCTCGACCGGGTCGAGCACCGGGCCGGGAGCGGGGACGGGCACCTGGTCCAGGGGACTCAGTCCTTGATCTCGCAGATGACGGTGCCCTGGGTGACCGAGGCGCCCTGCTCCGCGTCCAGGCCGGTCACGGTGCCGGCCTTGGTCGCGGTGACCGGGTTCTCCATCTTCATCGCCTCGAGGACGACGATCAGGTCACCCACCTCGACGGTGTCGCCCTCGGAGACCGCGACCTTGATGATCGTGCCCTGCATCGGCGCGGTGACGGCGTCGCCGGAGGCCTTCGCCCCGCCGCCGCCCTTGCCGCCGCGCTTGCGCGGAGCCGCCTTGGCCGCGCCGCCGCCGTTGCCGCCGCCGCCGAGGGCGAGGTCACCGGGCAGCGAGACCTCCAGGCGTCGCCCGCCGACCTCGACGACGACGGTCTGCCGCTCGCCGGACTCGTCGTCGGCACCCGCGCCGCCCTCGAACGGCGGGACGGTGTTGTCCCACTCGGTCTCGATCCAGCGGGTGTGCACGGTGAAGTCCTCGAGGGTCTCGGCGGCGTAGGCCGGGTCCTCGACGACGAGACGGTGGAACTCGAGCACGGTCGCCATGCCCTCGACCGTGAACTCGCCGAGTGCGCGACGGGCCCGCTGCAGCGCCTGCTGCCGGTCGCTGCCCCACACGATCAGCTTGGCCAGCAGCGAGTCGAACTGCCCCCCGATGACCGAGCCGTCCTCGACGCCCGCGTCCATCCGGACGCCCGGCCCGGCCGGGTACCAGATCCGCTCGACGGTGCCCGGCGCCGGCAGGAAGTTGCGCCCGGCGTCCTCGCCGTTGATGCGGAACTCGATGGCGTGCCCGCGCGGCTGCGGGTCGTCGTCGAAGTCCAGCTCCTGGCCCTCGGCGATCCGGAACATCTGGCGGACCAGGTCGATCCCGGTGGTCTCCTCCGAGACCGGGTGCTCGACCTGCAGACGGGTGTTCACCTCGAGGAAGGTGATCATGCCGTCCTGGCCGATCAGGAACTCGACGGTGCCGGCGCCGTAGTAGCCGGCCTCCTTGCAGATCGCCTTCGAGGCGTCGTACAGGGTCGTGCGCTGCTCGTCGCTCAGGAACGGCGCGGGCGCCTCCTCGACGAGCTTCTGGAAGCGGCGCTGCAGCGAGCAGTCCCGCGTCCCGACGACGACGACGTTCCCGTGCTGGTCGGCCAGCACTTGGGTCTCGACGTGGCGCGGCTTGTCCAGGTAGCGCTCGACGAAGCACTCGCCGCGGCCGAACGCCGCGGTGGCCTCACGGACCGCGGACTCGTACAGCTCGGCGATCTCGGAACGCTCGCGGGCGACCTTCATGCCGCGCCCGCCACCGCCGAAGGCGGCCTTGATCGCGACCGGCAGGCCGTGCTCGTCGGCGAAGGCGATGACCTCGTCCGCGTCCTTGACCGGGTCCTTCGTGCCGGGCACCAGCGGGGCGCCGGCCTTCAGGGCGATGTGACGCGCGGTCACCTTGTCGCCGAGATCGCGGATCGACTGCGGCGACGGGCCGATCCAGGTGAGCTCGGCGTCGATCACGGCCTGGGCGAAGTCGGCGTTCTCCGACAGGAAGCCGTAGCCGGGGTGGATCGCGTCGGCACCGGCCTGCTTCGCGGCACCGATGACCTTCTCGATGTCGAGGTAGGACTCGGCGGCGGTCGAGCCGCCCAGCGCGAAGGCCTCGTCGGCGAGCCGCACGAACATCGCGTCCCGGTCCGGGTCGGCGTAGACGGCGACGCTCTGAAGTCCCGCGTCCTTCGCTGCTCGGATCACGCGGACGGCGATCTCTCCCCGGTTGGCGACGAGCACTTTGCGCAGTGCGGGCACGGTCGAACTCCTCCGGTCACGGCGCCGGCCCGATGCTCCGGCGCAGGGTTAGGCGGAGTGTAAGAGCAGAGCCGCCGGAAGTTACCGGTGGGGAATGTGGCGATGGCAACGTCATCACCCGTCCGAGGGCCCCGACCTCGACCCCGATCGCTCCGGTCGTGACCGGTACCACCATCGGGACAGGCGGTTCCGGGGTCGCGGGGCGGTGTGGCCGTCGTAGTGCAGCGCCGCCTCGCGTGCGGCCAGCTCGCGCCGCGCGCCGGCACCGAGCCGCCCGGCGGCCGCGAGCTCGCGGGCCAGGTCCCAGCCCTCCCGCTCCGGGCCGTAGGGGGCGACGCCGTCGAAGCGGGTGTCGAACCGGGCCTGCCAGTCCGCCCCGGCGTCGACGGCGAGCAGCGGCCACGCCGCGGCGACGAGCCCGGCCCGCTTGCGCAGCAGCGCCGCCCGGGTCGCGGCCAGGCGCGCCGCGTCGAACCCGGCCGGGTCCGTCCCGCCGGCGACGAGCGACGCCACCAGCTCGGCCTGCCGCCGCGCGAGCCCGTCGCTCACGTCGGGCCCGGCCCGTCCGCGGGGGGCGCCGCGACCGGCCCGGCCCCGCGCCCGGCGCCCGCACCCGCCCGGCACGGTGCCGTGTGCCCGGCCGCGGCCGCGACGGCGTCCAGCTCCGCGCGCAGCACCGCGGCGGGCGGGTAGCGGCCGTCGCGTTCCAGCATCACCGGTGGCGGCACCGGCAGCTGCGCGATGGTGTGGGTCAGCAGCGCCAGCACCGCGTCCGGGACGGGGTCGGTGTGGGTGTCGTGCAGCAGCCCCGCCGCGTCGGCGGCGTGCCCGGCGACGTGGCAGTAGGCCACCGCCCCGGGCGGCAGCCCGGCGAGCAGCGCGTCGACGTCCGCCCGCGGGTCACGGCCCCGGTTGCGGGCGTTGACGAACACGTTCGCGACGTCCAGGAGCAGCGGCGCCCCGGTCCGGTCGTGCAGCCGGTGCAGGAAGCCCGCCTCGTCGAACTCGTCGCCGGGCCAGTCGAACAGGGCCGCGATCGGCTCCAGCGCCAGCGGGACGTCCAGCTCCGCGCGGGTCGCCGTCACGTTGGCGACGAGCACGTCGAGCGCCTCGCGGGTGCGGGGCAGCGGCAGCAGGTGCCCCGCCTCGATCCCGCCGGCCCGGGTGAACGCGATGTGCTCGCTGACCAGCGCCGCACCCGTCGCCGCGGCGCAGGCCGCGAGGTGGGCGACCCTGCCCGGGTCGACGCCCTCGGGCGAGCCGGGCGACAGCCGCACCCCGTGCACGACGACCGGCCTGCGCAGCAGCGACGCCGGCACCGCGTCCGGGCGCAGCGACTCGGCGATGACCTCGTGGAACGCGAGACCGTCGACGTCGTCGAGGACGGCGGCGACAGCACTGCGCCAGCCGACCCCGGTCCCGCCCGGGACACCCGTCATGTCGCCACCTCCGCCCGTACGAGCCGTCCCCGCAGCTTCACACCCCCCACGGTGCAGCTGCGGGGACGGCAGATCCGGTTGCCCGCGCGGGCTCAGCCGCCGCAGCCGCCTCCGCCGCCACAGCCCCCGCCGCCTCCGCCGCAGCTGCTCCCGCCGCTGTCACCGCCGGACCAGCCGACGACGCCACCGCCGTCGGAGGATCCGCCCCCGGTCGCGGCGGGCGCCCCACCGAGCGTGGCGAGCTTCTGCGCGGCGAGCTCCTCGGCGAAGGCGGGCTCGGCGGCCAGCATCGCGCCGACCCCGAACGCACCGACCGACAGCGCGGCCGCGGCGGGTCCGACGGCCGTCCAGTCCGGGCGCATCGACGGCGACAGCGCGTCGTTCCGGGACCGGACGACGGTGAGCGCGGCGTCCCCGGCCCGGGTCCGGTCGGGCACCCGCGTCGCGAGCACCGTGGCGAACACCGCGGTGGCGGCGACGAGCGCGAACAGGAACCCGACCGGGCGCCCACCGCCCAGACCGGCGGCGATCCGTACCGCACCGGCGAGGGCGAGCACCCCGACCGGCCAGGCGGTCGCCCGGTAGCGGACCCGGTCGGCCGGGGACAGCAGCAGCCCCGCGGTCTCCAGCCGCTGCGCGGCCCGGGCCAGCTCGGTGCGGACCGGCTCGTGGGTGCCCAGCATCCGGCCCGGGGTCAGCCGCTGCGCGGAGCGGTGGATCGCCCGCTGCAGCGCCGACGCGCCGTGCCCGGGGACCCGGCCCGCCCGCACCTGGCCCGTGGTGCGGCCGGAGGTGACCAGGCTGCCGTCGACGTGCATGGCCGACAGGGCCGCGTACACGGCCAGCTCGGGGCCGCCGTTGAGGTACGCGACGTCCTCGGGCCTGCTACCGAGGGTGCGGGCGCCGCGCGGATCCCCCTGCGCGATCGTCCGCCGCCGGCGCAGCACGATCCCGGAGACCAGGACCAGCGCGACGACGTAGGCGACCAGGAAGGTCTGACCCGGGATGCCCCAGGTGTCCCCGGTGAGGTTCGTGCCCATCTCCACCACCCCCTGCGGTGAGCGACACTTCGTCGTTCGAAGCAGTGTGCGCCCGCTCACCCCGACCGGGTGACCGATTTGAGGTGGACTTGAGGAAGGAGCGCGGACGACGACAGCCGGGGTCACCGACGGTGACCCCGGCTGTCGCGGGAGTGAGTGTGCGGGCTCAGGCGGTCGCGGCCCGCACCTGGTTCTTGATGCGCGCCAGCATCGCCGCGATGCCGCGCAGCCGCAGCGGGCTGACGGCCTCGGCGAGGCCGAGGTCGGTGTAGAAGTCGTCCGGCACGGCCAGCACCGCCGCGGCGGGCTGCCCGTCCAGCCCGGTCACCATGATCGAGGCGAACCCGCGGGTGGTCGGCGCCTCCTTCGGCGCGGAGAAGAACAGGTGCACCGGCCGCTCACCGCCGTCCTCCACCTCGACGGCGAGGAACAGCGGCGACTGGCACTCGTGGACCTGCTCCATGGTGTCCGCGCTGTCGGCGTAGCGCTCGGGCAGGTCCGGCAGCTCCTGGGACAGCTCCAGCAGCAGCTGGAGACGGTCCTTCGGGCCGACCGCGGCGAAGTCGTCGACCAGCTCGGCGAGATCGGGGGGCAGGGTGCCCGGGTCGGTGGAGCTCACGCGGACCCGCGCTCCTCGCCCTGCACGATCGGCACGCGCACGGCGTTGCCCCACTCGGTCCAGCTGCCGTCGTAGTTGCGGACCCGGTCGAAGCCCAGCAGGTAAGTCAGCACGAACCAGGTGTGGCTGGAACGCTCGCCGATCCGGCAGTAGGCGACGACGTCGTCCGAGGCCGACAGCCCCTGCTCCTGCTCGTAGATCGCGGACAGCTCGGCACGGCTCCGGAAGGACCCGTCCTCGGCGGCGGCGCGGGCCCACGGGACGCTCGCGGCGCCCGGGATGTGCCCGCCGCGGACCGCGCCCTCCTGTGGGTAGTCGGGCATGTGCAGCTTCTCGCCGGTGTACTCCTGCGGGGACCGCACGTCGACCAGCGGCCTGCCCAGGTGGGCGAGGACGTCGTCCTTGAAGGCGCGGATGCCGGAGTCGTCGCGCTCGACGACCGGGTAGTCGGCCCGGGCCGGGGTGGGCGCGTCGGTGACCATCTCGCGGCCCTCGGCGACCCACTTGGACCGGCCGCCGTCGAGCAGCCGCACGTCGGCGTGGCCGAACAGGGAGAACACCCACAGCGCGTAGGCGGCCCACCAGTTGTTCCGGTCCCCGTAGACGACGATCGTGGTGTCTCGGCCGATGCCACGCTCGGACATGATCTCGGCGAAGCGGGTGCCGTCGACGTAGTCCCGGGTGACCGGGTCGTTGAGCTCGGTGTGCCAGTCGACCTTCACCGCGCCGGGGATGTGCCCGGTGTCGTAGAGCAGGACGTCCTCGTCCGACTCCACGACCACCAGACCGGGGTCCTTCAGGTGCTCCGCCAGCCAGGCGGTGGTGACCAGGCGCTCGGGGTGCGCGTACTCGGCGAGCTTCGGGTCGGGGTCGTGTCCGACAGTCATGGCCGCAGGGTAACCGCGTGCCCCGACACCCACACGGCGGTCAGGACCGTGGCGTCCACAGATCGACCACCGACACCCCGACCGCGCCCAGCAGACGGCGCAGCAGCGGCAGGCTGATCCCGATCACGTTGGACGGATCGCCGTCGATGCCCTCGACGAACCAGCCGCCCAGCCCGTCCAGGGTGAACGCGCCCGCGACCTTCAGCGGCTCGCCGGTGGCGAGGTAGGCGTCCAGCTCGGCGTCGGTCGGCTCGGCGAAGCGCACCCCGGTCCCGGCGTGCCCCTCGGCCTCCTGCGCGACCGCTCCGCCGGCCAGGCGCAGCACGGCGTGCCCGGTCAGCAGCTCGCCGGTGCGCCCGGCCATGGCCTTCCAGCGGCGCCGCGCGGTCTCCGCGTCGTGCGGCTTGCCGACCAGCTCACCGTCGACGAGCAGCATGGAGTCGCAGCCCACGACGACGCCGTCACCGGTCAGCCGGCCGGCGACGGCGGCGGCCTTGGCCGCGGCCAGCAGCGTCACCTTGCGCGCGGGGTCGGCGTCGGGGTGCGCGGCGAGCAGGGCGTCCTCGTCGACGTCGGAGACCTCCACGGCGGGATCGGCCCCGGCGGCGCGCAGGACCGACAGGCGGGCGGGGGACGCGGAGGCGAGAACCAGGCGCACGACGCCGGACGCTACCGGCCCGCCACCGCGGAGCCGTGGTCCGCCGCCGGGCCGGCGGTCCGATCCGGCCCGGCGACGCGGTGCAGACGCAGCGCCAGGTGCAGGTGGAAGCGGCCCTCGGGGGTGCGCCAGTCCGGTCCGAGCAGGTCGTCGACGCGTTCGAGGCGCTGGCGCACGGTGTTCGGGTGCACCGACAGCGCGTCGGCGGCCGGGGCGAGCAGCTCGCCCGCGGCGAACCAGTGCCACAGCGTCTCGGCCAGCCGGGTGCGCCGGCGCCGGTCGTAGTCGAGGACCGGGCCGAGGTGGCGCCCGACGATCTCCCGCGACGTGGTGCCGGTCCGGTCCCGGATCACCGCGCCGACCGCGCCGAGCGAGGCGAAGTCCGCGTGCCCGGTGGTGCGGCCCAGGGCACGGGCCGCCGCGGCGACGTCGGCGGCCTCGGTGTGCGCGCGGCGCAGGTCCGACGGCCCGCCCGAGGGGCTGTGCGCGGCGCCGACGAGCGACGGCGTCCCGGCCGCGGCGAGCCCCTCGGCGACGAGCGGTGCCGCCCCGGGCCCCGTGGGGCCGGGGCCGGTCGTCCCGGCGGCGATCACGCACACGTGCCCGTCGTGCACCGACACCAGCCAGCGGCCCGCCCCGTCGAGCCCCCGGACCGCCCGCGCCGCGGTCACCGCACCGGCCGGGTCGACGTCGACGACCAGCACCGTCGCCGGGGCGTCGGGGGAGAGGCCGTACTGCGCGAGCCGGGTCCCCAGCGTCGGCCGCGGCGGGACCCGGCTGTCGACGAGCTCCTCGACCAGGGTCGTCTGGGCGGTCTCGTCGGCCTGGGCCAGTGCCCGCTCGACCAGCAGCGCGACCGTCATGAACGCCGAGGCGTGCGCCAGCCGGGCGACGGCGTCGTCGTCGGCGCCCTCCATGACCAGGGTCGCCAGGTGCTCGCCCGCCGTGGTGATCGCGAGCAGCGCGTAGGTCCCGCCGCCGGGCAGGTGCGCGATCGCGACCCCACCGGCCTGCTGGGAGGTGCGGACCGCCGACCGCAGCCGCCACCCGGCCAGCTCCTCGGGGGTGAGCAGCCGTCGTCCCGTGCGCAGCGCCCCGGACGGGTCGTGCAGCGAGAGCGGGTGCCCGACGGCCTCGGCGAGCACGGCGAACACCCCCGCCGCCTCGGCGGTGGAGCCGGCCATCGCCCCCATGAGGCGTTCGTCGAGGTGCAGGAGGTGTTCCAGGCGCAGCCGGGCGCCGGGGTCGGAACCGTCGTCGCGGGTGGTGCGCAGGCGCCGGATCTCCTCGCCGCGCCGGGTCTGCTCCAGCGCGACGGCGGCCTGCACGGCCATGTGCTCCAGCGCGGTCCGGGCGGCCGGTCCGAGGGTGCGGGGTCCGCGGTGGGCCACGAGCAGCGCTCCCACGACCCGCCCGCCCAGGCGCATCGGGGCGCCGGCGATGGCCCGCACCCCCTCGCCGCGCACGATCGTGTCGATCCCCGACAGGTGGTTGAGCGCGCGGTCGGCCAGGTAGTCCGCGGTGGCGACCGTGCCCGCGCCGGCCGCCGCGCGCCCCAGCACACCGGTGCCGAACGGCATCCGGATCGCGCGGTACTCCGGCGTGCGGACGCCGTCGGTCAGCTCGATGTAGGTCGTACCGGAGTGCAGGTCGTTGAGGCTGAAGTAGGCCATGTCCGCGCCGAGCAGCGCCCGGGTGCGGCGCAGAACGGCGCCGAGCATGACGTCGCGGTCGCCGACGTTCGCGAGGTCCAGCGCGGTCTGCCCGACGGCCTGGAGGATCGCGTCCTGGCTGGGCTCGGGGAACGGCGGAGCCGGCTTCATGCGCCCGACCCTATGTCTGTCCGCGCCATGTCCTGCGATCAAGACAGGCGCATACGACCATGGACGCCCGCCCCGGGCTTCCCGAGACTGGCCCGGCGACGAACTGCCAGAACCCTCCAGCGACGAAGGGAATCCTCATGGCCACGGCGAACAAGCTCAGCGTCATCCCCTGCGGGGCGATGCACGCCAATCTCCCGTTCCTGCTCCTCAAGCCCGGTGTCAGCATCAAGCCACGGTCCGAGAAGGACGCCCCGATCGACTGGGTGGAGGTGCCCACGCACTGCGTCCTCGTCGAGACCGACGAGGGCAAGCTGCTGTGGGACACCAGCTGTCCGTCGGACTGGGAGACGCGCTGGGCGCCGACCGGTCTGCAGGAGTTCTTCCCCTACGACCAGGTCGCCGACGACGAGTACCTGGACAAGCAGCTGCACAAGATGGGCGTCGGGCTCGACGAGATCGACTACGTCGTCCTCTCGCACCTGCACTTCGACCACGCGGGCAACGCCCAGATGTTCAAGAACACCAACGCGAAGATGATCTGCTCGGACAAGGAGAAGGAGTTCGCGCTCGGCTTCGAGGGCCCGTTCAACGGCGCCCACCTCAAGGCCGACTACGAGGGCATCGACTGGGAGATCGTGTCCGGCGACGTCGAGCTGCTCCCCGGCGTCAGCATGATCCAGACCCCGGGGCACACCCCCGGCTGCATGTCGATGCGCGTCGACCTCCCCGACACCGGGACGATGATCTTCACCTCGGACGCGGTCTACATGGGAGCGAGCTACGGCCCGCCCGCCGCGCCGGCCGCGATCGTCAACAACCTGGAGGACTGGTTCTCCTCGGTGGAGAAGCTGCGCGGCATCCAGGAGCAGACGAACGCGCAGATGGTGTTCGGCCACGACGCCGAGCAGATCCACCAGCTGCGCAAGGCACCGGAGGGGTCGTACACCTGATGACGTTCGAGGTTCCGGAGTACACCGAGGAGACGATCTTCACCTGGGGTGCGCCGCCGCTGAAGTTCGGCGCGGGCGCGATCGACGAGGTCGGCTTCGAGCTGTCGGCCTACGACGTGTCCCGGGTCCTGATCGTGACCGACCCGGGGGTGAACGCGCTCGGCGCGCCGCAGCGCCTGGCCGACAACCTGTCCCGCTACGGCATCGAGTCCGAGATCTTCGACGGCGTACACGTCGAGCCGACCGACGACTCGATGAACAAGGCGACCGAGTACGCCCGCGCGCAGGGTCCGTGGGACGGCTTCGTCGCCGTCGGGGGCGGGTCGGCGATCGACACCGCCAAGGCCATCAACCTGCTCACCAGCCACCCCGGCGAGCTGATGGACTACATCAACAAGCCGATCGGCGGCGCGAAGGTGCCGCCCGGGCAGCTCAAGCCGCTGATCGCCGTCCCGACGACGGCGGGCACCGGCTCGGAGTCCACCGCGATGTGCGTGCTGGACATCCTGTCCATGAAGGTCAAGACCGGGATCAGCCACTGGCGGCTGCGCCCGACCCTGGCCGTCATCGACCCGCTGCTGACGATGACGCTGCCGCCGCAGGTCACCGCGGCGGCCGGGATGGACATCACCTGCCACGCGGTGGAGAGCTACACGGCGCGGTACTACACCACCTTCGACCGCAAGAAGCCCGAGGAGCGGGTCACCTACTGCGGCTCCAACCCGGTCTCGGACCTGTGGTGCGAGAAGGCGATGTCACTGCTCGCGAAGTCGTTCCGGGCCGCCGTCGAGCGCGGCGCCGAGGACGTCGAGGCCCGCTCGGACATGATGATGGCCGCGACCTTCGCGGGCATGGGGTTCGGCAACTCCGGTGTGCACATCCCGCACGCCAACGCCTACCCGATCGCGGGCATGGTCAAGGACTACCGGCCGCAGGGCTACCCGCAGGACGAGGCGATGGTGCCGCACGGGGAGTCGGTGTCGCTGACCGCGCCCGAGGCGTTCCGGTTCTCCTTCGACTCCGCGCCGGAGCGGCACCTGCGGGCGGCGGAGCTGATGGACCCGCGGGCGGACAAGGTGAACGACCCGCGCGAGCAGCTGCCCGGGGTCCTGACCCGGCTGATGCGCGACATCGGCATCCCGAACGGCATCGGCGGCGTCGGCTACACCGAGGCCGACGTGCCGGACCTGGTCCCCGGGACGATGAAGCAGCAGCGGCTGCTCGCGACCTGCCCGCGGACCCCGACCGAGGACGACATCGCCGACATCCTCACGAAGTCCGTCGAGAACTGGTGACCGTCGCGGCCGGTGGTCCTCCGGGGCCGCCGGCCGCCCCGATCGAAGGCGGCACGATGCCGATCTACGTCTTCCGCTGCGGGTGCGGAGCCCGCTTCGAGCACCTCGCGTCCATGTCGGACGCGGCCACCCCGCCCTGCCCGCTCTGCGGGGACGGCGCGACGACCAAGGTCCCCGCCGGGTTCGCGCTCGGCGGCCAGGCCAGCCCCGGCCTGTCCAAGGACGAGATGCCCCAGACCTGGCGCGGGGTCTACAACGGGAACTCCGAGTACATCGACTCGATGCGCCGGACCTGGGACCAGCGACGCAGGCTGGAGGAGAAGTACCCGGAGATCGCCGGGGACCAGCGGCCGATCCTGGCGCACGAGGGCAAGTACCACGACGCCCCGCTCCGGGCCGGTGACATCCAGCTGGGCGGCACCGCCCCCCTGCCCGGCGCGGGCGTGGCGGCCAAGCAGGGCCACGGGCACGGCCACGGCCACGGGCACGGCCACGGGCACGCACCGACGCCCCCCGCCACCACCACCGACTGACCCGCCGGATCCACACCCCCTGGCCGGTCCCCACACCCGTTGCACCAGGTGTGGGGGCACGCCAGGGGGTGTGGACACCGGGCCGCGCCCGCGCCGGTCCCCGCCGCGCGCCCGCGGGAACGGTGTCAGCGGCCGGCCAGGCCGTGGCGGTAGGCGTAGCCGACGGCCTGGGCGCGGTCGCGCAGCCCGGTCTTGGCGAACAGGTGGTTGACGTGGGTCTTCACCGTCGCCTCACCGACCACGAGCCGGCGCGCGATCTCGGTGTTGGACAGCCCCTCGGCGATCAGGCCGAGGACCTCGACCTCGCGCGGGGTCAGCCCGTCCGGCGGGTCGACCGGTGCCGCCGGGACGGTCGACGCGCGGGCGGCGACCAGCCGGGACAGCACGCCGGCGTCCACGGTGGACACACCGTCGGCGGCCGAGCGCAGGGCCCGGCCGATGGCCTCGGCGTCGGCGTCCTTGGACAGCCAGCCCGAGGCGCCCGCGGCGATCGCGTCGACCACGGCGTCGTCGTCGACGTAGGTGGTGAGCACGACGACGGCGGTGCCGGGGTGCCCGTCGCGGACCCGGCGGGTCGCCGAGACGCCGTCGCCCGCGGGCATCCGCAGGTCGGTGAGCAGCACGTCCGGCGCCAACTCGGCGACCCGGGCGACCGCCTCGTCGCCGCCGGACGCGGTGCCGACGACCTCGATGCCGTCGAGCAGGCCCAGGACGGTGGCGAGGCCGTCGCGCACGATCCGCTGGTCGTCGGCCAGCACCACCCGCAGGTCGCTCACGTCGTGATCCTCTCGCGGTCCGGGGAGCGGGCGGGCAGCCGGAGCCGGACCCGCCAGCCGTCGGGGGTGGGGCCGGTCTGCAGCTCGGCGCCGACGAGAGCCGCCCGCTCGGCCATCCCGGCCAGGCCGGAGCCCTCGCCGTCGCCGGGCGGTGGCGGGGCCCCGGCGACGTCGACGACCTCCAGCTCGGCGCCGTCGCCGTCGCGGCGCAGGTGCACCGTCACGGGGGCGCCGGGGGCGTGCTTGCGGGCGTTGGACAGCGCCTCCTGCGCGGTGCGCAGTACGGTCTCGCCCTCCCGCGCGCCGAGGCGCAGCCCGTCGGCGACCTCGACGGTCGCGTCCGGGTGCGCCCGGCCGAGCTCGCGCAGCTCCTCGGCGACGTCGACCGGCGCCGGTCCCTCGCGCAGCGCCCGCACGGCCCGGCGGGCCTCGGTGATCCCGTCGGAGGCGAGCCGCTGGGCCCGCTCGATCTGGGCGATGGTGTCCGGCGCGGCCCCGTCGCGCAGTGCCATCAGCCGGGCGCCCTGCAGCTGGACGGCCAGCGCGGACAGCGAGTGGGCCAGCACGTCGTGCACGTCGCGGGCGACCCGGGCGCGGTCGGCGATGGCCTCGGCGCGGGCGTGCTCCTCGCGGGCCCTGGCGTCGGCGACGAGTGTCCGCTCGTGCTCCTCGATCCGGCGGGCGGAGTCGCGGCGGCCGATCCCGAACAGCACCATCGCGGTCAGCGCGGCGACCACCAGCAGCGCGTCCCACAGCGAGGTGTAGGGCCCGACGACGATCGTGGTGGCCGCGATGACCGGCACGTCGACGAACAGCGCGGTCCGGTACGGCAGCCGCAGCGCCGCCACGAACACCGCCATCATCGGGAAGGCCGCCGAGGTGGTCCAGCCGTCGGACCCGGCCAGCAGGGCGATCCCGCCCCCGGCGAGCGCGATGCTGGTCAGGATCGTCGCGACCGGCGGCATGCTCCGGTGGAGGGCGAAGACCACCCACCCGGCGACGGCCGGGACGAGCCCGGCGTAGAGCCAGGTCGGGGAGACCTGCTGGGCCGGCGACCAGAACAGCAGGAACAGCACGATCGGCAGCCACAGCAGCGACACCAGCCGCCGGGGCACCCCGAGCAGCGGCGACCGGTCGTGCTCGACGCGGCGGGCCGTGCGGGCGGCGGGCGTGCTCACCGTTTCACTCTGACACAGCGGCCGGGTCGGGCGGGACGCTCAGGCCGCCGCGCGGGCACGGCGTGCCTCGTCCGGCCGGACCGGCAGCCCGGCCGCGGCCACCCGGCGTCGCAGGACCAGGCTCTGGACCAGCAGGCTGCCGCCGAAGACCAGCGCCGACGACGTCGACAGCAGCAGTCCGGCACCGACGGCCCCGCCGAGGACCCCGGCGCCGACCCGCACACCGATGGTCAGCACCCAGGCGACCAGCAGCGCGGCCGAGCCGCTGCGGTAGGCCCACCCGTCGCGGGTGCCGAGGCGGAAGGCGTAGCCGCGCAGTACCCCGAGCCCGGCCGCCAGCACCAGCTCGGCGGCGAGCAGTGCCACCCCGGCCGCGGTGACCTCCGAGCGGGCCTGGGCGAGGGTGAGCACCCCGATGCCGATCACGACGAACGGGAGCGTCACGTCGCGTCGCCCGCCGACGAACTGCCCGCGGAACTGCTTGTAGAGGACCAGGCCGACGATCGCGACCGTGATGACGAGTGAGGTGGCGTCCATGGGGAGAACGATCTCCCCGCGGGCCCGGTCGTCGCGTCGGCGCCGGGGTCGATCCCGGGTGGACCCGCCCCCTCCACCCCCGGGTGGACCGCCGCCCCGGGGGCCGGACGCGACGACGCCCGGCCCCGGCGACGTGGTGTGCCGGGGACCGGGCGTCGGTCGGTTGTGCCCTCGTGGTCAGCGGGGGAGGCCGGAGGCGCGCCAGGCGCCCGGGCCCGCGTGCAGCGGGGCGCGGAGCTGGGCCGCGGGGTGCGACCACAGGTCCGGCGTCCGCGGCGGGGCGGGCGGCCCACCGGCGCTCGCCGCCGCGGCGACGACGGCGGTCAGCGCGGCGAGCTCGTGGTCGTCCGGGGTGCCCCGCACGACGCGGAACAGCGCGCGGCGCTCCTCCGGGGTCTGCTCGGTGGACTCCTCGGCGGCCATCAGAGCGGGATGTTCCCGTGCTTGCGGGTCGGACCCTGCTCCCGCTTGGTGGACAGCATCCGCAGCGCCCGGCCGACGTAGCCGCGGGTGTGCGACGGCGGCACGACCGCGTCGATGTAGCCCCGGTCGGCGGCGATGTAGGGGTTGCAGAGGGTGTCCTCGTAGTCCTGCTGCAGCTCCGCGCGCCTGGCGGCGAGCTCGTCGCCCTCCAGGCCCTTGAGCTCCTTGCGGTAGAGGATCGACACCGCGCCCTGCGCGCCGGTGACCGCGATCTGCGCGGTCGGCCAGGCGATGTTGACGTCGGCGCCGAGGTGCTTGGAGCCCATGACGTCGTAGGCGCCGCCGTAGGCCTTGCGGGTGATGACGGTGACCTTCGGGACGGTCGCCTCGGCGTAGGCGTAGATCAGCTTCGCGCCGCGGCGGATGATGCCGTTCCACTCCTGCTCGGTGCCGGGCAGGAAGCCCGGGACGTCGACGAAGGTCAGCACCGGGATGTTGAACGCGTCGCAGGTCCGCACGAAGCGGGCGGCCTTCTCCGAGGCGTCGATGTCCAGGCAGCCGGCGAACTGGGTCGGCTGGTTCGCGACGATGCCGACGCTGCGGCCCTCGACGCGGGCGTAGCCGATCACGATGTTCGGCGCCCAGAGCTCCTGGACCTCGAGGAAGTCCTCGTCGTCGACGACCCGGTTGATGACCTCGCGGATGTCGTAGGGCGTGTTCGCCGAGTCCGGGATCAGGGTGTCGAGCTCGCGGTCGGAGTCGATGATCCCGTCCTCGATCGACCCCTCGACGGGCTCGGTGGCCGGGAACGACGGCGCCTCGGACAGGTTGTTCGACGGCAGGAAGCTCAGCAGCTGCTTGACGTAGTCGAGCGCGTCGGCCTCGTCGCCCGCCAGGTAGTGCGCCACACCGGACTTGGTGTTGTGGGCCCGGCCGCCGCCGAGCTCCTCCATGTCGACGTCCTCGCCGGTGACGGTCTTGATGACGTCCGGGCCGGTGATGAACATGTGGCTGGTCTCGTCGACCATCACGGTGAAGTCGGTGATCGCGGGGGAGTAGACCGCGCCGCCCGCGCACGGGCCCATGATCAGCGAGATCTGCGGGATCACACCCGAGCTCTGCACGTTGCGGGTGAAGATCTCGCCGTAGAGGCCGAGGGCGACCACGCCCTCCTGGATGCGGGCGCCGCCGCCGTCGTTGATGCCGACGACCGGGCAGCCGATCTTCGCGGCCACGTCCATGACCTTGACGATCTTCTCGCCGTAGACCTCGCCGAGCGCGCCGCCGAAGACGGTCGCGTCCTGGGAGAACACGGCGACCGGGCGGCCGTCGATCGTGCCGGTGCCGGTCACGACGCCGTCGCCGAACGGGCGCTTGGCGTCCATCCCGAAGTTCGTCGAGCGGTGCCGGGTCAGCGCGTCCAGCTCGACGAACGAGCCCGGGTCGAGCAGCTGGTCGATCCGCTCACGGGCGGTCTGCCGCCCCTTCGCGTGCTGCTTCTCGACCGCGGACGCCGAACCGGCGTGGACCGCGTCCTCGAAACGCTGGTAGAGATCGGCGAGCTTGCCCGCCGTGGTGTGGATGTCCGGCTCTGCCCCACCACTGTCCGGGGTCGCCATCGGCTCCGTTGCGGCGCTCATGAGGTCGGAGCTTAACCCGCAAGTAGGTTCGGCCCGGGCGTGACGTCCGACGCAGCCGACCGGGTGGCCGTCCCGCCGACACCGTTACCGATCCGTTCACCCTCCGCGGTCCCCGGCGCGTCGCGGGGCCGTTACGGTGCGCGGTGATGACGACCGGGACGAATCACGGCGACGGGACCCCGCTGGACCCGTACGCCCTGCGGACGGCCGTGCTCCGTCCCGCGGGGGGCTGGACGGCGCTCGACGTCGTCGCCTCCACCGGATCCACGAACGCCGACCTGCTGGCCGAGGCCGGGCGCGGTGCGCCGGACCGCTCGGTGCTGATCGCCGAGGACCAGGTGCGCGGCCGCGGCCGCCTCGACCGGACCTGGATCTCGCGGCCCGGGGCGGCGCTGACGATGTCGGTGCTGTGGCGCCCCGAGGGCGTGCCCGCCGACCGGCTGGGCTGGCTGCCGATGCTCGCGGGCGTCGCGCTGGCCGACGCGATCACCGAGCTCGCCCCGGACGTGCCGGTGGCCCTGAAGTGGCCCAACGACCTGCTGGTCGGGCCGGCGCGGGGCAAGGCCGCGGGGATCCTCGCCGAGATGACCGCGGTCTCCGGCGGCGGGCCGGGGATCGTCCTGGGCATCGGGCTCAACATCTCCACCCCGGCCACCGACCTGCCGTGGGGTGCGACCTCGCTGGCCGCGCACGGGTTCACCGCGACCCGCGCCGAGACCGCGACCGTACTGCTGGGGCACCTGTACCGGCGCGAGGCGCAGTGGCGCGACGCCCGCGGCGACGCCGACGTCTGCGGCCTGCGCCGCGACTACCGCTCGGCCTGCGCCAGCCTCGGCTCGCGGGTGCGGGTGGAGCGCCCGGCCGGGGACCACCTCGTCGGGACGGCCGAGGACGTCGACCCGCAGGGCCGGCTGCTGGTCCACCCGGACGACGGGGCCCGCGTCGCAGTGGCGGCCGGGGACATCGTCCATCTGCGCGCGGCCGACCAGCCCTGAGTCACCCACTGCGCTGACCTGCGACGCAGCCCCCGCGCGTCGCGTGGGCGGTCGGCGCCCGGCGCCCTACCGTGGGAGGTATGGCGTTCCCCGACAGCGCTCTGGACCGGGCTCTGGACCGGGTTCTCGACGAGGGCGAGCACGTCGTGCTGGTCGGGCACCCGCACTGGCGGCTGGCTCTGCGCCCGGCCGCGGTCCTCGTCGGGGTCAGCGCCGTCGCCGGGTTCGGGGCCGCCGTGGTCCGGCTGCAGCCGTGGGCGCCGTGGGCCTGGCTCGTGGTCGGGGTGCTCGCCGCGCTCGTCGCGGTGCGGTTCACGCTGCTGCCGATCGCGCGCTGGCGCGCCACCCTGCTGGTCGTCACCGACCGGCGGTTCCTCGTCCGGGAGGGCCTGCTCGTCCGCGACGGCCTCGACGTGCCGATCGACCGCATCGACTCGGTCCGCGTCCGGACCGGCGCCGGGGGACGGCTGTTCGGCTGCGGCACCCTGCTGCTCGACGTCGCCGGGGAGCGGCTGCGGTTCACCGACGTCGCGGGCGTGGAACGGGTGCAGGCCCGGCTGCACCGGGAGATCGGCCTACTCGCCGAGCGGCGCCGCAGCAACGAGAAGGAGAGCGAGCACACGGCCCGCCGTGGTCACGCCGACGCGGCCGTGCGGGGCAGGATGGAGGCTCCCGCACCGCAGCGAGAGAGGGCGTCCCTGTGAGCAACGGTCTTCCCACGACGGTGCGCGACCCCGCGCTCCCGGAGCGCGTCGAGATCTACGAGGTCGGCCCCCGCGACGGGCTGCAGAACGAGAAGACCGTCGTCCCGGTCGCGGTGAAGGCCGAGTTCCTCGACCGGCTCGCCGACGCGGGCCTGCGCACGCTGGAGGCGACCAGCTTCGTGCACCCGACGTGGGTGCCCCAGCTCGCCGACGCCGCCGACCTGCTCGCCGTGCTCGACCGCCGCGCCGGGCTCGACTACCCCGTCCTCACCCCGAACGAGCGCGGGCTGCAGCGCGCGATCGACGCCGGCTGCGACCACGTCGCGGTGTTCGCCTCGGCCACCGAGACGTTCGCGAAGCGGAACCTGAACCGCACGCTCGACGAGCAGTTCGCGATGTTCGAGCCGACCGTGACCCGCGCGGTGTCCGAGGGTCTGCGGGTGCGGGCCTACGTGTCGATGGTGTTCGGCGACCCGTGGGAGGGCGGCGTCGACCCGGATCAGGCCGCCGCCGTCGGGGCGCGGCTGATGGAGATGGGCTGTGACCAGCTCTCCCTCGGCGACACGATCGGCGTCGCCACCCCGGCGCACGTCGGCGCGGTGCTCGACGCGTGCGTCGCCCGCGGGGTCGGCGTCGAGCGGCTCGCGGTGCACTTCCACGACACCTACGGCCAGGCGCTGTCCAACACCCTGGCCGCGCTGCGGTACGGCGTGACCACCGTCGACGCCAGCGCGGGCGGCCTGGGCGGCTGCCCCTACGCCGGGTCTGCGACCGGCAACCTCGCCACCGAGGACCTGGTGTGGATGCTCGACGGGCTCGGCATCGACCACGGCGCCGACCTGCGGAAGCTGGTCGACACGAGTGTGTGGATGGCCGGACACCTGGGACGGCCGTCGCCGTCGCGGGTGGTCACGGCGCTGTCGGCCTGACCTCGAACATGCCGGTGAACCGGGACCGGTACACGACCGCGCCGTCGCCGGTGCGGGTCAGCGTCCCGCGCAGCGTGATCAGGCCCATCGACGGGCGGCTGCGCGAGACGCGGGCATCGAGGACCTCCATCTCCGCGTGCAGCTCGTCGCCCGCGAACACCGGTGCCGGCCAGGCGATCTCGTCGCCGCCGGGTGAGCCGAGCGACGCCGCGCGGGACAGCACGGCGTCGACGTAGGCGCGCATCCACAGGCTCGCGGTGAACCAGCCGGACGCGGCCAGGCCGCCGAACACTCGCTCGCCGTCGGCCTCGTGCAGGTGGAACGGCTGCGGGTCGAAGCGGGCCGAGAACGCGACCATCTCGTCGCGGTCGACCGCGGTCGTACCGAGGTCGAGGACGGTCCCCGGGGTCAGGTCGTCGAAGTACAGCTCAGCCACGCAGCACCCCCAGCACGGCGTCGTGCAGCAGACCGTTGCTGGTCAGGCCGTGCCCGCCGGACCAGGTCGGGTTCCCGGCGAGGTCGGTCAGCCGCCCGCCCGCCTCGGCGACGACGGCGGCCGGCGCCGCCAGGTCCCACGGGTTCGCGGCGGGTTCCACCGCGACGTCGACGACCCCCTCGGCGACGAGCACGTGCTGCCAGAAGTCGCCGAACGCGCGGGACTCCCAGCAGGCCTCGGTCAGCGCGATCCAGCCCTCCCGCGACGCCGGGGACGGGTCGGTGCGGAAGGTCTCGGTGTTGGTGGTCGAGACGTAGGCGTCGGCCACGTCGGCCACCCCCGACACCGCGATCCGCTTCGGCGTCCCCGACGGCAGGTCACGCGCCCAGGCCCCGGCCCCCGCCGAGCCCCACCAGCGGCGGTGCAGTGCCGGCGCGCTCACCACACCCACCGTCGGCACGCCGTCGACGACGAGCGCGATCAGCGTCGCCCACGCGGGCACCCCGCGCGAGAAGTTCTTCGTCCCGTCGATCGGGTCGATCACCCAGCCGCGGCCGTGCGCGGTGTCGGTGGACCCGCCGCGCTCCTCCCCGAGGATCGCGTCGCCGGGGCGCTCGTGGCCCAGCGCGGCGCGGATCGCGTCCTCGGCGGCGGTGTCGGCGTCGGTCACCGGGGTGCGGTCCGGCTTGCGCTCCACCCGCAGGTCGGCGGCCCGGAAACGGGGCAGCGTGATCGCGTCGGCGAGGTCCGCCAGGCGCAGGGCGAGATCCAGATCACCGGGTTCGGCGGGCACGCATCGCTCGGGGTTCACGTTGGGCGAGCATGCCAGCTCGCACCGCCACCGTGCCCGGGGCCCGGAGCCCTATGCTCGGTGAAATGACCACCGTGGTTCTGGCCGAGGACGACGCGGCCATCGCCGAGCCGCTGTCGCGGGCCCTGCAGCGCGAGGGGTACGACGTCGACGTCGTCGCCGACGGCGTCGGCGCCGTCGACCGGGTCACCCGTGCGCAGGTCGACCTGCTCGTGCTCGACCTGGGGCTGCCCGGCATGGACGGCCTGGAGGTCTGCCGGCGGGTCCGCGCGACCCTGCCGGACCTGCCCGTCCTCATGCTCACCGCCCGCACCGACGAGGTCGACTTCGTCGTGGGGCTCGACGCCGGCGCCGACGACTACGTGTCCAAGCCGTTCCGGCTGGCCGAGCTGCTGGCCCGGGTGCGGGCGCTGCTGCGCCGCCGCACCCAGGACGTCGTCGAGGTGGACGGCCTGCGGATGGAGCTGTCCGGCCGCCGCGTCCTGCTCGACGGCGACGAGATCTCCCTGGCCAACAAGGAGTTCGAGCTGCTGCGGGTGCTGATGATCCACGCCGGCCAGGTCGTGACGCGCGAGGAGATCCTGCACGCGGTCTGGGGTGACGCGGACATGAAGTCGTCGAAGACGCTGGACATGCACATGTCGTGGCTGCGCCGCAAGATCGGCGGCGAGAAGCGGATCGCCACCGTCCGCGGCGTCGGCTTCCGGTACAACTCGGACTGAGGTCGCCGTGCGCCGCCGGATCCTGATCTCCACCCTGCTGACGGTGGCGCTGACCGCGCTGTTCCTGGGCGGCCCGCTCGCGCTCGCGACCTGGCAGCTCGTCGAGGACTTCACCCGTGCCGAGCTGACCCAGCGCCTCGAGCAGGTCACCGAGACCGTCGAGGAGTACGGCACCGGGCCGCAGTCGCAACGGCTGGTGGAGGCGGCGATCCCGCCGAACTCCCGGCTGGTCGTCGTGCCGCCGGACTCCGACCCGATCGTCTACGGCGTGGACCGGGTCGACGACCCGGTGACCGAGTCGCTGCCGTTCGGGCCCGGCGGGATCATGGAGCTGTCCCAGCCGACCTCGGTGATGCGGTCCCAGCAGACCCAGGTGGTGGCCGTCGTCGTGCTGCTGGTGGGGTTCTCCGTCACCGTCGGCACGGGGGTCGCGGTGTACACCGCACGCCGGCTGTCGGACCCGCTGCGCGACCTCGCGGCCCGCGCAGCCCGCCTCGGTGCGGGCGACTTCCGCCGGTCCCCGGCCCGCTACGACATCGCCGAGCTCGACCGCGTCTCGGAGGTCCTGGACTCCTCGGCGACGGCGCTGTCCCAGCTGCTGCACCGCGAGCGATCGCTGGTCGGGGACGTGTCCCACCAGCTGCGCAGCCGGATCACCGCGCTGCAGCTGCGTCTGGACGAGCTCGCCTGCCACCCCGACCCGGACGCCCGCCGCGAGGCCAACGCGGCGCTGGAGCAGACCGAGCGGCTCACCGCCGTCCTCGACGACCTGCTGGAGTCCGCGCGCGCCGCGCGGGCGGTCGGTGCGGAACCGGTCGACCTGGCCGAGGCCGTCGCCGACGCCGAGCGGGAGTGGCGCGGCCCGCTCACCGCGGCCGGCCGGTCGCTCAAGGTGCGGGTGCCCGAGGGGCTGCTCGCCCGGGTGACCGCGGCCCGGCTGCGCGAGGCGATCGGGGTGCTCGTCGACAACGCGCTGCAGCACGGCGACGGCCCGGTCACGATCTCCGCGCGCACCGGGGAGAACGCGCTGCTGGTGGAGGTGTCCGACACCGGGCCCGGCGTGCCGGAGGACCTGGTGCCGCACGTGTTCGACCGGGGCATCTCGGCGCAGTCCTCGACCGGGCTGGGGCTGGCGCTGGCCCGGACGCTGGTCGAGGCCGACGGCGGCAGGCTGGAGCTGTCCCGGGCCCGGCCGCCGGTGTTCCGGCTGTACCTGCCCGCGGCCCGCACCGACGACGTCGCCGCGGCGGCCCCGGTGCCCGACCGCACCGGCCCGCGGTAGCCGGTGGCCCGGTCGCTCAGTCCTCGGGGGCCGGGGGGACCGGCGGGGGCTGGCGTCGCACGAACTGGTCCGGCCACACGAACCGGCGGAACGCCCACCAGCGGAAGGCCATCCCGACCAGGGTGCCGACGATCTGGCCGGCCACGAAGTCCGCGGACTCCTGGGCGACCAGCGAGACGAACGGCACCTGCAGCTCGAAGACGTAGCGCGAGACCCACAGCGGCGCCGAGTACACCCCGACCCCGACCCCGCTGATCACGAAGAACAGGAGGGCCTCGTGGTGCCGCTCGCGCCCGCCGCGGGTCCGGAAGGACCACTCGCGGTTCAGCACGTAGGACACCATCGTCGCCACCAGCACCGCGACCACCTTGGCGGTCACCGGCTTGTCGGCCAGCACCGTGGCCTTCAGCACCAGGAACACCACCGTGTCGATGACCCAGGTGCTGCCACCGACCATCAGGAACTTGATCAGCTCGCGGTGTTTGATCGCCTTGTCGCGGTACGGCTGGGGGATCCTGGCGAGCGTCGCCTCCACCACCGTCACGGGATCGATCGTGCCAGATTAGGCTCCCGGTCTCGTGGAGAGGGTTGACGCGCAGAAGGCCGCCTTGCCCGTCGTCGGCATGGTCGGCGGTGGCCAGCTGGCCCGGATGACCGCCCAGGCCGCCGTCGCGCTGGGGCAGACCCTGCGGGTGCTGGCCGCGTCGCCGGACGATCCGGCGGCCCGGGCGACGCCGGACGTCGTCATCGGCGACCCCGACGACGCCGCCGCGCTGCGGGAGCTCGCGACGGGCTGCTCGGCCGTCACGTTCGACCACGAGGGTGTCCCGCAGGAGGTGCTGGTCCCGCTCGCCGAGGCCGGGCTGCCGCTGCGGCCGCCGCCCTCGGCGCTCGTGCACGCGCAGGACAAGCTGGTGATGCGACGACGGCTGTCGGAGATGGGGCTGCCGGTGCCCGCGTTCGCCGAGGTGGCGGCGCCCGGCGACGTCGCCGCGTTCGGGGCCGGGCACGGCTGGCCGGTCGTGCTCAAGGCCACCCGCGGCGGCTACGACGGCCGCGGTGTCTGGTTCCTGCGCGCCGGCGGCGACGACACCGACCGGCTGGTCGCCGACCTGCTCGACGCCGGCACCCCGCTGCTCGTCGAGTCCGCGGTCCCGATGACCCGGGAGCTGGCCGCGAGCGTCGCCCGCTCGCCCTTCGGCCAGGCCGCCGCGTGGCCGGTCGTCGAGACCCTGCAGGTCGACGGCCAGTGCGCCCGGGTCACCTCGCCCGCCCCCGGGCTCGACCCGGACCACGCCGCCCGGATCCAGGAACTGGCGCTGCGGATCGCGGCCGAGCTCGGCGTCGTCGGGCTGATGACGGTCGAGCTGTTCGAGACCGCGCCCGGCGAGGTCGTCGTGAACGAGCTGGCGATGCGCCCGCACAACTCCGGGCACTGGACGATCGAGGGCTCGGTCACCTCGCAGTTCGAGCAGCACCTGCGCGCGGTGCTGGACTACCCGCTCGGCTCCACCGCCCCGGTCGCCCCGGTCGCGGTGATGGCGAACGTGCTCGGTGCGGCGCAGGAGCCCGCGATGGGCATGGACGAGCGGCTGCACCACTGCTTCGCGCGCTTCCCCGAGGCGAAGGTGCACCTCTACGCCAAGGACGGCCGCCCGGCCCGCAAGATCGGCCACGTGACCGTCCTCGGCCGCGACGAGGCCGACGTGCGCACCCGCGCGGAGCTCGCCGCGGGCTGGCTGGCCACCGCGACCTGGGCGGACGGCTGGTCCGCCCACACCGGCGATCCCCGCTCCCCGCACTCCCCGGAAGGACCTCGATGACGCAGACCGGCTCCCCGCGCGTGGGCGTGATCATGGGCAGCGACTCCGACTGGCCGGTGATGGGCGCCGCGGGCGCCGCGCTCGACGAGTTCGGCGTGCCGTGGGAGGTGGGCGTCTACTCCGCCCACCGCACCCCGCAGCGGATGCTCGACTACGCCGCCTCGGCCGCCGACCGCGGTCTGCAGGCGATCGTCGCCGGGGCCGGTGGTGCCGCGCACCTGCCCGGGATGGTCGCCGCCGCGACGCCGCTGCCGGTCATCGGCGTGCCCGTGCCGCTGAAGTACCTCGACGGCCTGGACTCGCTGCTGTCGATCGTGCAGATGCCCGCCGGCGTGCCGGTGGCGACCGTCGCGGTCGGCAACGCCCGCAACGCCGGACTGCTCGCGGTGCGCATCCTCGGCGCCGGCGACGAGCGGCTCCGGCAGGCCATGGTGGAGTACCAGGCCGACCTCGAGCGCAGCGTCCTGGACAAGGACGCGGCGCTGCGCGTGGCCGCCCGCGAGGGCTGAGGACCGGGCCGCGATTTTCCGGTGGCGCGCCGCTCGATCCCGTGCGTACGGTGTCGGTACACGGGAGAGGAGGTGGTCCAGCAGATGAGCTACAGCAGGACACGTGAGGTGGCCGTCAGCTAGCACCACGTTCTGCTCCGGCGGGGAGAACCCGTCGGAGAGGCGGTCGTGGAAGCCGGTGTGGTGCCGGCGAGTTCCCGACGGTCACCCGTGATCCCCGGGTCCGAACTCTGTCCGGTTCGGTGACGCACCCCGGTGCGGCCCGGGGATCACGCATGTCCGGGGCCGGACGCCCCGGGGCCGGGCTCAGCCCGTGCGTCGGGTCGACTCCCGTTCCAGGGTCCGCGCCGCGCGCTCCAGACGCCGGGTCACGTCCTCCAGGTCGGGTGCGGCGGCCGGCTCGCCCGCGTCCTCCAGCGGCAGCATCGGCGCGACCCGGCGGAAGTGGTCGACGGCGCCGGGCAGGTCGGCGTCGCGTGCGCCCTCGACCAGCCACCGGCGCAGCGCCTGGTTGTGCGCGGCGACCAGCGCCGCCGCCGTCACCGCGGCCCGCAGCTCGCCGTCCGGGCGGTCGCCCAGCCGGGCGGTGAGCTCGCGGGTGAACAGCCGTCGGTAGTGGTGCACCGACGCGGCCTCGCGGTCGCGCAGCGCGGGCACCGAGCCGACGAGCGCGAAGCGCAGCCGGGCGACCTCCGGGTCCTCGGTGTACAGCTCGAACACCGTCTCCGCGGCACGCAGTGCCAGTGACGGCAGCGGCTCGTCGGGGTGCGCGCCGGCGAACACCTCGCCGATCCGGGCCAGCCCGCGCTCGTGGTCGGGGGACAGCGCGTCCTCCTTGCCGCGGAAGTAGCGGAAGAAGGTGCGGCGCCCGACGCCCGCGGCGGCGGCGATGTCGTCGACGGTCGTGTCGTCGTAGCCGCGTTCGGTGAACAGCCGCGCGGCCGCCGCCACCAGCTCCCGCCGCACCTCGGCCCGTCCCTCGGGGGAACGCCCACGCCGCGTGCTGGTCGTCATGGCACGGAGGGTAGCAAGGTCCCGTGACATGTGGCACGGAGTGCCGTTAGCATGGTCGGTATGAACAGCGAGTTCGACAGCTACCGGCTCAGCGACGAGCACACGGCCCTCCGCGAGGCGGTCCGGGACCTGGCGGAGAAGGAGATCGCCCCGCACGCCGCCGACGTCGACGAGCAGGGCCGGTACCCCGTCGAGGCGCGCGACGCGCTGGTCAAGGCCGGCTTCCAGGCCGTGATCATCCCCGAGGAGTACGGCGGCCAGGGCGCCGACGAGCTCGCCGGCTGCATCGTGATCGAGGAGGTCGCGCGGGTCTGCGCGTCGTCGTCGCTGATCCCCGGGGTGAACGGCCTCGGGCTCACCCCGATCCTGCTGTCCGCCTCGGACGAGCTGAAGAAGCAGGTCCTGCCGTCGGTCGCCGCCGGCGAGGCGATGGTCAGCTACGCGCTCTCCGAGCGGGAGGCGGGCTCCGACGCCGCGTCGATGAAGACCCGCGCCCGCCGCGACGGCGACGAGTGGGTCCTCAACGGCACCAAGTGCTGGATCACCAACGCGGGCGAGTCGACCTGGTACACGGTCATGGCCGTCACCGACCCGGAGAAGAAGGCCAACGGGATCTCGGCGTTCGTGGTCCACGCCGATGACCCGGGCTTCGTCGTCGGCACCAAGGAGCGCAAGCTCGGCATCCACGGCTCGCCGACCCGCGAGATCCACTTCGAGGACTGCCGCATCCCGGCCGACCGGATCATCGGCGCCGAGGGCACCGGCTTCAAGACCGCGCTGCGCACGCTGGACCACACGCGTCCGACCATCGGTGCGCAGGCCGTCGGCATCGCGCAGGGCGCGCTCGACGTCGCGACGCAGTACATGAAGGAGCGCAAGCAGTTCGGCAGGCACCTGGCCGAGTTCCAGGGTCTGCAGTTCATGCTCGCCGACATGGCGATGAAGGTCGAGGCCGCCCGCCAGCTCTGCTACGTGGCCGCCTCGCGCGCCGAGCGCAACGAGCCCGACCTGGGCTTCATCTCCTCGGCCGCCAAGTGCTTCGCCTCCGACACCGCGATGCAGGTGACCACCGACGCCGTCCAGCTGCTCGGCGGCGCGGGCTACACCCGCGACTTCCCGGCCGAGCGCATGATGCGCGACGCGAAGATCACCCAGATCTACGAGGGCACCAACCAGATCCAGCGGATGGTGATGGCGCGTTCGCTGCTCAGGTGACACCCTGACGCCCCATGGACGGGGCCGTCGTGGACCGCGCACTGCTCGACCGGCTGCTCGACACCGACCCGGCGTTGCGCTGGCAGGTCGAGCGTGACCTGGCGGGTGCGCCTCCCGAGGTCTGGGAGGCCACCCGCGCCCGCGTCGCGACCGAGGGGATGGGCGCGCGGCTGCTCGCCCGCCAGGACCCCGACGGCACCTGGGCGGGCGGTGCGTACTTCCCGGCCGCACCGTCCACGGTGGAGGGGCAGCCCTGGACGGCGACGACCTGGTCGCTGAACGCCCTGCGCGAGTGGGGCCTGGATCCGGCGGCGCTGGCGGGCACCGCGGAGAAGCTCGAGTCGTGCCGCTGGGAGTACGACGACCTGCCCTACTGGGACGGTGAGGTCGACGCCTGCATCAACGCGTTCACCGTCGCCAACGGACTGTGGCTCGGCCGTGACATGGACGCCCTCGCCGCCTGGTTCGCCGAGCACCGGCTCGCCGACGGCGGCTGGAACTGCTTCTGGGTGGACGGCGCGCAGCGGTCGTCGTTCCACTCCACGCTGAACGCGCTGTACGGGCTGCTCGCCCACGAGCGGGCCACCGGCGGGACCGTCGCGACGCGGGCCGCCCGCCGGTCGGGTGAGGAGTACCTGCTGACCCGCGGTCTGCTGTACCGGCTCTCGACCGGCGAGCCGGTGGAGCTCGAACGGGACCCGGCCGAGCTCGCCTACCCGTTGCGCTGGCGGCACGACGTGCTGCGCGGCACGGAGTACTTCCGCCTCGCCGCCGCGCTCGACGGGGTCCCACCCGACCCCCGGCTCGGCGACGCCGTCGCGGCGCTGCGCGCGTCGCGGCGGCCGGACGGGCGCTGGGTCCAGGGCGTCCGCGACCCGGGTGAGATGTGGTTCGAGGTGGACGTGCCGCCGGGGGAGCCGTCGCCGTGGCTGACCCTGTACGCCACCCGGGTGCTCGCCTGGTGGGACGCGGCGGCCTGACGAGTCGGTACCCGGGCCGCGGTCCGGGGCCGGGTGCGCAGCGCCGGGGTGCCGACGATCACGGACCCGGCGGGGTGCGGATGACGAGCACGGCCGCGGCCGGTTCCCCGGCGAGGGCGGTGTAGATGTGCTCGCCGTCGGCGGGCCAGCGGGTGGCCTCGCCGGTGCCGAGGTCGGCCTCGCGCCCGCTGCGTCCGGCCCGGACGGCACCGCGGGTGACGAGCAGGTGCTCCATCACGCCCGGACCGTGCCCGGGGGACACGTGCACCGCCTCCGGGACGAGGGCCAGGGCGTACACCTCGACGGTGCCGTGGTCGTCGGTGGCCGTCTCCAGCAGGCGCGCGGTGATGCCGGGGCCGGCGACCTCGGCCCCGGGGGGCTCGGCGAGCAGCCGCGACAGCGGTACGCCCAGGGCGTCCGCGAGCGCGTAGAGGGTGGACAGGGTGGGGTTGCGGCTGCCGTTCTCGATCTCCGACAGCGAGCCCTTGCCGATCCCCGCCCGCTCCGCGAGCGCTCCGAGGGACAGACCGCGTGCGGCCCGGGCCGTCCGCAGCCGTGCGCCGACGGCCGTGCGCAGCGCCCCGTCGTCCACCGGGCGACTGTAGCCCGGCCCGTCCGGACAGGTGGACGCCCGCGGCGGGGGAGCGCGGGCTACCCCGCCGGCGCGTCCGGGCCGGGCCGCGGCACGGGCGTCCCCGGGTCGCGCACCGCGGTGGCCGCGGAGAAGCGGGCCGGGAGCGCCGTGACCTGGTCCCGCAGATCCTCCACGTCCCACAGGTCACGGCCGTCCGGTTCCCGGAAGGCCGGTGTCACCAGGCCGGCCCTGGCCCAGCGGTGCAGTGCCCGCGGGCTCAGGGCCAGTCTGGTCGCGGCCTCGCCGGTGGTCACCAGTCGCACCGGGCGCCGCCGCCGGTCAGGCCGCGGCGGGTGCCGCGGAGCGGGCGGTCAGGCGGCCGACGACCAGGCTGCAGCCGTAGCCCAGCACGACCGAGCCGACCACGAACGACAGCAGCATCACCGTGAAGGGGCCGGTGGGCAGCGAGAAGTCGGTGCCCGACGCCCCGCTGAGCAGGCCGAACGCCGCGGTCGTGGCGAACCCGACGACCGCGCCGGGGACGAACCCGAGCACCGGTACGAGCGCACCGAGGATGAACACCGCGGTCATCCCGCCGATGATCAGGCCCAGCAGGGCGGGGTTCGTGGTGAGGCCGGCCAGGACCAGCATGACGGTGCCGGTGACGATGCCCCAGACGTTCGTGGCCAGAGCGGTGACCAGCGCGGGCCGGTCACCGCCCGCCGCGAAGAACGTCGCGGCGCCCAGGAACGTCGCCGGTACGAACAGGCCGAGCCCGGAGAGCGGACCGAGGTAGAGGTACGCGATCACCGCCCCGGCGACGCCGATCACCAGGGCCAGAGCGACGGGCAGCTTCATGAGACGGGCCTTCCGGTAGAGCCGCGCCCGGCGGGTGCGGCGGCCCACGCAGGATGGGCCGCGGCAGGTGGCCGTACCAAGATCGGCGGACCGGACGTCACCGCCTGTTTTCCGGACGACACGGTTCGGTCATCTTTGGTCGGGTCGGCGGCTCCCCGTGTATCGGCTGCAGAACATCCTGCTTACCGCCCGCGGCGAGTTCTGTTTACAGAACGACGCGGTTAGGGTGGCGCCGTGGATCGTTCCTGGGCGCAACCGGTGTCGGTCGGTGTCGTCTCCGCGGTGATCGGGGTGACCAGCTCGTTCGCCGTCGTCCTCGCCGGGCTGACGGCGGCCGGTGCCGACCCGGCGCAGGCCGCGTCCGGGCTGGTGGTGCTCACCGCGCTGATGGGGGTGGCGACGATCTGGCTGTCCCGCCGGTTCCGCCGCCCGCTGATGGTCGCCTGGTCCACTCCCGGCGCGGCGTTGCTGGCCTCCACCGGAGCCGTCGCGGGTGGGTGGCCCGCCGTGGTCGGCGCGTTCGTCGTCGGCGGTCTGCTGATCGTCGCGACCGGGCTCGTGCGCCCGCTCGGGCGGCTCGTCGGCGCGATCCCGGCACCGATCGCGCAGGCGATGCTGGCCGGTGTGCTCCTGCCGCTGTGCCTGGCGCCGGTCCGTGCGCTGGTCGAGCGGCCGCTGCTGGTGGCGCCGATCGTGGTCCTGTGGGTCGTCCTGTCGCGGTTCGCGCCGCGCTGGGCGTCCCCGGCCGCGTTCGGGCTGGCGCTGGTGATCGTCGTCGTGCTCGCCGACGGCTGGTCGTGGCTGCGCCCGCCGGAGATCGCCCTCACCGCCCCGGCCTTCTCGGTCGCGGCCCTGGTGGGGGTCGCGCTGCCGCTCTGGGTGGTCACGATGGCCTCGCAGAACGTGCCCGGCGTCGCGGTGCTCGCCGCGGCGGGCTACCCCGTCCCCTGGCGGTACGCGATGGTGCTCACCGGCGCCGGGACGGTGCTCGGGGCCCCGGCCGGTGCGCACGCGATCAACCTGGCCGCGATCACCGCGGCGCTGCCCGCCTCGCCCGAGTCCCACCCGGACCCGGCGCGACGCTGGGTCGCCTGCCAGGCCAACGGCGTCGCCTGCCTGCTGCTGGCCCCGCTCGCGACGACGATGGCCGCCCTGGTCGCGGCCGCGCCGCCCGGGGTCGTGGAGTCCGTCGCGGGGCTGGCGCTGCTCGGGACGTTCGGTGCCGCGCTCGCCGGGGCCCTCGCCGTCGCCGACCCGACGCCGGACCCGGCCGTCGCGCGGGTGCCGCCGGCGGTCGCGTTCCTGGTGTCCGCGGCCGGGGTCACCGTCGCCGGGATCGGTGCGGCCTTCTGGGGACTGCTCGCCGGGGTGGTGCTGCACCTGGCGCTGCGTCGGCGGGCGACGGGCCGGCCCACGGCGGCCGCGTAGCTGCGGCCCGCGGCGGTCGTGCCGGCTCCGAGCGCGTCCCCGTAGGCCTGATATCCAGAATGTCGGACACCGGTGCTGCGTGGCAGGATCGCCGGATGACCTCCGGGCGGCTCGACGACCTCGACCGGCTGATCGTCGCGGCACTGCAGGTCGACGGGCGGGCCCCCTGGCGGCGCGTGGCCGAGGTCATCGGCGAGCCGGAACGCACGGTGACCCGGCGCGGCACGGAGCTGCTGGTGTCCGGCGCGGTGCGCATCTCCGCGCTCGGCGGACACAACGCGGCCGTCGTCGTCCGGGCCGAGTGCGCGACCGGTGCGGTCCGTGCAGCCGTCACCGCGCTGGCCCACCGCCGCGACTGCGTGTACGCCTACGCCCTGACCGGGCCGGTCGAGGCCGTCGCCGAGATCCGGGTGACCAACGCGAACCTGCCGGCGCTCGTCCTCGACGAGCTGCCCGCGACCGTCGGGCTGCTGCGCGCCCGCGTCGAGCCCGTCCTGCGGGTGCTGCGGTCGGTGCGGCAGTGGCGCCCGGACATCCTCACCCCCGTGCAGATCGCCGGGCTGGAGGCTCCGCCGCACGGTGTCCAGCAACCCGACGGCAGCGAGCCGGCACCGCTGTCCGCGGTCGACCGCTCCGTGCTGCGGGTGCTCGCCGACGACGGCCGGGCAGGCATCACCGCCATCGCCCGGGCGGCAGGCATCAGCGAGTCGACGGCGCGGCGCCGGCTGGACTGGCTGCTCGTCGAGGGCCACGTCTGGCCGCGCGCGGTGGTCGAACCGACGCTGCTCGGCTATCCGCTGGAGGCCATCCTGTGGGTGCGGGTGCTCCCGGACCGGTTCGACGACGTCGCCGCCCACCTGCTCGCCGAGCCCGCGGTCCGCCAGGCCACCGCTGTCGCCGGGGAGTTCGACCTCGTCGTCGACGTCGCGGTGCGCGACCAGGCCGACCTCTACGACCTGCTGTCCGCGCCGCGCTGGCGGGAGATGGTGCAGACCGTCGAGGTGTCGGTGGTGCTGCAGGCGATGAAGCGGTCCGGGCTCCGGGTCCCGGCGGGCGGGCCCGCGGGCTGACCCGGCGGCGCCGGCCGTCATTGGACGGGGGTCCCCGGCCCGAGCGGCAGGCCCACCGCGTACCAGAGCACGAACATCGCGGTCCAGGCCACGAGCAGGACCAGGGCGATCGGGAGCGTGTAGGAGACCAGGGTGCCGATCCCCGCGTCGCGCCGGTAGCGCTGCACGTACCCCAGGGCCAGGACGAAGTAGGCGCTCATCGGGGTCACCGCGTTCGTGCAGGAGTCCCCGATCCGGTAGACGGTCTGGACGACGGCGGGGGAGATGTCGAGGTACATCAGCATCGGCACGACGATGGGCGCGATCAGCGACCACATCGCCGACCCGCTGCTGATCAGCACGTTCACCACGCTGACCACCGCGATCAGGACCAGCATGAGCACCAGCGGCGGTGTGTCGAGCCCCTGCAGCAGCTCGGCCCCACCGACCGCGACGACCGAGCCGACCCGGGTCCAGGAGAAGAAGGCCAGGAACTGGGAGATCGCGAAGAACAGCACGATGATCGGGGCGATCACGCGGACCCCGTCGGCCATGATCCCCGGTACGGCGCCCGTCGTGGGCACCGATCCGGTGGTCCGGCCGTAGACGGCTCCGGTCAGTGCGAACAGCAGGGCCACCACGACCGCGACGTTGAGCAGCAGGCCGGACTGGACCAGCGAACCGCCCTCCCCGCGCAGTGGCGACGAGGCCGGCGCCACCGCCGCGACCGCCGCGGCCACCACCAGCAGCGCGGCCAGCCCGGCCCGGCGCAGTGCCCGCCGCTCGATCGGGGCGAGAGCGAGGTCGGTGTCGCCGTCGGCGTCGGTGGTGCCCGCCTCGGCGGCGGTCCCGGGTTCCCCGGTGTGCCCGAGGTCGGCGCGGCGCCGCACGACGAACTCCACCGTCACCGTGACGACGACGGCGACCAGCAGCGAGGACGCCGCGTTCCAGTACCAGGACGCCAGCGGGGTCACCACGGCCGCCGGGTCGACCATCCGGGCGGCGCTCGTGGTGATCGAGGCGAGGATCGCGTCCGACGGCGTCACCAGCGGGCTGGCGTTGTAGCCCGCGGCGATGGAGACGTACGCGGTGACGACCCCGAGCACCGGGCTCCGGCCGACCGCCCTGAACGCGAGCGCCGCGACCGGGATGAGGACGACGAACGCGGCGTCGAACGCGACGTGGGCGACCGTCCCCGCGAACGCCACCGCGAACGTCACCCAGCGGGCCGGGAGCCGGACGATCGTGGTCCGCAGCAGCGCCGCGGTCAGGCCGCTCTGCTCGGCGACGGCGACGCCCATCAGCACCACCACGACGACGGGCAGGGCCGGGAACGCGGCGAAGCTGTCCAGGGCCGTGTCGACGGTGTACGCCACCCCCTCCATGGAGAGGAGACTCCTCACAGCGAGCGTCTCCCCCGACTCGGGTAACGTCACCGTCACATTCGCCGCGGCGAGGACAGCGCTGGTCACCGCCAGTACGCCGCTGAGGATCCAGAACAGCCAGAACGGGTGCGGGAGCCGGTTCCCGACCCGCTCGACGGCGGACAGCGCCGAGAACAGTCGGCGGAGAGCCGGATGCAGGCCGGTGTCGTCACGTGCGGTGGCGGTCATGGGTCCTCCGGTCCGGGACGTCGGGTGCGGCGGAGGCTAATCAGCGGCCTCCCGGGACCGGCAGCTCCGGAACGCAGAACCCGGCCGGTGACGGATTTCGGCCACGGTGATGGCCGAAAGCGGTCTTCCCGGGCCGCGGCGGGCGCGTTCGTTGGTGGAGGCGGCCGGGCGTCGCACGATCGGGACGTGACGAGCACTGCGAACCCGATCACCGATCTCTCGCTGGCCGACCTCGCCGGACTCCTGCGCCGGCGCGAGCTGTCCGCCCGCGAGGCCCTCGACGCGCACCTCGACCGCATCGCCCGGGTCGACCCCGCGATCAACGCGATCTGCGTGCTGGAGCCCGATGCGGCGCGGCGCGCCGCCGTCGCGGCGGACGAGCGTGCCGCATCCGGTGCGGAGCTCCCGCCACTGCACGGCGTGCCGATGACCCACAAGGACACCCACGACGTCGCCGGGATGCGCAGCACGGCCGGGTGCCCGGTCTTCGCCGACCGGGTCCCGGACCGCGACTCGCCGGTGGTCGCGAGGCTGCGGGCCGCCGGTGTCGTCAGCACCGGCAAGAGCAACGTGCCCGAGCTCGGTGCGGGGTCGCACACGTTCAACCCGCTGTTCGGCACCACCACGAACCCGTGGGACCCCACCCGCAGCGCAGGCGGGTCGAGCGGCGGGGTGGCCGCTGCCGTCGCCGCGGGGATCCAGGCGGCGGGCGACGCCAGCGACATGGGCGGGTCGATCCGCACGCCGGCGTCGTTCTGCGGCCTGGTCGGGCTGCGGCCCAGCGCCGGGGTGGTGCCGCTGGGGGCGGCGGACCCGTGGGCGTGGATCTCCCGGAAGGGGGCGATCGCCCGGACCGTCGACGACGTGCGCCTGATGATGTCGGTGCTGGCCGCTCCCGGTCCGCTCGCGGCCGCCCCGGCCCGCCCGGTGCCCGCCGGGGTGGCCGCGGGGGACCTGCGCGGGTTGCGGATCGGCTGGAGCCCCGACCTCGGTGTGGGGCTGCCGGTCGAGCCGGGCCTGGTCGAGGTCGTGGCGCGGCGGGTGCGCGCGCTGGAGCGGCTGGGCGCGGTCGTCGAGCCCGCCGGGCCCGATCTCGGCGACGCCGACGAGGTGTTCGCGACCACCCGCGCCCACGACTTCGCGACCTCCTACGCCGAGCTGCACGCCGAGCACGGCGACCGGCTGAAGCCCGCGCTGCGGGCGAACATCGCCCGGGGCCGGCAGCTCACGGCCGACGACCTGCGTTCGGCGCACCGGGCACGCGTCCGGCTGCTCGCCGCCACCACCGCGTTCTTCGGGCGCTACGACCTGCTGGTCGCGCCCGCGGTCCAGGTCCGACCGTTCGACGCCGCCCTGGAGCACCCGGTCGAGATCGACGGGCGGCCGCTGTCGGGCTACCTGGACTGGATGCGGGCGGCGACGCTCGTCTCGGCGACCGGTCTGCCCGCGATGTCGGTGCCCGCCGGGCTCGACGAGGGCGGACTCCCCGTCGGGCTGCAGCTCGTCGGCCCGGACGGCGGTGACGACCTGCTGCTCGCGGTGGCCGCCGCGCTGGAGACCGCCGAGCCGTGGACCGCGCGGCCGCCACTGTGGACGGCGCACCGGTGAGGGCGGGCGGCGCTCCGGTCAGCTGCGGAAGCTCTCCACCCGCACCTCGTCGGTCGGGGCGAACCGCCCCGCGGCCGCGTCGATGAGCGCGATCGTCCGCGCCGACTGCGCGCAGCCGAACCCGTACTTCGCCCGCACCCGCGCGTCGGCGATCTCCATGCAGGTGCGGCTGCGCGTGACGAACTCGGCCACCGGGTAGGTCGTGCCGGTGTCCAGGTGCTCGGTCACCACCAGCGACGGCGAGTAGTAGCTGACCTCGGTGCCGTCCGGCCAGCGGACGTCGAACATCATCTCGGGCACGGTCGTGCACGGTAGGCGGCCCGGATTGCCGCCGTGTTGCGCGCGGCGTCTACAGGATGAAGCCGAACAGCGGGCTGTCCGGCGGGATCGGCTCGATGTGCGGGGGAGCCTCCTGCATCCGCTTGAGCAGCGCGGGCAGGTCGTCCGGCGAACCCAGCTCGATGCCGACCAGGGCCGGGCCGGTCTCCCGGTTGGAGCGCTTGGTGTACTCGAACAGGGTGATGTCGTCGTCCGGGCCGAGGACGTCGTCGAGGAACCGGCGCAGCGCGCCCGGCTCCTGCGGGAACTCGACGAGGAAGTAGTGCTTGCGGCCCTCGAAGACCAGGGCGCGCTCGACGATGTCGGCGTAGCGGGAGACGTCGTTGTTGCCGCCCGAGAGCAGGCAGACCGTCGTCGCGTCGCGGGGGATGTCGAGCCGGTCCAGCGCCGCGGGGGACAGCGCGCCCGCGGGCTCGGCGATGATCCCGTCGGACTGGTAGAGCGCGAGCATCTCGACGCAGATCCGGCCCTCGGGCACCGCGAGCAGCTCCACGCCCGCGTCGCGCACCACGTCGAAGGTGGCCGCGCCGACCTTGCGCACGGCGGCGCCGTCGACGAACGGGTCCAGCGCCCCCAGGTCGACCGGCTCGCCCGCGGCGACCGCGGCCGCCATGCTCGCCGCCCCGGCGGGCTCGACGCCCACGATCCGGGTCGACGGGGCGTGCTCGCGCAGGTAGGTGATGGCCCCGGCGAGCAGTCCGCCGCCACCGACCGGCACGACCAGCACGTCCGGCGGGTCGGCCAGCTGGGAGAGGATCTCGCGGGCGATCGTGCCCTGGCCCGCGACGGTGCGCGGGTCGTCGAAGGCGGGCACCTGGGTGGCGCCGGTGGACGCGGCGTCGGCACGGGCGGCCGCGGCGGCCTCGTCGTAGGTGTTGCCGACCACTCGCACCTCGACGGCGTCACGGCCCAGCCGCGCGACCCGGTCCCGCTTCTGGCGCGGGGTCGTGCCGGGCAGGTACACCCGCCCGGTCACGCCGAGGCGCTGGCAGGCGAACGCGACGCCCTGGGCGTGGTTGCCGGCGCTGGCACAGACGACGCCGGCGAGACGGTCGGCCTCGGGCAGCTGCGCGATGAGGTTGTAGGCGCCGCGGATCTTGTACGAACGGACCGGCTGCAGGTCCTCGCGCTTGACCCAGACCTCGCCGCCGAGCGCGTCGGACAGGCGGGGGTTGAGCTGCAGCGGGGTCGGGCCGATGACGGCGCGGAGCCGGGCCGCCGCGTCGTCGACGTCCCGGGCGCTCACAGAGGGGGTCACGGTCGACCAGGGTGTCATGACCCCCGGCCGGGGCCGCCGCTCACCCCAGGCGCAGGGTGACCCGCTCGGACTCCGCGCGGCGGTCGAGGACCGCCGGGTCCCCGGCGGCGTTCACGGTCTGGACCAGCGAGGCCCCCGCCGCGAGGACGGCGAGCAGCCCGTCGCGCAGGCCGTCCGCGCTGTCCCAGCCGGTGCTCGACAACACCCGGGCGCCCGCGGTGATGCCGAGTGCGTCCGCACGCTTCCGGGCCGCGGCCAGGACCTGCTCGCCGCTCGCGCCGTCCCAGGCCGGGGCCGCGCCGTCCACCGGGTCCCACGGGACGAACTCGTCGCCGTGCACGCGCACCTCGGTCGCGAAGTCGACGGTGCCGCCGGGGAGGTCGCCCAGGCCGCGGCCGAAGAAGTCCAGCGAGAACGCGACGACCGTGCCCGCCCCGGCCGCGAGCGCCACGTCGAGCCGCGCCGCGTCGGCGAGCACGACGTCCGCGCCCGCCGGGTCGCCGACGAGCTCCGCGCCGCAGGACCACACGGCCAGCAGCGCGGCGACGGTCTGCCAGTGCGCGGGCAGCAGCGCCGCGACCCGGGTGCCCGGCTCGACGTCGACCTCGTCGCGCAGCAGGTTCGCCGCCTTCGCGGTCCAGTTCGCGGTGGTCGTGCCGGACAGCTCGGTCCGCTCGCCGGTCGCGTCGTCGTAGTGGGTGACCAGCGGTCGCGGGGCGGCGGCGCCGAGCGCCGGGCCGAGCAGCGCGTCGGTGAGGAACAGGCCGGAGCCGAAGACGGTGTCCATCACGCCGGAACGCTACGTCAGTCGATGCAGGGGACCCCGCCCGCGGTGATCGGCGGGGTCGAGGGAGCCGGGGCCGCGGCGGGCGCGGCCGCCGCGGAGGTCGACCGGCCGCCGTTCGCGCGGTCGGTGCCGAGCAGCACCTGGACCCGGCCCTGGGCGACGGCGTCGGACTGCTCGACGCCGATGCCGCCCAGCGCCTCGGCGACCCGGCGGGCGGCGGCGTCGCCGTCGGCCTGGCTGTAGCGGACCACCGAGGTGGTGCGGTCCGGGGCGTTGCCGACCTCGCCGGGGGTGAACCCGTTGCGGCCCAGGGTGTCGGCGACCTGTGCGGCCAGCCCGGTCACCCCGGACCCGTTCGCCACGTCGGCCACGACCGGCGCCGCCGCCTCCGTGGAGGTCGCGGCCGCCTCCTCGGGCTCGGGGTCGGTGTGGTGGGCGACGAAGTCGCGGACCTCGGCGGGGTCGACGAGCAGCACGTCCTTGCCCCGGGTGGTCTCCGGGCCGCCGGTGGGGATGGTCAGGAAGTCCATCCTCCCGGCCGCGATCGACGACGCCTCGCGGGCGAAGCCGAGCAGGTCCCAGCCGCTGTCGATGACGACCGACTGCTGGATCACCTCGATGAGCGCGCCGAGCTTGGTCGGGTCGGTGAGCGTGCCCGAGGACAGGACCTTGTTGGCGACCGCGGCGAGGAACACCTGCTGACGGTTGATACGCGACAGGTCCCCGCCGGCGAGCCCGTGCCGCTGCCGGACGAATGCGAGCGCGTCGGCACCGGAGATCGTCTGCGGGCCCGCGGGGAAGTCGGCGCCGGAGAACTCGTCCCTGGCCGGGGCCTTGAGACAGACGTCGACGCCGCCGACGGCGTTGGTGAGGTTGTAGAAGCCGAGCAGGTTGACCTCGGCGAAGTGGTCGATGGCCAGCCCGGTGAGGTCCTGCACGGTGTCGATCAGGGCCTGCCGGCCGGCCTGCGACGAGTCCTGGTCGATCTGCCGGGGGTCGCGCACACCCTCGGCGACCAACCGGGACGCGGTCTGCGCCTTCGTCTGCGGGTAGGCGGCGTTGATCTTGTTGCGGCCGATCCCGGGGATCGACACCTCGGAGTCGCGCGGGATGGAGAACGCGGTCGCGCTGCCGCCGTCGGCGGGCAGGTGCACGACGATGATCGTGTCGGAGTTGAGGACGCCGGACTCGGCGCCGCTGCGCAGCTGGGCCAGGACGTCGGCCGGCAGCGGGTTGCCCTGCGCGTCGGTACGGCTGTCCACGCCGACCAGCAGGATGTTCTGCTCGCCGCCCGCGGAGCCGCCGAACAGCAGGTTCGTCGTGGTGATGCCGCCGGTGACGTCGCGGTAGAGGGTCCACACGGCGCCGGTGAGCAGCACCGTCAGCGCCGACAGCACGGCGACGGCGAGCCGCAGCCGGGCCAGCAGCCCGCGGCCCCGGGGCGGTCGTCCGCCGGTGCGCCCGCCCCGCGCCGGGTACGGCGGGTGCTCGTCGGGGCCGGTCGCGGTCCCCGCCCGGCTCCAGCCGGCGGAGCCCGCGGGGCGGCCGCGTGCGGCGCCGGTGTCCGGGCGGACCCGGGGCGAGCGCCACCGGTCGTCGGGGGCGGCGGGGCGGCCGGACCGTCGCGCGGCGGCGCGCTCGGCGGCCGACGGGCGGGAGCGGTCCCGGTAGCCCTCGCCCATGCTCGCTCCCCTCGGGGTCCGTCTCGTCCGCGCCGCCGCGTCTCACCCGGACGGGGGAGTCCGGTGAACCGGAGCGCGGCCCGTGCGTCTCTGGGACCGGACACCCCGGTCGGGGACCAGGGTGCAGCATCCGGGCCCGCGCCGTGGGTCGTACGGGCCTGCGTGTCGGGTTGCTCGCCCGGTCGTCGTAGGGGGTCCGGACTTGAGGGTGACGCACGGGTACGACGCGTCGTTGCTGCTCGGGGGCGGTCCGAACGTTGGAGTGAGGGTATCGCAATCATGGTCGCGGTGACGGAGTGTGATCTTCACGGGCGCGAACGGGCGGTGCCGGACGGAGCCGCCGGGCACGGGCGTGCCCGTGCTGACTAGGTTGCGGGACATGCGCGGGGTGGACGAAAAGGACGGGGAGGCCACGTGACCGACGACGCACGGTCCTACGGCGACGGGGTCGCCGTCGTCACGGTGACCTACTCGCCGGGCGCGCTGCTGGACACCTTCCTCGACTCGCTGCGGGGCGCGACGGCCCGCACGGACGTGCCGGTCGTCCTGGCCGACAACGGATCCGTCGACGGCGTCCCCGAGCGCGCGGCCCGCGAGCGCGACCACGTGACGTTCCTGCCGATCGGGGAGAACGTCGGCTACGGCGCCGCCGCCAACCGTGGCGTGGCCTCGCTGCCCGACGCATACGGCTGGGTCGTCGTCGCCAACCCGGACCTGGAGTGGGGCGCCGGGTCGCTGGACACCCTGCTCGACGCCGGCCGTCGCCACCCCCGGGCCGGGTCGCTCGGCCCGCTGATCCGCGAACCGTCCGGCGAGGTCTACCCCTCGGCGCGCGAGGTGCCGTCGCTGACGGCCGGGGCGGCGCACGCCGTGCTGGCCCCGGTCTGGCCGGGCAATCCCTGGACGGCGGCCTACCGGCGCAGCCGGGAGGACCTGACGGAACGCGCGGCCGGCTGGCTGTCCGGGTCGTGCCTGCTCCTGCGGCGCACCGCGTTCGACTCCGTCGACGGTTTCGACCCGCGCTACTTCATGTACTTCGAGGACGTCGACCTGGGGATGCGGCTGGGTCTCGCCGGATGGCGAAACGTGTACGTCCCCGGTGCCGATGTCGTACACGTGGGCGGAGCGTCCACGGGCAAACCGGAGGTGTCGGCACGGATGCTCGCCGAGCACCACCGCAGCGCCTACCGCTACCTGGCCGACCGCCACCGCGGTCCGGTGCACGCTCCGCTGCGTGCGGCCCTGCGCGCCGGCCTGGCCGTGCGCTCGGGTCTGCTGCGGCGGACCGGCTGAGCGCGAACGAGAAGAAAGAACCTGAGGGGGAACCTGCATTGCAGGACGTCGAGGCGGTCGTGCTGGTCGGGGGCAAGGGCACCCGGCTGCGGCCACTGACCCTGTCGGCGCCCAAGCCGATGCTGCCGACGGCGGGGGTGCCGTTCCTGGCGCACCTGCTGTCGCGGATCCGCGAGGCGGGCATACGGCGGGCGGTGCTGGGCACGAGCTACCTGGCCGAGACCTTCGAGGAGCACTTCGGCGACGGCTCGTCGCTGGGGCTGGACCTCACCTACGTCACCGAGACCGAGCCGCTGGGCACCGGCGGGGGCATCCGCAACGTGGCCGGCAAGCTCTCCGCCGAGCACGTCATGATCTTCAACGGCGACGTGCTGGCGGGCACCGACCTGACCGCCGTCGCCGACACCCACCGCAGCACCGGTGCCGACGTCACGCTGCACCTGGTGCGGGTGCAGAACCCGCGGGCCTTCGGCTGCGTCCCCACCGACCCGACCGGCCGGGTGCTGGAGTTCCTCGAGAAGACCGAGGACCCGCCGACCGACCAGATCAACGCCGGTTGCTACGTCTTCCGCCGCGAGGTCATCGACACCATCCCCGAGGGCAGGCCGGTGTCGGTGGAGCGCGAGACGTTCCCCGACCTGCTCGCCTCCGGGGCGCACGTGCAGGGCCACGTCGACGTCGCCTACTGGCGCGACATGGGCACCCCCGGCGACCTGGTGCACGGCTCGGCGGACCTGGTCCGCGGGGTCGCGCCCTCGGCGGCGCTGCCCGGGCCGACCGGCGAGTCGATGGTGCTGGAGGGGGCCGAGGTGGCCTCCGACGCGTTCGTGTTCGGCGGGACGACCGTCGGCCGCGGCGCCCGGATCGGCTCCGGCGCCCGGGTCGAGGGCTCCATGCTGTTCGACGGCGCGGTGGTGCAGGCGGGCGCGGTCGTCGAGAACTCGGTGATCGGGGCCGGGGCGGTCGTCGAGGAGGGCGCGAGCGTCCGCGACACCGTGGTCGGCGACCGGGCCGTGGTCGGCGCGCACTGCGAGCTGCGGCACAACATGCGGGTGTGGCCGGACGTCACGCTGCCGCCCCACGGGGTCCGGTTCTCGCCCGACGTGTGACCATCGGGGGCGTGGACACGGCCGCCGTGGTGGTGGACCGGGAATGGCGGCCGCCGTTCCCGCTCGACCTGTACGGCGTCCTCGCCCCGCTGCGCCGCGGCCGCGGCGACCCCACCTGGCGCACCGCCGTCGACGGCGCCGTGATCTGGCGGGTCTCGACGACGCCGGCCGGCCCCGCCACCGTCGCGATCCGCCGCCGCGCCGACGGCGGCCCGCACGGCACCGTGCGCGCGACCGGCTGGGGGCCGGGCGCGGCCTGGGAGGTCGACCGGCTGCCGTCGCTGCTGGGGGCCGACGACGACCCGTCGGCGTTCGTGGCGCACCACCCGCTCGTCGCCGACGCGCACCGGCGCCGTCCCGGGCTGCGGCTGGGCTCCACCGGCCGGGTGTGGGACGCGCTGCTGCCCGCGGTGCTGGAGCAGAAGGTCACCGGCACCGAGGCGCACCGCTCGTTCCGGGAGCTCGCCCGGCGGTTCGGCTCGCCCGCACCGGGCCCGGCCGGGGTGGTGCCCGCCGGGATGCGGGTGCCGCCGACGCCCGGGCAGATCCGCGCGGTGCCGGAGTGGGAGTGGCACCGGGCCGGCGTCGACCACGCGCGGCGGACGGCGATCCTGCACGCCGCCGTCGTCGCCCACCGGCTGGAGCGGGCCGCCGAGCTGGGCGGGGAGCAGGGCCGGGTGCTGCTGCGCCGGGTCCGTGGCATCGGGGTGTGGACGGCCGCGGAGATCGCCCAGCGTGCCTGGGGCGACCCGGACGCGGTCAGCTTCGGCGACTTCCACGTGCCCAACACCGTCGGCTGGGCGCTGCTCGGGCACGACCTCGACGACGCGGGGATGCTCGAGGTGCTCGCCCCCTACGTGCCGCAGCGCCAGCGCGCGGTCCGCTACATCGAGGCGTCCGGGTTCCGCCGTCCCCGGTTCGGGCCCCGGTTCTCCCCGCGCGACTACCGCTCGTTCTGACCGACGTAGGGTCGCCGTGTGAAGGTCACCGTTCTGGTCGGCGGCGTCGGCGGAGCCCGCTTCCTGCAAGGCGTGAAGCACGCGCTCGGACTGCCCCCCGTGGGGTCGGGCGAGTCCGCGCACGAGGTCACCGCCGTGGTCAACGTCGGCGACGACATCTGGCTGCACGGGCTGCGGGTCTGTCCGGACCTCGACACCGTCATGTACACCCTCGGCGGCGGCATCGACGTCGAGAAGGGCTGGGGCCGCTCGGACGAGACGTGGTCGGTCAAGGCCGAGCTGGAGGCCTACGGCGCCGAGGCGGGCTGGTTCGGGCTGGGCGACCGCGACGTCGCCACCCACCTCGTCCGCACCCGGATGCTGCGTGCCGGCTACCCGCTGTCCCAGGTCACCGAGGCGCTCTGCCACCGCTGGCAGCCCGGGGTGCGGCTGCTGCCCGCCTCCGACGACCGCGTCGAGACCCACGTCGTGATCGACAACCCGGACCCGGCCGCGGTCGAGGAGACCCCGCAGGTCGCGATCCACTTCCAGGAGTGGTGGATCCGGTACCGGGCCGCCCCGAAGGCGTACCGCTTCGCCTCGGTCGGCGCCGACCAGGCCGCGATCCTGCCCGACGCCCGGGCCGCGATCGCCGGGGCCGACGTCGTGCTCGTCGCCCCGTCCAACCCGGTGGTGTCGATCGGCACGATCGTCTCGGTCCCCGGGATGGCCCAGGCCCTCGCGGCGACGCCCGCGAAGGTCGTGGGGCTGTCCCCGATCGTGGGCGGGGCGCCGGTGCGGGGCATGGCCGACGCGTGCCTGACCGCGATCGGTGTCGAGACCAGCGCCGAGGGCGTGGGCCGGCACTACGGCGGCCGCGGCGAGGGCGGCCTGCTCGACGGCTACCTGGTGCACACCGGCGACACCGCGACCGTGCCCGGCGCGACCGTGCGCGAGGTGCCGCTGCTGATGACCGACCACGACGCGACCGCCGCCATGGCCCGCGCCGCGTTCGAGCTGGCGGGCGTCGGTGTCTGAGGGTTTCCCCGACCACGCGGCGCAGCGGCTGGAGATCATCGGGGTCCCGGGACTGCCGGAGTTCCGCCCCGGCGACGACCTCACCGCCGCGCTGGCCGAGCGGATGACCTGGCTGCGCGACGGCGACGTCGTGGTGGTCACCAGCAAGGTGTTCTCCAAGGTCGAGGGCAGGCTGGTGCCGGCCCCCGCCGACGAGGAGGAGCGCGACGCGCTGCGCCGCAGGCTGGTCGACCAGGAGACCGAGCGGGTGGTGGCCCGCAAGGGCCGCACGCTGATCGTGGCCGGGAAGCTCGGCATCGTGCAGGCCGCCGCGGGCATCGACGGCTCCAACGTCCGCCGCGACGAGCTCGCCCTGCTGCCCGCCGACCCGGACGCCAGCGCGGCCGGGCTGCGCGCCGGGCTGCGGGAGCGGCTCGGGGTCGAGGTCGGCGTCGTCGTCACCGACACCCTGGGGCGCAGCTGGCGGGTCGGCCAGACCGACATCGCGATCGGCTCGGCCGGGCTGCCGGTGCTGCACGGCTACTCCGGCGCCGTCGACGGCCAGGGCAACGACCTGGTCGTCACCGAGATCGCCGTCGCCGACGAGATCGCCGCGGCCGCGGACCTGGTGAAGGGCAAGCTCGGCGGGCTGCCGGTCGCGGTGCTGCGCGGCGCGGCCCTGCCCGACGACGGCTCGACCGCCCGTGACCTGATCCGGCCGATCTCCGAGGACCTGTTCTGGCTGGGCACCGAGGAGGCGATCGCGCGCGGGCGCGGCGAGGCGGTCCTGCTGCGTCGCAGCACCCGGGACTTCGCCGACGAGCCGGTCGACGCCGACGCCGTGCGCCGCGCCGTGGGCGTCGCGCTGACCGCGCCCGCGCCGCACCACAGCACCCCGTTCCGGTTCGTGTGGCTGCGTGACGCGGCGCGGCGCACCGCGGTGCTCGACGCGCTGCGCGAGCGCTGGCGCGCCGACCTGGTCGCCGACGGGCGCCCGGCCGACGAGGTGGAGCGTCGCCTCGCCCGCGGGGATCTGCTGCGCCGCGCCCCGGAGCTGGTCCTGGCGTTCCGGTCCACCGCGGGGATGCACGGCTACCCGGACACGGCCCGGGCCGCCGCCGAGCGGGACATGTTCACCGTCGCCGGCGGGGCGGCGGTGCAGTCCCTGCTGGTCGCGCTGGCCGCGGAGGGGCTGGCGTCCTGCTGGGTCGGCTCGACGATCTTCGCCGCGGACGTCGCCCGCCGGGTCCTGGACCTGCCCGACGACTGGGCGGCGCTCGGTGCGGTCGCCGTCGGCGTGCCGGTCGAGCCGATCGCCCCGCGCGCGCCCCGGCCGGCCGGCGACGGCCTGCTGGAGCTGTGAGCCGTGGTGGCCACGGCGACGGCCGCCCGCGAGCTGGGCGCCTGGACACCGCGCGACCCCGGCCAGCGGGCCCTGCAGCACGCGCTGCTGGCCTTCCTCGACGCGCGCCCCGACGACGCCTGCGACCGCTCCTGCGTGCCCGGGCACCTCACCGCGTCGGCGCTGCTGCTCGACGCGGGCGGGGACCACACGCTGCTGACCCTGCACCCGCGGGTGGGCCGCTGGATCCAGCTGGGCGGGCACTGCGAGCCGGGCGACGACTCGCTGCGCGCCGCGGCGCTGCGCGAGGCCACCGAGGAGTCCGGGATCGACGGCCTGGAGATCGACGAGCACCCGCTGCACGTCGACGTCCACCCCGTCACCTGCTCGCTGGGGGTCCCGACCCGTCACCTGGACGTGCGTTACCTGGTGCGCGCCCCCGCGGGCGCGACGCCGCGGATCAGCGACGAGTCGCTGGACCTGCGGTGGTGGCCGGTGGACGCGCTGCCCGCCGACGACGACACCGTCGCGACGATGGTCGCCGCCGCCCGCTGAGCCGGGCTCAGAGGTTGCGCCAGAAGAACATCGCGGAGTAGCCGAGCCGGAACAGCTCCTGGTCCCCGCCGGCGGCGCCGAACAGCAGCTGGGTGGCGGCGAAGAACAGCGCGCTCACCCCGGGCACGAACAGCAGCAGGGCGAGCAGCACGAACGGTGCCCAGGGCCGGACCCGCTCGCCGAGGCGCCGCGCCGGCGCGGACAGGTACGGCTCCAGCGCCCCCCAGCCGTCGAGGCCGGGCACGGGCAGCATGTTCAGCACGAACGCGATGATCTGGAAGTACGCGAGCGCGGACAGCCCGGCCGCCACCGGCAGCGGCATCCCCGGGAACGCGGCCACCGTGATGATCAACACGATGCCGAGGGCCAGGTTCGCCGCGGGGCCCGCAAGCGAGACCGCGCTGCGCCGGGCCCGCGACCGCAGCGCCCACTGGTTGATCCACACCGCTCCGCCGGGCAGCGGCAGCCCGCCGATCAGCAGGATGATCAGCGGCAGCACCAGGGACAGGCCGGGGTCGGCGTAGCGCCGCACGTCGAGGGTCAGGTAGCCCTTCGCCGCGACCGAGGTGTCCCCGCCGCGATAGGCGGTGACGGCGTGCCCGTACTCGTGCAGGCACAGCGACACCACCCAGCCGCCGAGCACCAGGACGAAGATGCCGGAGGTCGCCAGGACCCCCGATCGGGTGGGGACGGCGGCGGCGGCGAGGACACCACCGAGAAGGGTGACGCCGAGGATCAGCAGGAACCAGGGGCTGATGCGGCGTGTCAGGGACGGCACGTACCCATACTCCATGTCGGAGGAAACGCCCGCGCGCGACCCTTCACTCAATCGGCAGAGCCGGCTTGCACAGAGCGAGTGTCAGCGCTGTACTTACAGCGGTGTCATTCGCCGGTGCGTTGCGGGGAGGTGGGCGAGTGGACGACGTCGAGGGGTTCATGCGGATGCTGCGGCCGGTGGGGGCCGAGCCGATGGGCACGGTCGAACGGCCCGATCACGAGATGGCCGACTACGACCAGGTCGCCCAGATCCTGGACCTGAAGGGCCTGCTGGACGACGGTTCCTCCGAGGAGGTGCCGGACTGGCAGGAGCGTGCGCTCTGCGCGCAGACCGACCCGGAGGCGTTCTTCCCCGAGAAGGGCGGCTCCACCCGTGAGGCCAAGCGCATCTGCTCCGGCTGCGAGGTCCGGGCCGAGTGCCTGGAGTACGCGCTGGCCCAGGACGAGCGTTTCGGCATCTGGGGCGGGCTGAGCGAGCGGGAGCGCCGTCGCCTCCGCCGCGCCGCCGTCTGAGACTCCGCGGGGGAACAGGAACACGAGGGCCGGTCGCCGTTCACGGTGACCGGCCCGTCGTCGTCCCCGGGCCGTGTCGTGCCGCGGGGGCCTCAGCCGCCGTCGACGGCGTCGGGCTCGATGTTGAGGTACTCCGCGACCTGCTCGACGAGCACCTCGTGCACGAGGTCGGCGAGGTCCTCGCCGTTGCGCGCCCTGGCCTCGAGCGGGCGGCGGTAGAGCACGATCCGCGCCCGGGTCGGCATCCCGGCGGAGTCGACCCCGGCCGGCACGAGGTGGGCCAGCGGGACGCCGACGTCGGCCAGCACCCCGGTGCCCCACACGATCTCGTCGGGCGAGGTGCGGTCGACCGAGGGCACGTCGTCGACGGCGAGGTCGAGGTCGACCAGCTCCGGGCCCCAGCGCGCCTCGATCGGTTCGAGCGCCTCCAGCACCTTCGCGTCGAAGCGTTCGGCGCGGGTGCGGAAGGCCGGCGTCGACACCGGGTACATCAGGCCGCGCAGGCCGCGTCCTCGCCGGTCCCGCCGGCGCGGGCTGCGCGGCGACCGGCGGTCGTTCTGGGGACGAGCGGTGGGCACCAGGGCATTCTAGGACCCCCGCGCCCCACCCGGGGGTGACCCGCGACCGCGGCGGGCGGACCGTCCGCCGAGCGGGGTGCGCGTCGCAGTACGGCGGCGGGCCCGTGACGGGCTATCGTCGGCGACGTGTTGAGTGTGCGGAGATGTTCACGGACGGGCTGCACCGAGCTCGCCGTCGCCACGCTCACCTACGTCTACGCCGACTCGACCGCCGTCGTCGGCCCGCTGGCCACGCAGGCCGAGCCGCACTCCTACGACCTCTGCACCGGGCACGCGCACAACCTCACCGCCCCCCGCGGGTGGGAGGTCGTCCGGTTCGAGGGCGAGTTCGCCCAGCCCCAGCACAGCGGCGAGGACCTCACCGCGCTCGCCGACGCCGTGCGCGAGGCGGGCCGGGTGGACCGGCCGGTCGAGGTGGTCGCACGGCCCGGTGGTACGGGGCGGCGCGGCCACCTGCGGGTGCTCCCGAAGCCCGAGGACGGCTGAGCCGCCCCACGGGGTGAGGAGACCTGCGCGGACGGGTGACACGGCTGCGCTAGGGTCGTGCGTCGTGCCCGACCTCTCGGCGATCGTGAAGGCCTACGACATCCGCGGTGTCGTCGGCGACCAACTGGACGAGTCCACCGCGCGCGCACTGGGTGCGGCGACGGCGCGGCTCGTGGCGGGCGACGACCCGGCGCCGTCGGCGGTGGTCGTCGGGCGGGACATGCGGGACAGCTCGCCCGCGCTCGCGGCGGCGTTCGCCGACGGGGTGACCGGGCAGGGGCTCGACGTCGTCGACATCGGGCTCGCGAGCACCGACATGCTCTACTACGCCTCCGGCACGCTGGACCTGCCCGGCGCGATGTTCACCGCGAGCCACAACCCGGCCGCCTACAACGGCATCAAGCTGTGCCGCGCCGGCGCCGTCCCGGTCGGCCAGGACTCCGGCCTCGCGACGATCCGCGACGAGGCGGGCCGCTTCCTCGACTCCGGGGTCCCTGAGGTCCCGTCGCCGGGTGCCGTGCGCACCGAGGACATGCTCACCGGCTACGCGCGCTACCTGCGCGGCCTGGTCGACCTGACCTCGCTGGACGCCTCCCCGGAGCTGACCGTCGTCGTCGACGCCGGGAACGGGATGGGCGGGCACACCGTCCCGACCGTGTTCGACGGCCTGAACGTGCGCGTCGTGCCGCTGTACTTCGAGCTCGACGGGAACTTCCCGAACCACGAGGCGAACCCGCTGGACCCGGCGAACCTGGTCGACCTGCAGAAGCGGGTCGTCGCCGAGGGCGCGGACCTCGGCCTGGCCTTCGACGGCGACGCCGACCGCTGCTTCGCCGTCGACGAGCGGGGCGAGGCGGTGAGCCCCAGCGCCATCACCGGGCTGGTCGCGGCCCGTGAGCTCGCCCGGGCGCACGCGGCGGGGGAGTCCGACGTCGCCGTCATCCACAACCTGATCACCTCGCGGGCGGTCCCCGAGCTGGTCGCCGAGCACGGCGGCCGTGCGGTCCGCACCCGGGTGGGCCACTCGTTCATCAAGCAGACGATGGCCGAGACCGGCGCGGTGTTCGGCGGCGAGCACTCCGCGCACTACTACTTCCGCGACTTCTGGAAGGCCGACTCCGGCATGCTCGCGGCGCTGCACCTGCTGGCCGCGCTCGGCGAGCACCGGGCGGCCGCCGCCGGCGCGACGGTGTCCGGGCTGATGGCGGGCTACGACCGCTACGCCGCCTCCGGGGAGATCAACTCGACGGTCGACGACCAGGCCGCGCGGGTCGCCGAGATCGAGGGCGTCTTCGGCCCGCGCGACGGCGTCGAGCTCGACCGGCTCGACGGCCTGACCGTCTCGTTGCCGGACGGATCGTGGTTCAACCTGCGGGCCTCGAACACCGAGCCGCTGCTGCGGCTCAACGTCGAGGCGGCCGACGACGCGGCCGTCCGTGCCCTGGTGGACGAGGTGCTGGCGGTCGTGCGCGCCTGATCGCGCGGCCCCGCACACCTGCGGTGATGGCGTCCGTACCCGGTCGGCTGCCGCGGAGTGTCGGTACCGGGTGGCAGCATCGAGAGCGCGACATGACGACGAGGAGAACCGTGGCCCTACAGCTCGACCCCCAGCTGCTGGAGATCCTGGCCTGCCCGTGCGACGCGCACGCGGTACTGACCCCGGGTGAGGACCGGCTGACCTGCACGACGTGCGGTCGCGCGTTCCCGGTGACCGACGGGATCCCGGTGCTGCTCCTCGACGAGGCGCTGCCCGGGACCGGGCCGGCGGGGGACGGACGGGACGACGGGTGAACGGGGTGCTCGACGACACGCTGCTGGCCGATCCCGAGGGGCTGGCGGCGCGGGACACCACGGGCGTCCTGCGGGCCGCCGCGACCGCGGGCGCCCAGGTCCGCTCCGCGCTCTACACCGCGGGCCAGGCCGGGCTGGACCGGCTGCGCGGGCACCGTCCGCGCGCGCTGGTGCTGCTGCACCGGCCCGGTGTCTCCGGGGTGGTGGCCGACCTCGTCACGGCCCTGCTCACCGACCGCTGTCCGGTGCCGGTCGTGGCCGCCGAGCGGATGCCGGGCTGGATCGGGCCGCTGGACGTCGTCGTCGCGCACTCCGCGGACCCCACCGACCCGGAGCTGGCCGAGTCGGTCGCCGTCGCGGTGCACCGCGGCGCCGAGGTCGTGTTGTCCGCGCCGGACTCCGGGCCGGTCGCCCAGGCCGGCGCCGGGCGCGCCCGGCTGGTCGAGCCGCGCATCCCGCTGCCCGAGGGGCTCGGGTTCGCCCAGGCGCTGACGGTGGCGCTGGTCGCCGTCGCCGAGCTGGACCTGCTGCCCGGGATGCGCAGCGAGGAGGTCCCGGCCCGGCTCGAGGCGCTGGCCGACGCGCTGGACGCCGAGGCCGAGCGCTGCCAGCCCGCACACGAGCCGTTCGTGAACCCGGCGAAGGCGCTCGCGCTGCGGCTGGCCGAGCGGACGCCGCTGCTGTGGGGCGTGGACCCGGCCGCCGCCGCGGTGGCCCGGCACGGCGCGCTGGCGCTGGCCACCCACGCCGGTGTCGTCGCGCACGCCGACGGGCTCGCGCAGGCGGGCACCCTGGCCGGTCTGCGCGTCGCCGTCGACCTGTCCGAGCGGGGCGGGGGCGACATCTTCCACGACCCGTTCGACGATCCGGCCCCCGGTGGCGACGCGCCGCCGCCGCGGCTGGTGCTGCTCGGCACGGGGGAGGAGGACCCGCAGTCGGTGAGCCGCCGGGTGCTCGGCCGGGAGTGGCCGAACGCCGATCTGGCGCACCCGGTCGACGAGATCCCGCGCGGCACCCGCGACGCGGCGCTGCTGCGGGCCGGTGTGCTCGCCCTGCGCGCCGACATCGCCGCCGTGTACCTCGGCCTGGCGACCGGCGCCACCCTGATCACCTGACCCCGCGCACCTGACACCGGGAGACCCGTGGAACTGCTGGAGAACCCGATCCGCACCTACGCGTGGGGTTCGCGGACGGTCATCGCCGAGCTGCTCGGCGAGCCCGTCCCGTCACCGCACCCGCAGGCGGAGCTGTGGCTGGGCGCGCACCCGGCCGCCCCGTCGACGGTCGCCGGGGGCACCCGCCCGCTGCACGAGCTCATCGCCGCGGACCCGGTCGCCGCGCTGGGCCCGGGCCGCGACCGCTGGGAGGGACGGCTGCCGTTCCTGTTGAAGGTGCTGGCCGCCGAGGAGCCGCTGAGCCTGCAGGCCCACCCGAGCCTGGAGCAGGCCCGCGAGGGCTGGGAGCGGGAGAACGCCGCGGGGATCGCGGTGGACGCGCCGGACCGCAACTACCGCGACGCCCACCACAAGCCGGAGCTGATCTGCGCGCTGACCGAGTTCGTCGCGCTGGTCGGGTTCCGCGAGCCGGCCCGCACGGTGGAGCTGCTGCGCGCCCTGGACGTCCCCGAGCTCGCCGCCTACACCGAGCTGCTCGCCGGCCAGCCGTGCCCGGACGGGCTGCGCGCGCTGTTCACCACGTGGATCACGTTGCCCCAGTCGGTGCTCGACGGGCTCGTCCCGGCCCTGCAGGACGGCGCGGTCCGGCTGCTGGAGCGCGGCACCGCCCAGGAGTGGACCGGCGAGGCGAAGACCGCGCTCGACCTGTCCGAGCGCTACCCCGACGACGCGGGCGTCCTCGCCGCGCTGCTGCTCAACCGGATCACCCTGGCCCCCGGCGAGGCGCTGTACCTGCCGGCCGGGAACCTGCACGCCTACCTGTCCGGGGCGGGCATCGAGGTGATGGCCAACTCCGACAACGTGCTGCGCGGCGGGCTGACGCCCAAGCACGTCGACGTGCCGGAGCTGCTGCGCGTCCTCGACTTCACCGCCCCGCCGCCGCCGGTCCGCGCCCCGGTCCCCGACCCCGGCGCCGACGGCTGGCACCGCTACGACGTGCCGGTCGAGGAGTTCCTGCTCCGCCGCGCGGTCACCGACGGCCGGGACAAGCTCGACGTCCCCGGCACCGGCGCCCGCATCCTGCTGTGTGTCGACGGTGACGCCGCGGTCGACGCCGGCGGTGTCACCGTCGAGCTGCCCCGCGGTCGCGCGGTGTTCCTCTCCGCGGCCGACAGCGGCGCCGTGCTGACCACCGGCGAGGACGGGGCCACCGTCTTCCTGTCCGGCGACGCGCTGTAGCCCACCGCGCTCCGGCCCGTCGCGCGGCACGCCGCCGGGTGGTGGCCCGGCGTGCCGCGGGCCACCGCGTTCCGGCTCACCCGGTGCGGCGGGCCGCGGCGGGGCCGGTCCCCCCGGCGTCGCCGTGCGCCCCGGCCGCGCCGACCTCGGCCATCGCCTCGGCGAACACCGCGACCGGGTCGGCGGCCGCCTCCGCGGAGAAGAAGCGCTCCAGCCCCTGCGCCGCGCCGGCGGCGTTGTGCTCCGCCCGCGGGAACATCGTCGCCTCGTAGCGGGCGACCGCGCCGGCGAGGTCGTGCGGGGTCGCCGCGACCTCGCGGGCCAGGTCGGCGGCGTCGAGCATGGCCGAGTTGGCTCCCTGCCCGGAGAACGGCGACATGAGGTGCGCCGCGTCGCCGATGAGCGTGACCCCCGGGACCGGGTCCCAGCGGTGCCCGACGGGCAGCATCTCCAGCGGCCGCTCGACGATCCGGTCGTCGGACCGGACGATCAGCTCGCGCAGCTCGGGGGCGAAGCCCGCGAACGCGGTGAGCAGCACGGCGCGGGCCGCGGCCGGGTCGTCGAGCACCCCGGCGGTGGTGGTGAGGCCGTGCTCGGCGGCCCATCCGGGCGGACGGCGGAACCCGGCGTAGACGCGGGCCGAGCCGTCGCCGAGCCGCTGGCAGAACAGGGCCCGCCCGGCGGTGCGGGTGGTCATCCCCCCACGTCCGACGAGCGCCTCCAGGCCCGGGAACGACGCGGGCGTGACCCGCAGCTCGACGAAGGTCACCCCGGTGTAGGACGGCGTCGCCGCCGACAGCAGCGGTCGCACCCGCGAGCGTGCCCCGTCCGCCCCGACGACGAGGTCGGCCGTGACGTGCTCCCGCGTGCCGGTGCCGTCGGGCGGCCCGGCGAGCACGGCGTCGAGCCCGCCGTCGTCACGGTGCTCGACACGGTCCAGCCGCGTGCCCCAGCGCACGGTGCCGGGGGCCAGGGACCCGAGCAGCAGCGCACGCAGGTCACCGCGGTCGATCTCGGGGTTGAACAGCTCGCCGGGGGCGGCCCGCTCGTCGAGCAGGACCGAGCCGTCCGGGGCGAGCATCCGCATGTCCTGGCCCTCGGGCCGGGACACGCGCAGGAACTCCTCCAGCAGCCCGGCGGAGGCCAGCGCGACCTGGCCGCTGTCGCGCTGCATGTCCAGGGTGCCGCCCTGGTCGCGGGTGGTGATGTCGGCCTCGCGTTCGAGCACGGTGACGGCGATGCCGTGGCGCTGCAGGACGCGGGCGAGGGTCAGGCCGCCGGGTCCGGCTCCGGTGACGAGGACGTGCGGTGGGGTGGTCATGGTGGCCTCCGAGGTGGGGGAGTGCGAGTGGGTCGGCCACGACTGTAGGTGAAGTCGATTGAAAAGTGTAGTGACTTCACTTTCTGAGTGACTGCGCTAACCTGTCGCCGTGACCACGCCCGGACGCCGCGAACGCAAGAAGGCCGCCACCCGCCAGGGCATCGCGGACGCCGCACTGCGCCTGTTCCTCGACCGGGGCTTCGACGAGGTGACCGTCGCCGAGATCGCCGAGGCCGCGGACGTCTCGGTCACCACGCTGTTCAAGCACTTCGGCAGCAAGGAGGCGTTGCTGTTCGACGAGGACGCCGAGCAGGAGTCCGAGCTGGTGGCCGCGGTGCGCGACCGCGCGCCGGGCACCGATGTCGTCGACGGGCTGTACGCCTGGCTGCTCGCGCGGGTCGACGGCCCGCCCGCCGCGCGACGGCCGTCGGCGGCCGAGCTGGAGCGGTTCCGCGAGCTGACCGACGCGGCGCCGAGCCTGCGCGACCACGCGCGCCGGATGTGGGCCCGGCACGAGGCGGCGCTGGCCGCGGCACTCGCGGCGGACGCCGGGCGCGCCGAGCCGGCGCCGGCGGACCGGGTGCTCGCGCACGTCGTCGTCGGGATCCCGCCGCTGCTGCGCGAGCAGGCGGGCCGGGCCCGCGAGCACCTCGACGCGGCGTTCGCCCTGCTCCGCCACGGCTACGACGGGGCTCAGTAGGTGTCGGGCGCCCGGTGGTGCTCGAAGATCAGCGATGTCCGGGTGCCCGCGACCTCCGCCCAGGCGTTGAGCGTCCCGACCAGGTCACGCAGTGCCACGGTGTCGGCGGTCGCGACCCGGATCATGTAGTCGTCGTCGCCGGCGAGGAAGTACACGTCGCGCACCTCGGGGCGGCGGGACACCCGGGTCACGAACTCGGCGAGCCGGTCGCGGGCGTCGGACTGCAGGCGGACCGAGATCATGGCCTGCAGGGGGTGGCCGGTCGCCGCCGGGTCGACGTCGGCGTGGTAGCCGCGGATCACCCCGCGCTCGCGCAGCGCCCGGATGCGGCCGAGGCACGTCGACGGCGCGATCCCCGCGCCCGCGGCGAGTGAGTTGTTCGGTGTGCGGGCATCCCGCTCCAGCTGGCGCAGCAGGGCCCGGTCGACCCCGTCGAGCCGAACAGGGTTCGACGGTGACGGCCTGATCCGCCGCGGTTCCGAAGAATCATCGCTCATGAGAACCCTCCGAGAATCTTGTTCAGTTCTGTTGGCAGCCTATCGATGTTTCTTCACCATTGACGCAGTTGGCGGGCCGAGTGGAGGAGAGGGACATGCGCGTCGCAGTGCCGAAGGAGACCAAGGACAACGAGTTCCGGGTGGCGCTCACGCCCGCCGGGGTGCACGAGCTCGTCGGGCGGGGGCACGAGGTCGTCGTCGAGCACGACGCCGGTGCCGGGTCCGCGATCTCCGACGCCGACTTCAAGGAGGCCGGGGCGCAGATCGCGTCCGACGCCGCCGAGGTGTGGGGCTCGGCCGAGCTGCTGCTCAAGGTGAAGGAGCCGATCTCCTCGGAGTACGGCCACCTGCGCCCGGACCTGACGCTGTTCACCTACCTGCACCTGGCCGCGTCCCGCGCGTGCACCGACGCGCTGCTGTCGGCGGGGACGACCTCCATCGCCTACGAGACCGTCACCGACTCCCGAGGCCGGCTGCCGCTGCTCGCCCCGATGAGCGAGGTCGCGGGCCGGCTCGCCCCGCAGGCCGGCGGCTACCACCTCATGCGCTCGGCGGGCGGGCGCGGCATGCTCCTGGGCGGCGTCCCGGGCGCGCCGGGCGCCGACGTCGTCGTGCTCGGTGCCGGGGTCGCGGGGGCGAACGCCATCGCCATCGCCGCCGGCATGCGCGCGAAGCTGACCGTGCTCGACGTCGACGTGGACAAGCTCCGCGTGATCGACGAGCAGTACGCCGGTGCCGTGCGCACCCAGTACTCCACCGCGCTGTCCGTGCGCGAGGCGGTGACCGGTGCCGACCTGGTGATCGGGGCGGTCCTGCTGCCCGGGGCCAAGGCGCCCACCCTGGTGTCGAACGAGCTCGTCTCCCAGATGCGGCCCGGCGCCGTCCTCGTCGACATCGCGATCGACCAGGGCGGATGCTTCGAGGACTCGCGGCCCACCACCCACGCCGACCCGACCTACCGGGTGCACGACACCGTCTTCTACTGCGTCGCGAACATGCCCGGTGCGGTGCCGCACACCTCGACCCGCGCCCTCACCAACGCGACGCTGCCCCACGTGCTGCGCCTGGCCGACCAGGGCTGGCGGGCCGCGACCGAGGCCGACCCGCACCTCGCCGCGGGCCTGTCGACCCATCACGGCGTGCTGCTCTCCGAGGAGGTCGCGCAGGCCCACGGGCTGGAGCGCGGGACCGTCTGAGGCCGGACGTGTCGTTGCGCAACCGCATCGTGACCTCAAATCCGTGTTGCATGGCGTGACGCAGACCGCATCGCGGACGTAGTTTCACCGCTCATGACGGTCACGAGCCGTGGTGGCGGCATGTTCCGCACCAAGACGGTCGAGCAATCCATCCGGGACACCGACGAACCGGACACCCGGCTGAAGAAGGACCTGGGGACGATCGACCTGATCGTCTTCGGGGTCGCGGTGGTCATCGGCGCCGGCATCTTCACCCTCGCCGCCAGCACGGCCGGCAACATCGCGGGTCCCGCGGTGTCGCTGTCGTTCGTGCTGGCCGCGGTGGCGTGCGGTCTGGCGGCCCTCTGCTACGCGGAGTTCGCCTCCACGGTGCCGGTCGCCGGCAGCGCCTACACCTTCTCCTACGCCACCCTGGGCGAGTTCATCGCCTGGATCATCGGCTGGGACCTGGTCCTGGAGTTCGCGGTCGGCTCGGCCTACGTGTCGAAGGGCTGGTCGGAGTACCTCGCCCAGACCCTCGGCCTGATCGGCATCGAGGTCTCGACCTCGTTCGAGCTGGGGAGCTTCTTCTCCTTCGACTGGGGTGCGCTGCTGCTCGTCGTCGTCCTGGCGTTCCTGCTCTACCGCGGCACGAAGCTGTCCAGCCGGGTCAGCCTGGTGATCACCACGATCAAGGTCGCGATCGTGCTGTTCGTGATCATCCTGGGCGCCTTCTTCATCAACGCGGCGAACTACACCCCGTTCGTCCCGGAGCCCACGCCCGGCACCGTCGAGACCGGCACCGGCATCCAGCAGTCACTGCTGTCGTTCTTCGGGGGCGCCTCGTCGAGCGTGTTCGGGGTCTACGGCGTGTTCGCCGCCGCCGCGATCGTGTTCTTCGCCTTCATCGGCTTCGACGCCGTCGCGACCACCGCGGAGGAGACCAAGAACCCGTCGAAGGCGCTGCCGCGCGGCATCCTCGGCTCGCTCGCCATCGTGACCGTGCTCTACGTCGCGGTCGCGCTGGTGATCACCGGCATGGTGCCCTACACCGACCTGGCCACGAAGCCCGACGGCACCCGCGCCACCCTGGCGACGGCGTTCGCCTCGCTCGGCATCAACTGGGCGGCGACGATCATCGCCGTCGGCGCGCTGCTCGGCCTCACCACGGTCGTCATGGTGCTGATGCTCGGCCAGATCCGCGTCATCTTCGCGATGTCGCGCGACGGGCTGCTGCCGACCGCGCTGGCGAAGACCAACCGCTTCGGCACCCCGGGCCGCGCCACCTGGCTGATCGGCGTCGTCATCGCCCTGGTCGCGACGTTCTTCCCGGCCCAGGACCTCGAGCAGATGGTCAACATCGGCACGCTCTTCGCGTTCGTGCTGGTCTCGATCGGCGTGGTGGTCCTGCGCCGGACCCGGCCGGAGCTGCCCCGCGGCTTCCGCACCCCGCTGGTGCCGCTCGTGCCGATCCTGGCCGTGCTCGCCTGCGTCTGGCTGATGCTGAACCTGTCGGTCGAGACCTGGCTGCGGTTCGTCATCTGGATGGTCATCGGCGTGATCGTGTACTTCGCGTACTCGCGGAAGAACTCGATCCTCGGCCGCCGCGAGCGCGGCGACCTGCCCGCCCAGGCGACGTCCTCCGACTGACCGACCCCGCGACGGCGGCGTACCCGATCCCCGGGTGCGCCGCCGTCGCGCGTCGGGCGGGCAGAACGTCTCCCGGCCTCATGCGGTCGGCAGCGTGTAGTCCGCGAACCGCTCGCGCAGGGTCCTCTTGGAGAACTTGCCGACGCTGGTCTTCGGCACCTCGTCGACCAGCTCCAGGGCGTCGGGGAGCCACCACTTCGCGACCCGGTCGGCGAGGAACTCCCGCAGCTCGTCGAGGGTGAGGGACTGCCCGTCCTCGACGACGACGCAGGCCAGCGGCCGCTCCACCCACCGCGGGTGCGCGACGCCGATCACCGCGGCCTCGGCCACCTTCGGGTGCGCCATGATCTCGTTCTCCAGCTCGACGGTGCCGATCCACTCGCCGCCGGACTTGATCAGGTCCTTGGTGCGGTCGACCAGCCGGAACGAGCCGTACGGGTCGACGGTGGCGACGTCGCCGGTGCGCAGCCTGCCGTCGTCGGTGAACTGGGCGCCGCCGCCCTCACCGCGGTAGTACTCCTTCGCGATCCACGGCCCGGACGCCTGCACCTCACCGGTGGCGTGGTCGTCCCAGGGCATCTCCTCGCCGGTCTCGGGGTCGGCGATCCGCATCTCCACCAGCGGCATCGGCCTGCCCTGGCGGACGCGGGCGGCGGCGAGCTCGTCGTCGGAGGCGCCGTCGAGGTGCGAGCCGAGCACGCCCATCGTGCCGATCGGGGAGGTCTCGGTCATGCCCCAGATGTGCAGCAGCGGCACCCCGAGCCGGACGCGGTACTCCTCGCACAGCGCCTTCGGGACCGCCGAGCCACCGCAGAAGATCGTGCGCAGCGACGACAGGTCGTGGCCGCCGAGCAGCGGCAGGACGTTCATCCAGATCGTCGGGACCCCGCCGGTCACGGTGACCCGGTGCCGCTCGACGAGGTCGACGATCGCGCCGGGGGACAGGTCCGGGCCGGGGAACACCAGGTCGGTGCCGGCGAGCAGACAGCCGTAGGGCAGGCCCCAGGCGTTCGCATGGAACATCGGCACCACCGGCATGACGACGTCGCGCTCGGCCAGCGCGGGACCGTCGGCGATCAGCGTGACGAGCGAGTGCAGCATCGTCGAGCGGTGGCTGTAGACCACGCCCTTCGGGTTCCCGGTGGTCCCGGACGTGTAGCACATCGCGGCGGCGGTGTGCTCGTCGTCGACGACGAACCGGCCCGCGTACGGCTCGGCCGCGGCCAGGAGCTCCTCGTAGGACCGGATCCGCGGGTCGTCGGGGACCGCGACGTCGGCGCCGTCGTCGAGCACCACCACGTGCGCGACGCCGGGCAGCCGGTCGACGTGCGGCCAGAACAGCGGCAGCAGGGACCGGTCGACGAAGACGACCTCGTCACCGGCGTGCTCGGCGACGTAGACGAGCTGGTCGGGGTGCAGCCGGATGTTGAGCGTGTGCAGCACCCGGCCGGTGCACGGGGCGGCGAGGTAGAGCTCCAGGTGCCGGGAGGTGTTCCAGCAGAACGTGCCGACCCGGCCGTCCGCGGAGACGCCCAGGGTGTCCAGGACGGTCGCGAGCCGCCGCACCCGTTCGGCCCACTGGGCCACCGTGACGACGTCCTCGGTGCCGTCCGGCCGAGCGGTCACCATCCGTTTGCGCGCGAACAGCTGCTCCGCGCGGTGGAAGACGTGCGGCAGGGTCAGCGGGCGGTCCTGCATCAGTCCGAGCACGCCGATCAACCTACCGGCGGGGGTGACCGCGATCACCCACCTCTCGGGCAGGTGCGGGTCGCAACGGATCTGCCGCGGACACTCCCTGTGACCGCCCGACCTCAGTACGCTCGCCGTCCATGACCGACGCGTCGCCGGACGACCCGCACTCGCCCGCGGTCTGCCTCGACGTCGGCTCCTGCTGGACCAAGGCCGTGCTGGTGCTGCCCGACGGGACCCCGGCGGGATTCGCCGAGCACCCCACCACGCCCGACGTGCTCACCGGGGTCGACGCGGCCGTCGCCGCCGCGGCGGCCGCCGCGGGCCGGGGCAGGCGTGCGGCGCCGCGGGTGCTGGCCTGCTCCTCGGCGGGCGGGGCGCTGCGCCTGGCCGTGGTCGGGGCCGAGACGTTGATCGCCACCGAGGCCGGGCACCGGGTCTGCCGCTCCGCGGGGGCCCGGGTGGTCGGGGTGCACCCCGGACCGCTGGAGACCGACGCGGTGCTGGAGCTGTCGAGCCGCCGCCCCGGGGCGGTGCTGCTGCTCGGCGGTGCCGACGGTGCCGACCCGGCGGTGCTGCTGCACAACGCGGGCAGGCTGGCCCGCACCCGCGGGCACTGGCCGGTGCTGCTCTCGGTCGACGACGACGACGCCCGCGCCGACGCGCTCGGCCTGCTGCTGGCCGGTGGGCGGGCCGTCACGACCTGCCCCAACGTCACGCCGCAGCCGGGCCGGATCGTCGCCGGGCCCGCGCGGGACGCCGTCGCCGCGCTCTACGCCCGGCACGTCCTCGGTGCGGGCACCGGCCGGTTCGGCGCGCTGGTCCACTCCGCCACGCACGCCGCGGTCGGCGCCGGGGCCGGGGTACTGGCCCGGCTGACCGGGACCGGGGTGCTCGTCGTCGACGTCGGGTCGGCGACCACCGACGTGCACCGCGGCGGCCCCGGGCCCGGGCCGGGGGCCGCGACCGTGGAGGGTGACCTCGGGGTGCGCGACGGCGCCGTCGGCGTCCTGACGGAGGCCCAGACCGAGGGCGTCGTCGACCCGGTGGAGGCCGACCTGCTCGGCCCGGCCGTCGCCGCGCTGCAGGAGTCGCGGGCCACCGTGCCCGCCGACCGGGGCGCGGCCGCCGAGGACCGCAGGCTGGCCGCGATCGCGGCGGTGGTCGCGCTGCGCAGGCACCTGCGCCACACCGGCGTCCTGGCCGACCCCGCGCACCCCGGGACCGGCCCGGACACCCCCGTCGACGCGGGTGAGATCGGTCTCGTCGTGCTCACCGGGGGCGTGTTCCGCCAGCGCGACGCGGCCGGGCTGGCCGCGGCGGCCCGCACGGTGCGCCACGACGCCGTCCTGGCCCCGCTGCTGGCCCGGGCGGAGGTGCGGGTCGACAGCGAGTCCGTGCTGGCCCCGGCCGGGCTGCTGGCCGCGCACGGCCGCGAGGTCGCGGCGGGCGGGCTGCTCGCCGAGCACCTGACGGGCTGATCACCCCTGAGTTGACACCCCCGCGGTGGCTCGGAACCATGGAGGTCGCGACATCGCCGGGCGCCGAGAGGCGCTGCAGCGGCCGTCACCGGCCGCCACGCTCGGGCCCGGCCGGCACGGACGAGAAAGGGCGCCTGTCTCCGACGAGGAGGGAGGACGCCGTGACCCGTGTACGCCGCTCCTCCTCCCGGCCGGACCGCACCCGTCGTGCCGACGAGTACGACTCTTACGCCTGAGGAGGCGCACCCACCCCATGACCGATCACCCGAAGCTGCAGCACGCCGGCGGCCTGGACTTCGCGATCGCCGACATCTCCGAGGCGGAGTACGGCCGCAAGGACATCCGGCTCGCCGAGAACGAGATGCCGGGCCTGATCGACCTGCGCCGTGAGTACGGGGAGTCCAAGCCGCTGACCGGCGCGCGGATCGCCGGCTCGCTGCACATGACCACCCAGACCGCGGTCCTCATCGAGACCCTCGTCGCGCTCGGCGCCGACGTCCGCTGGGTGTCCTGCAACATCTTCTCCACCCAGGACTACGCGGCCGCCGCGACCGTCGTCGGCCCGCACGGCACCGCGGAGAACCCGCAGGGCGTCCCGGTCTTCGCCTGGAAGGGCGAGTCGCTGGAGGACTACTGGTGGTGCACCGAGCAGCTGTTCAAGTTCCGTGACGCCGACGGCAACGTCGTCGGCCCGAACATGATCCTCGACGACGGCGGCGACGCCACCCTGCTCGTGCACAAGGGCGTCGAGTTCGAGAAGACCGGCGTCGTGCCGAGCTTCGACGACGACGACCTCTCCGTCTCCGACGAGGAGCGGGTCGTGTTCGACACCCTGCGCCGCAGCCTCGCCGAGGACCCGCAGCGCTGGACGACGATCAACTCCGACATCCGCGGCGTCACCGAGGAGACCACCACCGGCGTCAACCGGCTGTACCAGCTGGCCGAGCGCGGCGAGCTGCTCTTCCCGGCGATCAACGTCAACGACTCGGTCACCAAGTCGAAGTTCGACAACAAGTACGGCATCCGCCACTCGCTGGTCGACGGCCTCAACCGGGCCACCGACGTGCTGCTCGGCGGCAAGGTGGCCGTCGTGGCCGCCTACGGCGACACCGGCAAGGGCTCGGTCGAGGCCCTCGCGGGCCAGGGCGCGCGCGTCATCGTCGCCGAGGTCGACCCGATCTGCGCGCTGCAGGCGCTGCTGGAGGGCCACCAGGTCGCGACCCTGGACTCGGTCATCGAGCAGGCCGACATCATCGTCACGGCGACCGGCAACAAGGACATCCTGACGGTCGACCTGCTCAAGCGGGCCAAGCACCAGGCGATCGTCGCCAACGTCGGTCACTTCGACAACGAGATCGACATGGCGGGCCTGGCCCGCGTCGAGGGCATCAAGAAGATCAACATCAAGCCCCAGGTCGACGAGTGGATCTTCCCGGACGGGCACTCGGTCATCGTGCTGTCCGAGGGCCGCCTGATGAACCTGGGCAACGCGACCGGCCACCCGTCGTTCGTGATGTCCAACAGCTTCTCGAACCAGGTGATCGCCCAGATCGAGCTGTTCACCAAGCACGAGGAGTACAACAAGGACGTCTACCGGCTGCCGAAGCACCTGGACGAGAAGGTCGCGCGGATCCACGTGCAGGCCCTCGGTGGCGAGCTGACCAAGCTCACCAAGGACCAGGCCGAGTACATCGGCGTGGACGTCGAGGGTCCGTACAAGCCGGAGCACTACCGCTACTGAGCGAGAAGCTCGCGGATCGCGCATCGGTACCGCGTTCTCCGTTCCGACGGCGCGGTGGTCCCCTCCCGGGGCGCCGCGCCGTCGGCGTACCAGGGGGTCACCGTCGGGATGACGATCGAGATCGGGTCGGGTGACGGCTGGGTGCACTGCGCCCGGGGTCACCGGCACTGGGGCCTGTTCGGCGCGGCCGGGCTGCTCGTGCGCCACCGCGACGACGCCGACCCGGCGGGCGTCGACCGGGTGCTGTTGCAGCACCGGGCGTCCTGGAGCCACCACGGCGGCACCTGGGGGATCCCCGGCGGTGCCCGGGACCGGGGGGAGTCCGCGGTGCGGGCCGCGCTGCGCGAGGCGGCCGAGGAGAGCACCCTCGCCGTCGCCGGGCTGGCGCCGGTGGAGGAGTTCGTCGACGACCACGGCGGCTGGAGCTACACCACGGTCGTCGTGCGGACGCCGGACGCGCCCCCGGTCCGGGTGCGCGGCGCGGAGAGCACCGAGCTGCGCTGGGTGCGCACCGACCGGCTCGGTGAGCTGGACCTGCACCCGGGCTTCGCGACGACCTGGCCCACCGTCTCGGAGCTGGGTGCCTGACCTAGGCTCGACCGCCGTGGGGGAACTGGTGGTCGTCGAGGGACTGGACGGTGCGGGCAAGCACACGTTCACCACGGGGCTCGTCGCCGAGCTGCGCGCACACGGCGCCTCGGTCACCACGACGGCCTTCCCCCGCTACGACGACGACGTGCACGCCGAGCTGGCCCGCGACGCGCTCTACGGCCGGATGGGCGACCTCGCCTCCTCGGTGCACGCGATGGCGGTGCTGTTCGCGCTCGACCGCCGGGCCGCCGCGGCCGGGCTGCGTGCGGCGCTCGCCGCACACGACGTCGTGCTCGTGGACCGCTACGTCGCCTCCAACGCCGCCTACAGCGCCGCCCGGCTCGGCCAGGACGCCGGCGGCGAGGTCGTCGGCTGGGTCCGGGCGCTGGAGGTCGGCCGGTTCGGCATCCCGGTGCCCGGCCACCAGCTGCTGCTGGCACCGCCCCGGGAGGTCGCCGCGGAGCGGGCGAGGTCGCGCGCGGCCACCGAGCCCGGCCGCGCCCGCGACGCCTACGAGAGCGACGACGGCCTGCAGGCCCGCACCGACGCCGTCTACCGGGAGCTGGCGGCGCGGTCCTGGCTGAGCCGCTGGACGGTGCTCGACGACCCCGCCGCGGCACCGTCGGCCCTCGTGCCCGCCCTGCTGCACCGGTGCTGATCACGGGGCTGGGATAGTGACGTCCATGAAGTCGCGCGTACTGGTGGTCGACGACGACCCGGCCCTGGCCGAGATGCTCACCATCGTGCTGCGGGGCGAGGGCTTCGAGACAGCGGTCGTGTCCGACGGGACGCGGGCACTGCCCGCCGTCCGGGACACCCAGCCGGACGTGGTGCTGCTCGACCTGATGCTGCCCGGCATGAACGGCATCGACGTGTGCCGGGCGATCCGGGCGGAGTCCGGCGTCCCGATCGTCATGCTGACGGCCAAGAGCGACACCGTCGACGTCGTGCTCGGGCTGGAGTCCGGCGCCGACGACTACGTCGTGAAGCCGTTCAAGCCCAAGGAGCTCGTCGCGCGGATCCGGGCCCGGGTCCGCCGCAACGACGCCGAGCCCGCCGAGCAGCTGTCCATCGGCGAGATCGACATCGACGTGCCCGCGCACCAGGTCACCCGGGAGGGCCGGCCGATCGCGCTGACCCCGCTCGAGTTCGACCTGCTCGTCGCGCTGGCCCGCAAGCCGCGCCAGGTGTTCACCCGCGAGGTCCTGCTCGAGCAGGTGTGGGGCTACCGGCACGCCGCGGACACCCGTCTGGTGAACGTGCACGTGCAGCGTCTCCGATCGAAGGTCGAGCGCGACCCGGAGCGCCCCGAGGTGGTCCTGACCGTCCGCGGGGTGGGGTACAAGGCCGGTCCTCCGTGACCGGCGCGCCGCGGGTGGTGCACCGGCCGTGGTGACGCGGCGCCGCGGACTCCGCACCCGGCTCGCCCGGCTGCCCGGCGCCCGGCGGGTCGCCCGCGCGCTGGGCCCGCTGCGGGTGCAGGCGCACGAGCTGGGCATGCTCATCGCCGCGGCCTGGCGGCGGTCGCTGCAGCTGCGGGTGGTCACCTCGACGCTGGCGCTGTCGTCGGCGGTCGTGCTGGTGCTCGGCCTGGTGCTGCAGAGCGAGATCGCCGAACGGCTGCTGCAGAGCAAGCTCGACGCCGCGATCTCCCAGTCGGACGCGAACCGGCAGGTCCTGGAGGGGCAGCTGGCGAGCGTCGACCCGGACCGCGAGGGCGTGCAGGAGACACTGGACACCGCCCTGGAACGGCTGACCGACACCACCGGCCCCGGCCGGGCCGGGACGGCCGGGGAGTTCAGCGCCGCGCTGACCACCGGGTCGGCGAACGGGCCCGAGGTGTCCGCCGGCGACGTCGGCCAGATCACCGCGCGCCAGCAGGACATCACCGCCCGCGGGTCGCTGGACAGCCTGAACCGCCAGTACACGACCGTCGACGGCGTCCCGAACCTCGTCATCGGGCAGAAGATCGCCACCGCGGGCCGGGAGCTGCAGTTCTACCTGCTGTTCCCGCTCAACGGTGAGCAGCTGACCCTCGGGCTGGTGCAGAGCACGCTGATCGTCGGCGGGCTGGTGCTGCTGGTGCTGCTGGCCGCGATCGCCAGTCTCGTCACCCGGCAGGTGGTCCGCCCGATCCGGCACGCCGCCGACGTGGCCGAACGCTTCGCCGGGGGACACCTCGACGAGCGGATGGCCGTGCGCGGCGAGGACGAGGTCGCCCGGCTCGCCGAGTCCTACAACGAGATGGCGGGCAGCCTCGCCGCGCAGATCGCCCAGCTCGAGGAGTTCGGGGCGCTGCAGCGGCGGTTCACCTCCGACGTCAGCCACGAGCTGCGTACGCCGCTGACCACCGTGCGGATGGCCGCCGACGTCCTCTACGCCTCCCGCGACGAGCTGCTCCCGGCGCTGCGCCGCAGCTCCGAGCTGCTGGTCACCGAGCTCGACCGCTTCGAGGAGCTGCTCGCCGACCTGCTGGAGATCTCCCGCCTCGACGCCGGCGTGGCCGAGCTGGGTGCCGAACGGGTCGACCTGTCCGCGGTGGTGCGGCGGGCGACCGACGCGGTGCGCGGCATCGCCGCCGACGCCGGCACCGACCTCGTCCTGGACCTGCCGGCGGGCGAGCTGATCGAGGCCGACCCGCGCCGGGTGGAGCGCATCGTGCGCAACCTCGTCGCGAACGCGATCGACCACGGCGAGGGCCGCCCGGTGGAGGTGACGGTGGCCGGCGACGACGCCGCGGTCGCCGTCGTCGTGCGCGACCACGGCGTCGGGCTGCGGCCGGGCGAGGCGGACCTGGTGTTCAACCGGTTCTGGCGGGCCGAGGAGTCGCGGGCCCGGCGCAGCGGCGGCACCGGGCTCGGGCTGTCGATCAGCATCGAGGACGCCCGGCTGCACGGCGGCTGGCTGCAGGCCTGGGGCGAGCCGGGCAACGGCTCGGCGTTCCGGCTGACCCTTCCGCGCGAGGTGGGCGGGCACATCAGCGCCTCGCCGCTGCCGCTCGGCCCGCCCGCCGCCGCGGCCGGGGACCGGCGCAACGGCAGCTCGGTGCCGACCCCGCCGCAGGGGATCGGCCGCGACCTGCGCGAGGAGGACCTGTGGCGGCTGCGCCCCGAGGAGCACGCGCCGATGCAGCCCGCCGAGCGCGCCATCATCGACCCGGGCGGCGACCGGTGACCGCCCGCCGTGCACTGGCGGCGCTGGTCGTGACGGTCGCCGCCGCCGTCGTCGCCGGGTGCGCGACGGTGCCCCAGCAGTCCGACGTGCAGGTGCTGCGCCAGGGCGAGCAGGCCGCCGAGCAGAACCTGAGCGGCCCGATCGAGGACGACGAGCCGCTCGGCCTGGTCCGCGGGTTCGTCTACCGTTCCGGCTCGCCCGACGACCGGCACGCGCAGGCCCGCCGCTACCTGTCGGCGTCGGCGTCGGGCTGGGACGACGCGGCGTCGCTGACCGTCCTGGACGAGCGGTTCGACACCGTCGTGTCCCCGGACAACGGCACCCCGGGCCCGGACCGGATGACGGTGCGGGTGCGGGGCACCCGGCTGGGCACGGTCGGGCCGAACGGGGCGTTCGAGTCCTCCCCGCAGCGGGTCGAGGTCGACGTCGGCGTCGTCCGGGAGGGCGAGCGCTGGCGGATCGACCGGCCACCGCCCGGGGTGATGGTCCGGCTGTCGGACTTCCGCTCGCACTACCGCGAGCTGCAGGCCTGGTTCGTCGACCCGGTCCGCCGGATGCTGCTGCCCGACGGGCACTACATCCGCGGTGGGCGTCCCGGTGAGCTCGCGATGGACGCCGTCGACGTGCTGTTGCGCGGGCCGTCCACCGGCCTGGCCGGGGCGGCGGTGACGATGTTCCCGGCGACCGCGCGAATCCGCTCGGCCACGACCGACCCCGCGGCGGGCACCGCGTCGATCGAGCTGACCGGGGTGTCGGGGCTGTCCCCGCAGGACCGGGAGCTGCTCGCCGCGCAGGTCGCGCAGACCCTCGGCGGGGTGGGCGTGCCGCGGGTGGAGCTGCTGGCCGACGGCGGACCGCTGGTCCCCGCCACGCCGACGGTGTCGGCCGCGGACCAGGCGGACCTCGTCGCCGGCCCCGGCCGGGCCCCCGCGTTCCCCTACGTCGTCGACGGCGGCCGGGTCCGTCAGCTCAGCGCGACCGGCGTGGCGGCACCGGTCGCCGGGCAGGCCGGGAACGGCTCGTTCGACATCACCGAGGCCGCCGCGTCCGCGCGCAGCGGGCGGATCGCCGTCGTGTCCCGGGAGTCGACGGGCACCCAGCGGCTGCTCACCGGCCCGCTGGGCGGGGAGCTCACCGCCACCCCGGTGTCCGGCGCCGACGTCCGCTCGCTGAGCTGGAACGGGGCGGGCGACGAGATCTGGGCGGTCGTGAACGGCAGGCTGCGCCGGGTCCTCGTCCCGCCGTCCGGGCCGCCGGTCGAGGGCGCGGTGGACGCGGGCCGGCTGACGCCGCTCGGCCGGATCGGGGACATCGCGCTGGCGCGTGAGGGCGGCCGGATCGCCGTCGTCGCCGACGGTGCGCTGCTCGTCGGCCCGATCGTCCCGCTCGACGACGGCGAGGTCGCCGTCGGGCCGCTGCGGCGCCTGCGCCCAGGGGACCTCGACGACGTGGTGTCGATCGACTGGCACTCCGCGGACCGGATCGTGGTCGCGTCCGACTCGGACCGCCCCATGTCCGAGGTGAGCGCCGACGGTCTGCGGCTGGACCAGATCCCCGGCACGAACCTGACCGCGCCGCTGGGGGCGCTGGCCGCCGCCGAGGGGCGCCCGCTGTACGTGACCGACCGGACCGGCCTGTGGAGCTACTCCGGCGGCGAGTTCGACGCCTGGCAGCAGGCGGGCGGGACCGGAGCGGCCGCACAGCCGTTCTACCCCGGCTGAGCGCGTCCCGGTGGCCGGATCCCCGTCCTGTGGACAACTCCGGCGGTTGTGGACAACTCGGCCCGGGCGGGCTCCGGCGGGGCCGCGGCGACGCTGCCGGGGGCGAGTATCGGAGCCGTGACCCCGACCCGAGCCCCGTCCCCGGCCGCCGCCCTGCTGGACCTCCTCCTGCCCCGGACCTGCGGTGGCTGCGGTGCCGGGCCGCCCGGCAGCGGGGGCTGGTGCCCGGCCTGCGCGCAGGACACCGCGGGCCCGGTGCCGGTCCGCGTGCCCGGCGCCGGCCGGGTCTCGGCGGCCGGGCGCTACCGCGGGCCGCTGCGCCGGGCCGTGCTGACCTACAAGGAGCGCGGCCGGCGGGACCTGGCGCCGGACCTGGCCGGGCTGCTGGTGGGCCCGGTGTCGGCGGTGCTCGCGCCGCGGGCCGACGGGACGCCGGACCCGGCCGCGGTGCGCCTGGTGCCGGCCCCGTCCCGGCCGTCGGCGGCCCGGGTGCGCGGCGGCGACCACGTGCTGCGGCTGTGCCGGGCGCTGGCGCCGCTGCTGACCGCTGCCGGGCTGCCCGCCCGCACCGACGCGGTCCTGGCCCTGCACCGCCGCGCCCGGGACTCGGTGGGGCTCGACGGCGCGGGCCGGGCGGCGAACCTGGCCTCGGCGCTGCACCCGGCCCGGGGCCGCGAGCCGGTGCCCGCGGCCCCGGGGGAGGCGGTGCTGCTGGTCGACGACGTCGTGACCTCCGGGGCGACCCTGCGGGCCTGCGGGGCGGTGCTCGCCGCATCCGGACTGCCCGCCGTGGGCGCCGTGGTGCTCGCCGACGCCTCGGCCCGCCGGCGCCGACCGCGCGAGCGACTGTGACAGCGGTCACATAGCTCGGCGGTCCGCCGATTTCTCGTTCGGTCGTCCACAGTGGTCGCCGCAAGCGCGATCCGGAGGTGAGCGTGCCGCTCCGCGGGCGACGGGTCACCCGGGTGCCGCAGGGTCGTCGCACACCGCGTCCGATAGCACCAGGGTGTCCACCCGACGGGTCGGCGAACGACCTGTCCCGGAGGCGGATTTCCCGATAACGTCCGCTGAACTCCGACCGCTACCACATCAGGAGGAACGACCGCGAGCCCACCCCCCGGGGGCCGTCGTCGGGTCCCGGGTTCAGCACGACTGAAGCGAGGGATGTTCGAGTGGAGATCGTCGTCACCGGCCGGAACGTCGAGGTGCCGGAGCACTTCCGTGGCCTGGTCCAGGACAAGCTCAGCCGCCTGGAACGCCACGACCACAAGATCGTCGGGATGGAGGTGGAGCTCTTCCACGAGCCGAACCGCCGTCAGCAGAAGTCCTGCCAGCGCGTCGAGATCACCGGGCGCGGCGGCTGCGGAGCCGTCGCCCGCGCCGAGGCCTCCGCCGCCGACTTCTACGCCGCGCTCGACATGGCCGTCGGCAAGCTCGCCGAGCGGCTGCGCCGCTCCCACGACCGCCGCAAGCCCAGCCGCCGCGACCGCGTGGCCGCCTCCCGCGCCGCCGCCGACGCGTCGGCCGTCGCGCTGATGGAAGCGGCCCCTCCCGTCACCGACACCATCCCCGCACCGCGCAGCCACGACGAGTCGCTGACCGACGACGAGCTGGTCCGCCTCGAGCAGCAGTGGGAGGCCGAGTACCGGCCCGGGCGCATCGTCCGCGAGAAGTCCCACCCGGCCACACCCATGAGCGTCGACGAGGCGCTGTCACGGATGGAGCTCGTCGGCCACGACTTCTACATGTTCGCCTGCAGCGAGACCGGCCGTGCCTCGGTCGTCTACCGCCGCCGCGGCTACGACTACGGCGTGATCCGGCTCGACGGCTGACCATCCGCGCCCGACGGTGCCCGTACCGCGGCGGGGAACGCCTCCCCGCCGCGGCGCGGGCCCCCGTCGCCGGTGCCCGTACCATGGACGACGGGGTCGGCCCGCCGTGCGGCGCCGGTGCCGTGCCGGTGCCGCCCGCGGCACCGGGTCGCGGCGCGGAGACCGTGGTGGGAGGCCCCGTGTCCTGACCGCGACGTGAATGAGGTCGGCAGTGCCCTTCCTGAGTCGACTCCTCCGGGCCGGCGAGACCAAGCTGGTGAAGCGGCTCGCGAAGATCGCCGCGCACATCGACGGACTGGAGCCCGATTTCGAGGGCCTCACCGACACGCAGCTGCGCGCCAAGACCGACGAGTTCCGCCGTCGCCACGCCGACGGCGAGTCACTCGACGACCTGCTGCCCGAGGCCTTCGCCACGGTGCGCGAGGCCGCCCAGCGCACGCTGGGCCAGCGCCCGTTCACCGTGCAGCTGATGGGTGCCGGGGCCCTGCACATGGGCAACGTGTCGGAGATGGGCACCGGTGAGGGCAAGACCCTGACCTCGACGCTGGCCGTCTACCTCAACGCGCTGCCCGGCGACGGCGTGCACGTGGTCACCACGAACGACTACCTCGCCAAGCGCGACTCCGAGACCATGGGCCGCATCCACCGCTGGCTCGGTCTCACCGTCGGCGTGATCCTGTCGGAGATGACCCCGGCGCAGCGCCGCGAGCAGTACGCCTGCGACGTCACCTACGGCACGAACAACGAGTTCGGCTTCGACTACCTGCGCGACAACATGGCGTGGAACACCGCCGACATGGTCCAGCGCGGGCACAACTTCGCCATCGTCGACGAGGCGGACTCGATCCTCATCGACGAGGCCCGCACGCCGCTGATCATCTCCGGCCCGGCCGAGCAGAGCGCCCGCTGGTACCAGGAGTTCGCGCGGCTCGCGCCGATGCTGTCCAAGGACATCCACTACGAGGTCGACGAGCGCAAGCGCACCGTCGGCATCACCGAGGAGGGTGTCGCGCTGATCGAGGACCAGCTCGGCATCGACAACCTCTACGAGTCCGCGAACACCCCGCTGGTCGGCTACCTGAACAACGCGGTCAAGGCCAAGGAGCTGTTCAAGAAGGACAAGGACTACATCGTCAACGACGGTGAGGTCCTGATCGTCGACGAGTTCACCGGCCGTGTGCTCGCCGGTCGTCGCTACAACGAGGGCATGCACCAGGCGATCGAGGCCAAGGAGGGAGTCGAGATCAAGCCGGAGAACCAGACTCTGGCGACGATCACGCTGCAGAACTTCTTCCGGCTCTACGACAAGCTCGCCGGCATGACCGGTACGGCCCAGACCGAGGCCGCCGAGCTCCACGAGATCTACAAGATGTCGGTCGTCTCGATCCCGCCGAACCGGCCGCGGGTACGCGCCGACCAGGCCGACCTGATCTACAAGACCGAGCCCGCGAAGTTCGAGGCGGTCGCCGACGATATCGCCGAGAAGCACGAGAAGGGCCAGCCGGTCCTGATCGGTACGACGAGCGTCGAGAAGTCCGAGTACCTGGCGAAGCTGCTGCTGCGCCGCGGCGTGCCGCACGAGGTGCTCAACGCGAAGAACCACGCGCGTGAGGCGCAGATCATCGCCCAGGCCGGGCACGCGGGCGCCGTCACCGTCGCCACGAACATGGCCGGTCGCGGTACCGACATCATGCTCGGTGGCAACCCCGAGTTCCTCGCCGACCTGGAGCTGCGCAGCCAGGGCCTGGACCCGGTCGAGACCCGTGAGCAGTACGAGGCCGCGTGGGACGCGGTGCTCGACCGCATGCGCAAGCAGGTCAAGGCCGAGGCCGACGAGGTCCGCGCCGCGGGCGGGCTCTACGTGCTCGGCACCGAGCGCCACGAGTCCCGCCGCATCGACAACCAGCTGCGCGGCCGGTCCGGCCGTCAGGGCGACCCGGGCGAGTCCCGCTTCTACCTGTCCCTCGGCGACGAGCTGATGCGCCGCTTCAACGGCCAGGTCGTCGAGTCGATCATGAACCGGTTCAACCTGCCGGACGACGTGCCGATCGAGGCGGGGATGGTCACCCGCGCGATCCGCAGTGCGCAGACCCAGGTCGAGCAGCAGAACTTCGAGATCCGCAAGAACGTCCTCAAGTACGACGAGGTGCTCAACCAGCAGCGCAAGGTCATCTACGACGAGCGCCGCCGGGTCCTCGACGGCGAGGACGTGCAGCGCCAGACCCGCAACATGCTCGAGGACGTGATCCACGCCTACGTCGTCGGCGCCACCGCCGAGGGCTACTCCGAGGACTGGGACCTCGAGAAGCTGTGGACGGCGGTCAAGGGTCTGTACCCGATCCAGCTCGACTGGCGCACCGTCGCCGACGACATCGACGACCTGTCGGCCGAGGAGCTCGAGCGGATCATCCTCGCCGACGCCGAGACCGCCTACGCCCGGCGCGAGGCCGAGATCGACGCGCTCATCGGCCCGCAGGGCGGCATGCGCGAGCTCGAGCGCCAGGTCCTGATGCAGGTCATCGACCGCAAGTGGCGCGAGCACCTCTACGAGATGGACTACCTCAAGGAGGGCATCGGGCTCCGGGCCATGGCCCAGCGCGACCCGGTGATCGAGTACCAGCGCGAGGGCTTCGACATGTTCGCCGCGATGCTCGAGGGCATCAAGGAGGAGACGATCGGGCACCTGTTCAACGTCGTCGTCCAGGTGCAGCAGCCGGCCGCCCCCGTCCAGGAGGCCGAGCCGGAGACGACCGAGATCCCGGTCGTGCGCCGGGTGCCGGCCGAGGACCCCGCCGAGTCCACCGTGGTCCTGCCGAACCTGTTCCGCACCAGCCCGCCGCAGAACCTGCAGTACAGCGGCCCGGGCGAGGACGGCGGGGTCGCGCGTCGCGGCGAGGGCGGCGCGGCCGCCCCGGGCACCGGTCGTACCGGTCGCCACCAGGTCCCGGCCCGTGGCCACGGGGCGTCCCCGAACGGCGACGACGGCGTCAACCGCGCCGAGCGGCGCCGCGCGGAGAAGGCCCGCCGGCGGCGCTGAGCTCCGGGCGCCGTCCGGCCGGGCTCGGCCGCGTCGCGCCTCACACGAGCCGGACGGCGGTGGCGAGCCACCGGCCGTCCGGCGCCCGGTCCAGCCGCAGCGCCAGGGCACGCACCCGCCCGGCGACGCTGACGGTCGCGCAGACCTCGGCGACGTCCGGCCGGGGCAGACCGAGGTGCACCCGCGGCGCCCGGCGTGCGGTCGAGCCGCCCGGGCTCCCGCAGCCGGGGGCACCGACCCGTCCCCCGGGGCCCGGCCGGCCACGGGACGGGCGCGCCGGGTGCACGATCCGGGCCGCGGTCAGGTAGCGGCGCACCGCCGGGGTGGTGACGGCGGTGACCCCGTCCGGCGGGCGGCGCCCGGCGAGCACCTCGGTCAGCAGCCGGACGATCTCGTGGGCCGGGGCCCGGACCCGCTCGGCGTCGGCCGGGGAGGTGTCCTCGGGCACCGTCGGCGCCGGGACGGGGCGGACCGCCCCGCGCGGTGCGGGCGCCGGTCCGGAGGACATCCGGAACCCACCCGGCAGGACGACGACGACCCCCGGTGCGAGCGGTTCCGGCACGTCGGCGGGGGTGCGGACCAGGAGTGCGCCGGGGCCGGGCGGCGGAGCCTGCCCGTCGACGGCTCCGGCCTGCGCGGACGTGACCGGGAACCCGGACGCGTCGACGGCACCGGTGTCGGCGCCCGGTGCCGGGGCGACGGCGGGCGCCGCCGTCCCCACCCGCAAGGACGCGTGCCGCGCGTGGCCGGCGGGACGGGCCCGGTTCCCGGGAGGCGGTGGCGCGGGCGCGGCCGGTGTGCCGGGAGTGGTGTCGGTCCGCGGGCCGGAGGCGCCCCCCGCCGGGGCGGTGCCGGTCGTCGTCGTGGTCACGGCGCCAGACTGCGACGGTCCCGGTGGCCGCGACGGGGCCCGGCGCGGATCCGGCACCGGATCGTCCGGTGCCGCACGATCCGGTGCCGCACGGTCCAGGGGCGCACGTGCGGCCGGCGTGGTCCGGCGCCCCGACGGAGCCACGGAGGCGAGCGGTGCCTGCGCCGTGGTCGGGAGCCGCCCTCCGGTGGGGCCGGTGTTCACGAACGCGACCGGCCCCGCCCGACCGCCCCCGCCGGGCCCCGCCGCGTCCTACCCTCCCGCGATGCCCGCACCCCACCCACCGGGACGCATCGACCTCACCCCGCCCCGTCTCGTCGCCGCTCCCGACCCGGTGGACGGCCCCGCGGAGTCGCTGGCCGACCTCGTCGTCCGGGCCGGGGCGGCGGTGCTCGCCGAACGCCGGCGGCGGACCGGGGGCCACGGCCTCGGTGTCACCGGGTTCGCCGTCCTCGACGTGCTGGAGCGGTGCGGCGGACTGGCCCAGCGCGAGCTCGCCGCCCGGGTCCGGGTCGCCCCGACCAGCCTGACCCCGGTCGTCGACGCGCTGGAGGCGGCGGGGCTGGTGGCCCGCCGCGGGGACCCGGCGGACCGGCGGGTACGGCTCGTCGCGCTCACCGACGCCGGGCGGGACCGGTGGCGCGACGCCCGCCCCGATGGGCGCGGACCGTGGCTGCGGGAGCCGGCGGACGGGCTCGACGACGCCGTCCGCGCCTACCTGCTCGCGGTGATCGCCGACCTGGAGCAGGATCGGCCCGACGTGACGTGATCGGCGGGGGAGTGCGATGGGACGGACCGCGGTCGAGGTGGTCGACCTGGTGAAGCGGTACCCGAAGGCGAAGGGCAACGCCGTCGACGGCCTGTCGTTCTCGGTGGCCGAGGGTGAGGTGTTCGGGCTGCTCGGGCCCAACGGCGCCGGGAAGACCACGACCGTCGGCGTGCTGACGACCCGCGTGGTGCCGACCTCGGGCACGGCCCGGGTCGCCGGGCTCGACGTGCGTGCCGACGCCGTCGCCGTCTGCGCGAAGCTGGCCGTCGTCCCGCAGCGCCAGAACCTGGACCGTTCCCTCGGTGTCCGCGACAACCTGGTCTTCCACGCCGCCTACCACGGCGTCGGGCGGGCGGAGCGCAACCGCCGCGCCGACGAGCTGCTGGAACGGATGGGGCTGACGGACAAGGCGAAGGCCGTCGCCGACGACCTGTCCGGCGGCCAGGCCCAGCGCGTCATGATCGCCCGCGGGCTCATGCACTCCCCGGAGGTGCTGTTCCTCGACGAACCCTCGACCGGCCTGGACCCGCAGGCCCGGCTGTTCGTCCACGACCAGATCAGCGGGCTGCGCGACGAGGGCGTGACCGTCGTGCTCACCACCCACGACATGGACGAGGCGCACAAGCTGTCGGACCGGATCGGGATCGTCGACCACGGGCGGCTGCTCGCGCTGGACACCCCGGACGCGCTGGTCCGGTCGCTGCCGGGCAGCGCGACCGTCGAGATCGTCGCCGACCACGGGCCCGGTGCGGCGGAGACGCTGCGCGTGGCGCTGGCCGGGTTGGGCGGTGTCGCGCGTGCCGAGACCCCGCCGGGCCGCGGCCCGGGGGAGAACGGCACCGTGTCGGCGTTCCGGCTGTCGGTCACCGCGGAGCCGGCGGCGCTGCTGGCGCCGGCCGTCGACCTGCTCGGGCGGCACGGCGCCACGGTGCGCGACGTCAGTCTGGGGCAGGCGACGCTGGAGGACGTGTTCATCGACCTGACGGGCAGGGACCTGCGATGACCGGGCGTGCCTTCCTGGCGGTGCTGCGCCGCGACCTGTTCGTCACCGGCCGGGAGCTGCCGTCGTTCCTCGCCCAGACGCTGGTGCAGCCGTTCTTCTTCCTGCTGGTCTTCGTCGTGGTCCTCGGCCGCGGCGGCTTCGTGTCACCCGAGTACGGGCAGATCATGCTGCCCGGCCTGATCGCGCTGAACGCGATGTTCGGCGCCCTGCAGGCGGTGACGCTGCCGCTGGTGTTCGAGCTGTCCTGGACGCGGGAGATCGACGACCGGCTGCTCGCGCCGATGCCCGTGTGGGCCGTCGCCGTCGAGAAGATCGCCTTCGCGGGGCTGCGCGGCCTGCTCGCCAGTCTGCTGATGGTCCCCATCGGATTCGCGATGATCGACATCCGGTGGCCGGCCGAGGGGTTGGCCCCCGCGCTGCTGATGGTGGTGCTCGGGAGCCTGCTCGGTGCGGCGATGGGGCTCACCATCGGCACCGCGGTGCCGCCGCGGCGGATCAACATCCTGTTCGCGGTGATCTTCACACCGCTGCTGTTCACCGGCTCGGTGCAGTACCCGTGGCTCACCCTGGCCGACCTGCGCTGGTTCCAGGTGCTGTCGGCGGTGAATCCGCTGACCTACGTCAGCGAGGGGATCCGCGCGTCGCTGGTGCCGCAGGTCCCGCACATCCCGCTGTGGGTGTGCGTGCTCGTCCCGGTGGCGGCGATCGTGCTGTTCACCCTGCTGGGGATCCGCGGCTTCCTGCGCCGGGCCCTCGACTGAGCCGCGGCGCGCCCCGGGAGGCGGCGACACTCGGTACCGTCGGCCGGGTGGCGGACACCCGGACCCTGCGTGGCCTGATCGTCGACTACGGCGGGGTGCTCGACGACCCCGCCGACGGGGCCCTGCTGCTCGCCTACGCCCGTCGCGCCGCGGCGGCGGGGATCCGCACCGCACTGTTCTCCGGCGCGCACGCGGTGCCCGACGAGGTCGCCGCGGCGTTCGGCACGGTGCTCCTCGGTGCGGTCCGCGGGGCCCGCAAGCCGAGCCCGGACTCCTTCGCCGCCGCCGCGGCGGAGCTGGGCCTGCCCGCGGGGGACTGCGTCGTCGTCGACGACATGGGGGCGTGCGTGCGCGGCGCCGCCGCGGCCGGGGCGGTCGGGGTGCGCCACACCGGCGCCGAGACCACCCTCGGTGAGCTGGAGGTCCTGCTCGGGGTGCCCGCCCGCGACTGAGCCCCGGGCGACCCGCGGCGCAGCCGGGGCACACCCCGGACATGCGGAGGCGCCGCCCGCAGCGTGCGGACGGCGCCTCGTGGGCAGCCCGGCGGTGGCCGGACCGGTCGTGCCCTGCTTACTGCTGCGGGGGCGGCGGCGGGGCCTGGCCCGGCGCGGGCGGCGGCGGGGCCTGGCCGTCCGGACCCGGCTGACCGGGGGGCGGCGGCGCGGCGGTGTCACCGGTGCCGGTCCGCTCGCGGGCGAACTTGGTCGCGGTGTCGATCTGACCGTCGTGACCGTACTTCTGCTTGGCCGCGTCGCCGACCTTGTTCAGGGCCTGGTCGACCTTGTCGTCGTGCTTGCCGAGCAGTTCCTTGGCCTTGTCCAGGAAACTCATGCGCCCCATGCTGGCCCCGTCAGCGCCGGGGCGCAGTGCCGGGCCGTCGCTCGTTCGGGTGATGGTGGCAGCCGGTCGCCGAGCGGAGCCGGGCGTGCTCCGGGCGGAGGTCGTCCACCCGGGTGACGCCGAGCAGCTGCATCGTCCGCTCCACCTCGGCGCGCAGGATCTCCACCGCGCGGGACACCCCGGCCTCGCCACCGGCCATCAGCCCGTACAGGTAGGCGCGGCCCACCAGCGCCGCGCGGGCGCCGAGCGCGACGGCGGCGACGACGTCGCCGCCGTGGGTGATCCCGGTGTCCACCAGGACCTCCGCGTCGTCGCCGAGCTCCTGCACCACCGGCTCGATCAGCTCGGCGGGCACCGGGGCCCGGTCCAGCTGCCGTCCGCCGTGGTTGGACAGCAGCACGCCGTCGGCGCCCGCGTCGGCGACGCGGCGGGCGTCGGTGACCGACTGGACGCCCTTGACCACCAGCTTCCCGGGCCAGGCCCCGCGCAGCCAGGTGACGTCGTCGAGGGTCAGCGCCGGGTCGAACACCCGGTTGATCACCTCGTAGGGGCTGCCGCCGCCCGCGGCGAGCGACTCGAACGTCAGCGGCTCGGTGGTGAGCAGGTCGAACCACCAGCGGGGGTGGCGGGCGCCGTCGGCGAAGGTCCGCAGCGACAGCGCGGGCGGGATGGACAGGCCGTTGCGGGCGTCGCGGCGCCGGTTGCCGCCGACGGGGGTGTCCACGGTGAGCAGCAGCGTGTCGTAGCCGGCCTCCCGCGCCCGGGAGACGAGCTCGTGGGCGACCGAGCGGTCGCGCCACAGGTAGAGCTGGAACCAGTGCCGCCCGCCGCGCCCGGCCTCGGCGACGCCCTCGATCGTCGTCGAGCCCATCGTCGAGAGCGCGTAGGGGATCCCGGCCCGCGCGGCGACGGCGGCGACCGCGCGCTCGCCCTCGGTGTGCATCATCCGCGTGAAGCCGGTCGGGGCCAGCGCGAACGGCAGCGACGAGCGACCGCCCAGGATGTCCCGGCCGGTGTCCACCCGCGAGACGTCGGTGAGCACGGTCGGCGAGAACTCCACCGAGGCCCACACCTCGCGGGCCCGGCGCAGGCTCACCTCGTCCTCGGCGGCCCCGTCGGTGTAGTCGAACACGGCCCGCGGCGCGCGGCGCCGCGCCAGCTCGCGCAGGTCACCGATGCTCGACGCGCGGGCGAGCCGGGCCGCCGTGCGGTCCAGGGTGAACGGAGCCGGCCGCAGCAGCGGCGCCAGCTCGGACGGGCGGGGAATGCGACGGCGCACCATCGCCCCGACACTAGGTGACCGGTCAGCGTCGGCGCAGCAGCTCGTAGGCGGCGACGGCGCCGGCGGAGGCGACGTTGAGCGACTCCACCCCGCCGTACATCGGCAGCGAGAGGATCCCGTCGAGCCGGGAACGGACGTCCTCGGTCAGGCCGTCGGTCTCGTTGCCCAGCACCAGCGCGACCCGGGGCGGGAGCGACGCCTCCAGCAGCGAGTCGCCGCCGGCGTCGAGCCCGAACACCCCGAACCCGGCGGCGTGCATGAGGTCGACGCCCTCGGTGGCGGTGGCGCAGCGCAGCACCGGCGCGGCGAACGCCACCCCGGCCGACGCCTTGATCACCAGCGGGTCGATGGCGGGCACCCCGCGGCGGGGCAGCAGCACGCCGTCCAGACCGGCGGCCGTCGCGCTGCGCAGGATCATCCCGACGTTCGACGGGTTGGTGACGGCGTCGAGCACCAGCACCGACGCCGGCCGCCGGGTGCCCAGATCGGACAGGAAGTGCTCCAGCGGCGACATCCGCGGGGCGACGACGTCGGCCAGCACGCCCTGGTCGTGGCGGCCGTTGCCGGCCAGCACCTTCACCCGCTGCGCGGTCGCGCGCTGCACCGGCACCCCGCGGCCGCGGGCGGCCGCGGTGATCTCGCGCTCGCCGCCACCGCGCACCGTGTCTGCCAGCACGACCTTGTCGACCTCGAGGTCGGGGTCGGCCAGCGCCTCCAGGACGGGCTTGCGGCCGTAGACCGTGATGAACCGGTCCTTCGGGGAGACCGCACCTGCATCGCTCACGGGGAGAAGCGTCGCACGTAGGATCGCGGCCATGCCGTCCCGGCTCTCCGCACTCGACGCGTCCTTCCTGTACCTGGAGGAGGCGACCACACCGATGCACGTCGGCGGGGTCGCCGTGTTCGACCGCCCCGACGACGGCTTCGACTACGACCGGCTGGTCGAGCTCATCGAGCAGCGCATCGCGCTGGTGCCGCGCTACCGGCAGAAGGTCCGCCACGTCCCGGGCAACCTCGCACGCCCGGTGTGGGTCGACGACCCCGAGTTCGACATCGCCTACCACGTGCGCCGGTCCGCGCTGCCCCGTCCGGGCAGCGAGGAGCAGCTGACCGAGCTGGTCGGGCGCCTGATGTCCCGCCCGCTGGACCACACCCGCCCGCTGTGGGAGATGTACCTCATCGAGGGCCTCGCCCCCGCAGCGGACGGCCGCGGCGGCGACGGCGGACGCGTCGCGATCCTCACCAAGACCCACCAGGCGATGGTCGACGGGATCTCCGCCATCGACATCGGACAGGTCATCCTGGACGTGTCCGCCGAGCCGCGGGACACCCCGGACGAGCTGTGGATGCCGCGCCCGGAGCCGACCGACGGCCAGCTCGTGCTCGACGCGATCTCCGAGGCCGTCACCCGCCCCACCGAGATCGTGGACAACGTCCGGGTCGCCGCGGGCGACGCGCTGGCCACCGTCGGCAAGCTCGCCGGGGCCGCGGGCAAGGTCCTGAACATGGCCCGCACCGCGGGCCGCCGCGCGCCCGGGCTCCCGTTGAACGCCGAGATCTCCACCCAGCGCCGGTTCGCGATGGCCCGCACCGACCTGGAGGACTACCGCAAGGTCCGCGCCGCCTACGGCTGCGACGTCAACGACGTGGTGCTCGCCGTCATCGCCGGTGCCCTGCGCACCTGGCTGATGTCGCGCGGCGAGCCGGTCGCCGGGTCGTCGTCGGTGCGGGCGCTGGTGCCGCTGTCGGTGCGCGGGGAGGGCGACGTGCCCAGCTCGGCGACCGGCGGGTCGCTCGGGAACCGGGTGGCGTCGTTCCTGGTGGACCTGCCCGTCGGCGAGCCGAGCCCGCTGGTGCGGCTGCACCAGGTCACCCACCAGATGCGCGAGCACACCGACACCGGCGACGCCGTCGGCGCCGACACGCTGGTGCGGATCGGCGGGTTCGCCCCGCCGACGCTGCACGCCGTCGGCGCCCGCGCCGCGAACGGCATGGCCCGGCACTTCTTCAACCTGGTCGTGACCAACGTGCCCGGCCCGCAGTTCCCGCTCTACGCGGCCGGGGCGCGGATGCTCGAGATGTTCCCGGTGGTGCCGCTGGCGAAGGGTCAGGCCGTCTCCATCGGCCTGACCAGCTACGACGGTGGCGTGTACTACGGGCTGAACGGGGACAGGGACGCCATGGGCGACCTGGAGGTGCTCGCCGGGATGGTGGACGAGTCACTCGAGGAGCTCCTCGAGACACTGCGACAGACACCGATGACACCCGTCAGAGGAGACGACCGTTGAGGATCTACCTCCCCGCGACCTGGCCGATGCTGGCCCGCACGGTGAAGACCGGGAACTTCGAGCCGCTGGGCGGCACCGCGTTCGCACTCACCCCGAAGCTGCGCGAGTCCTACACCGCGGGCGACGACGAGGAGCTCGAGTACGCCGCGATGAACGAGGCGGCGCGGGCGTCGCTGCGGCTGCTCTCGGTCGAGTTCGGGCTGGGCGAGGACGACACCCCCGCCCGCCGGGTCGTGGTGTCCGCCGACACCGACGACGTCACCCTGCGCCCCGACCTCGACGACGGAGCGGTCCGGGTGACCGGCCCGGTCCCGGTGTCGAAGATCGCCGCCGTGCACGTGGACCTGCCGGAGGCCGAGCACGCCGTCCGGGAGGCGGCCGGCGCGGTCGACAAGGCCGACCTGGGCGACATGGACGCCGAGTTCCTCGTCGGCGAGGCCGAGGACCACGAGCTGGCCTGGTACGACGGCACCGAGCTGCCGTTCCTCGTCGAGCTGGGCTGAGCCCCGGCGGGCGGTCAGCCCGTCCCGGCCGGCGGCCCCGGTGCGGGATCGGCGAACACCGGGTCCCGCCCCTCCAGCCGCGCGGTCACCGCCTCGCGCTGGTTCGGGCTCGCGATCAGTGCACCGATCTCGGCCTGTTCGGCGGCGAGCTGCTCGGCGGGTGGGCGGGGCGCCGCGAGCAGCCGCTTCGCCGCACGCACGGCGTGCGGGTTGCGCGCGGCGATCTCGTGCGCGGTCGCCAGCGCGGCCGCCCGCGGGTCCTCGGCGGTGCGGGTCGCGAGCCCCAGCGCGACGGCCTCGGCGCCGGACACCGTGCGCCCGGTGAAGGTCAGGTCGCGGGCGACGTCGCGCCCGACCAGCTGCGGCAGCAGCAGCGTGCCGCCCATGTCGGGCACCAGGCCCCACACGATCTCCAGCACCGACAGCGTCGCGGTGGGCGCGACGATCCGCAGGTCCGCCCCCAGCGCGATCTGCAGCCCGCCGCCCAGCGCGTGCCCCTGCACGGCGGCGATCACCGGCACGTCCAGCTCGGCCCAGACATGGGCGGCGCGCTGCCCGGTCGCGTGCGCCGGGGAGCCCTCGCGCGGCGGGGGCAGCTCGGCGGTGGCCGAGAGCCGTTCCCCGGAGCGCATCGCGCGGAACATGTCGCGGTCCAGCCCGGCGCAGAAGTCCGGCCCGTCCGCCGAGAGGACCACCGCGCGGACGTCCGTGCGGTCGCGCAGCGCCTCCGCGGCGTGCACGATCGCGGTGAACTGGACGACGTCGAGGGCGTTGCGGCGCTCCGGGCGGGTGAGCCGCACCTCGGCGACGCCGTCGTCCACGGTGGTCCGGACACGCTCGCTCATGCACCGGACCGTAACCCGGATCGGAGGCCGGTATGGCGTTCGTCGCGCCGCAGCTGCACGAGGTGACCCGTGGGCTCGCGTTCCCGGAGGGCCCGGTGGCGCTGTCCGACGGGTCGGTGCTCGTGGTCGAGATCGCGGCCGGGCGGCTGACCCGGGTGCTGCCCGACGGCGGCCACGTCACCGTCGCCGAGACCGGGGGTGGCCCGAACGGCGCCGCGATCGGCCCGGACGGCGCCGTCTACGTCTGCGACAACGGCGGCTTCACCTGGCACACCCGCCCCGACGGCACCGTGTACCCGGGCAACCAGCCCGAGGACTACCGCGGCGGCGCGATCCTGCGCGTCGACCCCGACACCGGCCGCTCCACGGTGCTCCACGACGGCCTGCGCGGCCCCAACGACATCGTCTTCGCCGCCGACGGCACCTTCTGGTTCACCGACCTCGGCAAGCGCCGCCCCCGCGAGGTCGACCTGGGCGGGCTGTACCACGCCCGTCCCGACGGCTCGGCGCTCACCGAGGTCGTGCACCCGCTCATGACCCCGAACGGCGTGGGCCTGTCCCCGGACGGGTCACGGCTCTACGTCGCCGAGACCGCGACCGGCCGTGTCTGGTGCTGGGCGGTGACCGGACCCGGCACGCTCGCCGCGCCGCCGGAGCTGCCCGGCCCGCCCGGCCCCGGCGACGCCCGGCTGCTGCACGGCTTCGCCGGGTTCCGCAACCTCGACTCGCTCGCCGTCGACGGCGACGGGAACGTCTGCGTCGCCACCCTGGTCTCCGGCGAGGTCAGCGTGCTGTCCCCGGCCGGGGAGCTGCTCGGCACCGTCGCGCCGCCCGAGCACGACCCGCACGTCACGAACATCTGCTTCGCCGGCGCCGGGTCGCGCGAGGCCTGGGTCACCTCGTCGGGGTGGGGGCGGCTCTACCGCTGCACCTGGCCGGTCGACGGCCTGGACCTGGCGTTCCGCCGCTGAGGGCCCGGGTCAGCCGCGGACCGGCGGCTCGATGGTGATCGGGGCGCCCCAGCCGTCGTAGCGGACGAGGACGTCGAGCGCCGCGCCGTCGGGGAGCTGCTGGCGGACCCGGCTGCGCAGCGGCCTGCGCTCGGCGTCGACCCAGATCTCCGCGCTCAGCCGGGTCAGCCCGGCCCGCTGCTGGGCCTGCAGCGCCGTGCGGCGCGCCGGGTCGGTCTCGGTCGCCGCGGCCCGGACCAGGTCGACGACCAGTGTGTAGTGCACGGTCGGGGTGCCGTCGACGGCGTCGTCGGCGGCCTCGGCGACGAGCACCGCGTCCGGGTAGCGCGCGACCGCCCCCAGCGGGTCCAGTCCGGCGGCGACGTTCGCGGCCAGCGTCGCGTGGGACATCTGCTCCGGGGGCAGCGCGACCCGGCCGGCCTCGCCCCAGCCGCGGTCGCCGGGGCGCAGCCAGGTCCGGCCGTCGATCCGGATGAGCTCCGTGCTCCGGGCGACCGCGCCGGACGGGCCGGAGCGCAGCAGCAGCCGCACCGCGGGGGCGTCCCCGTCCTGGTCGACCCGCAGGGCGCCGTCGCCGGTCACCGGGACGGTCGTGCCGTCGTGGGTCAGGGTGCCCGCCACCGACAGCGTCGAGCCGCCGTCGAGCCGGGTCCGGGCCCGGACGTCGGTGATCAGCGGCGCCGGGTCGTAGTACTTCGGCAGCGCGGCGGGCGCGGCGGCGGGCGGTGCGGGGGTGTCACCGAGGGAACCGGGCCAGGCGCAGCCGGTCAGCCCGGGCACCAGCACCGCCCCGCACAGCAGCAGCGTCATCGCGCGCCGTCCCGGCACTACCCGCTCCCCGGCCGTCGTCGTGATGGTCAGAACCTGTCGCTCGCCAGCGCCACCAGCACGCGGCGCAACGCCTCGAGTCTGCCTCCTCCGAGTGCGCCGGAGGCGACCAGGTCGTCCAGTGCGCACTCCGGGTCGGCGGGCGGCCCGAGGTGCCCGCAGCCGCGCGGGCAGTCCTCGATCGCGGTCGCCAGGTCGCCGAACGCGGCGACGACGTCGTCCGCACCGACGTGCGCCAGCCCGAACGAGCGCACCCCGGGGGTGTCGACCACCCAGCCGTCGGCGTGCGGGAACGCGAGCGCGGCGGTGGTCGTGTGCCGTCCCTTCCCGACACCCGACACGACCCCGGTGGCCTGCTCGGCGGCCGGGACGATCGCGTTGACCAGGGTGGACTTGCCGACCCCGGAGTGCCCGACCAGTGCACACAGCCGCCCGGACAGCTCCTCGCGCAGCGCGTCCAGCCCGGACGGAGGCCCGGACTCCGAGCGCCCGGTCACCAGCACCGGCACGCCGAGCTCGCGGTACTGCGCCGCGAACGGCTCCGGGTCGGCGAGGTCGGACTTGGTCAGGCACAGCACCGGCTGCAGCCCACCGGCGAAGGCCGCGACCAGGCAGCGGTCGACGAACCCGCTGCGCGGCACCGGGTCGGCGACGGCGGTGACCACGATCAGCCGCTGTGCGTTCGCGACGACGATCCGCTCGTAGGGGTCGGTGTCGTCGGCGGTGCGGCGCAGCACGGTGTCACGCTCGGCGACCCGCACGATCCGGGCGAGGGTGTCCGGCTCTCCGGACAGGTCCCCGACGAGGTCCACCCGGTCCCCGACGACGACCGGCGTCCGGCCCAGCTCGCGGGCCCGCATGGCGACGACCTGGGGCAGGCCCGGGTCGGCGTCGACCGCGCAGGTCCACCGTCCCCGGTCGACGGCGGTGACCATCGCGCGGGTCGCGTCGGCGTGTGCGGGCCTGCGCTTGCTGCGCGGCCTGCTCCCGCGCCGTCCGGGGCGGACACGGACGTCGGACTCGTCGAGCCTGCTGATGTCGCGGGGCATGTCAGTTCCCGACCAGCGCCGCCCACCGGCCGGGGAAGTCCGGGATGGTCTTGTCGGTGCTCGCCACGTCGTCGATCTCGACGCCCGGCACCACCAGCCCGATGATCGCGCCCGCGGTCGCCATCCGGTGGTCGGCGTAGGCGCCCCACGGCCGGTCGGACCGCCCGGTGAGCGGCTTCGGCTCGATGACCAGGCCGTCCTCGGTCTCGGTGACGGCACCGCCGAGCGCGGTGATCTCGGTGGCGAGGGCGGCGAGCCGGTCGGTCTCGTGGCCCCGCAGGTGCCCGATCCCGCGCAGCCGCGAGGTGCCCGACGCCAGCGCGGCCACCGCGGCGACGGTGGGGGCGAGCTCGCCCGCGTCGTGCAGGTCGACGTCGACGCCGGTGAGCCGGTCCGGTCCGGTCACGGTGAGGCCGTCGGCGGTGTGCGTGACCGTGGCGCCGAACTGCTCCAGGACCGGCAGGACGTCGACGCCGGGCTGGGTGGTCTCGGCCGGCCAGCCGCGCACGGTGACCCGCCCGCCGGTCACGACGGCCGCGGCGAGGAACACCGAGGCGTTCGACAGGTCCGGCTCGACCGACCAGTCCCGCGCCGCGACCGGGCCGGGCTCGACCCGCCAGGTGTCGGGCTCGGCGTCGTCGACGGCCACCCCGGCGGCGCGCAGCATCTCCACGGTCATCGCGATGTGCGGCAGCGACGGCAGCGGCGCGCCCTCGTGGACCACGGTCACGCCGCGCTCGAACAACGACCCGGACAGCAGCAGCCCGGACACGAACTGCGACGACGCCGACGCGTCGATCGTGACCTCGCCGCCCCGGACCGGGCCCCCGTCGAGCACGAACGGCAGCGCGTCGGCGGCGCCGTCGTAGGACACGGTGGCACCGAGTGCGCGCAGCGCGTCCAGCACGGTGCCCATCGGGCGCTCCCGGGCGCGCGGGTCGCCGTCGAAGCGGACCGCACCGGACGCCGTCGCCGCGGCCGGGGGGACGAACCGCATGACCGTGCCGGCGAGCCCGCAGTCGACCTCGGCGGGCGCCTCGGGGGTCCCGCCGCGCAGCCCGGGGTGCGCGCCGATCTCCACCGTGTCCCCGAGCGTGGTGACCGGGACGCCGAGCGCGGCGAGCGCCCCGGTCATCAGCGCGGTGTCGCGGGTGGGCGGGGCGCCGTCGACCCGGACACCGCCGCCGGACAGGCCGGCGAGCAGCAGCGCACGGTTGGTCACCGACTTCGACCCGGGGACGGTGACGGTGCCGGTCACCGGCGACCCGGGCGTGGGGGCGGTCCAGTTGCTCACGCCTCCATCCTTCCCCACGTGGGAGGATGGGGCGCATGTGCGGCCGTTACGCCTCCACCAAGGCCCCCGCGGACCTGGCCGACGAGTTCCACGCCGTCGACGCGACGCAGGAGACCTCGCAGCGTCCGGACTACAACGTGGCGCCGACCAAGGACATCACCGTGGTGGTCGAGCGCCACCCCCGCGACGAGGGCGGCGAGCCCGACCGGGACACCACCGAGCGGTCGCTGCGCACCGTGCGCTGGGGGCTGGTGCCGTTCTGGGCGAAGGACCCGTCGGCGGGTGCGCGGATGGTGAACGCCCGGTCGGAGACGATCACCGAGAAGCCCGCGTTCCGCCGCGCGGCCGCGTCGCGGCGCTGCCTGTTCCCGATGGACGGCTGGTACGAGTGGCAGCGCCACGACGCCGTCCCGAAGTCCCAGGGAGGGACCGGCAAGCCGACCAAGCAGCCGTACTTCACCCACTACGCCGACGGCGCCACGATGGCGATGGCGGGCATCTGGGAGTTCTGGCGCCCGAAGGGCGACGAGCTGACCGAGAAGTACCCCGACGGGCTCGTCACCGCCTGCGTGCTCACCACCGAGGCGGTCGGCCCGCTGGCCCAGGTGCACGACCGGATGCCGCTGCTGCTGCGCCCCGACGACTGGTCGGACTGGCTCGACCCGGACCGCGGCACCGGCGACGAGGGGGTGACCCGGCTGCTGGTGCCGCCGTCGCCGGAGCTGGTCTCCACCCTGGACATCCGGCCGGTCTCGCCGCAGGTCAACAACGTCCGCAACAACGCGCCCGAGCTGCTCGACCGGCTCCCCGACGACCAGGTGACCGAGCCGATCCAGCTCGACCTGCTCTCGTGACCGCGGCGCGCGAGGTCGACACCCCGCGCGGCCCGGCCCGGGTCACCCTGCACCGGGCGGGGTCCCCGCGCGGGCTGCTGCTGCTCGGGCACGGCGCGGGCGGCGGCGTCGACGCCCCCGACCTGGTCACCGCGACCGCGGCGGCCACCGCCGCCGGGTTCGACGTCGGCCTGGTCGAGCAGCCCTACCGGGTGGCGGGCCGGCGGGCCCCCGCCCCGGCCGGGCACCTCGACGAGGCGTGGCTCGCCGTCGTCGCGGCGGTGCGGCCCGGCCACGACGGCCCGCTGGTCGTCGGCGGCCGCAGCTCCGGCGCGCGCGTCGCCTGCCGCACGGCGACGACGGCCGGTGCCGCCGCGGTGCTGTGCCTGGCCTTCCCGTTGCACCCACCGGGCCGCCCGGAGCGGACGCGGGCCCCGGAGCTCGAGGCGGCCGGGGTGCCGGTGCTCGTGGTGCAGGGCCGCAGCGACCGCTTCGGTGTCCCCGGGGACGGTCCGGACCGCCGGGTCGTCCTGCTCGACGGCGACCACGGCCTGAAGCGGCAGCACGACCTGCTCGGGTCCGCCGTGGGGGAGTGGCTGGCGACACTCGCCCGGTGAGTCGGTGAGGGTCGCCGCCCGGAGTCGTTCCGGCTCTGCGGCCCCCTACGACCTCGGCGACCCGCCGGGCGCGGTGAGCCGGGCGGCGATCTCCGCGGCCGGGACCGGGCAGCCCAGGTGCCAGCCCTGCCCGACGTCGCAGCCCAGCTGGTGCAGCCGTCGGGCCTGGCCCTCGGTCTCCACCGACTCCGCGACGACGGAGAGCCCGAGGGTGTGCGCCAGCTCGATCATCGCCGAGAGGATGACCGGGCTGTCGACGTCGCGCGGGGCGCCGTCGTCGTCGTCCGGGCAGGCGCCGCCCCGGCCGGTGACGAACGAGCCGGCCAGCTTGAGCACGTCCACCGGCAGCCGGTGCAGGTAGACCAGGTTGGAGTAGCCGGTGCCGAAGTCGTCGATGGCGATCCGCACCCCGAGCCGCGAGAGCTCCTCCAATGCCTGCACCGGCCGCCCGGCGGCGGACATGAGGTCGCTCTCGGTCAGCTCCAGCTGCAGCGACGACGCGGGCCACCCGGTCCGCTCCAGCACGTCGGCGATGCGGGCGACGGCGTCGGGCCTGCGCAGCTGCTGGCCCGCCACGTTCACGCTGAGCACGAGCCCGGCGTCGGCACCCCCGTCCACCCAGTACCGCGCGTCGGTGCAGGCCCGCTCCAGCATGTGCAGCCCGAGCGGCACGATGAGTCCGGTCTGCTCGGCCAGCGGGATGAACACGTCCGGGCCGAGCCGCTCGCCGTCGGCGGTGCGCCAGCGGGCCAGCGCCTCCACCCCGACGACCGAGCCGTCGTGCAGCGACACCAGCGGCTGGTACTCCAGGTGGAACTCACCGCGCTCCAGAGCGCCCGGCATCCGCCCGGCCAGCTCGAACAGATGCACGTCGTTGGCGTGACGGGCCGGGTCGAACACCGCGATCCGGTCCCGGCCGTCGCGCTTGGCCCAGTACATCGTGGTGTCCGCGGCCTGCATCAGCTCGGCCGTCCCCTCGGCACCGACGGCGCCCACCGCGAACGGCCGGTCGACGATCCCGATGCTGGCCGAGACCACGACCTCCCGGCCACGCACGTGCACCGGCCGTCGGACGACCGCCAGGGCCTGCTCGGCGACCGCGGTCAGCTGCTCGACGCCGGCGCAGCGCTCCACCAGCACGACGAACTCGTCGCCGCCCATCCGGGCGACGGTGTGCCCGGCCGGGCGGAGCTCGGCGTCGAGGCGGTGTGCGACGGTGCGCAGGAGCTGGTCGCCCGCGTCGTGGCCGAGGGTGTCGTTGACGGCCTTGAAGCCGTCGAGGTCGAGGTAGCAGACCCCCACCGGGGCGGGGGAGCCGTACGGGCCGGCGAGCGCGGACTCGAGCCGGGTGAAGAACAGCGAGCGGTTCGGCAGCCCGGTGAGCGGGTCGTGCTCGGCCTGGTGGCGCAGCCGTGACTGCAGGCGGCGCCGCTCGGTGACGTCGGAGACCATCGCGACGAGGTAGCGGGGCTCGCCGTCGGGGGAGCGGACCAGCGAGACGGTCAGCTCGGTCCACACCTGGTCACCGTCGGCCCGGAAGTAGGACTTCTCCATCCGGGCGTGGCCGATCCGCCCGGCGAGCATGGCCTCGATCTGCGGCCACATCTCCGGGGTGTCCTCGGGGTGGATGAACTCGAACACCGAGCGGCCCACGAGATCGCCCGGCCGGTAGCCGAGCATGGCGGTCAGCGTGCGGTTGGCCTCCAGGATGCGGCCCTCGGTGTCGGCGACGCTGATGCCGAGCACGGAGCTCTCGAAGACGACCCGGTAGCGCGCCTCGGACTGCCATCGGGCGTCCTCGGCGGCGGCGCGCGCCGCGAACGCGGCGGAGCTGATCCGTTCCTGCTCCAACCGGGTGCGGTCGCGCAGCGTCCGGGCGTACCCCGTCGACAGCGCCCCGACCGCCGCGGTCCAGCGGCGGAACCGTTCCGGGTCCGGGCTGGGCCCGGCGAAGTGCCGGGCCAGGACGTCGATCGAGCAGCGCAGCGCGGCCGGGTCGGTGAGGTGCGCGGCGACCAGCTCGGCGCCGACCTCCTCGGCGATCGCCTCCTCCGCCCGTCCCTCGACGACGGCGGTGAACCACCAGGCCGCGCCGGACAGCACCGCGTACAGGTCGGCGCGGGCGGCGGAGACGAAGTTGCGGGCCTCGATGGCGCGCACCCAGGCGTCGGTCAGCGCCGACGGCCCCGGTCCCTGCCCACCGGGCAGGACGGGGACGGGCTTCGCCACGACGGCTCTCCCTCCGACGGTCAGATCCCGGGCTGCCCGGCGTGACGGGCGACGGCGGCGAGCCCGGGGTAACGCTGCGCCTCGGGGCCCACCGGGGACTCCGGACGCCAGAGCGGGATCCGCACGACGCCGGGCTCGACCAGCTCCAGATCACCCAACAGCGCCGCGACCTCCTCGGTGTCGCGCATCCGCATCCGGTTCGGGGACCTGTCCCTGTTGTAGAGGTTCTGGGCCCGGCTCGCACCGGAGAGGCCCCCCTCGTCACTCGCGTGGCTGACGACCACGTGGCTGCCGGGTGCTGCCGCGCCGGCGTAGGCGGCGATGATCCCGGCCGGGTCCGCCTCGTCCGGGACGAAGTGCAGCACCGAGACGAGCAGCACCGCCACCGGCCGGGACAGGTCGAGGTGGGCCCGGGTCACCGGGTCGTCGAGGACGCGGAGCGGGTCGGTCAGGTCGGCGGCGAGGACGGCCGTCGACGGGTCGCCGTCGAGCAGCGCACGGCTGTGCGCGACGGCGATGGGGTCGTGGTCGACGTAGAGGACCCGCGCGTCGTCGCAGGCGGTCGCCGCGACCTCGTGCACGTTGCCGACGGTCGGGATGCCGGACCCGAGGTCGAGGAACTGGCGGATCCCGTGGGCGCACAGGTGGTGCACGGCCCGGCGCAGGAACGCCCGGTTGGCCTGCGCGACGGCCGCCATCTCGGGCAGCGCGTCGAGCACCTTCTCGGCGAAGGCGCGGTCGGCCTCGAAGTTGTGCGACCCGCCCAGGTAGTAGTCGTAGACCCGGGCGACGCTCGGGCTGGTCATGTCCACCTCGTCGGGCGCCCATGCCGGTCGGTCCACGCGTGCTCCCCGTAGCTCGTCTCGATCGGTGGCGACGGCGTCCTGCTGCCGTCGGTGATCGACCCTACTGGCGCGGTGCCCGGATCGGACCCCGTCCGGGTGACCCTCTGCGGTCAGCCGGTTGCGATCGGTGCGACGACGGCGCCGGTGAGCGCCACCAGGTCCGCCGGGGCGAGCTCGATCTCCAGGCCGCGCCTGCCCCCGGAGCAGAACACCGTCGGGTGCTCCTGCGCCGAGGCGTCCAGGACGGTCGGCAGCCGCTTGCGCTGGCCCAGGGGCGAGATGCCGCCCGCGACGTAGCCGGTGGCCCGCTCGGCGTCGGCGACGTCGGCCATGACGGCCTTCTTCCCGCCCGCGGCGGCGGCCAGCGCCTTGAGGTCCAGCTGGGCCGACACCGGCACGATCCCGACCGTCATGGCCCCGTCGACGAGCGCGACGAGGGTCTTGAACACCCGGCGCGGGTCCTGCCCCATGACGGCGGCGGCCTCCTCGCCGTAGCCGGCGCCGTCGTGGTGGGTGTAGGTGTGCAGCTCGTGCGCCACCCCCCGCCTGCTCAGCAGTGCCGTCGCCGGGGTGCCCCTGCCCGCCATCGTCGGTGTCCTCCGTCCCGCCCCGGGGCCGACCCGGGGGTGACGGCGAACCTACGGGAATGCTGTCCGGCGCCGCACCGTTGTTCCGGGCGTGACGACATCAGTGATGGAGAGGCCCGGGGCCGCGCCGCCGGACGGCCGTGAGCGGCCGGGGCGCGTACCCTCCGACGCGTCCGCCGTGCCGGTGACCCGCACCGGTGCGCGACTCGTGTCACTGGAGAGGGAACCTTTGTCAGTACAGCCGGATCAGCCGGACCAGCCGGAGACGGGCGCGGCAGGGACCGATCCCGCGGAGCTCGCCGCCCTGGTGGGTGTGGCCGACGCCGACGGCAACCGTGCGCCCGAGGACGAGAGCGTCTCCGACCGCACGGCCCGCTTCGAGCGCGACGCGATGCCGCTGCTCGACCAGCTCTACGGCGCGGCGCTGCGCATGACCCGGAACCCGGCCGACGCCGAGGACCTGGTGCAGGAGACCTTCCTCAAGGCGTACTCGGCGTTCGGGTCGTTCCGCCGCGGCACCAACCTCAAGGCGTGGCTGTACCGGATCCTGACCAACACCTACATCAACGGGTACCGCAAGCGGCAGCGTCAGCCCCTGCAGTCGCCGACCGACGAGATCACCGACTACCAGCTGGCCCAGGCCGGTGAGCACAGCTCGACCGGTCTGCGCTCGGCCGAGGTGGAGGCCCTCGACGCGCTGCCCGACAGCGACGTCAAGGAGGCCCTGCAGGGCCTGCCGGAGGACTTCCGCATGGCGGTCTACCTCGCCGACGTCGAGGGGTTCGCCTACAAGGAGATCGCCGAGATCATGGGCACCCCGATCGGCACCGTCATGTCGCGGCTGCACCGCGGCCGGCGTCAGCTGCGCGACATGCTGACCGACGTGGCCCGCGAGCGCGGATTCGTCCGCGACGGGGCCGCCGGCGCGACCGGGGACCGGGAGGTGACGGCATCGTGAGCGCCGCCGAGGACTCGGGCGCACCGCTCGAGCGCAACCCCATGATCCAGGACCCGCCCGCGAACACCGGGTGCACCGAGGTGCTGGCCGAGGTGTGGCTGTTCCTCGACCACGAGTGCGACCAGGAGCGGCGCCGCCTGCTCCAGCAGCACCTCGACGAGTGCGCGCCCTGCCTGGCCGAGTACGGCATCGACGAGAAGCTGAAGGCGCTGCTGGCGCGCAAGTGCGGCGGCGAGGCGGCCCCGGCCGGGCTCAAGGACCGGCTGCGGTCGCAGATCCGCTCCGCGGTGCTCGAGCAGGCCCAGGTGACCGTGGAGAGCGGCCCGGACGGCACGAGCGTCTCGGTGTCGCACCAGCGCACCGAGTACCGCCGCTCCGGCGGCTGACCGGCACCGCCGCTCCGGCGACACACGCGAGAGGGCGGGCACCCCACCGGGGTGCCCGCCCTCTCGCGTCGGTGCCGCCGAACTCAGCAGTTCGGCTTCTTGCCGTGGTTGGCGCCCTTCTTGGCGCGGTCACGGCGCTTGCGTGCACGCTTGGACATCTCGACCCTCCTTCCCGTCCGGGTCACGGTTCCGCGGCGTTGCCGCGGGAGCTTCGTACGCGCGATTCTCGCATGTGGTGGGATGGGCGATCGTGACCACGCTGAGCGAGCTGCTCGCCGAGCACACGACGATGGACGGCGAGACCGCCGATCACCTCCAGCGCGTGGTCGGCGAGTGGCAGTTGTTGGCCGACATGTCCTTCGCCGACTTCCTGCTGTGGGTGCCGCTGGACGACCTCCACACGGGGACCGGCGGTGCCTCCCGGGCGGCGACCGCGCAGTTCCTGTGCGTCGCCCAGGCCCGGCCGACCACCGCGCCGACCGCCCACCCGGACGACGTCGTCGGCCGCCGGGCGGTGCCGGTGGAGGTCGGTCAGCTGCGCCGGGCGGTGCTGGAGGGCCGGATCTGCCGCGACGACGACCCGCGCTGGCACCTGGAGGTGCCGGTGCGCCGGGAGACCATCCCGGTGCGCTTCAAGGGCCGCACGGTGGCGGTGCTGTCCCGGGACACCAACCTGTCCACCCCGCGCGTCCCGAGCCCGCTGGAGATCGCCTACCTCGGCAGCGCCTCGGACCTGTGCCAGATGATCGTCGACGGGACGTTCCCGCCGCAGTCCGGCCCGCCCGGCTCGGCCGAGGGCAGCCCGCGCGCCGGGGACGGCCTGGTCCGCCTCGACGTGCACGGCAACGTGGCCTACGCCAGCCCGAACGCGTTGTCGGCGTACCACCGCATGGGCCACGCCAGCGACGTCGCCGGCGCCGACCTCGCGACCGTCACCAAGGCGCTCGTGCTGGACCCGTTCGACGCGAAGGACGTCGCCGGCCGGATCAACGAGGCCCTCGACGGCGCCCCGTCCACGCGGATGGAGGTCAAGGGCCGCCGGGCGACGATGCTCGTGCGCGCGCTGCCGCTGCGGCCCCGCGGCGACGCGGCGGGCGCGCTGGTGCTGGTCCGCGACGTGACCGACCTGCGTCGCCGGGACGCGGCGCTGATGAGCAAGGACGCCACCATCCGGGAGATCCACCACCGGGTGAAGAACAACCTGCAGACGGTCGCGGCGCTGCTGCGGATGCAGGCTCGGCGCAGCGAGAACCCGGAGGCTGGCCGGGCGCTGGAGGAGTCGGTCCGCCGGGTCACCTCGATCGCGCTGGTGCACGAGGCGCTGGCCTACTCCGTCGCCGAGGTCGTGGAGCTCGACGAGCTGCTGCCGAAGGTGCTGCCCGCCATCCGCGACGGCGCGACGACCGAGTCCCGTGCCCGGGTGCGCGTCGACTCCGGGTTCGGGGCGCTGCCCGCGGCGAAGGCCACCCCGCTGGTGCTGGTCCTGGCCGAGCTGACCCACAACGCGCTGGCGCACGCCTACGACCCCGGCACGGCGGGGGAGGTGGTCGTCAGCCCGGTGCGCTCGGCGAGCCGGCTGGAGGTGTCGGTGGCCGACGACGGCCACGGCATGCCGGTCGACTTCGACTTCGAGAGGTCCAAGGGGCTGGGTCTGCAGATCGTGCGGACCCTGCTGACCTCCGAGCTGGAGGCGACGATCGAGGTGCGGGCCCGGGAGGGCGGCGGCACGGTGGCGGTGGTCCGGGTACCGCTCGGCGGCTCCTGAACGCCGCGGTGGGAGGGGCGGCGGGGCAACGGGTCCGCCGCCCGCCGTCCCCGGGCGGTCGCTGCGGTGCGGCGGGTGACCGATCCCGGTCACTCCCGGTGACCCGGGGCGTGGACGGGGGCCCGGAGGGCACCGGATACGCTCGTCCCGTGACCGTTGATCCCGGTGCCGTGGTCGCGCCGGCACCGTGGTCGACCCTCACGCCGGGGTGGCAGATCACCCCGAACGCACCTCGGGCCCGTGGCCGGTGGCGTCCGGCTACGGGCCCGAGGTCGGGGAGCTACTTCTTCTGCTGTGCGGAGCCGCTGTCCGGGACAGCCGTTCCTGCCGCATTCCGGGCGAGTGCCCGGGCGGGGCTGCCTACGCGGTGCGAGCGCGCGGACGGGTGCTGCGCCGCTTCAGGGCGCGCCGCTCGTCCTCGCTCATGCCGCCCCAGACACCCGCGTCCTGGCCGGACTCGAGAGCCCACTGCAGGCACGACTCGGTGACCGGGCAGCGCCGGCACACGCTCTTGGCCTCCGCGATCTGCATCAGGGCAGGGCCGCTGGTGCCGACCGGGAAGAACAGCTCCGGGTCCTCGTCGCGGCAGATCGCGTCGTGACGCCAGTCCATGATCACTTTCTCCTCTGGTGCGCGATCGGGGTCGCGCCGATCGTCTGTGCGCTTGATGTTACGTACGTGTTTCGCAGCTTGTGAATACTTTCACGAGCCACCGCGGTCCTCAATGGGAAACTGCTCGCGGGATGCGTGAGCGCCCTCATAGGGAACACACGCAGACAGACCAGTGCCCGGGACTTCGAGCCGCCCTGGGCCGGTTCCACGATCCAGTGTCCCTGTCCCACCCGGAATCGGCCACCCGAGAACGATGTCGACCCGGACACCCTCTGAGTGAGGGGTCCGGCCCGGTGGGACGGAACCTCCACGAGCGGCGTTGCTCGTGGCCTCGCTTGCGTAGGGACCACCTTGGATCACGGGTTTGGCCTGGTGTAAGCCCCAACGGGACCGACGGTCCGCTCACATCGGTGAATGGCGCGGTTGCTCACTCCGGCGTGTGAGAGCGCCCGCACGATGCGCGACGAACCGTCCGTCTCACACGACGACGCGTAACGCTCCGGGCACGCTGAGGAATTCCACATCGGTGCGCATTCCGAGGTGGTCGCCGTCGAGCTGGAGAGCGAGAGGCTGTTCCGAGGTGATCCGCACCCGGCCGACGGCGTCGTGCCGGACGATGTGCCGCCCGTGCGGGTCGCCGTCGGCGGCCAGGATCTGGCGCAGGGTCGAGGCGATCGTCCGCGGGCTCAGCCCGGTGAGCGCGAACAGCCCCAGCCCACTGCCGAACGACGAGCGGGGGTTGGTCCGCACCGCGCGGCCGGACAGGAAGGTCCACGGGTCGGTGTTGGAGACGAACGCCAGCCGCACCCCGGTCAGCGGCGCCGCGTCGGGGAGCTCCACCGTCATCGACGGCGGACGGCGCAGCTGCGCGAGGTACTGGGCGATCGCGGTCAGCGCGTAGCGGCCGGGGCTGGCCTCGTGTCCCTGCGCGCGGGCGCGCTCGACCGCGGCCACCACCTCGGCGTCCCAGCCCATGCCGGCGTTGAAGGTGAACCAGCGGTCGTCGGCCCAGCCCAGGCCGACCAGCCGTCGCCGCCGGTGGGCCAGCGCGGTGAGCACGTGCCCGGTCGCCTCGACCGGGTCGCGCGGCATGTCCAGGGCGCGGGCGAACACGTTCGCCGAGCCGCCGGGGACCACCGCGAGCATCGCGGTGGCGTCCGGGTCCGGCCGCGGGGCACCGCTGCCCGAGCCGGTCTGCGCGGCCAGCAGCCCGTTGACGACCTCGTTGACCGTCCCGTCGCCCCCGAGCGCGACGACGAGCTCGACGCCGTCCGCCACGGCCGCCGCGGTCGCCTCTGCCGCGTGGCCCCGGTAGCGGGTCTGCAGGACGTCGAGCTTCAGCTCGCTGGCCAGGGCCTTGGTCAGCACGTCCCGGCCGGCGGCGGTGGTGGACGTGGCCTGAGGGTTGACCACGAGCAGCGCGCGCACGGGGCGACTGTATCGACCGCGCACCGGCCGGTCCGTCGGCCGCCCGGCGGTGGCCGCCGCGGCGGGCGGCCTATCCTCGGTGGGTGGCCGATGACCGCGACGACCGCCCCGTGACGCGGGAGCGACCGCCGGAGAACGTGCGGGTGGCGGGGGTGCTCGTCGCGGCCGAGGGGCTCGTCGGCGCCGTCCTCGCGGTCGTGCTGGGCGTACGCGCCCTGGAGGCCGGTGGCGCCCGCCTCTACTACGGGCTCGCCGAGGCCGGGATCTTCGTGCTCCTGGCGGCCGCCGTGGCCGGTGTCGGCTACGGGCTGGTCCGCGGGGTGCACGGCTGCCGCACCCCGGCGATCGTCGTGCAGCTGCTGCTGTTCCCGGCCATCTACTACGCGCTGGGCCCCAGCCGTCAGCTGGTGTGGGGCATCGTCTGCGGACTGTTCGTGCTGTTCACGTTCCTGATGCTGATCAGCGAGCAGTCCCGGCGCTGGTCGATGGGCGACGAGTACCCCGAGGACTAGCGGGCCGCCGCCCCGCCGGTCCGCCCGGCCAGCGCGACGAGCGGGTCGCCGGTGAGCCGGTAGGTGGTCCACCCCTCGTTCGGCACCGCGCCGACGGAGCGGTAGAAGCCGATGGCCGGGGTGTTCCAGTCCAGCACGTTCCACTCCAGGCGCTTCCAGCCGCGCCGGGCCACCTCGGCGGCCAGCTCGGCGAGCAGGGCCGCGCCGTGCCCGCCGCCGCGGGCGCCGGGGGTGACGTAGAGGTCCTCCAGGTGGATCCCGGCGACGCCCTCCCAGGTGGAGAAGGTCCGGAACCAGATGGCCGTGCCGACGACCGCGCCGTCGTCGCCGGTGGCCACGAAGGCCCCGGCCGAGGGGTCCGGGCCGAACAGCGCGGCGTGCAGCTGGTCCTCGGTCAGCCCGCACTCGTGCGCGGCCTTCTCGTAGTCGGCCAGCTCGTGCACGAGCCGGACCATGACCGGCACGTCGTCGGGGGTGGCCGTACGGACGCTCACTGGTCCTCCGCGGGGGTGGGGCGCTGGTTGACGTGGTCGAGGCGGGGGACCCCGCGCTCGAACCCCAGCACGCTGACCCCTGCCGGGTCCATGCGGAAGTGCACACCGCCACTCGCGGGCAGCCCGATCCAGCGCGCCGTCAGTACCCGGGAGAAGTGGCCGTGTCCCACGAGCACGACGTCGCCGCCGCCGAGCAGGGCGCGCGCGTCGGTGAGCACGGCGTCGGCGCGCGCGGCGACGTCGCCGGGGGTCTCGCCGCCGGGCCACGGCCCGTCCCAGATCGTCCAGCCCGGCAGGGACTCGCGGATCTGCGGCGTGGTCCAGCCCTCGTTGTCGCCGTAGTCCCATTCGACGAGCCGGTCGTCGACCGCGTCCACGTGCAGCCCGGCCAGCTCGGCGGTGTCCCTCGCGCGCGTGCGCGGGGAACAAAGCACCCGGGCGGGCGGGGCGTCGTGGCGGACCAGGGCCAGTGCGTCGCGCACCCGGCGGGCGGCGGCCCGGCCCTCGTCGGTCAGCGGGACGTCGGTACGGCCGGTGTGCTTCCCGGTGCGCGACCACTCGGTCTCGCCGTGGCGCAGCAGGAGGATCCGTCCGTCCGGATCGGCGTCGGTGCTCACGGGCGGCGACGCTAGTCGCGGACGCTGCGGGACGCTCGCGGTGATCACGTCACCCGGTCGGGTCGGATCCGGACCCGACCGGGCAGTCCGCCGGGCGCGCCGTACCCGCAGGGTGGCCGGATCGGATGGGATCCGTGGCGGACCACGAGCCGAGGAGCGTCATGTCGTCGCAGTTCTCCCGCCGCCCCGCGCGGCGGCGCATCGCCGGGATCGCCGCCGCGGCCGGCCTGGCGGTCACCGCCGCGCTCACCGCGCCCGCCGCCGCGGGCGTCGCGACGGCCGCCCCGTCCGCCCCGGCGGTGCAGGCCGGGGCGATCGGACCGGGCGTGCAGATCGCCACCCCGGTCACCGGCGGCGCCGAGCTGTGCACGGCCAACTTCCTCTACACCCCGGCCGCCGGGCAGGACGGGCACCGCGACGAGCCCGGCGGCCGCGGTGCCGAGCACCAGGCCGCCCCGGCCGGGGTGCTCTACCTGGGCGCGGCCGCGCACTGCATGGCGGGCGAGGACGCGATGTCCTCGGTCGACGGCTGCCGTGAGCCGGTCATGCCGGAGGGCATCGAGGTCGGCATCCGCGGCCGCGACGGGAAGAACTACACCGGACGGGTCGCCTACAACTCCTGGGCGGTCATGCAGGACCGCGGCGAGACCGACCCGCAGCTGTGCCTCTACAACGACCTCTCGCTGATCCGGCTGAGCCCGGCGGCCGTCGCCGTCGCCGACCCGACGGTCCCCGGCTTCGGCGGCCCGACCGGGCTCGACACGGACGGCACCGAGCAGGGGGAGAAGGTCTACAGCTTCCAGCCCAACCAGCTCGTGGCGACGCCGTACAAGCAGGGCCTGAGCCTCGGGCAGCCGGAGGGGCCGCGCACGCACGTCGTCTCCACCACGCCGCCGGGGGTACCGGGCGACTCGGGCTCGGGCTACCTCGACGCGCGCGGCCGGGCGTTCGGGCTGCTGTCGAGCCTGATGCTGCCGACCAACACCAACGGGGTCACCGACATCGCCCGGGCACTGGCCTACGCCCAGCGCTACGGCGAGGTCGGCGCCCTGGAGGTCGTCCCCGGCCGGGTCCCGTTCACACCCGGTGTGCTGCCGCTGACCGAGCTGCCCAGCGGCCCGTCGCTGCCCGCGCTCCCGCTGCCCGACCTCACCCCGGCGCCGCTGCGCTGACCCGCTGACACGGCTCCCGGGACGGGCGTGCGGTGATCCGTACGCCCGTTGGTGTGCGGGTGGCCACTCCGGACGCGCCGGGTGACCGGTTCCCGGCGTCCACCCGGTTAGACTCCTCGCCAGATCCGACAGCTCGTCCCGGCTCGGCGCCCCTATCCCGGCGCTGCGCGCGGGATGGCCGTCCGGCACCGCGAGCAGGTCGACGTCAACCCGCGACGCCCGGTGCAACGGCAGGCGCGTCCGTGCGCCGCTCTCGTACCGCACCACCCGTGGAGTCTTCCCATGACGCTCGCCCAGGACCCGACCACCCGTTCCGCCCCCGACCGGCACGAGGTGTTCGGCGCGCACGAGGGCGGCAAGCTCGCGACCGGCCTGACCGCGCCGCTGGCCGACGAGCGCGACCTGTCGATCGCCTACACCCCCGGTGTCGCCGACGTCTGCCGCGCCATCGCCGACGACGCCTCGCTCGCCGCCCGCTACACCTGGGCGCACCGGCTGGTCGCCGTCGTCAGCGACGGCACCGCGGTGCTCGGCCTCGGCGACATCGGGCCGCGCGCGTCGCTGCCGGTGATGGAGGGCAAGTCGGCGCTGTTCAAGTCCTTCGCCGGGCTCGACTCGATCCCGCTGGTGCTCGACACCACCGACGTCGACGAGATCGTGGAGACCCTGGTCCGGCTGCGCCCGACCTTCGGCGCGGTCAACCTCGAGGACGTCGCCGCGCCGCGCTGCTTCGAGCTGGAGCGCCGCCTGGTCGAGGCGCTCGACTGCCCGGTCATGCACGACGACCAGCACGGCACCGCCGTCGTGCTGCTCGCCGCCCTCGACGGCGCCTGCCGGGTGCAGGGCCGCTCGCTGTCGGACCTGCGCATCGTGATCTCCGGGGCCGGCGCGGCGGGCATCGCCTGCGCACGCATCCTGCTGACCGCGGGTGCCTCGGACGTCGTGCTGCTCGACTCGCGCGGGGTCGTCGACGCCGGCCGCGGCGGGGAGAAGGCCGCGCTGGCCGCCGTCACCAACCCGCGCGCGGTCACCGGCGGGATCGCCGAGGCCCTGGCCGGTGCGGACGTGTTCGTCGGGCTCTCCAGCGCCACGCTGCCCGAGGAGCTGCTGGCCACGATGGCCCCGGAGTGCATGGTCTTCGCGCTGTCCAACCCCGACCCCGAGGTGCACCCGGACGTCGCGGCCCGGCACGCCGCGATCGTCGCGACCGGCCGCAGCGACTTCCCGAACCAGATCAACAACGTGCTGGCCTTCCCGGGGATCTTCCGCGGCGCGCTGGACGCGCACGCCCGTCGCATCACCGACGACATGAAGGTCGCGGCGGCCCGCGCCATCGCCGACGTCGTCGCCGACGAGCTGTCCCCGCAGAAGATCGTGCCCGGCCCGTTCGACCCGCGGGTGGCACCGGCCGTCGCCGCGGCGGTGGCCCGCGCCGCGGGCGACGCCGGCGTGACCGCGGGCTGACGGACGGCCATAACCCCGGTTACGAAACGTGTGCGACCGGGGTCTGCGCCGAACGGCACGGCGCGCTGTGAGCGGTCGAACACACACGGTCGGATCGGTTGCCACCGCTCGCCGAGCACGTCACACCCTTCACCCTCCGGCGACTACCTGTCACCACCCGTGAGTGACGGGCAGAGCAACGGCGTTGGGCCGAACGGTCCCGTCACTCGCTGTATCGGGTGGCTCGATCGGTCTACCCGCCCGGATCGCCCGGCACGGTGGCTCGTTGTTCCCCACGGAGCTGCCGAACGGAACGGAGGCGGGCGTGTCGGAGCAGGAATCGCGGGCGGGACACCGTCCGGGTGCATCGGTCGGGGACCCGGCCGGTGGACGCGCGGAGCAGGCACCGGGTGCCCGCCGCGACAGGGACCGGGACCCCGGTCTCGCCGGTGACCTCGCCCGGGCCTTCGCCGGTCCCGGTGGCACCCCGGCGGGCCGCGCCCGGCCCGCTCCCGAGAACGAGCCGCTCCTCGGCCGGGCGGAGGCCCTGAACCTCGCCGCCGCGCCGGACGCCGAGGTCTCCGGCGCGGGCTTCGGGGAGCCGCCGTTCGGCAGCGCCCGCCGCCTCCCCGGTGCGCCGCGCCCGACCGGCCCGGCCCCGTCGGTCGCCGAGGCGGCCCCCGGCCCGGGGACCACCGGGTCCGGGGCCGCGGGTGCCGACGGTGCCGACCACTCCGCGGTGCAGCTCCCGCCCTCGCCCGCGATGGTCTGCGACGCCGGGGGCGTCGTCGTCCACACCAACGCCGCGCTCCGCCGCCTCGCCGGCTCCGCCGACCCGACCGGCATGCGGCTCCCGCAGCTGCTCGTCGGCCCGGACTCCGACGCCCGTCTGGTCCGTGCCGACCGCCGCCTGGCCCGGGTCAAGGTCGTCCGCTGGAACCAGCCGGGTGATCGCACCGTCGTGCTGCTCACCCCGTTCCCCGACGCCGCGCCCGCCCCGTCGGACGAGGCCCCCGCGCTCGACCTCGAGCGCGCCACCCGCTCCGGCACCTGGACCTTCGACCTGCAGGCCGGGACGCTGACCCGCAGCGAGGGGCTCGTCGAGCTCTACCGCGCGCTCGGCGTGCGCCCCGACGGCCCGGACGGCCCCATCGAGGGCGAGCAGGTCGAGCGGGTCTGCCGGATGCTGCGCCGCGGCCCGGACGCCGCACCGGAGCCCACCACCGCGCACAGCTCCGAGATCCGCCCCGAGGGCGGCGCGGTGCTGTCGTGCCGCACCCGGATCGACCGCACCCCCGGTGGTGCCCCGCTGCGCCTGATCGGGACCGTGCAGGACGTGTCCGACCGGCGCCGGGCCGAGTCCCGCGCGCAGCGCTCCGGGCAGCGGTTCGCCGACCTCGTCGCCACCATCACCACGGGCGTCGCGATGCTCGACGGCCGCGGCCGGATCGTCGACGCCAACCCGGCGCTCTGCCAGCTGCTCGACGCCGACCTGGAGACCCTGCGCGGCGTCCCGGCACGCAGCCTGTCCGCCGAGCCCCAGTCCGACGGCCGCGGCGGCCTGCCGGACTGGCTGCGCGACCCGTCGCATCCCGAGCCGACCTACCGGATCGAGTCGCTGCCGCTGCTGCGCGCCGACGGGACCCGGGTCGACTGCGAGGTCGTGGTCAACGCCGCGCCCTCCGACGACGGCCGCCCCTTCTGGCTGCTCGTCGTCACCGACGTGGGGGAGCGCCGCCGCGCCGCCGACGTGCTCCGCGAGGCCGACACCGTCGACCCGCTGACCCGGCTGCCCAACCGGGCCGGGCTGCTGGAGCTCGCCGACCGGCTGCTGGCCGGGCCGGACGCCGGCCGGGTCGCCGTGGTCTGCGGCGACGTCGACGACTTCGCCCGCGTCAACACCGGCCTCGGCCACGACGCCGGTGACACCCTGCTCGTCGAGCTGGCCGGGCGGCTGCAGCGCGAGCTGCCGTACCACTGCACGGCCGGGCGGCTGTCGGCCGACGAGTTCGCGGTGGTCTGCGCCGACGTCGACGAGGTCGGCGGACCGCAGGCGCTCGCCGCCGTCGTCGCCGGGCTGCTGCGCGGCGACGTCACCGTGGCCGGCAGCCCGATCACGCTGACCGCCTCGGTCGGCGTCGCCGGTCGGGACGCCGCCGTGGCCGGCCCGCAGGCCGACGCCCGCGGCCCCCGCGGCGACGATCTGCTGCGCTCGGCCGAGGTCGCGGTGCGCGAGGCCAAGCAGCGCGGACGCGGCACGGTCGCCGTCGCCGAGCGGGGCGCCGTCGTCCCGGCGCGCCGCCAGCTGGAGCTGGAGGCCGAGCTGCGCGCCGCGATCGAGGGCGACGCGCTGCGCCTGGAGTACCAGCCGGTCGTCGCACCGGACGGCACCGTGCTGTCCGCCGAGGCGCTGCTGCGCTGGTCGCACCCGGTGCACGGCGAGGTCTCGCCCGGCGAGTTCCTGCCGGTCGCCCAGCGCGGCGGCCTGCAGCGCGAACTGGACCTGTGGGTGCTGCGCACCGCGGCCACCGAGGCCGCGACCTGGCCCCGTGCCGGACAGGCCGTTGCCGTCGCGGTGAACCTGGCCGGGCTGCTGCCGGCCGACCCGTCGTTCCTGGCCGACGTCACGGCCATCGTCGAGGGCGCCGGGCTGCCGTGGAACCAGCTGGTGCTCGAGCTCGTCGAGACCAGCCTGGTCGCGCTGCCGCGCCCCGCGCTGGACGCGATGAGCGAGCTCGTGCACCGCGGCGTCCGCTTCGCCGTCGACGACTTCGGCACCGGCTACTCGTCGCTGGCCCGGCTCAAGGAGCTCCCGGCGCAGACGGTCAAGGTCGACCGCGCCTTCGTCACCGGCGTCGGCACCGACCCGGCCGACTTCGCGCTGGCCCGCGCCGTCGTCGAGGTCGCGCGCGCGATGGGCCGCAAGACCGTCGCCGAGGGCGTCGAGACCGCCGAGCAGTTCCACGTCCTGCGCGGCCTCGGGGTCGACGCGTTCCAGGGCTGGCTGTTCGCCCGCTCGCTGCGCCCCGACGACCTGCACCGGGTGCTGCGCGGCGGCGGCCTGCCCACCCCGGCGACGAGCGCGACCCCGGCCGACGGGACCCCGGGCGTCTGGTGAGCCGGTCGCGCCCGCCCGCCGCGGGCGCGACCGCCGTCGTCACCGCACGAACGCGCTCTGCCCCGTGATCGCCTTCCCGACGATCAGCGTGTTCATCTCCCGGGTGCCCTCGAAGGAGAACATCGCCTCGGCGTCGGCGAAGTACTTCGCGATCCGGTTCTCCAGCACCACCCCGTTGCCGCCCACGAGCTGACGCCCGAGCGCGACGGTCTCGCGCATCCGGGTCGCGCAGAACTCCTTCACCAGCGACGAGTGCGCGTCCGAGCCCCGGCCCTCGTCGAGCAGCTGGGCGTTGCGGACCGCCATCCCCAGCGAGGCGCTCACGTTGCCGAGCATCCGCACCAGCAGGTCCTGCATCAGCTGGAACCCGCCGATCGGGCGGCCGAACTGCTCCCGCTGGGCGGCGTAGGACAGCGCCAGCTCGTAGGCGGCCATCTGCACCCCGACCGCACCCCAGGCGGCGTTGGCCCGGGTGCGCTGCAGGACCAGGCCGGCGTCGCGGAAGGTGCCCGAGCCGCCGGAGAGCCGGTGCGACTCCGGCACCCGGACCCGGTCGAGCAGGATGTCGGCGTTCTGCACGATCCGCAGCGACTGCTTGCCCTCGATCTTCGTGATCGTCATGCCCTCCGACGGCGACGGCACGACGAACCCGCGGACCGCGCCGCCGGCGTCCGGGTCGGTGTCGCGGGCCCACACGATGATCAGGTCGGCGAAGGTGGCGTTGCCGATCCAGCGCTTCTCGCCGTCGAGGACCCACTCGTCGCCGTCGCGGGTGGCGGTGGTCTCCATGCCACCGGCCACGTCGGACCCGCCGTGCGGCTCGGTCAGCCCGAACGCACCGATCGAGTCCATCCGGGACATCGCGGGCAGCCAGCGCTCGCGCTGCTCGGGCGTGCCGCCGGCGTGGATCGAGCCCATCGCGAGACCCGTGTGGACGCCGTAGAAGCTGTTGACCGACGGGTCCACCCGGGAGATCTCGGCGTGCAGGAACCCCAGGAACAGCCGCGACGCCGGCGGGTCGGCGTAGCCGGCCCCCGCGAGGTCGAGGCCCGCGAAGCCCTTCACGAGCTGCATCGGGAACTCGGCGCGGTCCCAGGCGTCGAGCACGACGGGGGCGACCTCGGCACGCAGGAACTCCCGCACCCGGCGCAGGTCGGCGCGCTCGGCGTCGGTGAGCAGGTCGGCGTAGTGGAACCAGTCCGCGACGTGCGGGTGGTCCGGGTCGAGGTCCAGTTCGGGCTTCGGCAGGCGCGTGGGCTCCTTCGGCATGACCCCACTGTTCCGCCGCGGCGCACCGGCCGCACGGCAGGGCGCCTACCGCAGGGCGCGCAGCAGCGCCGCACCGGCCGCCGGGTCCCCGACCGGGCTGAGCACCACGTGGTCGGCGCCCGCGGCCCGGTGCTCGGCGACCCGGGCGGCGATGTCCTCGACGCCGCCGCGGGCGGAGACGGCGTCGAGCAGCCGGTCGGCGCGGGCGTCGACCTCGGCGTCGGTGAACCCCAGCCCGCGGACGGCGGCGCGGTAGCCCGGCACGCCGAGCAGGAACCCGGCCAGCTCGCGCAGGGCTGTCCGGTCGGTCCCGAGCACGGTCGGCAGCATCACCGCGAGCAGCCGGTCCGGGCCCAGCGCCGCCCGCGCCCGCGCGGTGTGCTCCGGGGTGACCAGCAGCGTCACCGCCCCGGCGCAGCGGGTGCGGGCGACGTCGAGCTTGCGCGGTCCGAGCGCGGCCAGCAGCCGCTCGGAGGAGGGCAGCCCGAGTGCGTCGAGCTCGTCGAGGTGGCGGTGCAGCGCCTCCAGCGCCCGCGGCTGCTGGGGCGCGCCCAGCCCGGTGAGGTAGCGCCCGGGACGACGGCGGGCCGCGTCGGCGTGCACTGCGGCGACCGCCGACGCCGGGTACCGCCCGGTCGGCACGATCCCCGGGACGACGACGGCGTCCCGGGTGCCGTCGAGCAGCGCGGTCAGCCGGTCGAGCCGGTCGATCGCGCCACCGGCGAGCCACAGGGTGCGGGCACCGGCGTCCTCCAGGGCCGCGGCGTCGGCGGGAGCGGGTCCGGTGGCGACGCCGAGCGGGCCCAGGGCAGTGGTCAGGGTCATGTGCGCAGCGTCGGTGCTGAACCGGACTGCAGGTCAAGCGCGACGGGGTGCCGGTGACCTGCGGTCGACCGCTCGCCCGTCGCGCACGACCGGGTTAGTGTGCTGCGACCAAGCGGGGAGCAGGGGTCCCGCGCGACGGCAGGGGGAACCGCCGATGATCGAGTTCCGGGGCGTCACGAAGCGCTTCCCGGACGGGACGGTCGCGGTCGACGAGCTCGACCTCGTCGCGGAGCAGGGGCGGATCACGGTCTTCGTGGGCCCGTCCGGCTGCGGCAAGACGACCTCCCTCCGCATGATCAACAGGATGATCGAGCCCACCGGCGGTGAGCTGCGCGTCGACGGGCGCGACGTGCTGTCCGCCGACCCGGCCGAGCTGCGCCGGGGCATCGGCTACGTCATCCAGCAGGCCGGGCTGTTCCCGCACCGCACGATCGTCGACAACATCGCGACCGTGCCGATGCTCGTCGGGAGCAGCAAGAAGGCCGCGCGGGACCGGGCGATGGAGCTGATGGAGATCGTCGGCCTCGACACCTCGATGGCCCGGCGCTACCCGGCGCAGCTGTCCGGCGGCCAGCAGCAGCGCGTCGGCGTGGCCCGCGCGCTCGCCGCCGACCCGCCCGTGCTGCTGATGGACGAGCCGTTCTCCGCGGTGGATCCGATCGTCCGGGAGAGCCTGCAGGAGGAGCTGCTGCGGCTGCAGTCCGAGCTCGGCAAGACCATCGTGTTCGTCACCCACGACATCGACGAGGCCATCAAGCTCGGCGACAAGGTCGCGGTGTTCCGGGTCGGCGGAAAGCTCGCCCAGTACGACGAGCCGGGCGTGCTGCTGTCCCGCCCGGTCGACGGTTTCGTCGACAACTTCGTCGGCCGCGACCGCGGCTACCGGGGCCTGGGCTTCCTGTCCTCGGACACCATCCCGATCGGGTCGCTGCCGGTGCTCTCGGTCGGCGACCCCCTCCCCGACGACGGCTGGTCGGTCGTCGTCGACGGCTCCGCCCGGCCGCTGGGCTGGGTCGAGGCCGGTGAGGGCCGGGTGACCGAGGAGGCCATCGTCCCGGGCGGGTCGCTCTACGCCGTCGGGTCGGGCTCGCTGCGCGGCGCGCTGGACGCGGCACTGTCCTCACCGTCCGGTCAGGGCGTCGCGGTCGACGCCGAGGGACGCGTCGCCGGGTCGGTGACCGCGGACTCGGTGCTGCAGGCGCTGCCGGCCGCCCGCGACTCCGCCGAGCACCACGCCGCCTGAGGCCGCCATGAACTGGTTCCTCGCCAACCTCGGCGACGTGCTCGACGCGCTCGGCGAACACGTCGTCTACGCCCTGGTCCCGGTGCTGCTCGGGCTGGTGTTCGCGATCCCGCTGGGCTGGGTCGCCAACCGCAACGCGACGCTGCGCACGATCATGACCAACGCCGCCGGGCTGCTCTACACGGTCCCGTCGCTGGCGCTGTTCGTGTTCATGCCGCCGCTGCTCGGCACCCAGATCCTCGATCCGGTCAATGTGATCGTCGCGCTGACGGTCTACACCGTCGCGTTGCTCGTGCGGACCGTGTCCGACGCGCTGTCCGCGGTGCCGGGCCACGTCGTCGACGCGGCGAACGCGATGGGCTACACCCCGGTCCGGCGCTTCGTCGGCGTCGAGCTGCCGCTCGCCGTGCCGGTGATCGTGGCCGGCCTGCGGGTCGCCGCGGTGTCCACGATCAGCCTGGTCACGGTGGGTGCTGTGATCGGCTTCGGCGGGCTCGGCCTGCTGTTCACCGAGGGCTTCAACCGCAGCAACGACGCCCAGATCGTCTCCGGCATCGTGCTGGTGCTGCTGCTCGCGCTCGTCGTCGACTCGGCCCTGCTGCTCGGCGGCAGGCTGCTCACCCCCTGGCAGCGGGCCCGTACCGGGAAGGCGGGGGCATGACCAACTTCGGCTGGCTGTTCGACGGCGCGAACTGGGAGGGATCGACCGGTGTCCTCGCCCGGCTCGCCGAGCACCTCGGCTACACCGCGCTGACCCTGCTGGTCGCGGTGGTGATCGCGGTGCCGCTGGGCGCCTGGATCGGGCACACCGGCCGCGGCGGCTTCCTCGTCGTCGGCCTGGCGAACGGGCTGCGCGCCCTGCCCACACTGGGCCTGCTGGTGCTGATCACGACGCTGGTCGGGCTGTCGCTGGTCGGCCCGATCATCACCCTCATCGTGCTGGCGGTGCCCGCGGTGCTCGCCGGCACCTACGCCGGCATCCGCAACGTCGACCCGGCCGTGGTCGACGCCGCCACCGGGATGGGCATGCGCGGGCCCGAGGTGCTGTGGAAGGTCGAGCTCCCCAACGCGCTGCCGCTGATCATCGGCGGGTTGCGCAGCGCGACCCTGCAGGTCATCGCGACCGCGACCATCGCCGCCTACGTCTCGCTCGGCGGGCTCGGCCGCTTCATCATCGACGGCCTCGGTCAGCGCAACTTCGGCATGATGATCGGTGGCTCGATCCTGGTCGCGCTGCTCGCGATCGTCGCCGACCTGCTCCTGGGCGGGTTGCAGAAGCTGATCGTCTCGCCCGGCCTGCAGGCCACCGGCCGGACCGCACCGCGCCGGCTGCGCGCGGTGCCCACCCGTCCCGAACCCGTCCGCGAAGCGGCCTGACCCACCCCGCACGTCCCCGAGAGGACACCCACCATGAGACGCACCCGTCTGCTGACCGCCGTCGCCGCGACGGTGACCGCCGCGTTCGCGCTGACCGCCTGCGGTGGGGGCTCCGACCCCCTCGCCGGGGGCGGCCAGTCCGGCTCGGGCGACCAGAACACCGTCGTCGTCGGCGCCGCGAACTTCACCGAGAGCCAGATCCTGTCCTCGGTGTTCGCCCAGGCGCTGCAGGCCAAGGGCGTCACGGTCGAGACCCGGCCGCCGATCGGGTCCCGCGAGGCCTACGTGCCGGCGCTCAAGGACGGCTCGATCGACCTGATCCCGGACTACAGCGGCACGTTGCTGCAGTACCTGGACAAGAACGCCGCGCAGACCGAGCCGGACGAGGTCTACACCGCGCTGCAGTCCACGCTGAACACCGCGGCCCCGACGCTGACCGTGCTGAACCGGGCCGAGGCCGAGGACAAGGACGCCGTCGTCGTCACGAGGGAGACCGCGCAGCGGCTGAACGCGACCTCGATCGCCGACATCGCGTCGCGCTGCGGTGAGCTCGTGTTCGGCGGCCCGCCGGAGTTCCAGACCCGTCCCGACGGCATCCCCGGCATCCAGAAGACCTACAACTGCTCGTTCAAGTCCTACCGCTCGCTCGACGCCGGCGGCCCGCTGACCGTCGCGGCGCTGAAGAACGGCGACGTGCAGGCCGCGGACCTGTTCACCACCGACGCGGCGATCCCGGAGAACGACTTCGTGGTCCTCACCGACCCGCAGAACAACTTCGCCGCGCAGAACGTCGTACCGCTGATCAACAAGGAGAAGGCGACCCCGCAGGTCACCGAGATCCTGAACGCGGTCTCGGCGAAGCTGACCACGCAGGAGCTGCTCGGCCTGAACGAGGCCGCCGCCGCGCCGGACAAGCCGTCGGTCGACACCGTGGCGAAGAACTGGCTGACCGCACAGGGCCTGCTCTGATGGCCGGCGAGGTCCTGTCCCTGCACCGCTACCCCGTGAAGTCGATGCTGGGGGAGGACCTCGCCGCCCTCGATCTCGACACGCACGGCGTCGTCGGCGACCGGGCGCTCGCCCTGACCGACCCGGACACCGGCCGGGTCGCGACGGCCAAGCAGCCCCGGCACTGGCGACGCCTGTTGACGTGCACCTCCGCGGGCGTCGGCGACGACGTGCGGGTCACGCTGCCCGACGGCCGCACCGTCGACGCCGGGCAGGCCGCCGGGCCGCTCGCCGAGCTGCTCGGCCGGCCCGTGGTCGTCGCTCGGCAACGGGCCGACGGCGCCGTCGTCGAGCGGCCGGACCCCGAGGACGTGCTGGCCCACGGCCTGGACGCGGACGTCGACGCGCCGACCCTGGAGATCGCCCAGGGCACTCCCGGTGGCCGGTTCGTCGACCACTCGCCGGTGCACCTGATCACCACCGCGACGCTGGACGCGCTCGGTGTCGAGGCGCTGCGCTACCGGCCCAACGTCGTCGTCGCGACGCCGCCGGGCACCGAGCCGTTCGTGGAGAACGGCTGGCTCGGGCGCCGGCTCACCCTGGGCGAGGTCGTCCTGGTCCCGACCCTGCCGACCCCGCGCTGCTCCGTGCCGACGCTGGAGCACGGCGACCTGCCCCGCGCCCCGCACGCCCTGCGCGGGCCGGCCGACCGCAACCGCGTCGAGGTCGACGGCTTCGGGGTGCTGCCCTGCGCGGGCCTGTACGCCCGCGTCGAGCGCACCGGCACCCTGCGCCTCGGCGACCCGCTCGACGTGACCTGACCCCGGGCGCACGAACGGGCCCCTCGTACGAACCTGTCGTACGAGGGGCCCGTTCGTGCGAGGAGGAAGGGAGCTGCGGGCGCCGCGGCGGGTCAGGTGAGGCGCGAGTACACGTCGGTGACCAGCAGGACCGCGAACAGCACCGACGAGATCCCCAGGACCGCGTTGGACAGCCAGCGCGAGCGCGCCTCGCGGGCCACCATCGAGGTGTTCAGCAGCAGGAGCAGCGTCACCGCCAGGAACGGCATGAAGAACGAGCCCAGCACCCCGTAGACCAGGGTCAGCGCGAACGGCCGCCCGATCAGCAGCAGCGCCATCGGTGGGAACGTCAGCCACAGCAGGTACCCGCGGAAGGGCAGCGAACGCTCCGCGCGTGCCGCCTCGTAGGCGCCCGGCCGCCCGGGCCCGTCGCCGCGCTCGTCCCCGGCAGCGGCCGTGTCCCCGACGGCCGTACTCCCGGCGCCCCCGGCGGCGGTGCGCTCCCCGGCGACGACGGCGTTCTCGACGTCCGGGCCGATCGCGGCCTTCGCGCCGTGCGGCAGGCGGATCGCCCGCACCCAGTCGGTGAACAGCAGCGACACGCCGTTCCACACGCCCAGCAGCGAGGTGAAGGTGACCGACAGGAAGCCGACCAGGAACAGGATCCGCACCGGCTCGCCGTAGAGGGCGCCGAGCCGGTCGGCGAGGGTGAGCAGCCCGCTGTCGGACTCGGTGAGGTTCTCCCCGAGCAGGATCGTGGACCCGACGACGAGCATCGAGACCACGAAGATGCCGGTCATGATGTAGCCGGTCGCGTTGTCCAGCCGCATCATCGACAGCCACTTCGGGCCCTTCCAGCCCTTCGCGAACAGCCAGTAGCCGTAGGCGGCCATGGTGATCGTCCCGCCGACGCCGCCGATCAGGCCGAGGACGTAGACCGTGGACCCCTCGGGCAGCCGGGGGACCAGGCCGCTCGCCAGCGCGGGCAGATCCGGGCCGACCAGGATCGCGACGAACACGACCGTCGCGAACTTGATCAGCACGAGCACCGTCATGAACTTCTCGAACGCGTGGTAGCGCTGCACCCACACCAGCGCCAGCCCGACGACGCCCGCGATCGCCGCCCATCCGCCGACCGGCAGCCCGCCGAACAGCGCGTTCAGCGGCAGGCCGACCGCCGACATCGCGGTGGCGCCGTAGACGAAGCCCCACACCACGATGTAGACGCCGAAGAAGCCCGTCGCCCAGTAGCCCAGCCGCCGCCAGCCGTCGAGCATGGTCGCGCCGGAACCGAGGTGCCAGCGACCGACGGCCTCGCCGAGCGCGAGCTTGACCAGGGTCCCGACGACGGCGGCCCACAGCAGCACCGTCCCGAACGACGCCCCCGCCACCATCGTCGCGACGAGGTCGCCCGCGCCGACGCCGGTCGCCGCGGCGAGCAGGCCCGGCCCGATCGAGCGGATCCTCCGCGCGCCGGTGGGGGGTTCGAGGAAGTCCGTCTGCGGACCGGGGGAGGCCATCGTCACAGTCTCCGATCACGGCGTCGTGGGAGGGATCGCGCGGGTTCGCCGAGCACGCTAGGCGAGCGGGGCGGTGCATTCCAGCGCGGAAGGGTCACGAACGGACGTATCGGACCCCCCGATCGCGGCGACGGGCTACGACGCACGGCGCACCCGCCGTTGCAGGCGGTGCACGCCCGGCGCACCATGAACGGGTACCGGGACCGGCCGATAGATTGGCCGCGGCGTCGGCCGGGTCACGGTCGCCGCACGCGCACGCACGGAGGGTGGGCATGGCGAACATCGACGAGATCCGGGCCGGGATCGGGCGGGCCAACCAGCAGGCCACCGAGAGCCTCGGCGCGCTGCGGCACGCCCGCCAGGCCATCGAGGAGGCCGGCGCCGCGTTCTCGCAGAACATCTACGGCACCGCCCAGAACGACGCCGACGACGCCCGCGCCCGCTTCGCCGCCGCGTCGGAGAAGATCGACGAGGTCGAGCAGGCCCTGCACATCGCCATGCAGTCCGCCGACGACGTCGCCTCGCGGCTCTGACCGCGCCCGCCCGCCCCTGATGGCACGTCGTCCGAACCGTCGCGAGCGGATCCGGTCCGCCTTCGACGGGTTCCACCGGGCGGCGTCGCGGGCCCTGGGTGCGGCGGAGGGCCGCCGCGACCGGGCTGCGGCCCGGCACGCCGAGGTCATGGCGGAGCTGTGGCTGCGCGAGACCGGGCACGACGCCGCGCGCCGCGACCCGGGGCTGGCCCGGGTGCTCGGCAACCCGCGGCTCGCGGGCGTCCTCGCCCGGGTCGCCGAGGACCGGGCGCATGTGTTCGACCGCTGGCAGGGCGACTCGCCGCAGACACTGTCGGAGATCGTCGCCGACGCCACCCCCGGCGCCGCCGGGGACGCCCCGGCGGACTGGAGGCCGGTCGCGGGCGCCGTCGAGCCGACCGGCCCGGTCCCGGAGATGTGGGTGCTGGGCACCGGCTCGGTGGAGGGCGGTGCCCCGTTCCGGGTCGCGGTCCCGCTGCTCGACGGCGCGCACCTGCAGGTGGTGTCGACGCCACGCTCCCGCGACCGGGCCGAGGCGATGGTCGAGCAGCTGGTCCTGCGCACCGTGCGGTACTTCCGGCCCGGCGCGGTGAACGTGCACGTCTGGGACGTCGGCCAGCTCGCAGGCGCCCTGCCGGGGCTGTACCCGCTGACCCGCACCGGGCTGCTGACCGTGCACGACCCGACCCGGCTGGGGCGGCTGCTGGACCAGCTCGCGGACCGGATCCGCCGGGTGCAGACCCGGGTGCTCGCCGACGGCGCCACCTCGCTGCGCGAGCTCGCCGACCGCACGGGGGAGCGGCCCGAGGCGTGGCTGGTGGCGGTGCTCGTCGGCAACGGCCGCGAGCTGCCCGAGGCCGAGCTGCGCCAGCTGCAGCGGGTGGCGCGCGGCGGTGTCGCGGCCGGGGTGCAGCTGGTGCTGCTCGACGTGCCGGCGGCCCTGCCGCGTCCGGTGGAGACCGTCGACTTCGGGGACCCGCCGGGCGTCGACCCGGCCGACGACCGGATGCCGGTCCCGGTGCGGACCTCGGTGACCGGGCCGCACGTGCTCGTCGAGCCGGACCCGCCGGTACCGGCCGACGACGTCACCGCGGTGTGCGAGGCGATCGCCGCCGGGCACGAGCAGTGGCGCGGACGGCTGGGCGCGTTCAAGGACATGCTGCCCCGGCGGCGCGGCGAGGGCCGCTCGCACGACGGGCTCAAGGTCGTCGTCGGGCACGAGGACGGCATCCCCGCCGAGCTGAGCCTCGACGACCACTCCCCGCACGCGCTCGTCGGTGGGCCCAGCGGGTCGGGCAAGACGAACCTGCTGCTGGCCTGGATCGCCGGTCTCGCCGCGCACTACGGCCCGGACGAGGTCGAGCTGTACCTGCTCGACTTCAAGGAGGGGGTGTCGTTCACCCCGTTCGCCCCGGACCCCGACGGCCACCGCGCCGATCGGCTCCCGCAGGCCCGGCTGATCGGCGTCAACATCAACACCGACCGGGAGTTCGGGCTGGCACTGCTGCGCCACCTGTCCGAGGTCATGCGCAGCCGCGCCGAGGCCGCCCGCCGGCACGGCGCGACCAAGCTGGCCGAGCTCCGGGTGGAACGTCCCGACCTGCGGCTGCCGCGGATCGTCGCGGTCATCGACGAGTTCCAGTTCCTGTTCACCGGTCGCGACGCCGTCAGCGCCGAGGCGACCGCGCTGCTGGAGGACGTCGCCCGGCGCGGCCGCTCGCAGGGCGTGCACCTGGTCCTGGCCAGCCAGGACGTCTCCGGCATCGACGCGCTGTGGGGCCGCTCGGCGATCTTCGAGCAGTTCGTGCTGCGGATCGCGCTGCCCCGCGCGCGGCGGATCCTCGCCCAGGACAACGAGGCCGCGCTGGCGCTCCCGCGCTGGCACGCGATCGTCAACCACGACTCGGGCGTCGCGCACGGCAACCATGTGGTCCGGCTGCCCGAGGCGGGCGGCCCGGTGGTCCGCGACGTCCAGGTCACCGCGTTCACCGACTTCCCCGACACCCCGGAGCCGGTCGTCTTCGACGGCGCCCGCGCCCCCTCCCACGACGCACTGGCCGCCCGGCTGCCCGCCGACGGCGTGCCGCGCGCGCTGGTCGGGCAGTTCGTCGACGTGCACGGCAGCCCCGCGGCCGCCGAGCTGTCCGACGGCCCCGGCCGCAACCTCGGGGTGATCGGGCCCGACGCCCGCGTCGCGGTCCCGCTGCTGTGCTCGGCCGTCCGCGCGGTGGCGGCGTCGCTGCCCGACCCGGCCGGCGCGCAGATCCTGCTCGTGCCGCTGGCCCCGGACGCGGCGGCGGCCGCGGGCGCGCTCGCCCCGGACCTGCCCGGCACGGTGGAGAAGGTGTCCGCCGACGGGTTCGCCGCCCGCGTAACCGAGCTGGCGGCGACGGTCCGCGCCCGGGCCGCGTCGGGCGGCGGTGGGGGACACGCGTCGCTGCTGGTCGTGGTGTTCGGCGCCGACGCGGCGGAGTCGATGCTGGACCGCACCGGCACCGAGGACCTGCGGGCGCTGCTGCGCCACGGGCCCGGGGTCGGGGTGCACGTGCTGGGCTGGTGGCAGGGCGCGCAGCGGCTGAAGACGCTGCTGGCCCCGCCGGGTGCGGCGATCGACGACCTGGGCGCCTGGGTGGCGACCGGCGTGCAGGGCACCGACCTGGTGCCGCTGCTGGGCGGACAGCCGCTGGACTGGACGCCGACGCCGGGGCGCGCGCTGTTCCTCGACCGCTCCCGGCACGGCCGCCCGCAGCTGGTCATCCTGACCGACGCGGGCGGGGGCGGCCCGGACACCGCCGCCGGAGGTGGGGTGTGAGTGCCGTGGAGCGCTACCGCGCGGTGGTGGCGGAGCTGGCCGGCGCCGTCGTCGACCTGCGGGAACGTGACGCCCGGCGGGCCGAGGAGCTGCGCCGCGAGCTGCGCGGCACCGAGCGGGAGCTGCGCGACGCCGCGGACCGGCTCACCCTGGCCCGCGGCATGTTCGAGCTGCGCTGGGAGGCGGCGTTGCAGCTGATGTGGTCGGCCGAGGAGCCGGGGCGGCCCCGGCCGCGGCCCGACCTGCGGGCCGACCCCGACGAGCACGCCGCGCTGGAGGAGGCCGCCGACGAGGCCCTGCGCGAGCTGCGCTCCTCGGGCGACCGGCGGCTGTTCCGCCTGCGCCGCGACGACGACTGACCCCGCCCCGCACGCCGCACCGGCCCGGCCGCCGGCCGGATACGCCGAGATGCAGCCCGGGGCCGCCCCGCGGGTGGCGGGCAGTCCCGAGCTGCATCTCGACGGTCGTGCCGGGGGTCCGGGGCCGGTGGTCGCCGTCCGCCCCTCCCCGGCGTACCGCGTGGGCGGCACCGGATGGTGGGCGGGCGGTCAGCCCAGCGGGACGACGCCCAGCAGCAGCGCGACCCCGAGCATCACCAGCGAGCAGAGCGCGGCCCGCCAGATCACCCTGCGGTGGTGGTCGGCCAGGTTGACCTTCGCGAGCGAGACCAGCAGCAGCAGCGCCGGGACCAGCGGGCTGGTCATGTGCACCGGCTGGCCGATGATCGAGGCGCGGGCCATCTCCACCGGGGCGATGCCGTAGTGGCCTGCGGCCTCGGTGAGGATCGGCAGGATGCCGAAGTAGAACGCGTCGTTGGTGAGGAAGAATGTCAGCGGCATGCTCAGCACACCGGTGATCACCGCGAACCAGGAGCCGACCGACGGCGGTACGGCCGAGACGATCCCGTTCGCCATCGCCGTCACCATGCCGGTGCCCGACAGGACCCCGACCAGGACCGCGGCGGCGAACACCATGGACACGACGCCGACGATCGAGGTGGCGTGCGAGGTCACCGCCCGGAGCTGGTCCTCGGGCTTCGGGAAGTTCACGACCAGGGCGATCGCGGCGGCCGCGACGAACACCAGCGACAGCGGCAGGACGTCCATGCCCAGCAGCACCAGCAGCGCGACGGTGAGCCCGAGGTTGAACCAGATCAGCTTCGGCCGCAACGTCGGACGGTTCGGGTCCAGCGTGCCCTCCAGCGCGCCCCCGGCGTCGGCTCCGTCGGCGGGGCCTCCGCCCGAACCGGTGGCCGGGCCGTCGGTGGCGGTGCCCCCGCCGACCAGGGCGGGCTCGCGCACCGCCACCATCTCGTCGGCGACGACCGACAGCGTGCGGCCCGAGGCCAGCAGCCGCTTGCGCTCGGAACGGCCCAGCTGCCAGGCCAGCAGCAGCACGGTGGCGATGCCGGCCACCATGCCCGGGACCATCGGGTTGAACAGCTCCGAGGGCGACACGTTCAGCACCGTCGCGGCGCGGATCGTGGGGCCGCCCCAGGGCAGGATGTTGAGCACGCCGTTCGCGAGGTTGGCGACGACGGTCAGCACCACCGGGCTCAGCCCGAGCCGCAGGTAGATCGGCAGCAGCGCGGACACCGTGATGATGAAGGTGGTCGAGCCGTCGCCGTCGAGGGAGACGACACCGGCGAGCACCGCGGTCAGCACGACCAGGCGCACCGGGTCGTTGTCCACCGTGCGCAGCACGAAGCGGATGAGCGGGTCGAACAGCCCGACGTCGATCATCGTGCCGAAGAAGATGATCGCGAAGAACAGCAGCACGGCCGTCGGCGCGAAGTCCTTGAACGCCGACGAGATCGAGTCGACGACGCCGTCCTCACCCGGTTCGGACAGGCCGGTGCCGGTCGCCACGAGGGCGAAGGTCAGGGGGACGAGTACCAGCGCCAGCGTCGGCGCGAGCCGCTTCGCCAGGATCAGGTACATGAAGACCGCGATCATCGCGGACCCGAGAACGATGAGCATCGGTGCTCCTCCTCGACGGATGTGTCGAGGAGCAACGCTAGGTCCGGGGCCCGGCTCCGGTCCCGCTTGCGGACACAGCCCACGTAGTGGTCGCTGCGTGCCCTGTGGTCGTTGTGGTCACGGGGCTACTCGTCGTCGGCGTCGTCGCGCGCGAGGAAGCTCGACAGCCGCTCGACGGCGGTCTCGAACTGCGGGTTCGCGTCGACGAAGGCGCGGAGCCGGTCGGCCAGCCACTCGACGCTGACCTGCTCGTCGCCGCGCCGGTCGACGAGCTCCTCGATGCCGCGGTCGGTGAAGTACATGCCGGCGAGGATACGGCGGCCGCCGCTTGACCCGGACGCGACGGCATCGTTTCCGATGGGTCTCCCACCGCCCCGTGAGGAGATCCCATGTCCACCGCGCCGCCCGCCGCGACCGTCGCCCCGACCCCGGTGAGCGACCGCGCGCTCGCCCCCGACCTGGCCCGGGGCGCGATGCTGCTGCTGATCGCACTGGCCCACGCGCCCTGGTTCGCCTACACCTCCGAGCTGGGGGCCACGCTGCTCCACGCCGCGGACGGCGGGCCCGCCGACCGGATCGCCCAGGTCGTGACCATCACCGCCGTCGACGGCCGTGCCTGGACGCTGTTCGGGTTCCTGTTCGCCTACGGCATCGGGCAGCTCTACGCCCGCCGGATCGCCGGCGGCGGCACCGACGCGCAGGCGCGGCGGCTGCTGCGCACCCGGCACTGGTGGCTGCTCGCCCTCGGCCTGCTGCACGCGGCCCTGCTGTGGCAGGGCGACATCCTCGGCACCTACGGCGTCCTGGGCCTGGTGCTGGTGCCGCTGTTCCTGCACCGCAGCGACCGCACCCTGCGGATCGGGGCCGGGGTCCTGGTCGGTCTCGCCGTGGCCGTCCCCGCGGTGACGGGCGTGCTGGCGCAGTTCACGGGTGGCGCGACGCCGACGTCCGCCGCGCAGCAGCTCGCCCTCGCCACCCCGGACTGGTTCGCGACGCTGCCGCTGCGGCTCGCGCTGTGGGTGTCGGCGATCCCCGGGGCGTTCGTGACACTGGTGATGCCCGCCGCGGTGCTGCTCGGGCTGCTCGCCGCGCGGCACCGCGTGCTGGAGGAACCGGGCGCGCACCTGCCCCTGCTGCGCCGTACGGCCGTCGCCGGCATCGCCGTCGGCTGGTCGGCCGGGCTGGCCCAGGCCCTCGTGCACGTCGGCGTCGTCGCGCTGCCGGACCCGGGTGCGTTCGTCGGCCTGCACATCGCCACCGGGATCTTCGCCGCGCTCGGCTACGCGGCGGTGTTCGGCCTCGTCGCGCACCGGCTGGGAACCCGTCCGACGGCGCCGCTGCCGGTCCGGGCCCTGGTCGCGCTCGGCCGTCGCTCGCTGAGCGGCTACCTGGCGCAGTCGCTGCTGTTCGTGCCGCTGCTCACCGCGTGGGGCCTCGGGCTGGGGGCGCACCTGTCGGGCTGGTCGGCGTCGCTGGTCGCGGTCGGGGTGTGGCTGCTGACCGTCGTCGTCGCGTACCGGCTCGACCGGGCCGGCGTGCGGGGGCCCGCCGAGACGCTGCTGCGCCGCCTGACCTACGGGCCGTCGCCGCGGAGCGCTCGGTAGCGTCGACGGACCGCCGCGCCCGCGGCCCCGCCGTCCCCCCCGGATCCGGAGTTCTCATGGCACTCACCCCTTCCGTGGCCCGCACCCTGCACGACGTCGGCCTGGCCGCCTGGTTCGGCGGCTCGCTGATGGGCGTCACCGGCCTCAACGGCGCACTGGACGCGGTCGGTGACCCGGCCGAGCGCGAACGGCTCGCCGGCGCGGGCTGGGGCGGGTGGGGCCGGATCGGCACCGCCGCGACGGCGGCGCACCTGCTGGGCGGGGCGGGCCTGCTGGCGCGCGACGCGGTCCGCCGGCGCGAGCCGGGCGTCGCGGCCGCGGCGGCGACCCGGACCGCACTGACCGGTGCCGCGCTCGCCGCGAGCGCCTGGGCCGGGGCGCTGGGCCGCCGTGCCGCGACGCCGGAGGGCCCGGATGCCGCGCTGCGCCGCCGGATCCGGGTGGCGGAGTGGGCCGTGCCGGTCGTGACCGGCGCCGCGGTCGTCGCCGGGGCGCTGCGCCGCTCCTGACCCGTGGGACACGGACGGCCCGGCCGGGGAGATCCCCGACCGGGCCGTCGTCGTGCGTGGTGTTACCGGGCGAACGCCTTGTCGATCAGCTCGGCCTGCTCGACCTCGTGCACCTTCGACGAGCCGGCGGCCGGGGCCGCCATCCGGCGCCGGGACACCCGGGTGAAGCTGCCCTGCAGCTGGGGCAGCTTCTGCGGCAGCTCCAGGCCGTAGTACGGCCACGAGCCCTGGTTGGCCGGCTCCTCCTGGACCCAGCGGACGTCACCGGCGGCCTCGGGGTAGCGCTCGAGGACGGCGGCGATCTCCTCGGCCGGCATCGGGTAGAGCCGCTCGACGCGGACCAGCGCGGCCTCGTCCACCGTGGTGTCGCCGTTCTTGCGGCGCTTGTCGCGGGCCGCGGCCAGCTCCCAGTAGATCTTGCCGGAGCAGAACAGCACCCGCTTCACACCGGAGACGGTGTCGCCCTTGCCGGCGTGCTCCGGGTCGTCGATGACCGGGCGGAACCGGCCCTCGGTGAAGTCGGACAGCGGGCTGACGACCTGCTTGGCACGCAGCATCCACTTCGGCGTGAACACCACCAGCGGCCGGCGCACCCCGTCGAGGGTGTGCTGGCGCAGCAGGTGGAAGTAGTTCGCCGGGTCCGACGGCAGCGCGACGGTCATCGAGCCCTCGGCGCACAGCTGCAGGAAGCGCTCGATGCGCCCGGAGCTGTGGTCGGGGCCCTGGCCCTCCAGGCCGTGCGGCAGCAGCAGCGCGACGTCGGAGAGCTGGCCCCACTTGGCCTCACCGGACGAGATGAACTCGTCGATGATCGACTGGGCGCCGTTGACGAAGTCGCCGAACTGGCCCTCCCACATGACGAGCGCGTCGGAGTTGGCGACCGAGTAGCCGTACTCGAAGCCGACCGCGGCGAACTCCGAGAGCGCCGAGTCGTAGGGCAGGAACCGGCCCTGCCCCTCGGCCAGGTTGCGCAGCGGGAAGTACTCCGCACCGGTGTGCCGGTCGATCAGGACCGAGTGCCGCTGCACGAAGGTGCCGCGACGCGAGTCCTGACCGGACAGCCGGACCAGCCGGCCGTCCATCGCCAGCGAGCCGATGGCGAGCAGCTCGGCGAAGGCCCAGTCGACGTCGCCCTCGCGGGACATCTTCTCGCGCTTGCGCAGCACGGGCTCGACCCGCTTGTGCACGGCGAACCCCTCGGGGAGGTTGACGTGCACGTCGCCGATCCGGTGGACGACCTCGAGCGGGACCGAGGTGTCGAGGTCGGACGGGACGAGCTGCTCGGACTCGATCGACGGCGAGATCACCGGCGGGGTCTTCTCGAGCTCGCGCACCTCGTTGAAGACGTGCTCGAGCTGGTTGGAGAAGTCCTTGAGCGCCTGCTCGGCCTCCTCCATGGTGATGTCACCACGGCCGATCAGCGACTCGGTGTAGATCTTCCGGACGCTGCGCTTGGCGTCGATGATGTCGTACATCGACGGCTGGGTCATCGAGGGGTCGTCGCCCTCGTTGTGGCCCCGGCGCCGGTAGCAGATCATGTCGATCACGACGTCGTTGTTCCAGCGCTGGCGGTACTCCACGGCCAGCTTGGCGACCCAGACGCAGGCCTCCGGGTCGTCGCCGTTCACGTGGAAGACCGGCGCGCCGATCATCTTCGCGACGTCGGTGCAGTACTGCGAGGAGCGCGAGTGCTCCGGCGCGGTGGTGAACCCGACCTGGTTGTTGACGACGACGTGCACGGTGCCGCCGGTGCGGTACCCGCGCAGCAGCGCGAGGTTCAGCGTCTCGGCGACGACACCCTGGCCGGCGAACGCCGCGTCGCCGTGCATGAGCACCGGCAGCACGGTGAAGCCGCCGTCGCCCTTGTCGAGCAGGTCCTGCTTGGCGCGGACGATGCCCTCCAGCACCGGGTCCACGGCCTCCAGGTGCGACGGGTTCGCGGTCAGCGAGACCGCGGTCTCGCCGTCGCCGAACATGCGGAAGTACTTGCCCTCGGCACCGAGGTGGTACTTCACGTCGCCGGAGCCGTGTGCCTGGCCCGGGTCGAGGTTGCCCTCGAACTCGCGGAAGATCTGGCTGATCGGCTTGCCGACGATGTTGGCCAGCACGTTGAGCCGGCCACGGTGCGGCATGCCGATGACGACCTCGTCGAGCTCGCGCTCGGCGGCCTTGTCCAGCACGGCGTCGAGCAGCGGGATGACGGTCTCGCCGCCCTCCAGCGAGAACCGCTTCTGCCCGACGTACTTGGTCTGCAGGAAGGTCTCGAAGGCCTCGGCCGCGTTCAGCCGGGACAGGATGTACTTCTGCTCCGAGGAGTCCGGCTTGACGTGCGCGACCTCGATGCGCTCCTCGAGCCACTTGCGCTGCTCGGGGTCGGCGATGTGCATGTACTCCGTGCCGATGGTGCGGCAGTAGGAGTTGCGCAGCAGGCCGAGCACGTCGCGCAGCTTCATGTGGCTCTGCCCGCCGAACCCGCCGACCGCGAAGTCGCGGTCGAGGTCCCACAGGGTCAGGCCGTGGCTGAGGACGTCGAGGTCGGGGTGCCGGCGCTGTCGGTAGTTCAGCGGGTCCGTGTCGGCCATCAGATGGCCACGGGTCCGGTAGGACTCGATCAGCTCCAGCACGCGGGCGGTCTTGTCGACCTCGCCCTCGGGGAAGTCCTGCACCCAGCGGACCGGCTCGTACGGCACCCGCAGCGAGGCGAAGATGTCGTCGTAGAAGCCGTCCTCGCCGAGGAGCAGCTGGTGGATCCGGCGCAGGAAGTCGCCCGACTCGGCGCCCTGGATGATCCGGTGGTCGTAGGTCGAGGTCAGCGTGATGATCTTGGAGATGCCGAGCTCGACGAGGCGCTCCTCGGAGGCGCCCTGGAACGCGGCCGGGTACTCCATCGCGCCGACGCCGACGATCGCGCCCTGGCCCACGGTGAGCCGCGGCACCGAGTGGTTGGTGCCGAGCGTGCCCGGGTTGGTGAGGCTGATCGTGGTGCCGGAGAAGTCCTCGGCGGTCAGCTTGCCCTCGCGGGCCTTGCGGACCATGCCCTCGTAGGACTGCCAGAACTGCGCGAACGACAGGTTCTCGCAGCCCTTGATCGACACGACGATCAGCGTGCGGCTGCCGTCCTTGCCCGCCATGTCCATGGCCAGGCCGAGGTTCACGTGCTCCGGCGTCGCGACCGAGGCCTTGCCGTCGGTCTCGACGAAGTGCCGGTTCAGGTTCGGGAAGTCTGCCAGGGCCCGGACCAGCGCGTAGCCGATCAGGTGGGTGAACGACAGCTTCCCGCCGCGGGTCCGCTTGAGGTGGTTGTTGATGACGATGCGGTTGTCGGCCAGCAGCTTGGCCGGGACCGCACGGACGCTGGTCGCGGTCGGCAGCGTGAGCGACGACGTCATGTTCTTGGCGATGGCGTTCGCGGCACCGCGCAGCGGGGTGGTGGTCGCGCCACCCCCGTCCTGCGCCGGCTTCGCGGCCTTGGAACCGCTGCCCGCGGCGGGCTTGGCCGATGTCCCGTTCGACGACGCCGGGGCCGGTGCGCTCGCGGTGCGCAGGCGCTCCTCGGCGGGCGGCGGCTCGGCCTTCGGGGTGACCGGCGGCGGGACGTCGCGGGAGGTGGCGGTGCCCCTGCCGCCGGCCTTCCCGCCGTTCGTCACGGCCTTCTGGGCCGGGGCGTCGCCGGAGCCGGCCGCGCCGGTCTCCGTGCCGCTCCCGCTGCCCTGGTCGTCCTCGGTGGCCGCGCCTCGGGTGACCCCACCCGAGGACGCCGCCGGGGCGGACCCGTTGCCGGAGGAGGTGTCGGCCGGCTCCTCGGTCCCGACGGACGACGAGGAGGCCTTCTCACCGTCCTTGCCGTAGTCGGCGAAGAACTCGTGCCAGGCCGGGTCCACGGCCGACGGGTCCTCCTGGAAGCGCTGGTACATCTCCTCGACGAGCCACTCGTTCGGACCGAAGTCGCTCGCCTGATGGGAGGTACTGCTCGATGACACTCTGCGTCAACCGCCTTGATAGCTGCTCGATTTGTCGCGACCGGCTACCAGGTTAGTCCCCTCGGCGCGAGACCGGGCAGTGTGCCGGGTCCCACTTCGTGATCGTTTCGTGATCGACCGCACGCGGACGGCGAGCGGCACGATTCAGAAGCCGGGCGGGGACCCGAGGACGCCGACCACCGCGGTCTGCGTCGCCGACTCGGCGACGACCGTCCCGACCGGCGGGCCGACGCGGGCCGGGCGGCGGACGGTGTCGCGCTCGCCGGCGTACTGCCCGTCGACGGGGGAGATCAGCAGCTCGGTGCGGACCGGTCCGTCGTCGTGGACGAGGGTGGGGTGCCGCTCGCCGTCGAGGTTGTCGGTTTCGCCGAGGGAGACGGCCGGCATCCGGCGCAGCGCGGCGTAGAGCACCGCGCGCAGCTCGGCGGGGACCCGGCAGGTCCGCAGCGCGTCGACCGCGCTGGGAAACGGGCCGGTGTAGCCGCGGCCCGGCGGGCTGTCGGCGATCAGCCGGTCCAGCATCGCGGCCGGGTCGCGGGGCAGGCCCGCGAGGAACGCCTCGGTGGGGTTGGCCCACGAGCCGACCTTCGCGGCGGGCCGATGGCCGTGGAGCGCGGCGTAGAAGTCGCCGTGCGGGGCGCGGAAGCGGCCGGTGGGCCACTGGTCGGCGATGTCGAAGCCGTCCTCGATCGCGGCGGCGCCGTCGCCGGACAGCCAGTGCACGCGGCCGGTCAGCTCGCGGTCGAGCAGCCAGTCCTGGGCCGGGTCGAGCGGGGTCCACTGCTGGAGCAGGTGCTCGCTGTAGTGGACGCAGAGCTCGTCGCGGGCGAAGCAGGTCCCCATCCACCAGGCGTGCGTCGCCGTGTGCCGGTACTGACCGGGGGAGATCGGCTCGTCGGAGGTCCGGATGGCGAGCTCCAGCAAGTCGGGCTCCTCGTCATGTCGCGAGTCCTGTCGCGGGTGCCCCGGCAGGGGTTGCCCGGGGCGCCGTGAACCGTGGATGACGTCACACATTCTCTACGCCCTGCCTACGAGCCGTGACGCGACCCCCCGGTACTGGGCCGAACGGCGCAATGCCGCAGGTCCCCTCGTCGGGGGGTGGCGTGGTGCTCACGCGGCCGCGCCGCGGCCGGACAGCCGGAACCCGCGGTAGTCGTCGGCGGCGACGTCGGCGCAGGTCGCGGCGTAGCGGGCGAACCCGCCGGCGTAGGGCATGAACACGCTCGGCTTGCCCGGCACGTTCGCGCCCAGGTACCAGGACGACGCGGCCCGCGGCAGCAGCGTCGCGTCGGCGGCGGCCCGGTTGTGCTCGCCCCAGTCGCGCTCGGCGACCGGGTCGGCCTCGATCCGGTCCCGGCCGGTCGCGCGCAGGTGTGCCAGGCAGCCGGCGATCCAGTCGACGTGCTGCTCGATCGAGGTCGGCATGTTCGTGAGCACCGACGGGCTGAACGGCCCGGTGACGGTGAACAGGTTCGGGAAGCCGGACACGGCCAGCCCCAGGTAGGTCCGGGGGCCCGCGCGCCAGGCGTCGCTCAGCGCGGTGCCGTCCGGGCCGACCGGGTCCAGCCGCAGCAGTGGACCGGTCAGCGCGTCGAAGCCGGTGGCGAACACCAGGTCGTCCACCTCGTGCAGCGCGCCCGAACGCAGCCGCAGGCCACCCGGCTCGACGGCCTCGACCGGGTCGGCCCGGACGTCGACGAGCGTCACGTCGTCGCGGTTGTAGGTCTCGAAGTAGTGGGTGTCGATCGGCGGGCGCTTGGTGGCGAAGCCGTGGTCGTGCGGGAGCAGCGCCTCGGCGGTGGCCGGGTCCTCGACGACCTCCCGGATCCGGTCGCGGATGAACTCCGAGGCGGTGGCGTTGGCGGCCTCGTCGGCGAGCAGGTCCCGGTAGGCCGCGCGGAACCGCAGCCCGCCGCGCTCCCAGGCGGCCCGGTAGACGCGCTCGCGCTCGTCGTCGGGGTCGTCGAGGGCGGAGCGGTCGTCGATCGTGAACGGGTGCCCGTTGGTGGACCCGGCCTGGATCTCGCGGATGTGGTCGTAGTCGGCCTTGTAGGCGCGCGACTCGTCCTCGGTCAGGGGTGCGTTGCGGGCCGGGATGGAGTAGTTCGGGGTGCGCTGGAAGACGGTCAGGTGCGCGGCCTGCTCGGCCAGCACCGGGATCGCCTGGATCCCGGTCGAGCCGGTGCCGACGACGCCGACCCGCCGCCCGGCGACGTCGACGCCGCCGTGTGGCCAGCTGCCGGTGTGGAACCAGCGCCCGGCGAAGTCGTCCAGGCCCGGCAGGTCCGGCACGTTCGCCGCGGACAGGCAGCCGACCGCGGTGACGAGGAACCGGCAGCGCAGGTCGGGGCCGTCCTCGACGGACACGGTCCAGCCCCGGCCGTCGGCGTCGGCGCGGGCCCCGGTGACGGTGGTCGACAGCCGGATGTCACGGCGCAGGTCGAACCGGTCGGCGACGTGGTCGAGATAGGCCCTGATCTCCGGCTGGCGCGGGTAGCGCTCGGTCCAGGTCCACTCCTGCTCCAGCGCGGAGTCGAAGGAGTAGCAGTAGTAGTAGCTCTCCGAGTCGCACCGCGCGCCCGGGTAGCGGTTCCAGTACCAGGTCCCGCCGACGCCGTCGGCGCGTTCCAGCACGACGGCGGACATCCCGAGCCCGCGCAGACGGTGCAGCATGTAGAGCCCGGCGAACCCGGCTCCGACCACGACCGCGTCGAACTCCTCGAGGGCGACGTCCTGACCAACAGCGCTGTCGACCATGTCACCCAGATGAGCACGCCCGCGCGGGCCCGGCAAGCCAGGACCTAGGACATCCAGGTCTTGAGCTTCTCGAACGTGTGGTTCACGTCGTCGGTCATCGGGTTCACGTGCAGGTGGGTGATCCCGTTCTCCTGCAGCGCCGCGATCCGCTCGCGGACGTGGCCCTCGGAGCCGATCAGGGTGACCTTGTCGATGAAGTCGTCCGGGAGCGCGGCCATGGCCTCCTCCTTCTTCCCGTCCAGGTAGAGGTCCTGCACGGTCTTCGCCGCGTCGGCGTAGCCCTGCTTGGCGAACACGGTGTTGTAGAAGTTCTTGCCGCGCGCGCCCATGCCGCCGATGTAGAGCGCGTAGAGGCCGCGGGCGGCCTGGCGGGCCGGCTCGAAGAACTCCTCCTCGAGCGCGACGATCCCGCCGCCGGTGATCTGCAGGGGGCCCAGCTCGGGGGCGCGCTTGGCGTAGCCGGCCTCCAGGGCGGGCCCGAAGACCTCCTGGATCTTCTCCGGCAGCACGACGTGCGGCAGCCAGCCGTTCGCGAGCTCGGCGGTCAGCTGCAGGTTCTTCTCGCCCAGCGCGGCCACCCAGATCGGGATGTCGGCGCGCCGGGGGTGGTTGATGATCTTCAGCGGCTTGCCGAGGCCGGTGCCGCCGGGCAGCGGGATCGGGTAGAGCCCGTCGTTGGTGAGCTTCTCCTCCCGCTTCCAGACCTTGCGGCAGATCTCGATGATCTCCCGGGTGCGCCCGATCGGCTTGTCGTAGGCGACGCCGTGGAAGCCCTCGATGACCTGCGGGCCGGACGCGCCGAGGCCGAGGCTGAACCGGCCGTCGGACAGGGCGTCGAGGCCGGCCGCGGTCATCGCGGTCAGGGTCGGGGTGCGCGAGTAGATCGGCAGGATCGCCGAGCCGATCTCGAGCCGCTCGGTGCGTGCGGCGAGGTAGCCGAGCAGGGAGACGGCGTCGAAGGAGTAGGCCTCGGCGGCCCAGACGACGTCGAGGCCGGCGCGTTCCATGTCGGTGACGGCGTCCGCGTTGCGGATCGGGTCGTCGCCGTAGGGGAGGACGGTGGAGAGCTTCACTCCCCGTTCAGTACTCACAAGTTACTCGTCGGTCAAGTCCGGACCGGGGAGCGGAACCCGAATCGCAACAGGGGGGTTAGCCGCACTGTCCGGTGGGTGGTGCCGCCGGGACAGTGGAGCCATGACGCTCGAGGCCGCACCCCCCCGCAGCACGTCCGCGAAGCGGACGCCCGCGCCGATCGTCGACGGGCAGCGCCCGCCCGGCGCGATGTTCCTGGTCGGACTGTTCGTCGTCCTCCCGACGCTCGCGCTGTTCGCCGCCGTCCCGCTCGCGTGGGGCTGGGGCCTCGGATGGGTCGACGTCGCGCTGTTCGTGGTGTTCTACCTGGTCAGCGGCCTGGGCGTGACGGTCGGTTTCCACCGCTACTTCACCCACGGCTCGTTCAAGGCGAACCGGCCGCTGCGGATCGCGCTGGCGATCGCCGGCAGCATCTCGCTGCAGGGCAGCGTGCTCGACTGGGTCGGCGACCACCGCCGGCACCACGCGTTCTCCGACAAGGAGGGCGACCCGCACTCGCCGTGGCTCTACGGCACCGGCGCGAAGGCGCTGGTCAAGGGCTTCTGGCACTCGCACATGGGCTGGATCTTCAACCGCGACCTCACGAACATGAAGCGGTTCGCCCCGGACCTTCTCACCGACCGCGACATGATGCGCGTGGAGAAGGCGTTCCCGCTGATCGTCGTGTTCAGCCTGGCGGGCCCGGCGCTCGTCGGCGGTCTGGTCACCATGTCCTGGTGGGGCGCGTTCACCGCGTTCTTCTGGGCCGGCCTGGTCCGCGTCGCGGTGCTGCACCACGTCACCTGGTCGATCAACTCGATCTGCCACATCTGGGGCGAGCGCCCCTTCGCCTCCCGTGACAAGTCCGCCAACGTCTGGTGGCTGGCGGTCCTGTCCTTCGGCGAGTCCTGGCACAACCTGCACCACGCCGACCCGACCTGCGCCCGGCACGGTGTGAAGAAGGGCCAGATCGACATCTCGGCCGTCGTCATCCGGGGCTTCGAGAAGCTCGGCTGGGCGACCGCGGTCCGCTGGCCCACCACGCGCCGCCTCGAGAAGCTCTCGAAGAAGCCGGCCGCCACCGCGGCCTGACCCCTCCGCGTCATACGTCCGACGCCCCCGGTGCCTCGTGCACCGGGGGCGTCGTCGTGTCCGGGGTCCTAGCGGCGACGCCGGGCCGGTCGCCGCTTCCCCGCCGTCGACGGGGGGCGCGGTGCCGGCGCGGCCGGGGGCTCGCTGCGGCGGGTCCGGGCGCTGTGCGCCGAGCGGCCGCGCACGATCCCGATGAACTCCTCCATCAGGTCGCTGTTCTCCGCGTCCGGCCAGGTCAGCGCGACGCCGGAACCCGGGGCGTCGACCAGTGGCCGGTAGGTGAGGTCCCGGCGGTGGTGCAGCCGGGCCAGCGACTGCGGGACGACCAGCACCCCGACCCCCGCGGCGACGATCTCGACCGCCTCGGCCGTCGTCGGCGGGGCGTACTCCGCGGCCCGGCCGGGCGGCCCGTCGGGCCAGTCGAGCGTGTCGTCGCCGGTGCGCAGGACGATCTCGTCGGCCAGGTCGGCGACGGTCACCTCGTCGGCCGCGGTCACCACGTGCTCCTTCGGGACGACCACCACGGTGGTCTCGGTGTAGAGCGGGATCGCGTGCAGCCCGGTCCGGTCGATCGGCAGCCGGGCGACGGCGGCGTCCACCGTGCCCGCGCGGACCAGGTCCGCGGCCTCGGCGGCGGTCACCGTGTGCAGCTCCAGGGGGACCCCGGGGCGGCGCTCGGCCCACATCCGGGTCCACTTGCCGGGGGTGACGCCCGGGACGTAGCCGAGGTGGAAGGACGTGGCGGTCACCGGTCGAGGCTAGCCGCATAGCCTGGTGACATGACGCGCCAGAGGTCCGCACAGACGATGAAGCCCGCGACCGCGGCGAAGAAGCTCGGCGTGCTCCTCGACGCCACGCCGGCCGACTTCCGCGAGGGGGTCGTCTCGCGCGACGAGCTCGACGCCCTGCAGGCCGACCCGCCGGAGTGGCTGCGCGAGCTGCGCACCACCGGGCCGCACCCGCGCCCGGTCGTCGCGGACCGGCTCGGGGTGTCGATCTCGGGGCTGGCCCGCGCCGGGATCACCGAGCCGCTGACCACCGAGCAGATCGCCGCGATCAAGTCCGAGGAGCCCGAGTGGCTCGCGCGCGAGCGCGCCACCCGTGCCGAGAGCCAGCGCGAGGCCGCGCGGCTGAAGGCGCAGCAGCAGAAGAAGTAGGACGAGGACCGGAACCGTCCTCGTCCGCCGCCAGGCTCGCGGTATGACGAGCTACCTCCTGGTCCCCGGTTTCTGGATCGACGCGACGGCGTGGAGCGCGGTCGCGGACGACCTGCGCGCCCGCGGGCACGACGTGGCCGCGCTCGACCTCGGCCACGAGCCCGGTGCGACCGCGGAGACCCGCGTCGACGAGGTGCTCACCGCCCTCGGTGACGCGGGCGGTCCGGTCGTCCTGGTCGCCCACAGCGGCGCGGGCCCCGTCTGCGCCGCGGTGGCCGAGCGCGCCCGGGGCCGGCTCGCACACCTCGTGTTCGTCGACACCGGCCCGCTGCCCGACGGCGTCGCGCAGATCGACTTCACCCCGCCCGACGCGCAGGCCGCGACCCGGGCGGCCCTCGCCGGGCACGGCGCGCTGCCGATGCCGGCCCGTGCCGAGCTCGACGCCGCCGGCAGCAGCACCGCCGGCGTCCCGGACGCCGTGTTCGACGATGTCCGTGCCCGCTCGGTGGCCGAGCCGCCCGGGGTGGTGCTCACCGGCGCGCGTCGCGGGACGCCCGACCCCTCGCTGCCCAAGACCGTCGTGGCCTGCAGCTTCGCTCCCGACGACGTCCGGGAGCTGATCGACGCGGGCGCACCCGGGTTCGCGGAGATGGGCGGTCCGGAGTGGACGATCGTCGCGCTCCCGACGGGGCACTGGCCGATGCTGTCCGAGCCCTCGGGGCTCGCGGCAGTGCTCGACGGGCTGGGGTGACCGGCCGCCTCGGTGCGTGCCGCCGGCACTCTGCCAGGGTGCCGGGCCGCGGGTCGAACGCCGAGATGCAGCTCAGCGGGAGTTGTGGATCTCCCCAGCCCGCTGAGCTGCATCTCGGCGTCCGGAAAGCGTCGATAGGCGACTCAGGGTCGTGCGGGGGCGCACCGCAAGCCTTCAGCTGCGTCTCGACGGAGGTGTGCGGCGAGGGCCCGGACACGACGACGCCCGGACCGGTGACCCGGCCCGGGCGTCGTGATGCGCTACGCGACGATCAGACGTCGTAGCGGTCGGCCATCATGACCTTGTCCCACGCGGCGACGAAGTCACGGACGAACTTCTCCTTCGCGTCGTCGGAGGCGTAGACCTCGGCGACGGCGCGCAGCTCGGAGTTCGACCCGAAGACCAGGTCGGCACGGGTGCCGGTCCACTTCACGTTCCCGGAGGCGTCGACGGCCTCGAAGGAGTCGTCGTCACCGGCGACCGAACGCCACTGGACGTCGGAGCCCAGCAGGGTGGTGAAGAAGTCGTTGGTCAGCGTGCCGACCTTGTCGGTGAACACGCCGGCCGTCGACCCGCCGGTGTTGGCGCCCAGCACACGCAGGCCGCCGACCAGCACGGTCATCTCCGGGGCGGAGACGCCGAGCAGGTTCGCGCGGTCGACGAGCAGGAACTCGCCGGGCAGGGTGTGGCCCTTGCCGCGGTAGTTGCGGAAGCCGTCGGCGGTGGGCTCCAGGTAGGAGAACGACTCGACGTCGGTCTTCTCCTGGGTGGCGTCGGTGCGGCCCGGGACGAACGGGACGGTGATGTCGTGCCCGGCGTCCTTGGCGGCCTTCTCCACCGCGGCGGCACCGGCCAGCACGACCAGGTCCGCGAAGGAGATCTTCTTGCCGCCGGTGAGCGAGCCGTTGACGTCGGACTGGAGCGACTCCAGCGTCGAGACGACCTGGCGCAGCGTGTCGGGGTCGTTGACCTCCCACTGCAGCTGCGGCTCCAGGCGGATGCGGCCGCCGTTGGCGCCACCGCGCTTGTCGGACTGGCGGAACGACGAGGCCGCGGCCCAGGCGGTCTTGACCAGGTCGGTGACCGACAGGCCGGACTCCAGCACCTTCGCCTTGATCGACGCGACGTCGTCGGCGTCCACCAGCGGGTGGTCGACGGCCGGGACCGGGTCCTGCCACAGGAGCTCCTCCTGCGGCACCCAGGCGCCGATGTAGCGCTCCTTCGGGCCCATGTCGCGGTGGGTCAGCTTGTACCAGGCGCGACGGTAGGTGTCCTCGAACTCGGACGGGTTGTCCAGCCAGCGGCGGGTGATCTCGCCGTAGGACGGGTCGACGCGCATCGCGACGTCGGTGACCAGCATCGTCGGCTTGCGGTTCGGGTAGCCGGGCTCCGGGTCGGGGATGATCTCCGGCGCGTCCTTGGCGATGAACTGCTTGGCACCCGCCGGGGACTCGGTCAGCTCCCACTCGTAGGCGTAGAGGTGCTTGAGGTAGTCGTGGCTCCACCGGTTCGGGGTCCGGGTCCAGATGACCTCGAGCCCGGAGGTGATGGCGTCACGGCCCTTGCCGGACCGGAAGTTCTGCTTCCAGCCCAGGCCCTGCTCGGTGATGTCGGCGGCCTCCGGCTCGGGGCCGACGTTGCCGTTCTCGTCCGGGTTGGCGGCGCCGTGGGTCTTGCCGAGGGTGTGGCCGCCGACGATCAGCGCGGCGGTCTCCTCGTCGTTCATCGCCATCCGGCCGAAGGTCTCGCGGATGTCGCGGGCCGCGGCGATCGGGTCACCGCTGGCGTCGGGGCCCTCCGGGTTGACGTAGATCAGACCCATGTGCGACGCGCCGAGCGGCTTCTCCAGCTCGCGGTGGGCGAAGTCCTTGCTGCCGCCGTAGCGCGCCTCGTTGCCCAGCCAGACGTTCTCCGAGCCCCAGTAGACGTCCTCGTCGGGCTCCCACACGTCGGCGCGGCCGCCGGCGAAGCCGAACATCGGGAAGCCGGAGATCTCGTGGGCGCGGTTGCCCGCGAAGACCATCAGGTCGGCCCAGGAGACCTTGCGGCCCCACTTCTGCTTGACCGGCCACAGCAGCCGGCGGGCCTTGTCGAGGTTGCCGTTGTCGGGCCAGCTGTTCAGCGGGGCGAAGCGCTGCATGCCTGCGCCGGCGCCGCCGCGGCCGTCGTAGGTCCGGTAGGTGCCGGCCGAGTGCCAGGCCATCCGGATGAAGAACCCGGCGTAGCTGCCGTGGTCGGCGGGCCACCAGTCCTGCGAGGTGGTGATGACGGCGTCGACGTCGCGGGCGAGCTCGTCCAGGTCGACGGTCGCGAACTCCTTCGCGTAGTCGAAGCCCTCGTCCATCGGGTCCGCGGCGGGAGCGTGCTTGCGGAGGATCTTCAGGTTGAGCTGGTTCGGCCACCAGCTCTGGTTGCCGCCACCCTCGGTGGGGTGTGCGATGCGGCCGGCGGCGACGGGGCAACCGCCGTCCTGCTCGCGGTTCATCTCGCTCTCGACGGTGGGGTGCTCGTCAGACACGGGACATCCTCTCGGGATCAGTGGATGAGCAGTCGGGGCACCGGCCCCAGTAGACGACCTCGGCCTCGTCGATCACGAAGCCGTTGTCGTCGGAGGCGGTGAGACAGGGTGCGGAGCCGACGGCGCAGTCGACGTCGGCGATGGCGCCACAGGACCGGCACACCACGTGGTGGTGGTTGTCGCCGACCCGCGCCTCGTACCGCGCGACGGAACCGGTGGGCTGGATCCTGCGGACCAGCCCGGAGGAGTGCAGCGCACGCAGGACGTCGTAGACGGCCTGGTGCGACACCTCCCCGAGGTCCTCCCGCACGACACGGATGATCGACTCCGTGTCCGCGTGCTGGTGGGAGTGCACCGCCTGCAGCACGGCCAGGCGAGGACGCGTCACGCGCAGCGACGCCGCGCGCAGCATGCCCTCGTAGTCCGATGCGTTCGACACGGCGGCGAGACTGCCCGCTTTTCTTGAGTCGGTCAAGTTTCGGCGTGTCTCAGTATGAGACCGGCGCCACGTCAGACGGTGCTGCGCTCCCGGCCCGCCCAGAACGGTGCCCGGAGATCCTTCTTGAGGATCTTGCCGGTCGGGTTGCGGGGGAGCTCCGGCAGGACGTCGACGGTCTTCGGACACTTGAACGACGCCAGGTGGGCGCGCGCGTGAACGAGCAGCTCCTCGGTGTCGACGGTCGCCCCCGGCGCGGCCACCACGCAGGCCTTCGGGACCTCGCCCCACCGGTCGTCGGGCACTCCGATGACGGCGACGTCGCCGACGGTCGGGTGCTCGGCGAGCACCCGCTCGATCTCGGCCGGGTACACGTTCTCGCCGCCCGAGACGATCATGTCCTTGATCCGGTCGGTGACGTAGACGTAGCCGTCGGCGTCGATGTGGCCGCCGTCGCCGGACCGCAGCCATCCGTCCGGGGTGATCGCCGCCGCCGTCGCCTCCGGCTTGTCCCAGTAGCCGCTCATCAGCTGGTCGGTCCGCACCCAGATCTCCCCGGGCTCGTCCGTGCCGAGCCGCTCGCCCGTCGCCGGGTCGCGCACCTCGATCGTGCAGCCGGTGATCGGCCTGCCCGCCGACACCAGCCGGTGCTCGACGGCCGGGTCCCCGTGGTCCTCCGGGCCCAGCGAGCTGACCACGCCGCAGGCCTCGGTCATCCCGTAGACCTGGTGCAGCTTCGGGCCGAACAGCGCCAGCGACGCCCGCATCACCGGCAGCGGCATCGGCGAGGCGCCGTAGGAGATGGCCCGCAGCGACGTGTAGTCGCGGTCGGCCGCGCCCGGCACCTGGGTCATCGCGCCCATCAGCGCGGGCACCCAGAACGTGTGCGTGATGCCCTCCGCGGCGACCATGTCCAGCAGCGCCGCCGGGTCGGGCATCCGGGCCATCACGATCCGCGCGCCCTGGGCGAGCGCGAGGAAGGCGTAGCTGGTCCCGCCGACGTGGAACAGCGGCATCGCGACCTGCACGACGTCGGTCGGCGTCAGCTCGAAGTCCGCGGCGACGTGCGCGGCGTGCGCCAGCATCGCGCCGTGGGTGAGCATCGCGCCCTTCGGGAACCCGGTGGTGCCCGAGGTGTAGAGCTGTACGAAGCAGTCGCCGGGGCCGGCGTCGTAGGGGTCGGTGTCCGGCTCGTGTGCGGCGAGGAACGCCTCGTACTCGTCGGCGTCCCCGCCCACGTGGAGCACCCGCTCCACCGCGGTGAGCTTCTCCCGCAGCTGCCCGACCGCTCCGGCGAACTCCGGGCCGACCAGCAGCAGCCGCGCCCGGGCGTCGCCGATCACGTAGACGATCTCCGGCGGGGCGAGCCGGAAGTTCACGACCGCGTTCGCCGCCCCGATCCACGCGCACGCCAGCGACAGCTCCAGGCACGACGGGTGGTTGAGGTCCAGCACCGCGACCCGGTCGCCCGGGCCGATGCCCTCCGCGCGCAGGGCCGCCGCGAGCCTGCGCACCCGGACGTCGAGCTCGGACCAGGTGCGGCGGACGTCGCCGAAGCGCAGGGCCTCGTCGTCCGGGCGCCCGGTGGCGTGGGTGCGCAGCAGGGAGGACACGGTGCTGGTCGGGTCGATCACGGGGTGGCTCCTCGGGGCTCGTCGCTGAGCGTGTGACGCACGCCATTCAAGTCCGTTTCGTCGGTCTCGCGCCAGTGCCGACCGGATCGGTCCGATCCCGGGACCCCGGGTGCGCGCGGGAAGGCCGGGCGCAGGTCGAAGGGGCCGATGTCGTCGCGGTGGCGCACGACGAGGTCGCCACCGCGACGGAGGAGATCGCGGCCGGGGTGCGGTCGGCGACGTGGCCGGTCGACGACCAGTCGCCGGAACGCACGCGTTCCGTCGGTCGCTAGGGTGAGGGTGTGACCGTCCGACGAGCCACCACCGGCGGAGCGGTGCTACGCCCTCGTGTCACCGAGGCGATCGTGTCCGCGACCTTCGCCGAGCTGGCCGCGGGCGGGTACGCCCGCCTGTCGATGGAAGCCGTCGCACGGCGTGCGGGGGTGGGCAAGGCCGCGCTGTACCGCCGCTGGTCGTCGAAGCAGGAGATGCTGGCCGACCTGGTCCGTCAGGCCGTCGCCGACACGTTGCCCCCCGCTCCGTCGACCGGCGCGTTCCGCAGCGACCTGCGGGAGCTGCTCGGGGAGCTGCGTGACCAGGTGGCCGCCCCGGTGGTGGCGGACGTGGTCCCGACGCTGCTGGCCGAGCTCCGCCACACCCCGGCCCTCGCCGAGGTGATGCAGGCGGACGTGGCCGGCCCCCGGCGGGAGGTCGGCGTGGAGATGCTGCGGGCGGCGGTCGAGCGGGGGGACCTCCCGCCGTCGGTGGACGTCGATCTCGCGGTCGACCTCCTGATCGCTCCGCTGCTGTTCCGGGTGCTGGTCACCGGGGCGGCGTGCGACGACGCGTACCTGGACACCCTCGCCGCGGCGGTCGAGGCGGCGGTGCGCGCCACCGCGTAGCGGTCGTGGTCCCGGCCGCCGCCGTCCGGCCGGTCCCGCGCCGGGGCCGCCTCCCGGCGGGATCCCGGGCTGGGCGAGGATGGCCGGCAGGCGACGCCCCGGTGCGAACCGGGGCGCGACGCGAGAACGGCGGGAGGCCGGAGTGCAGGAGACCGCGTCCACGGACCCGGCGACGGCGGCCGGGAGCGGGCGGATCGTCGTCGAGGGTCTGGGCAAGAGGTTCGGCCCGGTCGAGGCCGTGCACGACCTGTCGTTCACCGTCGAGCCCGGCTCGGTGACCGGGTTCCTCGGACCCAACGGCTCGGGCAAGACGACGACGCTGCGGATGATCCTCGGCCTGGTCGTGCCCAGCACCGGGCGCGCGCTCGTCGACGACGTCCCGTTCTCCGCGCTGACCTCGCCCGGCCGCGTCGTCGGCGCGGTCCTGGAGGTCCAGGGCGTGCACCCGCGGCGCACCGCGCGTGCGCACCTGCGCGCCGCGGCCGCCGCGATCGGCGTCCCCGACTCGCGGGTCGACGAGGTCCTCACGCTGGTCGGCCTGGCCGCCGCCGCGGACCGCTCGGCGGGCGGGTTCTCGCTCGGCATGAACCAGCGCCTGGCCCTGGCCGTCGCGCTGCTCGGCGACCCGCGCATCCTCGTACTCGACGAGCCGGGCAACGGCCTCGACCCCGACGGCATCGCCTGGCTGCGCTCGTTCCTGCAGGCCTTCGCCGCGTCCGGGCGCAGTGTGCTCGTCTCCTCCCACCAGCTGGCCGAGATGGAGCTGACCGCGCAGCGCCTGGTCGTCATCGATCGTGGTGCCTGCCGTTTCGACGGCACCGTCGCCGAGCTGCGCGCCGGCCACGGCTCGCGGGTGCTCGTGCGCGCCGCGGACCCGGCCCGGCTGGCCGAGGCGCTCGCCACGGACGGAATCACCGAGATCGACCGCGTCGACGACGGCGTGCTGGCCGTCGGCGGGGCCGACGCGGTCCGCGTCGGGGACCTGGCGCTCGCCGCGGGCGTCGCCGTGTACGGCATGAGCGAGGAGCGGGCCGGGCTGGAACAGATGTTCCTGCGCCTGCTCGCCGGGGAGGAGCAGCGCTGATGGCGACCGTGAGCCTCGACCGCTTCCGCGCGGTCCTGACCGCCGAGGTCCGCAAGACCCTGTCCACCCGGGTGTGGTGGCTGCTGTTCCTGCCGGTGCTGCTGCTCGCGCTGGCCCAGAGCCTGCTCGGCAGCATCCTGCAGCTGCTCGTGCCGCAGGCCACCGACACCTCGTCGATCCTGATGCTCGCCGGCCTGGCGTCGGCGCTGACCATGACCGCGATCGTCGGCGGCGCCTTCGGGACGCTGCTGGGCACCGGCGACTTCCGGCACCGCACCGTCACGCTGGCCTACCTGACCGGGTCCCGTGGCCAGGTGCTCGCGGCCAAGGCGCTGATCGCCGCCGTCGTCGCCGGGCTGTACGCGCTGTTCCTCGTCGTGGTCGGTCCGCTGCTCGGCGGTGCGGCGCTCGGCGGCCAGCAGCTGCCCGACCTCGGGCGGCTCGCCGGGCTGGGCGCGATCGGCATCCTGGTGTGCGCGCTGTGGGGGGTGCTCGGCGTCGCCGTCGGGACCCTGGTGACCAACCAGGCCGGGGCGATCGCGCTCACCGTCGGCTACCTGCTCATCGGGGAGAACCTGATCGCCGGGGCGCTGCGCGCGGGCGACGGGTCCTCGCTCGGCGACCCGTCGGTGTTCGCCCGGCTGACGCCGTTCCTGCCCGGCAACGCCGGTGACCTCGCGATCTGGGAGCCGGTCGTGAGCTCGGCCGGGCTGGGGGCGCAGTCGCAGTTCGTCCTGGAGTTCCTGGCCGGGGTCAGCGCCCCGCCGCCCGGCTGGGTCGGGCTGCTGGTCCTGGCGGTCTGGACGGCCGCGGGGATCGCACTGGCCGCCGTCGTCGGGGCGCGGCGGGACATCACCTGAGACGAGCCGGCGGCCCCCGGGCCCGGCGCTGCCGTACGTACGGGACGCCGCTCCCGAGCCGCCTCCCGCGGTGAGCACCGCCGTAGCCCTGTCGATCAGCGCATGAGCGTCGTCCGCCCGGCTCCCGGCCGCGCTCGTGTACTGATCGACGGCGCGGGTCCGGAGCGACGAGGTGGCGGCGCAGGGGCGGCGGTGGCCGGGAGTCCGGTGGGCGGTGCGGGAGAGCGGCCGTCGTCGACGGCGGGTGCCCGCCGGCCCCGCGCCGGGCGGCGTCGCCGGGCCGGTTGTCGGGGGGCGGGCATAGCCTGGCGACGTGCCTTCTCCCCACCCCTCCGCACGCCCCGGCTGGATCCGCAGACTGGCCACGGCCTGCATGCGGCACCGCCGCGTCACCGTCGGTGCGCTCGTCGCGTCGATGCTCGGCGTCGGGCTGGAGGCGATCGGTCCGCTGCTGATCCGCGAGGGCGTGAACGGCGCGATCGGCGGGGACACCGGCGTGCTCACGCCGGTCGTCGGCGGGCTCCTGGTGCTGGGCGTGCTGAAGTTCGTCGGTGCCTTCGTGCGCCGCTACCTCGGCGGCAAGATGGCGCTGAACGTGCAGCACGACCTGCGGCGCGCGGTGTTCGGCGCGGTGCAGCGCATGGACGGCGTCCGCCAGGACCGGCTGCGCACCGGCCAGGTCGCCTCGCGGGCCATCTCCGACCTGCAGCTGGTGCAGGGCTTCCTGTCGATGGTGCCGCTGTCGGCGGGCACCGTGGTGCTGGTGGTCGTCGCGATCGTCGCGATGCTGTATCTGTCGCCGCTGCTCACCGTGGTCGCGCTGGTCATGCTGCCGCTGGCGTTCCTGGCGACCAACAGCATCCGGCGCAGGCTGTTCCCGGCCACCTGGTCCGCGCAGCAACGGGCCGCCGAGATCGCCCAGCAGGTCGAGGAGACCGTCACCGGCGTGCGCGTGGTGAAGGGATTCGGACAGGAGGCCCGCGAGACCGCCACGCTGGAGGGACGGGCCCGCCGGCTCTACGGCGAGCGGCTGCGGGCCGCCGGGCTGACCGCGCGGCTCAACCCGATGCTGCTCGCGCTGCCCGGGCTGGGACAGGTCGCAGTGATCGGCGTCGGTGGCTGGATGGCCGCCCGCGGCACGATCGACCTGGGCACGTTCCTGGCGTTCACCACCTACGTCGGAATGCTCGTCGGGCCCGCCCGGCTGATCGGCGCGCTCGTGGTCACCGCGCAGCTGACCCGGGCCGGGGCGGAGCGTGTCTTCGAGATCGTCGACGCCGCACCGGGGATCGTCGACCCGGAGCGTCCGGCCGCGCTGCCCGAGGGCCCGCTGACCGTCGAGCTGGACGACGTCCGGTTCGGCTACGAGCCCGCGGGTTCCGGCCCGGACGGCGACGCCGCCCCCGATCCGGTTCTGGACGGGCTCTCCCTGCGCGTCGAACCCGGCGAGACCCTCGCCCTGGTCGGTCCGCCCGGCTCGGGCAAGTCGACGGTGGCCCTGCTGCTGCCCCGCTTCTACGACCCGCAGGCCGGGCGTCTCGCGATCGGCGGGGTGGACCTGCGCGACCTGCGGCTGCACGACCTGCGCGCCGAGCTGGGGGTGGTGTTCGAGGAGGCGTTCCTGTTCTCCGACAGCATCCGCAACAACATCGCCTACGGCCGGCCCGACGCCGGCGAGGACGAGATCCGCGCCGCCGCCGAGGCCGCGCAGGTGGCGTCGTTCGTCGAGGACCTGCCCGACGGCTACGACACCGAGGTCGGCGAGCGCGGCCTGACCCTGTCCGGCGGTCAGCGGCAGCGGATCGCGCTGGCCCGGGCGATGCTGACCCGGCCGCGGGTGCTCGTGCTCGACGACGCGACCTCCGCGGTCGACACCGCGACCGAGGCCGCGATCCACGAGACCCTGCACGAGCTGACCGCCGAGCGGACCACGCTGCTGGTCGCGCACCGGCGGTCCACCCTGGCGCTGGCCGACCGGATCGCGGTGCTGGACAAGGGCCGGGTCGTCGACACCGGCACCGAGGACGAGCTGCGCGGCCGGTGCGCGCTGTTCCGGGAGCTGCTCGCCACCGGCCCCGCCGACGAGCTCGGCGGCGGTACCCGCGAGCCCGCCGCCCACGAGGCGGCACCCGGCACCGGCACCGGCGCCCGCGTACTCGCCGATGCACCGGTGGGCCCGGCCGTCACCCCGGAGCTGTGGCCGCGGGTCAGCATCGAGGAGGACCCGGACCGGGCCCTGACCCGCGACGGCGGCGGCGCGGCCGGCTGGGCCGGTGGGATCAGCGCGACCCCCGAGCTGCTCGAGTCCGTCGCGAAGCTGCCCCCGGCGAAGGAGTCACCCCGGCTGCGCGGCGACGACGACCCGACCGCCCCCGATCCCGCGTTCCGGCTGTCCTCGCTGCTGCGCCCCGTGCGGTGGCTGCTGGTGCTCGGCGTCGCGCTGATGACCGCGGACGCGCTGGCGACCCTGGCCCTGCCCAGCATCGCCCGGATCGCCGTCGACGACGGCATCGCCGACGGCGCCACCCGGGTCCTGCTGCTGGCGGCGCTGGCCGGGCTGCTGATCGTCGTGCTGGACGCGGTCGTCGTCGGGTTCCAGACGCTGGTCACCGCCCGGGCCGGGGAGAGCCTGCTCTACCTGCTGCGGCTGCGCAGCTACGCGCACCTGCAGCGGCTCGGCCTCGACTTCTACGAGCGCGAGCTGTCCGGCCGGATCATGACCCGGATGACCACCGACGTGGACGCGCTGTCCACGTTCCTGCAGACCGGGCTGGCGCAGGCGGTCGTCAGCCTCCTGACGATCGGCGGGGTCGCGACCGCGCTGGTGCTCACCGACCCGCAGCTCGCGCTGTACGCGCTGGGCTGGCTGCTGCCGCTGCTCGCGGTCGGCACCGTGGTGTTCCGCCGGTTCTCCTCCCGCGCCTACGCCGAGGCCCGCGAGCGGGTCAGCGTGGTCAACGCCGACCTGCAGGAGAACGTGTCCGGGGTGCGCATCGCGCAGGCCTACGTCCGCGAGGAGCTGAGCTACGACCGCTTCGGCGAGCGCTCCGACGCCTACCGCCGGTCGCGGCTGCGCGCGCAGCGCTACATCGCCACCTACTTCCCGTTCGTGGCGTTCCTGTCCGACATCGCCACGGCGGTCGTGCTGTTCGTCGGCGGGACCCGCATCGTCGGCGGGGACATCACCCCGGGCGTGCTCACCGCGTTCCTGCTGTACCTGACCCTGTTCTTCGGCCCGGTGCAGCAGCTGTCGCAGGTGTTCGACGGCTACCAGCAGGCCCGGGTCGGCCTGAACCGGATCTCGGAGCTGCTGCGCACGCCCACCTCCGTCCCGGACGAGCCCGAGCGGCCCGCGCCCGTGCCGCCGCGGCTGCGCGGCGAGGTCGAGCTGGACCACGTGACGTTCCGCTACCCGGGGGTGGACGCCCCCGCCCTCGACGACGTGTCGCTGCGCGTCGGGGCGGGCGAGACCGTCGCGCTGGTGGGCGCGACCGGCGCCGGCAAGTCGACGCTGATCAAGCTGATCGCCCGGTTCTACGACACCGGCGACGGCCAGGTCCGCGTCGACGGCGTCGACGTGCGCCGCTTCCCGCTGGCCGGGTACCGCGCGCGGCTCGGGGTGGTCCCGCAGGAGGCGCACCTGTTCACCGGTGACGTCGCCTCGAACATCGCCTACGGCCGACCGGACGCCCCGCCGGAGCGGATCGAGGCCGCGGCCCGCGCGGTCGGGGCGCTGGGCCTGGTGCGGGCGCTGCCGCAGGGGTTCCGCACCCCGGTGGGGGAGCGGGGGCAGGGCCTGTCGGCGGGGCAGCGGCAGCTCGTCGCGCTGGCGCGGGCCGAGCTGGTCGACCCGGACGTCCTGATCTTCGACGAGGCGACCGCGGCACTGGACCCGGCCACCGAGGCCACCGTGCTGGCGGCGGGGGAACGGGTGGCGTCGCGGCGGACCGCGTTCGTCGTCGCCCACCGGCTGCAGACCGCGCGGCGGGCGGACCGGATCGTGGTGCTGTTCGGCGGTCGGATCGCCGAGGAGGGCACGCACGACGAGCTGGTCCGCGCGGGCGGTCGCTACGCGGCCCTGTGGCGCGCGGGAGAGCTGGAGCCCGAGCCGGACAGCCCGCTGGCCGCACAGACCTGAGCGCGGCCCGGGGGTCAGTCCCGCAGGTGCTCGGCCCGTGCGGCGACGGCGGCGCGGCGCGGGTCGTCCCGGTCCAGCAGGTCCAGCAGCAGCTCGTGCACCTCCAGGTCGTCGGTCCCCAGCGGGTGCACGACGAAGCGGTGCAGGAGCGCGACGTCGTCCGAGGCGAGCACGGCGTGCCGCAGCCCGACCACGAGCTCGTCGCGCAGCTCGCGCACGGCGGGCGCGTCGGAGCGGGGCAGCAGCTCGCCGTGGCAGGAGTCGAGCGCGTCGGAGACCCGGCCGTCGCGCAGCGCCGCGCGGACCCGCAGGAAGTCGGCCTGGGGCCCGGCCGCCAGCCGGTAGGGGCGGGTGAGCAGCAGCTCCGCGCCCAGCGACGACCGCAGCCGGTGGATCTCGCCGCGGACGGTGGTCGGGTTGCCGTCCTCGCCGTAGAGCATCAGGGTCAGCTGCTCGCCGGAGAGCCCGTCGGGGTGCAGCGCCAGCGCGGTGAGGATCTCCGCCGGGCGCAGGGTGGCGGCGAACTCCTCGCCGTCGAGGGTGACGCGCGGACCGGCCCCGCCGGTGAAGCGCAGCTCCAGCGGGCGGGGCGCACCGGTCGGCGCCGTCGGGACGACGCGCCCGCGCCGCCGCGACGGCGGCACCAGCAGGTAGCCCTCGGCCAGCCTCTCGACGGCCATCTCCCGGCCGTCGCCGAGCTGCACCCGGTCGACGCCGTCGTCGAGCCGGATCCGCTCGGGGAACAGGCCGTAGGGCTCGCTGGCGATGACCCGGCCGCTCGCGGACAGCAGGGCGCCCTCGGAGCCGCGCAGCGCCGCGAGGTGCGGCATGTTCTTGACCCGCAGCCGCTCGTCGGCGATCGCCAGCCGCACCCGCAGCTGGTTCTCCGCGAGGTGCGCGGTCGCCGTCACCAGCTGCACCAGCGCGGGGTGCACGGTGTGCAGCGGCCCGGAGATGTCGATCGCGCCGATGGTGTCGCCGGTGTCGGGGTCGTGCACGGGGGCCGCGACGCAGGTCCAGTCGTGGTAGGTCCGGACGAGGTGCTCGGCGGAGTGGATCCGGACCGGCTCGTCGACGGCCAGCGCCGTCCCCATCGCGTTGGTGCCGATCGTCTCCTCGGCCCAGCGGGTGCCCTCGACGAGTCCGACGTCGTCGGCGGAGTGCAGCAGGCCGTGCGCGCCGTCGCGCCACAGGACGGTGCCGTCGGCATCGGTCACGAGCATCACGTGCATCGCCTCGTCGGCGATGCTCACGAGGGTGGAACGGAGCAGCGGCATCACCGCGTGCAGCGGGTGGCCGGTTCGGACCTCCTTCAGCTCGTCGGCGAGATAGATGAGCGGGGGGAGTCGGCCCTCCGGGTCGACGTGCGCGGCCAGGCTGCGCTGCCACGAGTCCGAGACGACCGGGCGGGGGGTGCCCGCCGAACCGCCGGCGCCGAGACCGTCGTCGTAGATGCGCCGCAGGCGATGTGCGTCGGCGACCATCTCCTCGGGGGACGTACCGCCCTCGGCTCCGCTCACGTCGCCTCCCGTCACGGCTGGGGGCACGTCGTGCCCTGCTCCCACGTGATGTCCCGCGCCGGCGCGGGACCGTCCCGGAATCGGTGGACCGTCCCGGGGTCGTGAGCATACCCGCTGCTCGGGGGCTCGACCCCTCGTGACCGGGGCGGGATGCGACGTCGCTCGATCGCGCGCAACGTGGGGGCAACGTGGCGCTCCTTACGGTTTGCCGCATCGGGACGCCGGGTGGCGTTCCTGCGATGACGCAACAGATCCACCGGAGGACAGCGATGACGCTCGAAGCCGTTCGTGAGGCCACCGATCTGCGTGCCGGCCGCGGGGCCGACGGCGCGGATGTGATCCGCCGCGCGGCCCGGGTACTCGTCGTCGACTCCGAGCCGGTCGTCCGGCACGGGCTGCGCGCCCTGCTGACCGCCGAGCCCGACCTGGCCCCGGCCGGTGAGGCAGCCTCCCCGCGCGACGCCCTGATGGCCGCCGAGCGCGCCCGCCCCGACGCGATCATCGTCGACATCGAGTTCGCCCGCGACGAGCGGCCCGGCCTCGACCTGGTGCGCGCGCTGCTGGAGCGCTGCCGCGGGGTGAAGATCCTCGTGCTGACCGGCTGCCGTGACCGCGACTCGATGATGCGCACCGTCCGCCTGGGTGTCCACGGCTACCTGCGCAAGGGTGCCGACACCGCCGAGATCGTGCGGGCGCTGCGCACGGTCCTGCGCGGCGAGGGTGTCTTCGACCCGGGCACCGCGAGCGCCGGCCCGCTGCAGGTGCTGCGCGACACCGACCCGGCGCCGTCGCCCACGCCGGACCTCTGCAAGACCTCGCTGCTGACCGACCGCGAGAACCAGGTCCTGCGGCTGCTCGCCGTCGGCCTGTCCAACCGCGAGATCGGGACCCGGCTGCGGATCTCCGAGGCCACCGTGAAGTTCCACGTGCGGAACCTGCGCGACAAGCTCGAGGTCCGTCGTCGCACCGAGATCGTCTACACCGCCGCCCGCCAGGGCATCGTCTGATCCCGCCGGGCCGGGGCGAGGCACGCGCCCGCCCCGGTCCGTGCCCTCGTCCAGCGCACGCGCGACCGGCGCGGTCACCCGACGGGTGACCGCGCCGGTCGCGTTGCGTGGTCGACACCACCCCTTCCGGGGATGCGTTCACCCGGCGGCCACCTTCTCCTCACCCCACGGGAGAACGGGGGTGCTGGGATGCGGAGGAAACGGACGGTTCCGAACGGACCGGACCGGACCGCGTCATCCCACCACGACCCCAGGAGGACGACCGTGGCCCACAGCTGCCCCGGCGACGCCCCCCAGGCCGGCCCCCGCCGTGCCCTCCCGCTCCTCGACCGCGTGCGGCACGGACGTCAGGGCCTCACCTGCCGCTACCGGTGCGGCGACGCCTGCTCCCGGCCCGAGCCCAACCCGTCGTCGAACGCCTACTTCGGTGACGTCATGCAGGCCGTGCTCGACCGGCGCGGGATGCTCCGCGCCGGTGCGGTGATCGGCCTGGGCGCCGGGGCCGGTGTGGCCCTGGCCGGCACCGCCTCGGCGGCCGAGCCCACCCCGGCCGCGCCGGCCCACCCGCTCGGCGCCGACGTGGCCGCTCCGGTGCAGGCCCGGCCCCCGCGCGGGCTGCAGTACGAGACGGTCGCGCCGAACCTCGACGACGCGATCCGCGTGCCGGTCGACTACGCGAGCAACGTCGTGATCCGCTGGGGCGACCCGATGTTCCCGGACGCGCCGGAGTTCGACTTCGAGAACCAGACCGCCGCCGCGCAGGCCCGCCAGTTCGGCTACAACAACGACTTCTGCGGGATCCTGCCGATCGACGGCCCCGGCCGCCGCTACGTCATGTTCTCCAACCACGAGTACACGCTCGAGCCGCTGATGTTCCGCGGGTACGACGAGGACGCCCCCACCCCCGAGCAGATCCGGATCGGCATGGCCGCGCACGGCGGCGGCGTCGTCGAGGTGACCCGCGACCTGCGCACCGGCGAGCTGCGCTACGACCGCGCCGGGAGGCTCAACCGGCGCATCACCGCCGACACCGAGATGGTGCTCGACGGCCCGGCCGCCGGGGCCGAGGTGCTGCGCACGAAGGCCGACCCGACCGGGCGCAGCGTGAAGGGCATGATCGGCAACTGCGCCGGTGGCACCACTCCGTGGGGCACCTTCCTGTCCGGCGAGGAGAACTTCGACGGCTACTTCGCCTCCGGCCCGGTCACCGACGAGCGGGCGAAGCGCTACGGCATCTCCGAGGGGTCCTCGGAGCGCCGGTGGGAGACCGTCGACCCGCGCTGGGACCTCGCGCAGGAGCCGAACGAGGCCAACCGGTTCGGCTACATCGTCGAGATCGACCCGCACGACCCGCGCTCGAAGCCGGTCAAGCACACCGCGCTCGGCCGCTTCAAGCACGAGGGCGCCACCGTCGCGCTCACCCGTGACGGGCGCCCCGTCGTCTACATGGGCGACGACGAGCGCTTCGACTACGTCTACAAGTTCGTGTCGGACAAGCGGATGCGCCGTGGTCACAGCCGGGCCGCACGCGAGCACAACGCCACCCTCCTGTCGTCGGGCACGCTCTACGTCGCGACGTTCACCGGGGACAGCCCGGCCGCGGAGATCACCGGCACCGGGGCGCTGCCGCGCGACGGCCGCTTCGACGGCTCCGGGCAGTGGAAGCCGCTGGCCTCGACCACGACGTCCTACGTGGACGGCATGAGCGTCGCCGACGTCTTCGTGTTCACCCGGCTCGCCGCGGACAGGGTCGGCGCGACGAAGATGGACCGCCCGGAGGACGTGGAGCCCAACCCGCGCACCGGGAAGGTCTACATCGCCTGCACCAACAACTCCGACCGCGGCAAGGCGGGCGCCAAGGCCGGTCCGGACGAGGCGAACCCGCGCAACGCCAACCAGCACGGCCACGTCATCGAGCTCACCGAGACGCGTGACGACCCGGCGGCGACGACGTTCGCCTGGAACATCCTGCTGGTCTGCGGGAACCCCGACGACCCGTCGACCTACTTCGGCGGGTTCGACAAGTCCCAGGTCAGCCCGATCACCTCGCCGGACAACGTGGCGTTCGACCCCTACGGCAACCTGTGGGTCTCGACCGACTCCAGCCAGGCGCTGGAGATCAACGACGGCCTCTACGGCGTCGTGCTGGAGGGGCCGCAGCGCGGCTCGACCCGGCTGTTCGCCAGCGTCCCGGTCGGGTCGGAGTGCTGCGGGCCGGTCGTCACCGAGAACTTCGTGCTGGTCTCGGTGCAGCACCCGGGCGACGTCGACGACGCCTCACCGGAGAGGCCCGCGTCGCACTGGCCCGACGGCGGAGCCGCGCAGCCGCGTCCGGCCGTCGCCGCGATCCGGCACCTGAAGGACGGACGCCCGGCGAAGATCGGCGTCTGAGACCACCGCAGCCCGGTCCGTGCACCGCCGCGGATCGGGCTGCGGGTCAGGCGCAGCGGCCGAGGTCCGGCTCGCCGGACCCGGCGCGCTTGTCGAACGAGATGTGCACGTGGTCGTAGTGGTTCGCGGTGTCCCCGCCGCGGTCCTCCATCGTCGACCACCCGGAGCCGTCGTTCATGCGCTGCTCCCAGATCACGTACTTCACGCCGAGCTCGTCGGCGTTGGCCAGGGCGCAGTCGGCGATGCGGTCGCCCTTCTGCCCGCGCACCATGATGTCCAGGGCGTGTCCGGTCGGGTGGTCGGAGGCGTTCTCGCGCTGTGCGACGCCGATCAGGTCGGTCTCGCCGTAGGCGCAGCCGAGGAACTCCGCGGCGTCGGACACCCAGGCCTTGACCCGGCCCAGGTCGTCGAGGTCGAGCCCGCACGACGGATCGCCCAGCCCGCGGGCGGCGAGCTCGGCGGCGGTCCTGGCCTGCTCGGCGGCCTCCTGCGCGAGGTCCTGGGCCTTGCGGGCCGCGGCGAGGCTCGCGTCCGCGGCGGGGTCGAGCAGGCCCGCGTCGCGGACGATCTCGGCGCCGAGCACGGGTGTGTCCCGCAGTCCCCCGGCGGCGGCCGCGGCCTCGGCGGACGGAGCGCCGGGGCCGTCGTCGTCCCGGCCGTCGGACACGTCCTGTGCGGCCAGGCGCAGGTCGGCCTCGGCCGGCCCGAGGCCGAGCCCGGTCACGGGCGTGACGACGGCGAGCGTGCCGCTCGCGACGGCGGCCGCGGTGGCGACGTGACGCAGACCGGGCCGCAGCCCGGCCTGCGCCCGATGTCGGTGTCGGGGCACGACGGTCTCTCCTCCGGCACGCGGACCGGCCGGGCTGCGGGGGAGCGTCGGGATCGGGGGATCCCGGCCCGTCGGGGGTACCGGACCGCGTGTTCAGTGACCGGACGGTAGCGAATGTCCCGTGATGTCCGATCTTCGCGGACCGTTCGTGGCGGCGACCGCACCCGGCCGTGCGACGAGTGGCGCGGATCGGGCACCCCGGACGTCTTTACCCGACCGGACGTTCGGTGCAAAGTAGCGCTGTCCGGGACACCGCCGTCCCGGGGCAGGGGAGGACGCATGACCGAGCAGCAGGCCGGGCCCGGCGCGGGCCCGACGAGTGCCGCCGACACGACCGGCTCCGCGCCCGGGCAGGTGCGCCGGGTCGCCGCGACGAGCGCGATCGGCACGACGATCGAGTGGTACGACTTCTTCATCTACGCCACGGCCGCGGCCCTGGTGTTCAACAGCCAGTTCTTCACCACGATGTCCGCGGCCTCGGGCACCCTGGCCGCGTTCGCGACCCTCGGGGTCGGCCTGGTGGCGCGTCCGCTCGGCGGCATCGTGTGGGGGCACTTCGGCGACCGCCTCGGCCGCAAGAAGATGCTGGTCTTCTCGCTGCTGCTGATGGGCGTGGCCACCGTCGGCGTCGGCCTGCTGCCCACCTACGGCCAGATCGGCGTCGCGGCGCCGGTGCTGCTCGTCGTGCTGCGCCTGCTGCAGGGCCTCTCGGCCGGCGGTGAGTGGGGCGGCGCCGCGCTGATGGCGGTCGAGCACGCCCCGCCCGGCAGGCGCGGGCGCTACGGCTCGTTCCCGCAGATCGGGGTGCCCGCCGGGCTGATCCTGGCCCAGCTGGTGTTCCTCGTCGTGTCCAACCTGACCACCCCCGAGCAGTTCGCCGCGTGGGGCTGGCGGATCCCGTTCCTGCTGTCGATCCTGCTGGTCGTCGTCGGGCTCGTGATCCGGCTGCGGGTGGAGGAGAGCCCGGTCTTCGCGATGCTGCGCCAGAACCGCGGCCGCAGCCGCGCCCCGATCCTGGAGGTGTTCCGGCACCGTCCGCGCGAGCTGGTGCTGGCCTCGGTCAGCTTCGTGGCGAACAACGCGATCGGCTACATCTTCCTGGCCTACCTGCTCTCCTACGGCACCCAGGTGCTCGAGGTCCCGCGGAACACCATGATCGTCGTCGTGATCATCGGCTCGCTGAGCTGGCTGGTCAGCATCGTCGCCGGCGCGGTCTGGTCCGACCGGGTGGGCCGCAAGCGCGCCTACCTGGTGGGCTCGGTGCTGCTCGTGGTGTGGCCGGTGCCGTTCTTCCTGCTGCTCGACACCACCGGGTTCGCCGCGATGGTCGTCGCGGTCGTCGTGCTCACGGTGGGGCTGGGCCTGTCCTACGGCCCGCAGTCCGCGTTGTTCGCGGAGATGTTCGAGGCCCGCTTCCGCTACAGCGGCGCCTCGTTCTCCTACGCCGTGGGCGCCGTGCTGGGCGGCGGGTTCGCACCGCTGATCGCCGCCGCGCTGCAGCAGGGCTACGGGACGTCGATGGCGGTCGCGGCCTACATGGTCGTCGTCGCCGTGATCTCGCTGGTCGCGGTGCTGCTCATCCGGGAGACGCACCGCCCGGACGCGCCGGCCCGGCTGTCCTGACGACGACGGCGCCCCGGACGTGGTGTCCGGGGCGCCGGGGCGGCCTAGATCGAGCGGTGCCGGCCGTTGCCGAGCGGGGCCGAGAGGTCCCGGGCCCGGCGACGCCCGGCCACGGTGCCCTCGGCGGGCCGCTCGTCGACGGTGCCGGGGCCGCCGGAGGACATCGAGCGGGCCTGCTCGGCCAGCTCGCGGGTCACGCAGGGCCAGGTGGCGCTGACCCCCGTCGCGTCCCGGCACTCACGGCAGAAGCCCTGCGCGTCGGGGGTGTGTTCCGCCAGGGTCCGCTCCAGCAGATCCGGCATCTCGGACAGGATGTTCGCGAGTGCCACGACTCACCTCCAGGTCGAATGCGGGCGACAGTAGTGGTCGGGTTCACCCGCCCCCGGCGGGGCGGGGGGCCCGTCGTCCGGGGTCCGTCGGTCCACTCAGGACCGGGTGTTCCCGCTGCTCGCGAGGGGTGTGCGGAATAGCGCCGGGGCCCTCCGGCGGTCCAGCCGCCCGGTGTGACGCCGCCCCGGCGGCACAGGGCGGCCCCGCCCGCTCGGTGAACCGTGCCGCCGATCGGCGACCGGTGCCGGCGACACGACGACACGCACCACCGCTGCGCCGGACGTGTGATCGGCTCACCCGTCGTCGCCGCCGGACGGCCCAGTGGGTCACCCCCGTCCGGACCCCGGGTGCTGCGGCGTCCGCGTCGCGCCCCGCGGCGGGCCGCCCTCAGCCGGCCGGGACCTCGCGTTCGATCTCGTCCAGCCAGATCGTCGCCGACAGGTCCGAGGGTGCCCGCCAGTCCCCGCGGGGTGACAGCGCGCCGCCCGCGGACACCTTCGGCCCGTTCGGCAGCGCGGAGCGCTTGAACTGCGCGAACTGGAAGAACCGTCGCGCGAAGACCTGCAGCCAGCGCCGGATCTCGGCGGGAGAGTAGGCGGGCCGCTCGTCGTCGGGGAACCCGGGCGGCCACTGGCCCGCGGCGGCGTCGGACCAGGCGTGCCCGGCCAGGAACGCGATCTTCGACGGCCGGAAGCCGTGCCGCAGCGTGTACCAGAGCGTGAAGTCCTGCAGCGCGTACGGACCGACGGTGGCCTGGCTGGACTGCACCTCGGTCGTCCCGTCCGAGGGCACCAGCTCCGGGGTGATCTCGGTGTCGAGCACCGAGCGCAGCACCGCCGACACCTCGGGCGGGAACTGCTCGGAGGAGACCACCCAGCGGATGAGGTGCTGCATCAGCGTCTTCGGGACGCCGCCGTTGACGTTGTAGTGCGACATCTGGTCGCCGACGCCGTAGGTGGACCAGCCGAGCGCGATCTCCGACAGGTCCCCGGTGCCGAGCACGATCCCGCCGCGCTGGTTCGCCAGCCGGAACAGGTAGTCGGTGCGCAGCCCGGCCTGGACGTTCTCGAAGGTGACGTCGTAGACGGGCTCGCCCCGGCCGAAGGGGTGGTCGATCTCCGACAGCATCGTCCGCGCGGTGCCGGTGATGTCGATCGTGGCGAAGGTGACGCCGAGGGCCTCGGACAGTGCGACGGCGTTGTTGCGGGTGTGGTCGGAGGTGGCGAAGCCGGGCATGGTGAAGGCGAGGATGTCGGTGCGCGGGCGGCCGAGCCGGTCCATCGCCCGCGCCGCGACGATCAGGGCGTGGGTGGAGTCGAGCCCGCCGGACACACCGATCACGACCTTCGGCTGGCCGATCGCCCGCAGCCGCTGCTCCAGCCCGGCGACCTGGATCGAGTAGGCCTCGAAGCAGTCCTGCTCCAGGCGCGCCGGGTCGGCGGGCACGAACGGGAAACGCTCCACGGTGCGGCGCAGGCCGATGTCGTGGCCGGGCGGATCGAGCCGGAACGCCACCGTGCGGAAGGCGTCGGTGCGGGCGGCGTGGGTGCGGCGGTTGTCGTCGAAGGTGCCCTGGCGGCGCCGCTCGCCGGCGATCAGGTCCAGGTCGACGTCGGCGACCGCGTGCCGCGCGCCCTGCGGGAAGCGCCCGGACTCCGCGAGCAGCACGCCGTTCTCGTAGATCATGGTCTGGCCGTCCCACGAGACGTCCGTGGTCGACTCGCCCTCACCCGCGGCGGCGTAGACGTAGGCGGCCAGGCAGCGCGCCGACGCCGAGCGCGACAGCAGGTGCCGGGTGTCGGCCCGGCCGACCGTGATCGGTGAGCCGGACAGGTTCGCCAGCACCGTCGCCCCGGCCAGCGCCGCCTCCGCCGACGGCGGGATCGGCACCCAGTAGTCCTCGCAGACCTCGGCGTGGAGCACGAAGCCGGGCAGGTCCTCGGCGGCGAAGAGCAGGTCCGTACCGAAGGGGACGTCGGTGGCGCCGAGCCGGATCGAGGCGCCGCGGACGTCGTCCCCGGGGGCGGTCTGGCGACGCTCGTAGAACTCGCGGTAGGTGGGCAGGTAGGACTTCGGGGCGACGCCCAGGATCCGGCCCCGGTGGATCACGACCGCGCAGTTGTACAGGCGGTGGCGGTACCGCAGCGGTGCCCCGACCACGAGGACGGGCAGCAGGTCCGCGGTCGCCTCGACGAGGGAGAGCAGCCCGGTCTCGACGGTCTCCAGCAGCGTGTCCTGCATCAGGACGTCCTCGATGGAGTAGCCCGAGAGCGTCAGCTCGGGGAACACCACCAGCCCGACGCCGTCGTCGGCGCAGGTCCGGGCGGTCTCCAGCACGGCGGCGACGTTCGCGGCCGGGTCGGCCATCGTGGTGTGCAGGGTCGCCGCGGCGGTGCGCAGGAAGTGGTGGCGGTAGACGGAGCGGAAGTCCACGCCGTCATTCTGACCGGTGGGTGGTCAGCTCCGCCGACCCGCCAGCATCCGCGCCGCCGCGCAGGCGACCCCGGTGGCGAGCAGCAGCCCGAGCAGGACCGCCCAGCCCGCCCCGACCGACCCGCCGGCCAGCACGACCCCGAGCGAGCCCAGCCATGCCAGCGGCACCAGCAGCCACAGCGCCAGGCCGTGCAGCACCTTCGGTATCTCCCCGACGCCAGCAGCGATCACGATCCACACCACCCCGGCGAGCAGCCCGCCGACGAGCAGCAGGGTGCCGACTCCCTCCCAGACCACGTGTGTCTCCTTCCTAGGGGTCGGGCACCGGCAGCACACGCTGCGGCACGCCGGGCCCGTCGTCGATCGTGACACCCGCCGGCGTCACGGGCGGGACCAGCGGCCCCAGCAGGTGCGCACCCAGCCAGTCCACCAGGTCCGGCAGCTGCGCGCGGACGGCGTTCTGGTTGTGTCCGCCACCCGGGTAGAGCCGGGTGTCGACGGTCACCGGCGGCGCGGCGGCCGCGCGGATCCGGTCCGCGGCGGCCCGCTCCTCGGGCTCGTCGGAGCCCGCGGTGACCAGCATCGCCAGGGGCGCGGGCCGCTCGCCCAGCAGCGCGACGACGTCGTTGGCGGCGGCCAGGTCGGGCCGCCCGGCGAACAGCTCCCCGGTGACGACGTCGTCGGGGGTGCGGTCGTAGCCGCTCTGGCTGACCGCGAGCGCGTAGGTGCGCGGGTGGCGCAGCGCCAGGTTCATCGCGCAGTAGCCGCCCGAGGACCAGCCGGCCAGCGCCCAGGCGCCGCGGTCGGGCCGCACCCTCAGGTGCCGGGTCGTCCAGTCGACGAGGTCGGTGGTCAGGTAGGTGTCGTCGGCCGCGCCGTGCTGGGCGTCGACGCACTCCTGGTCGTGGCCGAACCGGGGCTCGCCGTTGATGTCGGGGACCACCATCACGACCGGCGGGATGCGGTGCGCGGCGATCGCGGCGTCGAGGACGTCGGGCACCTCGAACAGCGCGGCCACCTCGCGGGGCTCGCCGGGGAACCCGGGCAGCCACTCGACGACCGGGAACCGCGCCCGCGCGTGCTCGGTGTAGCCGGGCGGGAGGTAGACGTCGGCGTCGCGGTCGATGCCGGACACGGCCCCGTGCAGGGTCATGTGCAGCGTGGAGCCCAGCCCCTGCGCGGAGCGGGCGGCGACCAGCGGCATCGCCGCGTCGAGGCCCGCGCCGTCCGGGCCGATGTCGGCGACCGAGCCCTCGCCGGGGTCGGGGGACGACCCGACCAACGACCCGACGGTGGGGAAGAAGCCGCCGAGGAGGTTGGCCCCGGCCCCGGCGGCCGCGAGCACGGCCACGGCCGAGACGGCCACGAGCAGCGTCCGGGCCACCCGGCGCAGCCGGTGCCACGCCCCACCGGTGAGGGCGAGCAGCAGCACCGCCGCCACCGCCGGCACGACCACCGCGGCGACGACGTCGAGGCGCAGCTCGGAGGCGTGGATCACGGCGCCGCCCCCGCGCGGACCCGGCTCACCGGCGCAGCAGCCGCAGCAGCGCCGGCGGTCGGCCGCCGAAGCCCTCGGCCTCGAGCACGACGAACAGCACCCGCGGCAGGTCGCGGACGGCGGGGAACAGCACGTAGCGCGGGTACCAGCTCGGGCGGAACTTCGCGTTGAACCGGTAGAGCGAGTCGATCTGCCACCAGCGCGACGCGATCCGCAGCACCCGGGCCCAGCCGCGGGCGACCGGTCCGGCGCCGATCCGCTCGCCGCGCTCCAGGGCGGAGCGGAACATCGCGAAGTTCAGCGACACCCGCTTCACGCCGTGGTCCTTCGCGGCGGCCATCAGTTCGGCGATCATCAGCTCGTTGACGCCGTTGTCGGCGTCGGCGTCGCGGACCATGAGGTCCAGCGAGAGCCCGTCGCGGCCCCAGGGGACCAGCTGCAGCATCCCGGACGGCTCGCCGTCGCGGAGCGCGGTGACGATCACCGCGTCCGGGTCGGAGGGGTCCGCGACCCGCGAGGACGCCATCGAGAAGCCGCGCTCGTCCTCGGCGCCGCGCCAGCGGTGCGCGCGCTCGGCGACCCGCATCCGTGCGGTCTCGTCGAGGTCCCGCAGCCGCGTCACCTCGACGGTGTGCCCGCTGCGCTGCATCCGGTTGACGGTCTGGCGGACCCCGCGCATGGGGCGTCCGTCCAGGCTGAACGACGCCGTCTCCAGCACCGCCTCGTCGCCGAGCTCGAGGGCGTCGAGACCGGCCTTGGACCAGGCGGTCGCGCCGCGCTCGGAGCAGCCCAGCACCGCGGGCGACCAGCCGTAGCGGGTGCAGATGCCGAGAAAGGCCTCGATCGCGCCGGGCCAGGCGCCGACGTCGCCGACGGGGTCGCCCGAGGCCAGTGCGACCCCGGCGAGCACCCGGTAGGACACCGCGGACTTGCCGCCGTGGGCGAACACCGCGGCCTTGTCCCGGCGCAGGGCGAAGTAGCCCAGCGAGTCGCCGTCGCGCTGGTCGAGCAGGGCGCGCAGGCGCTGCTCGTCGTCGGGGTCGAGCGACGGGCGCGGCTCCGGCGAGCGCAGGAGGTGGTACCCGGCGACGACGAGCGCGACCACCCCGAAGGTCAGCCCGATCGCCGAGGTCAGGTCGTCGAGCCACACGGCGCGCTGCTGGAACTCGACCGGTCCGGTCACCCCGATCAGCGACAGCGCCGCGTGCGCGGCCTGCGCGGCGATCGAGGGGTCGCCGACGAGCCGGCGCGGGTTGAGCGCGAGCAGCACCCAGACGATGAGGAAGCCGGACAGCCCGAACTGCAGCAGCGACCGGACCGACCGGCCGAGCCCTCCCGGGTCCTGCCGGGCGACGAAGTAGCGGCGCGTCGCGATCAGCGCCGCCAGCAGCGCGACGACCAGCACCGCGGGCCCGATGCCGCGCCGCTGGTCCAGCACGTGCAGCAGGTTGACAACGACGAGGAACGTCGTCGTCGCGGTCGCCACCCACCAGGCGCGCTGCTTGCGCCGGCGCAGCCCGGTGGCTAGCAGCAGCAGGCCGACCCCGGCGAGCGCGGTCACGACCAGCGACGCCAGCCCCAGACCTGCGGGCAGGCCCAGGGTGCTGCGCAGCTCGCTGCCGATGACCCGGCGCGGCGCGGGCAGCACCGCCGCGACGACGGTCAGCGCACCGACGATCCGCGCCGCCCACACCACGGCGCGGACGACGGCGGCCTCGGACAGCCGTCGTCTGCGGGCCTCCGGGTCCGGCGCCGGCGCCGCTCCGCGGGTGCGGACGTCCCCGTGCTCGTCCCGGTGCTCGTCCCCGGTGGTCCCGGGCGGGCCGGAGCCCTCAGAGCCCGTCACGCGTTCCTCCTGTCGATCCCGTCGCCGGTGGCGGACCACCGGCGACGCCCGAGCGGGCCACCGGAGCCGGCAGCCGGGCGCCGAGCGCGTCCAGCTCCGCGGCGACGACGTCGGCCGCCGGTGTCCCGGGCGCCGCGGTCACCGACCCCGACGCTAGCGCCGGGCCCGGCGGCGGCGCGTCCGGCACCGGGTCATCCTGCGTCGCCGCGGTGCGCACGACGACCAGGTCCAACGGATCGGGCGAACCGGACGCGGGGGCCGGGCAGCCGTCGCCGCCGGGCGGCCCCGCCGCCGTCGCGACGTCGGCGCGCTCGGCGAGCGCCCGGCCCAGCGGGCACCCGGGGCCCTCGGGCGGACCGGCGAGGGCCCACGCGGCCCGGTCGGTCCGCAGCACCGGCGAGCCGGCCGCGACGGCGGCGGCGCGCAGCCGGGACACCGGCACCCGGTCGGTCCACAGCACCACCACGGCCGGCATCCGGCCCGCGGTGACCGCGGCGTCGACGGCGGCGTCGACCGCGGCCGATCCGTCCGCGGGCCCGGTCCACACCAGGACGGGGTGGGCGAGGTGCTCGTCGTAGCCGGGCGGCAGGTGCGCGGGCACGTCGACGCCGTCGACGGTCAGCACGGTGTCCCGGCCGGGGCCGGTGACCGGCGGGGCGGGTGGCGCGGGCAGCCCGCCGCGGTCCGGTCCGGCGGCGAGTGAGGCGGGCGTCGGGTAGAAGCCGAACCAGGCGTTCGTCCCCACCGCGAGGGCGAGCACGACGAGCCCGACCACGGCCGGCAGCGCGGCCGCCCGCACCGCGGGCCGCCAGCGGGACCAGCGGCGCACGAGCAGTACGAGGGTGAGCGCGGCCGTGCCCGCGACGGCGGTGACGGTGACGGCCGACCCGAGCGGGAGCAGTGCGGTCCCGGCGAGCACGTCACCACGATTCCACGCCGGTTCCGGGGACCCGGCGGCGGGATGATCCGTCCCCGTCGTCGGGAACGTCCTAGATCAAGTCCAGAACAGACCGTCCCAAACATGCCGTCCGGGGTCGCCCGCGACGGGAACGCGCTACACCCAGCGTTGTCGCACAAGCGATCCCGTGGGGCCGGGTGGATGACGACGGTCACACGGACGACGGGGAACGGGGCGTCCGCCGCATGTCGGGGCGGTTCCGGGCCGACCCCACCGGTGTTCGACAGCATTCGCACCGAGCCACGGAGGAGAGCAGCATGATCACGAAGGACATGACCCGGGAGCTCATCGGTCGTCAGGTCGTCGACAACCACGGCGAGAAGGTCGGCAAGATCGGCCAGATCTACCTGGACGAGCGCAGCGGTGACCCGACCTGGGCCACGGTCAACACCGGGCTGTTCGGTACCAAGGAGAGCTTCGTGCCGCTGCAGAACGCCGACGTGCACGACCGCGACGTCGCGCTGGGCGTGGAGAAGAAGGCGGTCAAGGACTGCCCGCACGTGGGCCGCTCCGACGAGCGCCTGACCGGGTCGGAGGAGGACGAGCTCTACCGCCACTACGGCATCGGGCACGGCAACGGCAACGGCAACGGCCGCACGGACGCCCGCCACGCCACCGGTGAGCGCACCGACCGCGACCGCACCGACCGCACCGACCGCACCGGCGACGACGCGATGGTCCGCCACGAGGAGAACCTGCGCGTCGGCACCGAGACCGAGGAGACCGGCCGCGTCGCGCTGCGCAAGTACGTCGTGACCGAGGACCAGACCGTCACCGTCCCGGTGTCGCACGAGGAGGTCCGCCTCGAGCGCGAGCCGATCGACGGCACCGAGGCGAAGGCCCGCCCGGGCGCCATGGGCGAGGCCGAGCACGAGGTGACCCTGCACCGCGAGCGCCCGGTCGTCGACAAGACCACCGAGGCCGTCGAGAAGGTGCGCCTCGGCACCCGCACCGTCACCGAGGACGAGAAGGTCTCCGACACCGTGCGCAAGGAGCGCATCGAGGTCGACGACCCGCAGCACGCCCTGCCCCGCGACGAGCGCCGCAGCTGAGCGACGCACCGCGCCACCGGCGCGTCACCGGAGCCCGCACCTCGGGCCCGGTGACGCGCCGGGCCCATGTCGGGGGTCGGTCAGGTCGCGCCGAGCAGGGCGAACGCCGTCCGTAGCGCCCCGGCGGCCTCGGCGACGGCCTGGCGGGGCCGCACCCCGATCCCGAGCGAGGTCGCGAAGCCGTGCACGAGGTCGGGGTGGCGGCGCAGCGTCGCCGGGACGCCCGCCTCCCGCATGCGGGTGACCAGGTGCTCGCCCTCGTCGCGCAGCGGGTCGAACCCGGCGGTCGCGACGTAGGCGGGCGGCATCCCGGACAGGTCGCCCTCGGCGATCCGCAGCCGCGGGTCGTCGCGCATCGCCTCGGGCACGTACCAGCCCGCCATCGCCTCGATCGCCTCGCCGGTGAGCAGGAACCCGTCGCCGAACAGCTCGCGTGAGCGGGTGTGCCCGTCGAGCGCGGTGACCGGGAAGAACGCCAGGCAGAACACCGGACGCCCGGCCGGGTCGGCGCCGTCGCGGCTGGTCTCGCGGGCCACCGTCAGCGCCAGGCCGGCCCCGGCGGAGTCCCCGCCGACCGCGATCCGGCCCGGGGCCGCCCCGAACTCCTCCGGGTGCGCCGTGACGTGCGCGAACGCGGCCAGACAGTCGTCGACGGCGGCCGGGAACGGGTGCTCGGGCGCCAGCCGGTAGTCCACCGACAGCACCCGGGCGCCGGACTCGGCGGCCAGCGTCGCGCACAGCTCGTCATGGGTGTCCAGGTCACCGGCGACGAAACCGCCGCCGTGCACGTAGACGAGCAGCGCGCCGTCGACGACGTCGGGTCCCGGCGGCGGCACGTACAGCCGCGCCCGCAGGTCGGCGACCGCACCGGGGACCGTGCGGTCCTCGCGGCGCACCCCCGGCTCCTCGGGCCCGGCGACGACACGGTCGACGAACGACTGGCCCGCCCGCATCTGCTCCGGCGGCGGGACGGGCTGCGGCCGGCGCGGGGTGAGCAGCCGCAGCAGGAGCTGGATGTCGAGGTCGAGCTGCTGGCCGTCGCGCCGGACGGGCGGGCCGGCGATCGCCCGCTTCACCGGCTTCGGCAGGGCCAGCACACCGCGCAGGGCTCCTCGTGCGACACGTACCCGACGATGCACGGTGGCCTCCCGCGTCTACCCGATCTTCACCGTCGATTGTGGCACCGGGTGCCGTTGCGTGCCGCTCGTCGCGGCACGGATCACCGGCGGAGCGGCGCCGGGGAGCGGGACGAGGCGCCGCACGCCGCGCCGCAGCGTCGGGTCGCAGCGCCGAGCCCGTCGACAGTGCCGGAACGGCGCCCGCCGCGACCGTGTCGCAACGTCCGGTCGCGGTGCCGCCCGTTCCCCGGCGGACGGGTGCTCGTTCAGTCCAGTGGAGATCATCTGCGGAGGGGGACGGGCATGAGGACGAGACTGCGCGCGACGGTCGTGGCGGGGGTGGTGGCGGTCGTCGCGGCGGTGGTCGCGGTGCCGCAGGCATTGGCATCGCCGGACGGGCCGGGGGGCGAGGGTGCGCCGGGTGACGTCGTGTCCGCGGAGCGGGTCCTCACCCCGACGGTGCCCGCCGCGACGGCGACCCGGATCCTCTACCGCAGCCTCGACACCGACGATCGCCCGGTCACGGTGACCGGGATCGTCCTCACCCCGCTGGTCCCGGCGCCCGGGCCGACCCGGGTCGTCGGCTTCGCCGCGGGGACCCAGGGGCTCGCCGACCGCTGCGCGCCGTCGCGGCAGCTGCAGGCCGGCACCGAGTACGAGGCCCCGGCGATCGGTGCGCTGCTGACCAGCGGCTACACCGTGGCCGTCACCGACTACGAGGGTCTGGGCACGCCCGGCGAGCACACCTACGTCAACCGCGCGGCGCAGGCGCACGCCCTGCTCGACGTGGCGCGCGCCGCCCAGCGGGCCGGCGTCGGCGTGCCGGAGGACGCCCCGACCGCGCTCTACGGCTACTCCCAGGGCGGTGGCGCGTCGGCGGCCGCGGTCGAGCTGGCCCCGGAGTACGCCCCCGAGCTGGACCTCGTCGGCGCCTACGCGGGCGCGCCTCCCGCCGACCTGCGCGCCACCGGCCGGGCCCTCGACGGCGGCCCGTCCGTCGCGCTGCTCGGCTACGCCGTCTCCGGGTTCGACGCCGCCTACCCCGACCTGGGGGTGCAGGACCTGCTCAACGACCGCGGCCGGCAGGTGGTCGCCGAGCTGCGCGAGCAGTGCACCCAGGACTCCGCGCTGCGCTACCCGGGCCTGCGCTCGGAGGCGCTGTCCGCCGACGGACGCCCGATCTCGGCGTTCCTCGACGAGGAGCCCTTCGCGAGCCGGGTCGACGAGCAGCTGATCGGGCGTCGCACGCCCGGGGCGCCGGTGCTGATCGTGCACAGCGTCGCCGACGACATCGTGCCGTTCGGCCAGGGCGAGGAGCTCGCCGAGCGCTGGTGCGCCCGCGGCGCCGACGTCGAGTTCCGGCCGTCGCCCGTCCCCGGTCACCTCGGCGGGTACCCCGACGGCCAGGCCCGCGCGCTGGCGTTCCTGAAGGCCCGTTTCGCCGATCTGCCGACCACGCCCACCTGCGGCTGACGACCATGGCGGGAGTCCCTCCCGCCATGGTCAACGTATAACGCACCGGGGGACTTGCGGCAAGACCCGGGGACCGCGCCAGACTCTGCGCCCGGCGCCGTGACCTGCGGCGTCGTGGTGACACGGGGGTGGGAGTGCACGAGGTGCTGCTGCAGTTGGGCGAGGTCGGCCGGGACCGGCTCGGCGTCGTCGGGGGGAAGGCCGCGCACCTGGGGGAGCTGACCCGGACGGCGGGGGTCGCGGTCCCGGGCGGCTGGTGCGTGACCACCGGCGCCTACCGGGCCGTCGTGGGGGGCGCGCCCGGGTTCGACGCGTTGCTGGACCGCCTGGCCGGACTGCCCGCCGACGACGCCGACGGGCTCGCCGCGGTCGCCGCCGAGCTCCGCGGGCTGGTGGCGTCCCGGCCGGTCCCCGACGACGTCGCGGCGGCGGTCACCGCGGCGGTCGGCCGGGCCCCGGCCGGGACGGCGTGGGCGGTGCGCTCCAGCGCCACCGCCGAGGACCTGCCGACGGCGTCGTTCGCCGGGCAGCAGGACTCGTACCTGAACGTGGTCGGCGCCGACGCGGTGCTCGACCGGATGCGGGACTGCTGGGCGTCGCTGTTCACCGACCGCGCCGTGGCCTACCGCCGGCGCCGCGGCCTGGACCACCGCGCCGTCGCGATTGCGGTGGTGATCCAGGAGATGGTCGTCCCGGATGTGTCCGGGGTGCTGTTCACCGCCGACCCGGTGACCTCCGACCGGACCGTGACCGTCGTCGAGGCGGTGCCCGGGCTGGGGGAGGCGCTGGTGTCCGGCCTGGTCGCCGCGGACGCGTGGACGGTCCGCGCCGACACCGTCGTCGACACGCGGATCGCACCGCGGACGGTCGCGGTGCAGCCTGCGCCGGGCGGCGGCACCCGCACCGAGCGGCTCGACCCGGACGGCCCGCCCCTGCTCACCGAGGACCGGGTACGGGAGCTGGTCCGGCTCGGCCGGACGGTCGAGGCCGGGCTGGGGAGCCCGCAGGACATCGAGTGGTGCCTGTCCGGCGGCCGGTTCCAGGTCGTCCAGAGCCGCCCGATCACCACGCTGTTCCCGGTCCCCGCCACCGGCGACGACCGCCTCCACGTCTACCTGTCGGTCGGCTACCAGCAGATGATGACCGACGCGATGCGTCCGCTCGGGCTGTCGTTCTGGCAGATGACGACGCCGCGCCCGATGGCCGAGGCCGGCGGGCGGCTGTTCGTCGACGTCACCGCCGCACTGGGCACCCCCTCCGGACGGGCCGGCCTCCTCGCGGTGATGGGCCGGTCGGACCCGCTGACGACCGACGCGCTGCGCACCGTGCTCGACCGCGGCGCGGTCCCGCTCGGTGAGGATCCGGCGACGCCCGCCCCGGTGCACGGCGCGCCGACCACTGAGCCGCTGGACCCGGACCCGGCACTGGTCGCCGAGCTGGTCGCCGAGGGACGGGCGTCGGTGGCCGACGCGGCGCGACGGATCCACGGCCGCGTCGGACCGGAGCTGTTCGTCGCGATCCGCGAGGACATCCCCGAGCTGCGGGCGCGGCTGAGCAACCCGCGCAGCACCCGGGTGTTCATGACGGCGATGGACGCGGCGTACTGGATCGACGAGCACGTCGGCGAGTGGCTGGGGGAGCGGCCGTCGGACGTGCTGACCCGGTCGGTGCCCGACAACGTGACCTCGCAGATGGGGCTCGCGCTGCTCGACGTCGCCGACGTGGTCCGCCCGTACCCGGCGGCGGTGGCGCTGCTGCGCGAGGCCGGGGACGACGTGCTCGACGCGCTGGGGTCGGTGGAGGGCGGCACGGTGGCCCGCGACGCGATCGTCGGCTGGCTCGACGCCTACGGGGCCCGCTGCGTCGGCGAGATCGACATCAGCCGGCCGCGGTGGCACGAGCGCCCGGCCGCGCTCGTGCCGCTGATCCTCGGCCACGTCGACGGCGAGGAGCCCGGCGCCGGGCGCCGCCGGTTCGAGGAGGGGCGCCGCGCCGCCGAGGCGACCCGCGACGACCTGCTGGCCCGGCTGCGGGCCGGGGTCGACGGCGAGGCACGGGCCGCGCGGACGGCGCTGATGATCGACCGGCTGCGGACCTTCATCGGCTACCGCGAGTTCCCCAAGTTCGGCATGGTCTCGCGCTACGCGGTCTACCGGGCCGCGCTGCTCGCCGAGGCCGACCGGCTCGTCGCCGCACGCGTGCTCGACGACCGCACCGACGCCTACTACCTGCGGTTCGACGAGCTGGAGCAGGTCTCGCGCACCGGGCACGCCGACCTCGCGCTGGTGCGCGCCCGGCGGGCGGAGTTCGCCGCGTACGAGGCGCTGACCCCGCCGCGGGTGCTGACCTCCGACGGCGAGTGCCTGCAGGGCTCCTACCACCGCGACGACGTGCCGCCCGGAGCGCTCGCCGGGCTCGCGGTGTCGGCCGGGACGGTCGAGGGCCGCGCCCGCGTCGTCGCCGACCTGTCCGGGGCCGCGCTCGAACCCGGGGACGTGCTGGTCACCGCCTACACCGACCCCAGCTGGACGCCGGCGTTCGTCACGGTCGCGGGGCTGGTCACCGAGGTCGGCGGGCGGATGACCCACGGCGCCGTCGTCGCCCGCGAGTACGGCCTGCCCGCCGTGGTCGGGGTGGAGGGCGCGACCCGGCTGATCCGGGACGGTCAGCGGGTCCGGGTGGACGGCGGGAGCGGGCTGGTCGAGATCCTCGGCTGACACATGTCGAGAACCGGGGACCGGCTCCGTCCCCGGGGCGGACGCGGCCACCGGGGCCGCGCGGTCGGGAGGATGTCATGAGCGTGCTGCGGATGGACAACGTCGGCGTCGTCGTCACCGACCTCGACGAGGCGGTCGCGTTCTTCGGTGCGCTCGGCCTGGAGGAGGAGGGCCGGGCGACGGTGGCGGGCCCGGACGTGGACCGGCTGGTCGGGCTCGACGGCGTGCGGTGCGACATGGCCGTCGTGCGGACGCCGGACGGGCACGGCCGGCTGGAGCTCATGCGGTTCGTGTCGCCGTCGTCGCCGGCCGGGGACCCGGGCGCCGCGGTGAACGTGCTCGGCATCCGGCGGATCATGTTCGCGGTCACCGACGTGGCGGAGACCCTCGCCCGGCTGCGCGGACACGGCGCCGTGCCGGTCGGCGACGTGGTGCCGTTCGGCGGCGCGCACGTGCTCGCCTACGTGCGGGGACCGGACGGCATCCTCGTCGCGCTGGCCGAGGAGACCGGCTGACGGCGCCCGGCTGACGGCGGCCGACCGACCGGGGCCGGGCGGCCCTCGGCCGGGCGGCCCCGGTTCTTGACAGCGGCGCCCCTCCCCGTCACTCTCTTGCACCGTGAACCTGTCAGACAGCCAGACAGCCGGACAGCGTGGTCCCCGTCGCGTCAGCGCCATGGAGGCCGTGCTGTCCCACCTGCGAGCCATGATCGAGCGGGGTGAGTACGAGGTCGGCGACAAGCTGCCCGCCGAGGCGGCGCTGAGCGCGGAGTTCGAGGTCAGCCGGTCGGTGGTCCGCGAGGCGCTCCGGGGCCTGCAGGCGCTCGGGCTGACCGAGTCGCGCACCGGGCGCGGCACCTTCGTCGTCGCGACCGGTCCGACGGACGACCCGACCTTCGGCGACTACAGCGCCCGCGACCTGTTCGAGGTCCGCAGGCACGTCGAGATCCCGGTCGCGGGCTACGCCGCCGTGCGGCACGACGACGCCGACCTCGACGAGCTGTGGCACCTGGTCGGACGGATGGACGCCGAGACCGACGACGCCACCTGGGTCGCCCTGGACTCGCTGTTCCACATCACGATCGCGCGGGCGTCGCGGAACCCCGCGTTCGCCAAGGTCATCGAGGAGATCCGGGAGGCGCTGGCCGCGCAGTCGTCGTTCCTGAACAAGCTGGGCGACCGGCGCGAGCAGTCCAACGCCGAGCACCGGCGGATCGTCGCGGCGATCGCCGAACGCTCCTCCGAGCGCGCCGTCGCCGAGATGACCGCCCACCTGGGCCACGTGGAGCAGACCCTGGCCGGGATCGTGCGCGAGGGCGGGGTGACCCGGTGACCCGGACGCGACCCGCCCCCGTCGCCGACCCCGGCGACTCCGGCTACCGCAAGGACCTGCGGGCCCGGCACATCCACATGATCGCCATCGGTGGGGCGATCGGGACCGGGCTGTTCCTCGGTGCCGGCGGCCGTCTGGCCCAGGCGGGACCGGCGCTCGCGCTGGTCTACGCGGTCTGCGGCGTCGTCGCGTTCCTCGTGGTCCGGGCGCTCGGTGAGCTGATCCTCCACCGGCCCTCGTCGGGTGCGTTCGTGTCCTACGCCCGGGAGTTCATGGGGGAGAAGGGCGCCTACGTCGCGGGCTGGATGTACTTCCTCAACTGGTCGACGACCGGGATCGCCGACATCACCGCGATCGCGCTCTACGCGCACTTCTGGTCGTTCTTCACCCCGGTCCCGCAGTGGGTCCTCGCCCTGGTCGCGCTGGCCGTCGTGCTGGTGGTCAACCTGGTGTCGGTGCGGCTGTTCGGCGAGCTGGAGTTCTGGTTCGCCATCGTCAAGGTCGGCGCCCTGGTGGCGTTCATGCTGCTGGGCATCTGGCTGCTGGCGACGCAGACCCCGGTCGACGGGGTCACCCCCGGACCGTCCCTGATCACCGGGAACGGCGGGATCCTCCCGGCCGGGCTGCTGCCCGCGGTGCTCATCGTGCAGGGCGTCGTGTTCGCCTACGCCGCGATCGAGATGGTCGGCGTCACCGCCGGCGAGACCGAGCACCCGGAGAAGGTCATGCCGCGGGCGATCAACTCGATCGTCTGGCGGATCGCGCTGTTCTACGTCGGCTCGGTGGTGCTGCTGACGATGCTGCTGCCGTGGACGGAGTACTCCGCCGGGGAGAGCCCGTTCGTCACGGTGCTCGCCCGGCTCGGGCTGCCCGGCGCGGACAGCATCATGAACCTGATCGTGCTCACCGCGGCGCTGTCCAGCCTCAACGCCGGCCTCTACACGACGGGCCGGATCCTGCGCTCGATGGCGGCGTCGGGGTCGGCACCCCGCTTCACCGGGGTGATGAGCCGGCGCGGGGTGCCCTACGGCGGGATCCTCCTGACCTCGTCGATCTGCGTGCTCGGCGTCGGGCTCAACGCGGTGGTCCCGGCGCAGGCGTTCGAGATCGTCCTGAACTTCGCCGCGATCGGCATCCTCGGCACCTGGGGAACGATCATGATCAGCAACCTGCTGTTCGTGCGCCGCTGCCGGCGCGAGGGCGTCGAGCGGCCCGCGTTCCGGCTGCCGGGCGCGCCGTACACGCACGTCGCGACGCTGGTGTTCCTCGCCGCCGTCGTCGTGCTCATGGCCTTCGACGAGGTCGGCCGGATCACCCTCATGGGGCTGCCGGTGATCGTCGGCGCCCTGGTCGCGGGCTGGTACGCGGTCCGCAACCGCATCGACATGTCCGCGTTCGACCGGACCGGTTTCGGCGCGGACGACACCACGGCCCACAGCACACACGCCGGAGAGGACGACACGGTATGACCCAGCTGGCCGCCCCGCCGAGGATCGGGGTACCGGCCCACGAACCGCTGGTGCACCTCCTGCGCGACGGCATGGTCGAGGGGGTGCACCACGGCTCGGTCGTGGTGCTCGCCCCGGACGGCTCGACGCTGTTCGCCGCGGGGGACCCGGACGTCGCGTTCTACCCCCGCTCGACGGCGAAGCCGCTGCAGGCCGCGGCGATGGCCCGGCTCGGGCTGCGACCCGGTCCGTCCGGGTTCGCGATCGCCGCCGCGAGCCACTCCGGTGAGCAGGCCCACCTCGGCGCCGTCCGGGCGCTGCTCGGCCCGATCGGCGTCGGCGCGCTGGGCAACCCCGCCGACCTGCCCTACGACCCCGAGGAGCGGGACGCCTGGCTCGCCGCGGGCCGGTCCGCGTCGCAGCTGGCGCAGAACTGCTCCGGCAAGCACGCCGCGATGCTGCGGACCTGCCTGCTGCGCGACTGGCCGACCGAGGGCTACCTGGACCCGCGGCATCCGCTGCAGACCGCGATCCGGGGGACCGTCGAGGACCTCACCGGCGCCCCGGTCGCCCGGACCGCCGTCGACGGCTGCGGGGCACCGCTGTTCGCGGTCTCGCTGCGGGGTCTGGCCGGCGCGCTGGCCCGGCTCGTCACGGCCGACCCGGAGTCCCCGGACGGCCTGGTCGCGGCCGGGATGCGCCGGCACCCCGAGCTCGTCGGCGGATCGCGGCGCCCGGTCACCGCGCTGATGCGGGCGGTGCCCGGCCTGCTCGCCAAGGACGGCTTCGAGGCCGTCACCGTCGCCGCGCTGCCGGACGGCACCGCCGTCGCCGTGAAGATCGCCGACGGCGGGCTGCGCGCCCTGCGCCCCGTCGTCACCGCCGCACTCGCCCGGTGCGGCGTCCACCTCCCGCCGGGCCGGGCCGACCTGCGGGTCACCGGACCCCTGGCCACCGCCGAAGGAGAGACCGCATGAGCGCCGTCCGTCACGAGCACGACCTGCTCGGCGACCGCGACGTCCCCGCCGAGGCCTACTGGGGCGTGCACACCGCCCGGGCCCGGGAGAACTTCCCGATCACCGGCACCACCATCGCCGCCTACCCGCACCTCATCGAGGCGCTCGCGGCGGTGAAGGAGGCCGCGGCCCTGGCCAACCGGGAGCTGGGGCTGCTGGAGCCGGAGGTGGCCGACGCGATCGTGGCCGCCTGCGCCGAGATCCGGGGCGGGGCTTTGCACGACCAGTTCGTCGTCGACGTCATCCAGGGGGGTGCGGGCACCTCGACGAACATGAACGCCAACGAGGTCGTCGCCAACCGGGCGCTGGAGCTGCTGGGCCACGAGCGCGGCCGCTACGACGTCGTGCACCCCAACGAGCACGTCAACATGTCCCAGTCGACCAACGACGCCTACCCGACCGCGGTCAACGTCGCGACGATCCTGGCGGTGCGCGAGCTGTCGGAGTCGATGCACGTGCTGGAGCGCGCCTTCGCGGCGAAGGCCGTCGAGTTCCACGACGTGCTCAAGATGGGTCGCACCCAGCTGCAGGACGCCGTGCCGATGACCCTCGGCCAGGAGTTCGGCACGTACGCGGTGATGCTGGGCGAGGACCGCGAGCGGCTCACCGAGGCCGCGGCGCTGCTGCACGAGATCAACCTCGGCGCGACGGCGATCGGGACCGGTCTCAACGCGGCGCCCGGCTACGCCGAGGCGGCGTGTGCGCACCTGGGCGAGATCACCGGGGTGCCGGTCCGGACCGCGGCCGACCTGGTGGAGGCCACCCAGGACTGCGGCGCGTTCGTGCACCTGTCGGGTGTGCTCAAGCGGATCGCGGTGAAGCTGTCGAAGTCGTGCAACGACCTGCGGCTGCTGTCCTCGGGCCCGCGCGCCGGTCTGAACGAGATCGACCTGCCGCCGGTCCAGGCCGGCTCCTCGATCATGCCCGGGAAGATCAACCCGGTGATCCCGGAGGTGGTCAACCAGGTCGCGTTCGAGGTGATCGGCAACGACGTCGCCGTCACCATGGCCGCCGAGGCCGGACAGCTGCAGCTCAACGCGTTCGAGCCGATCATCCTGCACTCGCTGTCGGAGTCGATCACGCACCTGGGCGCCGCGTGCCGGACGCTCGCGACCCGCTGCGTCGCGGGCATCACGGCGAACACCGACGTGCTCCGCGGCTACGTGGAGAACTCGATCGGGCTGGTCACCGCCCTGAACCCGACGATCGGCTACGCCGCCGCCACCGAGATCGCGAAGGAGGCGCTCGCGTCGGGCCGCGGGGTCGTGGAGCTCGTCGTCGAACGGGGCCTGATCCCGGCCGACGAGCTGGCCCGGCTGCTGCGCCCGGAAATGCTGGCCCGCCCCGGCACGCGCTGAGACCCTCTGGCCCCGCCGTCCCCCCCGGCCGGGGCGGCGGGACCGGCCCAGGGCTGCGGCGGGGCCTCGTCGGGCAGTCCGCGGGTCGGGCTGTGCACCCCGCCCGCGGTCGGCAGGCCCCCGAGCGCGATGGTTCCCTCCGCTGCTCAGCTGTCGTCGACGGCCCGGCGGGTCGTGGACGGACACCCGCCCGGCTGGGCTCCGGTCACTGCGCCCGGCGGCGGATCGGCGCACCGGCCCCGGCCCCGACGAACCGGTCCCGGAACTCGCGCGGCGAGACGCCGAACCGCCGGTGGAACACCCGGCTGAAGTGCGCCGGATCGGGCAGCCCGCACCGGCGACCGATCGTGGCGACGGACTCGCGGCGGCTCGCCGGCGAGCCGAGCGACCGCACCGCCGCCTGCAGCCGCTCCTCCCGGATGAGGGCGGCCACCGTGCGCTCCTCGCCGGCGAACACCCGGTGCAGGTGGCTGACGGAGACCCCGCACGCCCCGGCGATCGTCGTCGGGGACAGTCCGGGGTCCCGGAAGTGCCGCCGGACGAGAGCACGGACGAGGGCGACGGGGACCCGTGCGGGCCCGCCGGACGGGGCCGTGGGGACCAGGCAGGAGACCGCGGCCAGCAGCGACTCCTGGAGGGCCAGGTCGTCGTCGATGTCACCGCCGGTCCGCTTCGGCGGGACGAGAGAGGCGACGAGGTGGCGCACCGCCCCGGCCAGACCGTCGCGGGCGGACCCGGGCCGGACCGTGCACGTGGCGTCCACCCCGCCGGGCAGTCCCAGCAGGCCCTTGGGCATCAGCAGGATCGTGTAGTCGAGGGCGCCCCGGGTGCGGAACTCGAAGGGCCGGGCGCTGTCGTAGAGCAGGAAGTCCCCGGGCGTGAGTGTCGCCGTCCGCCCGTCCTGCTCGACGACCGTCGTGCCGCGGTTGACGAACAGGAGGTTGAGCTCCTCGGGGTCGCCGCCCCGCCGGATGTCGCTGTCCCGCCGCCGGAACGTGTGCTCGGTGCCGGCGATGCGCCGGACCCGGGTGCTGCCGATCTCACGGAACCGGATCCGGCCCTGCACCTCCCGGCCCGCCGGGACGACCAGGAGCGGCACGAAACGGTCGCGCACGGACTCGTGCCAGTACTCCAGCCGCTCGCGGGCGGGGACGGCTCTGGTGTCGACCTCCACACCGATCAGTGGACCACCGGCTGCTCCGGCGGTGGTTGCGCCCGCGTCACATGTCTTGTCGATGCGTCGCCGTTCGTTGACGCATCGAGCGCCGGGACCGGAGTGTCGCGCCATGACCGACGCAGCGGACCCCACCACCAGCACCGACGACCGCCCGCTCTACGACCGCCTGGGCGGGTTGCCGGTCGTCACCTTCCTGGCCAAGACGCTCGTGCAGCGGGCCATGCTCGACCCGACCATCGGCCACATCTGGAACCACAAGAGCCAGGCCGAGGTGCAGGAGGAGATCAACGGCTTCGTCGAGTTCCTCGGGGAGCACTGGGGCGGCCCGCACACCTACACCGGCCCCGACATGGCCACCGCGCACCGCGGGATGGGCGTCACGGAGGAGTACTGGACGGCGCTGTTCGACGACATCGTCACGCCCGCCTACGCCGAGTTCGGCCTCCCCGAGCGCGAGGCGAAGGAGATCGACGAGTTCCTCCGCTCGTTCAAGGACGTCGTCGTCGGCAGCCCGTCGTACAAGGACGTCCTGCTCGCCCACCCGGACATGGACGTGCTGGCCGGGATGGAGAGCGTGGGCGTGCACTGGCCGGCGCCCCGCGACGCCGACGCCCGCTGACGACGGCGCCGGGAGCACCGCATGGGTGAGAACGGACGCGACGGCGACCCGGCGGCGTGGCGGATCGAGGTGTCACCGCGCTGCATCTCCGCGGGCCTGTGCCTGGCGATCGCGCCGGACCACGTCGAGTTCGCAGGGGTCCGGGCCCGGCCCACCGGGGCGCCGCTCGACGAGGAGGGCCTCGCGACGGTCCGCGCCGCCGCGGACCGGTGCCCGGTCGCCGCCATCACGGTGGAGCCGGGCCTGGCCCCGGCCTGAGCCGCCCCGGCGGCGCGACGACCGCGCCGCCGGGGCGCCACCCGCCCGCGGGCCGGACGCGCTCGGACGGCGGCCCCCGCCGCCGCCTCAGCCGTGGCGCCCGGCGCGGGTCGTGCCCCGGCCGAGGTGGGCGTGCTCGCCCTGGAGGCTGAACAATGCGAGCGTCTCGGCGGGCCGGTCGTCGGCGCTGCCGATCCAGTGCGGTGTGCCGGTGTCGAACTCGACCACCTCGCCGGGGTCGAGGAGGTGCTCGGTGTCGTCGAGGACCAGCCGCACCCGGCCGTCGAGGACGTAGAACCACTCGTAGCCCTCGTGGGTCTGCAGGGCGGTCGTCGGCGACGCGGCGGCCGGCGGGTAGACCACCTTGAAGGCCTGGACCCCGCCGCCGCGACGGGTCAGCGGGACGAACACCAGCCCGCGGTGGCGCACCGGGCGCAGGTGGATGCGGGGGTCACCGGTCGGCGGTGCCTGCACGAGGTCGTCGAGCGGGACCCCGTGCGCCCGGGCCAGCGGCAGCAGCTGCTCCAGTGTCGGCCGCAGCTTCCCGGTCTCCAGCCGGGACAGGGTGCTCGCGGTCAGGGCGGTCTCCGCCGCGAGCTGGTCGAGGGTGGCGCCGCGGCGACGGCGCAGGTCCCGCAACCTCGGGCCCACGCCGGCGAGCACGTCGTGTCCGGTGTCGTCCACCTCCCCAGATTGCCGATCGGCAAGATTCCTTGCAACCCGGGACGGCGGGTGTCGATGCTGCGGAGGTACCGACGTCGGCGACGCCGATGACGCCGCACCCACACCTCCCGGAGGAACCACCGATGGAGCCCATGCCGACCGCGTCCGACCCCGCGACCTTCTGGGACGAGCTCTACCGCCGCCGCGGTGGGGGAGAGGCCCGCGCCAACCCCCTGCTCACCGAGGTCGCCGGCCCGCTGACACCGGGCACGGCCCTGGACCTCGGATGCGGTGCCGGGGGCGACACGATCTGGCTGGCCCGGCACGGCTGGCACGTCACGGCGGTGGACATCTCCGCCGCCGCCGTGGACGGGCTCGCGCGTCGCGGCCGCGCCGAGGGGCTCGCGCCGCGGATCCGCGCCGAGCGCCACGACCTCGCGACGACGTTCCCGGACGGGACGTTCGACCTGGTCTCCGCCCAGTACCTGCAGACCCCGTTCACGCTGGACCGCGACGCGGTGCTGCGGACCGCCGCGCGCGCACTGCGCCCGGGCGGGCTGCTCCTCGTCGTCGACCACGGGTCCGTCGCCCCGTGGTCGTGGAACCAGGACCCGGACGCCCGCCACCCCACCGCCGCCGAGATCGCCGCCGGGCTCGGCCTCGATCCCGACGGATGGGCCGTCGAGCGCGCCGACGAGCCCCGGCGCCTCGCGACCGGCCCCGACGGCCGTACCGCCACGGTCGTCGACACCGTCCTGGTCCTGCGCCGCGCCGGCGCCGCCGCCACCCACCGGAGCTGACCCGTGCCCCGCCGCGACACCGCCCTCCCGCCCGACGCCGCGGACGAGAAGAGCGTCCTGACCGGGTTCCTGGGCCACCTCCGCGGCGCGGTCGCGGCCAAGGCCCTCGGCATCCCGGACGCCGCCGCCCGTGAGCCCGGCGTCCCCTCGGGGACCAGCCTGCTCGGCCTGGTCGCGCACCTGACGCACGTCGAGCGTCACTACTTCCTCGGTGAGGCCGTCCGGGACTGGCCCGCGACCTTCCGGCCGCGGGCGGAGGACACCGCCGAGGACGTCGTGGCGGCCTACCGGGAGGCCACCGCCCGGGCCGACGCCGTCGTCGACACCTGGTCCGGCCTGGACCGGGCGGCGCCGGTACCCGCGGGACGGAGGTCGGCCCCGTCGAGGCGGTGGCTGCTGGTGCACATGATCGAGGAGACCGGGCGCCACGCCGGGCACGCCGACATCCTCCGCGAGCGCATCGACGGCCGCACCGGGCGCTGAGGAGCGAGCCATCGCCGACCTGTCGGCAGAATGACCCACCATGGCGGACGCTCTCACGGTCGCGATGCTGAACGAGGACACCTGGCCCTCGTTCGCCGCAGTGGTCGAGGCGAACAACGGTGTCTGGGGCGGTTGCTGGTGCATGGGCTTCCACGTCGAGCTCGGTGGAGGCCGTAGCCCGCAGCAGAATCGGACCGAGAAGCGTGAGCTCGTGCGGTCGGGTGCCACCCACAACGCACTGGTCCTCGACGGCGACACGTGTCTGGGCTGGTGCCAGTTCGGCAGGCCGCACGAGCTCCCCGAGATCAAGAGCCGGCGGCGGTACGAGAAGGAGCTGGCGCGGCTGCCCGACTGGCGCATCACCTGCTTCTTCACCGGGAAGGGGCTGCGGCGGCGGGGAGTCGCCGACATCGCGCTCGGCGGTGCGCTGGCCGAGATCGCCCGTCTGGGCGGCGGGGTCGTGGAGGGGTATCCGGAGGAGACCGACGACCGAGCGGTCCCGGGTTCGTACCTGCACACCGGACCGATGGCTGTGTTCGAGCGGCGAGGCTTCACCCGCACCCGACCGATCTCCCCGCACCGCTGGGTGGTGACGCGCACCGTCGACGGGACGTCGCCGGCGCGCCCGCAAGGAGTCGCCCACAGCCGATGACGGCCGGACACGACGAACGCGGCCCCTCACCCTGTTCCAGCAGGTGAGGGGCCGCGTTCTGCCGAGCAGTGACGTGCCCCCGGCAGGATTCGAACTCCCCGCCTTCCGTCGCTCGCCCCGGTACCCGGGCTGTCACCGGTGCTCGTGCGGTTCGGAGGGCTCGCAGTGACGTGGCGACAGGAAGTACGTGGGTGACCCGACATCGCTTTCCCGGCCGAGAAGTGTGCGGCTCCAGCTGAGCATCGTGCCGGCCGCGGGGCGCTCCCCGGCGAGTCCACTGTTGACATCACGTCCGGTGTGAGCCGAGCATGCCCCTACCCCGGGAGCCCGAAGAGGGACCAGCCGCCGGAGGTAGGACAGAGCTGACGGGGAATCGAGGACATGGGGACGTCACGCCTGCGAGATCATCCTGACTTCGCCTACACGATCAGCGACTTCGATGCGCTCTACCGGTTCGGCTCGGCCGGGGGGAGCCGGCCGATCCGCACGCACATGCGGCAGGTGCGTGAGGCGATCGCCGACGTGTTCGAGGACAACCCGGAGGTCGTCGGCCGCGAACCCACCCGACTTCCGGTGGTCGACCATCTCGGTCGCGCACTGGACCTGGGCTCGCGTGGCGACCTGGGCGTACTCAGCGACTCGCTGCGAAGGATCTCCGACCGGCTGACGTGGGAGCACGGGTACGAGAAGGTTCCGCGGGGGCTGGTGAAGAAGTACGGCTACTGCGAGATCGTCGGCCCGAAGGGGCCGGTGGTGTCCGACCGCATCATTCTGGGACTGGTTCTCTTCGCCCCGGAGACCGTCTATCCCCAGCATCACCACCGGGGGATCCAGGAATCCTACGTCGCGATCGCCGGAGAATGGTCGGAGAACGACGGTGCAGTGCATGCTCCGGGCTCGCTGATCCTCAACGAGGCCGGGCACGAACACCGCATCACGACCGGACGACAGTCCCCGTGTCTGCTCGCCTACTCCTGGATCGGTTCGCCCGAACGGCTACTGACGCCGGCAATGCGTTTCTCCGCACCGCGCCGCCGCGTTCGATAGGCGGTCCCGAGGAGGGGCCCGGGGCTGATGGCGTAGGTCCGGGCGTGTCGGACCTCCCACGAGGGGCCGGTGTCCGACGCTCGACGGAGGATCGGCCGGTGACCGAGCACTCGGTGGCGGTGCTGCTGAAGGTCCACGTACCGACGATCGACGGCCGGCAGGACGCCACGCGGCGGCGCATCGACGCTGCGTCGGGCAGATCGGCGGGCTGAGCCGACTTCGGGGCGCGGTCGGGAGAACACTCGCAACGGGCCATCCACGGCGGGTGGCGGCCGGACACGACGAACGCGGCCCCTCACCCTGTTCCAGCAGGTGAGGGGCCGCGTTCTGTCGAGCTGTGACGTGCCCCCGGCAGGATTCGAACCTGCGCTCCCGCCTCCGGAGGGCGGTGCTCTATCCCCTGAGCTACGGGGGCCGTGCGATGGGAGAACAGTAGCGCACCCTGCGCGACCCCCCGACACGGGGGCCCGTGCGTGATCAGCTCAGCGGCAGCGGGGCGGCGCCCCGCTCGGCGAGCAGCCCGCGCATCAGGTCCGCCTCGGAGTTCTGCGAGAAGAGCATCTGCCCGGCGAGGTTGCGGACCTCGGCGGTGTCGGCGTGGTCGCGGGCGTACTCCAGCATCGACACGCCTCCCTGGTGGTGGCGCAGCATGAGCTGGAGGAACTCGACGTCCAGGGCGGCGCCGGGCGGGGTGGCCCGCAGCCGGGCGAGGTCGGCGGTGCTCGCCATGCCCGGCATCGTCGCGACGCTGCCGGACATGCCGGACATGCCGGCGTGCGCGGAGTCGTCCATCCAGGCCATGTGGCCGCCGCTGGGCAGGCTCGGCGCGTCCCACAGGCCGAGCCAGCCCTGCATCCGGCCGACCTGTTGGTTCTGGGTGGTCTCGATGTCGAACGCCAGTTGCCGCACCCGCGGGTCGGTGGCGCGGTCGCGCTCCCAGGACGCCATCTCGACGGCCTGACGGTGGTGCACGGTCATGTCCTGGGCGAACCCGACGTCGACCGAGCCCGGCTCGGGCACGAACGGGCCGAACGCGCCGCGTACCGCGAACCCGGCGACGAGCACCGCGACCAGCGCGATCACGCCGAGCGTGATCGTGATCGGGTTCCGCCAGAGCGGGGTCTCGTCGGCCGGGGTCGTCATCGGGGCCTCACTGCCCGGGGGCCGGTGCGGGCGCCGGGGCCTGCTGCCCGGGTGCGGGCTGCCCGGGGACGGTGGGGTCGGGCGCCGGGGCGCCGCCGGGGGTCGCGCCCTGGTTCTCGGGCAGGATCGTCTGCCCGTCGACGGCGGACTGCTCCGGGATCGGCTGGAAGGCCGGCGGGTTGTCCTGGTCGAAGCCCTGTGCGCCGAGGGCGTCGCAGGAGGCGCCGACCTCGGGGTGGGTGAAGCGGTTGAGCCGCAGCGCGCGGATGAACTGGTCGATCCGCTCGTCGTCGGCGCTCTGGACCTTCAGCTGGTTGCCCCAGGACTGCAGCGAGATCGGGGCGTCGAGGCCCGGGTAGGGCGACATCACCGTGTACGGCTGTCCCTCGACCCGCTGGGACAGTGCGGCCTTGCCCGCCTCGTCGAGGGTGTCGGGGTTGTAGGCGATCCACACGGCGCCGTGCTCCAGGGAGTGCACGAGGTTCTCCGAGCGGACCGGGTTCGGGTAGACCACGCCGTTGCACGCGGCCCAGAAGCCGTCGTGCGCGCCGCCGAAGGGCGGGCTGTGGGTGTAGGCGACCCGCTGGAAGCCGAGCACGTGCTGCAGGCCCGGGTAGTCCTGGCTGACGATGCCGGGGATCGCGAGCGCCGGGTTGCGGTTGTCGTCGGTGGGCTCCCAGGCCCGGTTCTGGTTGCGCTGCACCAGCGGGTAGACGATGAACGCCCCCGCGAGCAGCACCAGCACGGTGATCGCGGCGACCATGCCCCAGGGGAACTGGCGCCGGCCGACCGAGCTCGGCATCGACGGTCGCTTCTTGCCGGACTTGCCGCTGGCCATGGGGGAGTCCTGTTCGTGGTCGGCGGGCGGGTTCGCCCGAGTCTAGGAAGACGCCGTCAGCGGCTCGCCCACCACCCGTAGGAGCGGTAGTCGGGGTAGGGCGCGAGCAGCGGTGCGACCGGACGGGTGGTCACCGTGACGCGGTCACCGGTCACGAGCTCCCCGGGCACCGTGAACGACGCCTGCGCCCACGGCTGCGCGTCCGGCAGCGTCCACTCCCCGGCGGGGCGGCCGTCGACGTCGACGGCGACCACCCGGGTCCGCTCGCCGGGCAGCGCGGGCCCGGCGCCGATCCGCCCGGTCAGGGTGAGCGGCCGTCCGGGGACGGTGCCGCCGAGGGTGAAGGTCTCGCCCCCGACGACGTGCCGGCCGCTGTCGGCGACGAGCCGCCCCGGCGCGACGACGGCCCGGTCCAGCACCGAGTCCGGCTGTACGCCGAGCACCGGCGGGTCGGTCGTCCAGCCGTGCGCGGCCTCGTCGGCGGTGTCCCCGACGTTCAGGTGGTCCACGATCCGGCCGGGCACGGGTGCGTCCGGTGCCTGCGCGGAGTCCGCGGCGGACCAGTCCGCGCGCCAGATGCTCACCCGGTCGCAGCTGCGGTCGATCTGGCAGGTCTGCGGTGCGGACGCCGAGATCGGCCGGGCCGGCCCGGCGAGCCCGAAGGTGATGACCGGCTCGGTGCCGAGCAGCCCGGCGCGGCCGAGGTCGGCGACGGGCACCCCGCCCCACCGGTCGAACACCGCGAACCACTGCGGCCGCTCGTCCGGCGGCAGCGCGCGCAGCGCCTCGTAGAGCGTCCCCGGTCCGTTCAGCGACGGCGCGGCCATCCCGTTCGTGGTCAGGCCGACCAGGTCGACGGTGCGGTGACCGCCGAACCAGGCCGCGGCGCCGACGTCGTTGACGGCCACGGCGTCGCCCGGCGGGACGTTCCCGGCGATCCACTGCGCGACGCTCACCGGCCCCTCGCGCATCGCCGAGGCCTGCTGGCCCAGCCGCAGCGCCCAGGCGGGCGTCGCGGCGACGGTGAACAGCAGCACCACCGCGAGCAGCCCGCCGCGCGCCGTCCGGTGCGGCACGAGACCGGCGCCGAGCACCACGAGCAGGAGCAGCAGCGGCAGGAACGGCTGCAGGTAGCGCAGGTCCTGCCACATCGCCGTCGTCAGGGTGGCGACGGCCGCCACCACCAGCACCAGCCCGCCGCCGAGAGCGACCGCGAGGGTCCGCTCCCGGCGCGCGGCGAGCGCGGCGACCCCCAGCACCGCGACAACGAGCGCGAGCGGCGCCAGCACGTCCTGCCCGGACAGCCCGGCCAGCGAGGCGAGCAGCGCCGCGACGTTGCGCTGCACGTGGTCGGCGATCTCCAGCGGCTGGTGCAGGAACCCGGTGTGCAGCCACGACTTCGCGAGCACCCCGTTGGCCTGGGAGGTCCCGGTGAGCACCCGGAACAGCAGCAGCTGTGCCGCGAACACCACCACCGGCGCCGCGACGAGCAGCCCCCGCGCCGCCGCACGCCCCCAGGGGAACCCTCGTTGCCACCTAGGCCACGAGAGTTCCCCTGGGGGCGTCCCGGGGCGGGACCGCAGCAGCGTCCACGCCATCGCGGCGGTGAACGCGGCGGCCAGCAGGAAGCCCTCGGGACGGGTCAGCGCCAGTAGCGCCGCGACCACCGGCGTCCACCGGAAACGGGGACGTTCGCGCAGGTAGGACAGCAGGGTGCCGGTGACCAGGGTCGCGAGCAAGCCCGCCTCCATCCCGCTGGCCCCGCCCCACAGCAGCGGCCCGCACAGCGCGGTGAGCAGTCCCGCCCACCATCCCGCGGCCCGCCCGCCCAGCCGGGTCGCGGCGGCCGAGGTGAACGCCGCGGCGAGGGCGACGCCGACGACCCCGCCCGCGACGGCGACGGCGAGCAGCCACCGGCCGTCGAACCCGACCGCGTGCGCGGCGCCGAGCAGGACCATCCAGAGCAGGCTCGACGCGCCCGTCGTGATCTCCGCACCCGGCTGGTAGCGCAGCGGCTCGCCGTCGCCGAACTGCCGGGCGTACTGCAGGTGGATGTAGACGTCGTCGAGCGGCGGGACCAGGCTCCCGCGGTTGTAGGCCAGCGACACCGCGACGAACCCCGCCCCGAGCAGCAGCGCCACCGCCCCGGAGACGACGGGCGCGCGGGTACTCCGGTCGGTGGAGGGGGGCGTCACGCCCCGCATCGTCGCCGGTCGGGGTGCGGATACCTGCATGAGGGTGCCGGGGGTCCCTCCGTAGAATCCGGGTGGTGAATCCCGACGTGCTCGCCGACCTGGTCCGTGACGTCGCGCGGGACGTGCTGCTCCGACGCGACCTGGACGTCTCCGCGCTGCCGGCCGATGCGGGTGTCGAGCGTCCCCGCAACCCCGACCACGGCGACTACGCGACCAACATCGCGCTGCGCACCGCCAAGAAGGCCGGCGTGAACCCGCGCGAGCTCGCGACCTGGCTGGCCGAGGAGCTCGCGACCCGTGACGGCGTCGCCAGCGCCGAGATCGCCGGGCCCGGCTTCATCAACCTGCGCCTGGCCGCCGACGCCCAGGGCGCGATCGTCGGGGAGGTCCTCGCCGCGGGCGCGGGCTACGGCACCGGCGACGAGCTGGCCGGGCGCAACGTGAACCTCGAGTTCGTCTCCGCCAACCCGACCGGCCCGCTGCACCTGGGCGGCACCCGGTGGGCCGCGGTCGGTGACGCGCTGGGCCGGGTGCTGTCCGCGCGCGGCGCGAAGGTCACCCGCGAGTACTACTTCAACGACGCCGGCGCCCAGATCGACCGGTTCGTCGGCTCCCTGGTCGCGGCCGCGCAGGGCGAGCCCGCCCCGGAGAACGGCTACGGCGGGGATTACATCGCCGAGATCGCCCAGCGGGTCGTCGCGGCCGAGCCCGGCGTGCTGGACCTGTCCGACGCCGAGCGGGACGAGGTGTTCCGCCGGGTCGGTGTGGGCTTCATGTTCACCGAGATCAAGCAGAAGCTGGGGGAGTTCCGCGTCGAGTTCGACGTGTGGTTCCACGAGCAGTCGCTGCACGACTCGGGTGCGGTGGAGACCGCCGTCGCCGCGCTCAAGGAGAAGGGCTCGCTCTACGAGTCCGACGGCGCCTGGTGGCTGCGCTCGACCGACCACGGCGACGACAAGGACCGCGTCGTCATCAAGTCCGACGGCCGCCCCGCCTACATCGCCGGCGACATCGCCTACCTGCGCGACAAGCGGGCCCGCGGCTTCGACCTGTGCATCTACATGCTCGGTGCCGACCACCACGGCTACGTCGCCCGGCTCAAGGCCGCGGCGGCCGCGTTCGGCGACAACCCGGCCGTGGTCGAGGTGCTGATCGGCCAGCTGGTCAACCTGGTCAAGGACGGCACCCCGGTCCGGATGAGCAAGCGCGCCGGCACCGTCGTGACGATGGACGACCTGGTCGGGGCCGTCGGCGTCGACGCCGCCCGGTATTCCCTCGTGCGGTCCTCGGTGGACTCGGGCCTGGACATCGACCTGGACCTGCTGGCCAGCCGGACCAGCGAGAACCCGGTGTTCTACGTCCAGTACGCGCACGCCCGGCTGTCCTCGCTGGCCCGCAACGCCGCCGACCTCGGCATCACCCCCGGCGAGGACTACGGCCTGCTGTCCCACCCGCGCGAGGGCGACCTGATCCGCACCCTCGGCGAGTTCGGCGACGTCGTGCGCACCGCCGCCGAGCTGCGCGAGCCGCACCGGGTCGCCCGCTACCTGGAGTCGCTCGCCGGCGCCTACCACAAGTTCTACGACTCCTGCCGCGTCCTGCCCCAGGGCGACGAGGAGGTCTCCGACCTGCACCGCGCGCGCCTCGCGCTCTGCGTCGCCGCCCGCACGGTGCTCGCCAACGGCCTGGCGCTGCTCGGCGTCGACGCCCCGGAACGGATGTGACATGAGGGCACACCCCGCAGGCCCGATGCACGCGGGCCTCACCCCCGCGCCCGAGTCGGCCGGGCCCCGCCCGGAGAGCGCAGCGGCGCTCGACGAGCTGGCGCCCGCGGTCTGGCCGCGGCACGCCGCCCGCGGCGCCGACGGCGCGCTGCGCCTGGCCGGGGCCGACGTCCGCGACCTCGCCGCGGCCCACGGCACCCCGCTGTTCGTGCTCGACGAGGACGACTTCCGCGGCCGCTGCAGCGAGTTCGCCGCCGCGTTCGGGGCCGAGGCCGTGCACTACGCGGCGAAGGCGTTCCTGTGCACCGAGATCGCCCGCTGGGTCGCGCAGGAGGGCCTGTCGCTGGACGTGTGCTCCGGCGGCGAGCTGGCCGTGGCGCTGCGCGCGGAGTTCCCGCCCGAGCGGATCGCGCTGCACGGCAACAACAAGTCCCTCGCCGAGCTGGAGGCCGCGGTCGAGGCGGGGGTCGGCGGGATCGTCGTCGACTCCTTCGACGAGATCGCCCGGCTCGCCGACGTCGCCGCCGCGCGGGACACCGTCGCGCCGGTGCTGATCCGGCTCACCGTCGGCGTCGAGGCGCACACCCACGAGTACATCGCCACCGCGCACGAGGACCAGAAGTTCGGGTTCTCCATCGCCGGGTCCGACACGAAGGACTCCGCGGCGCTGGAGGCCGCCCGCCGTGTGCTCGCCGCGAGCCACCTGAGCCTGGTCGGGCTGCACAGCCACATCGGTTCGCAGATCTTCGAGACCGAGGGCTTCGAGGCGGCCGCCCGCCGCGTGGTGAAGGTGCTCGCCGACCTGCACGCCGAGCACGGCGGCGAGAACCTGACCGCGCTGCGCACCCTGGACCTCGGCGGCGGCATCGGCATCGCCTACCGGCCGGGGGACACCCCGCTGTCGATGCCGGCGCTGGCCGAGGAGCTGCGCGCGATCGTCAAGCGCGAGTGCGCCGCCTCCGGGCTGGACGTGCCGGCGATCGCCGTCGAGCCGGGCCGGGCCATCGCCGGGCCGGGCACCGTCACCGTCTACGAGGTCGGCACCGTCAAGGACGTCCCGCTCGGCGGGTACTCCCGGCGCTACGTCAGCGTCGACGGCGGGATGAGCGACAACATCCGCACCTCCCTCTACGACGCCGAGTACGACGTACGGCTGGTGTCCCGCGCCAGCGGGCACGACTCGGTCCCCGGCGGGGACGTCCCCGTGCTGTCCCGGGTGGTCGGCAAGCACTGCGAGTCGGGTGACATCGTGGTGCGCGACTGCTGGCTGCCGGCCGATCTCGCGCCGGGCGACCTGCTGGCCGTCGCGGCGACGGGGGCCTACTGCTATGCCATGGCGTCGGGGTACAACCGGCTGCCGCGCCCTGCTGTCGTCGCGGTCCGTGACGGGGTCGACCGGACCCTGTTGCGTCGCGAGACACTGGAGGACCAGTTCCGTTTCGAGGTGTGAGCGCACCCGGGTGAGAACCGCCACCCGGACCTGTCTGCACCCGCCCGACCAGGAATGATCGGCGCGCGCCCGAGGGGTGCGCGCACGCGAGGAGGACACGTGGCGAGCGAGACCGGCGCCGTCCGGGTGGCACTGCTGGGCTGCGGCACCGTCGGCACCGAGGTGGTCCGGCTCATCACCGAGCAGGCCGACGAGCTGGCCGCGCGGGTGGGAGCCCGCATCGAGCTGGCCGGGGTCGCCGTGCGGCGACCGCACCGGCACCCCTGGCTGACCGAGAACTTCCCGGACCTGGTGACCACCGATGCCGGCGAGCTCGTGACCCGCGACGACGTCGACGTCGTCGTCGAGGTCATCGGCGGGATCGAGCCGGTCCGCGGCTGGCTGCTGGAGGCGCTCAAGTCCGGCCGCTCGGTCGTGACGGCGAACAAGGCGCTGCTCGCCGAGGACGGCCCGACGCTGGCCGAGGCCGCCGACGCCTCCGGCGCCGACCTCTACTACGAGGCCGCCGTCGCCGGGGCGATCCCGCTGCTGCGCCCGCTGCGCGAGTCCCTGGCCGGGGACCGCATCACCCGGGTCGCCGGCATCGTCAACGGCACCTCGAACTTCATCCTCTCCGCCATGTCCTCGGGCGGGACGTCCTACGCCGACGCGCTGGAGGAGGCGACCCGGCTGGGCTACGCCGAGGCCGACCCGAGCGCCGACGTCGACGGCTACGACGCCGCCTCGAAGGCCGCGATCCTGGCCTCGCTGGCGTTCCACACCCGCTTCACCGCCTCCGACGTGCACCGCGAGGGCATGCGCGAGGTCAGCTCGGCCGACGTCGCCGCCGCCCGCAGGCTCGGCTGCACGATCAAGCTGCTCGCCATCTGCGAGCGCGTGGTGGCCACGGACGGGACCGAGTCGGTCTCGGCGCGCGTCTACCCGGCGATGGTCCCCGACTCGCACCCGCTGGCCGGCGTCGACGGCGCGTTCAACGCGGTGTTCGTCGAGGCCGAGGCCGCCGGCCAGCTGATGTTCTACGGCCAGGGTGCAGGCGGCGCGCCGACCGCCTCCGCGGTGCTCGGCGACCTCGTCGCGGTGGCCCGCAACCGGGTCGGCGGCGGCCGCGGGCCGCGCGAGTCGGCCTACGCCAGCCTGCCGGTGCGCCCGATCGGCGAGGTGCCGACGCGCTACCACGTCGACCTCGAGGTGGCCGACCGTGAGGGCGTGCTCGCCGCCATCGCGAGCGAGTTCGCCCGGCACGGCGTCTCGATCGCCGCGGTCCGCCAGACCGGCGGTGTGAACGGCTCGGTGGACCGGGCCGACGGCTCGGACCGCAGCCAGGCCCGGCTGACGGTCGTCACGCACTCGGCGCCGGAGGCCGCGCTGTCGGCCACGGTGTCGGCGCTGCTGGACCTCGACCACGTGCTCGGCGTCGCGGGCGTGTTGCGGGTCGAGGGACTGGGCCGCGCGGTGAGCGCACTGGGTATGGGCGAATGACCACAGGTGGGGGATCAGGGAGTGGACCGGTCGTGACGGACAGCGTGCGAGGAGTCCGGGGGCCGGCCTCCGGCCCCTTCGGCCCCGTGACCCAGGTCGCCGGTGCGGTCGCGCCGCCGCCACCCGGCCAGTGGCCGGGTGTCATCGAGGCCTACCGCGACCGGATGCCCGTGCAGCCGGACTGGACCGTGGTGACGCTCGGGGAGGGCGGCACGCCGCTGCTGCCGGCCCCCCGGCTGTCGGAGCTGACCGGCTGCCAGGTCTACCTGAAGGTCGACGGCGCCAACCCGACCGGCTCGTTCAAGGACCGCGGCATGACGATGGCGGTCACCGCCGCGCTCGCCGACGGCAAGTCCAGCGTGCTGTGCGCCTCCACCGGCAACACCTCGGCGTCGGCGGCCGCCTACGCCACCCGTGCCGGGATGACCTGCGCGGTGCTCGTGCCGACCGGGAAGATCGCGCTGGGCAAGCTCGCCCAGGCCGTCGCGCACGGCGCCCGGATCCTGCAGATCGACGGCAACTTCGACGACTGCCTGGAGCTGGCCCGCAAGACGACCGCCGACTACCCGGCGATCGCGCTGGTCAACTCGGTGAACCCGACCCGGATCGCCGGCCAGGCCTCCGCCGCCTACGAGATCTGCGACCAGCTGGGCCGCGCCCCGGACGTGCACTGCCTGCCGGTCGGCAACGCCGGCAACATCACCGCGTACTGGCACGGCTACCGCGGCTACCACGCCGACGGCGTCATCCCCGCGCTGCCGCGGATGTTCGGGTTCCAGGCCGCCGGCGCCGCACCGCTGGTGCACGGCGCCCCGGTGAGCGACCCCGAGACGATCGCGACCGCCATCCGGATCGGTGCCCCCGCCTCGTGGAAGGGCGCGACCACCGCGCGCGACGAGTCGAACGGGAAGTTCGCCGCCGTCACCGACGACGAGATCCTCGCCGCCTACCGGATGCTGTCCGCGCAGGAGGGCGTGTTCGTCGAGCCCGCATCGGCGTCCAGCGTCGCGGGGCTGCTGCAGAGCCACGCCGACGGATCGTTGCCCACCGGCTCCCTCGTGGTGTGCACGGTGACCGGGCACGGCCTGAAGGACCCCGACACCGCCCTGCTCACCGCTCCGGACCCGGAGATCGTCCCGATCGACCCCGGGGCGGTCGCGGCGGCGCTCGAGCTGGCCTGATGGGGCGCCCGACGCGCGTACTGGTGCGGGTCCCGGGGTCGACGGCCAACCTCGGCCCCGGCTTCGACTCCCTCGGCATGGCCCTGGCGTTGTACGACGAGATCGAGGTCGAGACCTTCGAGACGCCGGGGTTGTTCGTCGACGTCGCGGGGCAGGGCTGCCGGCACGTCCCGCGCGACGAGCGGCACCTGGTCCTGCGGGCGATGCGTCTGGCCTTCGAGACGTTCGGCGGGGCGCCCGCGGGGCTGCGGCTGCGCTGTCTCAACGCGGTGCCGCACTCACGCGGCCTCGGCAGCTCCGCGGCGGCCGCCGTCGCCGGGGTGACGGCGGCCGCCGTGCTGGCCGGGCGGGACCCGGAGCTGGAGCGCGACGCGCTGCTACAGCTCTCCGCCGGCATGGAGGGCCACGCCGACAACGCCGCGGCCAGTCTGCTCGGCGGGTTCGTGGTGGCCTGGGAGACGGCGGGCTCGGCCCGGCGCTTCCACGCCGAGAAGCTGGACGTGCACCCCGACGTGCACCCGGTCGCCTGCGTGCCCGACGTCGAGTCCTCGACCAAGACCACCCGGGGGCTGCTGCCCGAGCAGGTCCCGCTGGCCGACGCCGCGTTCACCGGCAGCCGCTGCGCGCTGGCGGTGCTGGCGATGACCCGGCGGCCGGACCTGCTCATGGCGGCCACCGAGGACCGGCTGCACCAGCCCTACCGGCGTCCGGCGTACCCGTCGTCGCTGCGGCTGGTCGAGGCGCTGCGGGAGCACGGCGTACCCGCCGCGATCTCCGGCGCCGGGCCGACGGTGCTGGCCCTGACCGGCGACGGCGCGCTGCCCGACGGCGTCGACACCGACGGTTTCGCGGTGCAGCGGCTGCCGGTCGACACCACCGGTGTGCAGGTCGAGGTCCGCTGAGCACCGGTGCCCGCCGGGAACGTGAGGTACGCGACCCCGTGCGTCGGCGCGTCGCCCGAGGGGGGTTGTTGCCGCCCCGGGGTGTACGGACTAGTCTCGCCCGTGCATGGCGATCCACGCGACATCGGCGTAGTCTTGCGGCCGGGCCCGCTCGCCCGATCTCCTTTCTGAACTGGACTCGGAATCCCGAACGGGCGGCCTGACTCCCGCGACGTCGTCGTGGGACTCCATCTGTGAATGCTGCCGATACGGGGTCTCCGTATCGGCCGAGCGTGTGACATCCCCTGACCTGGACAGGTAACCGGGTCGGTCAGGAAGGAACTCTGTGAGCGAGACCGATCTCGCCGGTACCGGGACCGCGTCGGCCGAGGCGGCGCCCCGCCGACGCGGCGGCCTGTCCGGCATGGTGCTGGCCGAGCTGCGCCAGCTGGCCACCGAGCTGAACGTCCCGGACATCTCCGGCATGCGGAAGGGTGACCTGATCGCGGCCATCAAGGAGCGTCAGGGCGGAGCGGCGGCGGCCCCCGCGAAGAAGCCGAAGGCGAAGGCGGACCCCGCCGCCACCACCGGCTCCGACGGTGCGGACGCGCCGCAGCTCGCCCTCGGCGACACCGCCGCGGCCCCCGCCGGCAACGGCTCCGCCGCGCCGGCCGCCCCTCAGGCACCCGCCGAGCAGGCCGGCGACCAGGGCGGACAGGTCGAGGCCCCCGCGCCGCGCACCCGTCGTCGCCGTGCTGCGACCCGTCCGGCCGGCGCCCCCGACGCCACCGTGACCGACGCCGCCACCGGCGACCCCGGCACCTCCGCCGGCAACGGTGCGGCCCCGGCCGTCGCCGAGAGCGCCCCGGCCGCCGCGCCCGAGCAGGCCGCCCCCGCCGCGAGCGCGCCGGAGAAGGCCGACAGCACCCCGGCCCCGGCCGAGGAGCGCCGTGAGGACGCCGACGGCGCCGGTCGTCGTGGCCGGACCCGCCGCCGCGGGCAGGCCGACGACAACGGCCAGAAGGACAACGGCCAGAAGGACACCGGCTCCCAGGGCGCCCCGAAGGACACCGCCACGGACGCGGGCCAGCGGGACGCGGGCCAGAAGGACGCCCGTCGCGACGCCGACGGCGACGACGCCGGCACCGACGGCGACCGCCGTCGCGGCCGTGGGGCCGACCGCAACGCCGAGCGCGGTGCTGACCGCAACGGTGGCGACCGCACCGGTGAGGGCCGCGACGACAACGGCCGCGGCAACGGCGACAACGGCCGTGGCGGGCGCAACCGCGACGGCGACGACTCCGGCCGCGGCAACCGCGGGAACCGCAACAACGACCGGACCGGAGACCGCGGCGACAACCGCGGCGAGCGGAACGGTGACCGGAACAACGACCGCAACGGTGACCGGAACAACGACCGGAACAACGACCGCGGTGCCGACCGGAACGACTTCCGCGACGACGACGGCGACGACGGTGACGGCCGCGGCCGCCGCGGCCGCCGCTTCCGCGACCGCCGTCGCGGCCGGGACCGCGAGCGCACCGGTGGCGGCGCCACCGGCGGTGGCGTGGACACCGAGATCCGCGACGACGACGTCCTGCTGCCGGTCGCCGGCATCGTGGACATCCTCGACAACTACGCGTTCGTCCGGACCACCGGCTACCTGTCCGGCCCGACCGACGTCTACGTGTCGATGTCGATGGTCCGCAAGAACGGACTGCGGCGTGGTGACGCCATCACCGGCGCCGTCCGTCAGCCCCGCGAGGGCGAGCAGCAGCGGCAGAAGTTCAACCCGCTGGTGCGCGTCGACTCGATCAACGGGCGGGACCCGGAGGCCGCGCGCAACCGGCCCGAGTTCACCAAGCTGACCCCGCTCTACCCCAACGAGCGGCTCCGCCTGGAGACCGACCCGTCGCAGCTGACCACCCGCGTGATCGACCTGATCATGCCGGTCGGCAAGGGGCAGCGTGCGCTGATCGTCTCCCCGCCCAAGGCGGGCAAGACGACGATCATGCAGAACATCGCGAACGCGATCACCACGAACAACCCCGAGTGCCACCTCATGGTCGTCCTCGTCGACGAGCGGCCCGAGGAGGTCACCGACATGCAGCGGTCGGTGAAGGGCGAGGTCATCGCCTCGACCTTCGACCGCCCGCCGGCAGACCACACCGCCGTCGCCGAGCTGTCCATCGAGCGGGCCAAGCGCCTGGTCGAGATGGGGCACGACGTCGTCGTCCTGCTGGACAACATCACCCGCCTCGGGCGCGCCTACAACCTGGCCGCGCCCGCATCGGGCCGGATCCTGTCCGGTGGTGTCGACTCCACGGCGCTGTACCCGCCGAAGCGCTTCCTCGGCGCCGCGCGCAACATCGAGGACGGTGGCTCGCTCACCATCTTCGCGACCGCGCTGGTCGAGACCGGGTCCACGATGGACACGGTGATCTTCGAGGAGTTCAAGGGCACCGGCAACGCCGAGCTCAAGCTGGACCGGAAGATCGCCGACAAGCGGATCTTCCCGGCCATCGACGTCGGCGACTCGAGCACCCGCAAGGAGGAGCTCCTGATGTCGCCCGACGAGCACGCGGTGATGGTGAAGCTCCGCCGCGTCCTCGCCGCGCTCGACGACCAGCAGGCGCTCGACCTGGTGCTCAGCCGGCTCAAGAAGACCAAGACCAACATCGAGTTCCTGATGCAGGTCGCCAAGAACACCCCCGGCAAGGACGAGGACTAGTCCGAGCCGTGCCGTCCGGGCCCCGGTGGGAATTCCGCCGGGGCCCGGATGGTTGAATGGACCGTCAGCTTCCCGGCACCGGTTCACCCTGGTCGTACCAGGGACCCGGCGGCCAACGATGAGGAGAGAGCCATGCGCGAGGGAATCCACCCTCAGTACGTCGACACCCAGGTCACCTGCGGTTGCGGCAACCAGTTCACCACCCGCAGCACCAAGAACAGCGGCGCCATCAGCGTCGAGGTCTGCTCCGCCTGCCACCCGTTCTACACCGGCAAGCAGAAGATCCTGGACTCCGGTGGCCGCGTGGCCCGCTTCGAGGCCCGCTACGGGAAGCGCGAGCGCGCCGCCAAGTAGCTCCCGACACGGCGCCCGTCGCCTCGCCGCACGCGAGGAGGCGGGCGCCGTTTCGCGTTCCCGCCCCAGCGCCACGAAGGAATCTCCGATGAGCACGCAGTCGGTCGACGCCCTGCTCGACGAGCACGCCGAGCTGGAGCAGCGCCTCGCCGACCCCGACGTCCTCTCCGACCAGGCGCAGGCCCGCAAGCTGGGCCGTCGCTACGCCGAGCTCGGCCCGGTCGTGCGCTGCGCCCGCGAGCTCGCCCAGGTCCGCGAGGACCGCGACGCCGCCCGTGAGCTCGCCGCCGAGGACCGCGCCTTCGCCGCCGAGGCCGACGCCCTGGACACCCGCATCGTCGAGCTCGAGACCGAGCTGACCGAGCTGCTGCGCCCGCGTGACCCGCACGACGGCGACGACGTCCTGATGGAGGTCAAGTCCGGCGAGGGCGGCGAGGAGTCCGCGCTGTTCGCCGGCGACCTCGTGCGCATGTACAGCCGCTACGCCGAGAGCCGCGGCTGGAAGGTCGAGGTCCTCGGTGCCACCCCGTCCGACCTGGGCGGGTACAAGGACATCACGCTGTCCCTGCGCAGCAAGGACCCGGTCGACGGGGTGTGGGCCGCGTTGAAGTTCGAGGGCGGCGTGCACCGCGTCCAGCGCGTCCCGGTGACCGAGTCGCAGGGCCGCATCCACACCTCCGCGGCCGGCGTGATGGTCTTCCCCGACACCGACGACGCCGGGGACGTCGAGATCCACGACGCCGACATCCGGGTCGACGTCTACCGGGCCTCGGGCCACGGCGGGCAGAGCGTCAACACCACCGACTCCGCCGTGCGGATCACGCACCTGCCGACCGGCATCGTCGTGACCTGCCAGAACGAGCGCTCCCAGCTGCAGAACAAGGCCCGCGCGATGGACGTCCTGCGGGTCCGGCTGCAGGCGAAGGCCGAGGCCGAGGCGGCCGAGGCGGCGTCGGAACAGCGCCGCTCGCAGGTCCGCACGGTGGACCGCTCGGAGCGGATCCGCACCTACAACTACCCGGAGAACCGGATCTCCGACCACCGCGTCGGGTTCAAGGCCTACAACCTGTCCGCGGTGCTCGACGGCCACCTCGTCGACGTCCTCGCCGCCCTGACCGCGGCCGAGCGCGCCGAGGCCATGGCGGGGGAGCAGGGGCAGGAATGATCCCCCGCTCAGGTGATGCTCCGGTCACCTGCGGTGTCCCCGCGCCCCGCAGCCGGGACACTGAAGCCGTGACCGAGACGACGGCGAGCCCCACGACCGGCAGCCGGCTGCCGCTCCGGGTGGCGATCGCGGAGGCCGAGCGCACCCTGGCCGCCGCCGGTGTCGCGTCGCCGCGTGTCGACGCCGAGCTGCTCGCCGCGCACGTGCTCGGCTCGTCGCGGTCCACGCTGCTGATGACCCCGCTGGTGGACCCGCCGGTCGTCGAACGGCTGCAGACCCTCGTGGCCCGCCGCGCCACCCGCGAACCGTTGCAGCACATCCTCGGCACCGCGGTACTCGGCCCGGTCGAGGTCGCCGTCGGACCGGGGGTGTTCACCCCGCGCCCGGAGACGGAACTGCTGCTGGAGTGGGGCCTCGCCGCGATCCGCGACGTGAGCCGCCCCCGGGTGCTCGACCTCTGCACCGGCTCCGGCGCGCTCGCGCTGGCCTTCGCGGTGTCCCGGCCCGACGCCGAGGTGCACGCTCTCGAGGCCGACCCGTCGGCACTGTCCTGGACCCGGCGCAACCTCGACGCGCACGTCGCCGCGGGCGGACGCCCGGTGACCCTGCACGTCGCCGACGTCCGGTGGACCGACCTGCTCATCGAGCTGGAGGGTGCGGTCGACCTGGTCGTCTGCAACCCGCCCTACGTCCCGGACGGGACGCCGGTGCCGCCCGAGGTGGAGCGGTGGGACCCGCCCGGCGCCGTGTTCGGCGGCCCCGACGGCACCCAGATCATCCAGGCCGTCGTACGCGGGGCCAGCGGATGGCTGCGGCACGGCGGGCACCTCGCGATCGAGCACGACGACACCCACGGCGAGACGGTCCCGGCTCTGCTGCGCCGCCGGCGGACGCTGGGCGAGGTCACCGAGCACGACGACCTCACCGGCCGCCCGCGCTTCGTCACCGCCCGCCGCGTCCCCTGCCCCTGACGCCCGTCCCCCCACCGGGGAGCGGTCGTCCGGACGCCCCGCCGGCGCCGCGGATGTGAGCCGCCCCGCACCCCCGCGCGGCACGGTCGTATCCTCGCGGATCGTGAGTGCACCGCAGACCCAGCCGCTGTTCGACTGCAGCGTCCCCGCCGAGCGCACACGCGGTCTGACCGCCGCCGCGCGCGCCGTCCGGGCGGGTGAGCTGGTCGTCCTGCCCACCGACACCGTCTACGGCATCGGCTGCGACGCGTTCAACGGCACCGCCGTGCGCGCGCTGCTCGCCGCCAAGCGGCGCGGCCCGGACATGCCGGTCGGCGTGCTCGTCGGTTCCTGGACCACCATCGACGGCCTCGTCTCAGGAGTCCCGCAGTCCGCCAGGGCGCTGATCGAGGCGTTCTGGCCGGGCGAGGTGTCGCTGGTGCTGGAGCACGCGCCCTCGCTGGCCTGGGACCTGGGCAGCACCCGCGGGACGGTGATGCTGCGCATGCCGCTGCACCCGGTCGCGCTGGAGCTGCTGCGCGAGGTCGGGCCGATGGCGGTGTCGAGCGCGAACACCTCGGGCAACCCGCCGGCGTCGAACGTGACCGAGGCGATCACCCAGCTGGCCTCGAGCGTGCAGGTCTACCTCGACGGCGGCCCGTCCGGTGACCCGGTCGCCTCCACGATCGTCGACCTCACCGGCGCCCGGCCGCGCATGCTGCGCGAGGGCGGGGTGACCGCCGAACAGGTCGAGGAGGTCGTCGGCCAGGAGATCGACCGGGTCTGAGGGGGCCACCCGCGGGTGTGATCACGCCTGCACGGCCGCGGCCTGCGGGGATGGCAGCGGGTAGCGTGTCCCGGCGTGAGCGAGCAGACCTTCTGGGGACCGGACTTCCACGCACTGCAGCAGCAGGACCCCGAGATCGCGGGCGTCGTGCTGGACGAGCTCGAGCGCCTGCGCGGCGGACTGCAGCTCATCGCGAGTGAGAACCTGACCAGCCCCGCGGTGCTGGCGGCGCTCGGGTCGACGCTGTCGAACAAGTACGCCGAGGGCTACCCCGGCCGCCGCTACTACGGCGGCTGCGGCGTCGTCGACGTCGCCGAGAACATCGGCAACGCGCGGACCAAGGAGCTCTTCGGCGCCGAGCACGTCAACCTCCAGCCGCACTCCGGTGCGAGCGCGAACCTCGCCGCCTACGCCGCGTTCGCCAAGCCCGGCGACACCGTGCTGGCCATGGACCTCAAGCAGGGCGGCCACCTCACGCACGGCAGCAAGGTCAACTTCTCCGGCCTGTGGTTCAACGCGGTGTCCTACACCGTCCGTTCCGACACCGAGGTCATCGACTACGACCAGGTCCGCGACCTGGCCAAGCAGCACCAGCCGAAGATCATCATCGCCGGTGCGACCGCGTACCCGCGCCTGATCGACTTCGCGGTGTTCCGCGAGATCGCCGACGAGGTCGGCGCCAAGCTCATGGTCGACGCCGCGCACTTCATCGGCCTGGTCGCCGGCAAGGCGATCCCGTCGCCGGTGCCCTACGCCGACGTCGTCACCGCCACCACGCACAAGGTCCTGCGCGGCCCGCGCGGCGGCATGGTGCTGTGCCGCGAGGAGCACGCCAAGGCCATCGACAAGGCGGTCTTCCCGTTCTCCCAGGGCGGCCCGCTGATGCACGCGGTCGCCGCGAAGGCCGTCGCGATGAAGGAGGCGGCGCAGCCGGAGTACCAGGCCTACGCCCGCCAGGTCATCGCGAACGCCCAGGCGCTGACGAAGAGCCTGGAGTCCGAGGGCATGCGCGCCGTCTCCGGCGGCACCGACAACCACCTCGCGCTGCTGGACCTGCGTCCGATCGGCGTCACCGGCTCGGAGGCGGAGACCCGCTGCGACCGCGCCGGCATCACGCTGAACAAGAACGCGATCCCCTACGACCCGGCGCCGCCGATGAAGCCGTCCGGCATCCGGGTCGGCTCGCCCAGCGTCACCACGCAGGGGATGACCGAGGCCGACATGGCCGAGGTCGGCGCGCTGCTGGCCCGCGCGGTCAAGGCCGAGCACGACACCACGGCCGGCGACGCCGAGCTCGCCGACGTCGCGAAGGCGGTCACCGCGCTCGTCTCGAAGGCACCGGCCTACCCTCGGGGGTGACCTGAGACCCACGGCGGAGGCGGAGAGGCGCTCGCGACGTGCCCACTGACCAGTTCACGTACGGACTCCCCATCCGGGAGCTCCTGCTCGTCGGGCTGGTCGCCGCCGTCGTCACGCTGCTGCTGACCGGGCCGGTCCGGATGCTGGCGCTGAAGGTCGGCGCGGTCGCCTGGCCGCGGGGACGGGACGTGCACGTCACCCCGACCCCGCGGTGGGGCGGCCTCGCGATGTTCGGCGGGGTGCTGGCCGGGCTGCTGCTGTCGCTGCAGCTCCCGGCCCTGCGGCTGGCCTACTTCGAGCAGAGCACCGAGGTCGTCGGGGTCGTCGTCGCGACCGGGCTGCTGGTCGGCGTCGGGATGCTCGACGACCGCTACGACCTCGACGCCCTCACCAAGTTCGCCGCGCAGGTCACCGCGGCCGGGCTGCTGGTCCTGTACGGGGTCCAGTGGCTCCAGATCTGGATCCCGATCGGCGGCGACTCGTTCCTCAGCGGGTCGGTGCTGGCGCTCGGGCAGAGCCAGTCGGTGCTGCTGACGGTGCTGGTCACCGTCGTCCTGGTGAACGCGATGAACTTCGTCGACGGGCTCGACGGGCTCGCGGCGGGCATCGGGCTGATCACGACGCTCGCGACCGCGGTGTTCTGCATCGGACTGATCAGCGAGAACGGCAACGATCCGGCCACGTTCGTCCCCGCGCTGCTCGCGGTGGTGCTCGCCGGGTCCTGTCTGGGGTTCCTGCCGCACAACTTCCACCCCGCGCGGATCTTCATGGGGGACACCGGCTCGATGATGGTCGGGGTGATGCTGGCCGCCGCGATCACGAGCGCGTCCGGCCGCGTCCCGCAGTCGGACACCCCTTCGCCAGGGGATCTGCTGGCGCTGGTCTCCCCGGTGGTCGTGCTGGTCGGGATCGTCTTCATCCCGTCGCTGGACCTGCTCATGGCGGTCGTGCGCCGGACCCGCGCCGGGACCAGCCCCTTCAGCCCGGACAAGATGCACCTGCACCACCGCCTGCTCCAGGTCGGGCACAGCCACCGGCGCGCGGTGCTGCTGGTCTACCTGTGGGTCGCGGTGATCGCCTTCGGCGCGGTCGCGCTCGCCCTGGTCCCGCGCACCGGGCTGGTGCTCGCCGCGACCGGGATCGCACTGGTCGTGGCGTTCGTGGCCTCGGCCGTGCCGCACCGGTCGCGGATGCGCACCGCCGCCTCCGCGGCACCGGCCGCCGCGGGGGAGACGGCGATCGCCTCGACCGACGACCTCCCGGACGCCGGGCCCGGGCGCGCGGCGCCCTCCGCCCGGCCGTCCGCCGGCGGTCCGGCCGCGGACGGCCCCGGACCGCCGGGCCGCGCCGCGCCGGCACCGGCGCCGGGCCGGGTCGTGCCGGGCGGGGACCCGTCCGGTCGGGACCCGTCACGGCGGGACACAGCGGGCCGGGACGCACCCGGGGTGCCTGCGCCGTGGACACGGGGCGCGCACCGGCCGAGCGGCGGGCGCGGCCCGTCGCGGACCGGGACGCGCCCCGCGCCTGCCGGCGCCGGGGGACCGGTGGCCGCCGGTGCCGCCGGACCTGCGCCTGCCGGACCCGCCCGGCTCGCGGGCACCCCGGCCGGGGGGCCGGAACACGTCGGCCCGACGACGTCCGCCGATGCCGGGCCGCCCACACCACCGCCCCCGTCCCGGCCCGTCGCCGCCCGTCCGCGGATGCCACGCGGCACGGCCGCCGGACCGCCGACGCCGGACCCGACCGGTCCCGTGCCGACCCCACTGCTCCCGCAGCACCCGCGCGGCACCGGTCACCGCCCCCACCCCGCCGCGACGCCGGGGCCGGGGCCGGACCAGCCGACCGTCCCCACCCCCGCGCACCACCCCGCCCGGGACCGCGACGCCTGACCCGCGCCGGTCCTGGCCCTGGGGACAGGTGTCCGCGCTCACGGATCAGGCCCCGCCCGCCCCGTACGCCGCCCGGTCCCGGGCCCGCCGAGCGCGTCGAGAAGCACCCGGGTGCTGCCCGACGGCGGCCGGCGACGCCCGGGCGCCTCCCGACGCGGCCGGGCGGCCCGGGACACCGCGGGGGGACGGCGCCGGTCGGGGTGCCGGACCCGGCGGTTACCGTGTGCGCGGAGCCGTACCCGCTGGTGGGGCGGCCGGTGAGCCGGGAGGCGGACGCACCGTGTGGCGATGGGACCGCTGGGGGACCGTGGAGTACGACGGTCCCGCGCTCGGTCAGGCGCAGGTCGTGCGGCGGCTGTCGGGGTCGATGGCCCGCGGCGCCGCCCTGGTCGGCGCGGCCACCACGGTGGTCTGCGCCGTCGGCGGGGTCGTCGCGGCCGGGGTCCCGGGCCTGTCCGCCGCGGCCCTCGGTGGCCTGCTGGCCACCGGCTCGGCCCTGCTCACGCCCGTGCTGATGCTGCGTACGACCCATCTCGAGCCGGGCGCTGTGATGCTGGCCGCATTCGGCGGTCTCGCGATGAAGGCCATCATCCTCCTGCTCGCCCTGTTCACCCTCGGGGGTGCGCCGGGGCTGCACCGCATGTCACTGGCCGTCACCATGCTCGTCGTCTTCATCGCGACGACGGCGGCGGAGGCCTGGGCCGGGCAGAAGCTCCAGATCCTGATCGGCACCGATCCGGGGTCCACAGATGCCTGACCTGGGGTTCGACGACCGTTTCGTCCGGTCCCGCGGTGCCCGCGAGGCTGTTCGCGGGGGCCGTCGAGGGCGTCGTGCGGATGGCCGGGCGGCGACCGCCGGGGGAGTTAACGGTGAATCACACGACGCGACCCACCGGACCCGATCAAGATCGTTTCGTCGGACGAACGCGCAGGTGAGGTGCGTACGAGCCCCCGACATCGTGTAGAAGTACGGCTGATAGCATCCGCCACGTAGGCGATGTGGGTGACTTCCGGTGTTTCGACCCGGCCGCCCGGAAACACATCGCGCCACGAGGCACCTTGCAGGCGATCCCCCGTTCCGCGTGGATGCGGAACGGGAGCACCGGAAGGACCCCCATTGGGCACGTTGGTACTGGCGGCCGAGGAGTTCACTCCGCCCGGCGCAGGTCTGTTCGAGTACCCGCCGATCTTCGGCGCCGTCACCAAGCCGATGGTGCTGGCGGTCCTGTCGCTGATCATCGTCGCGGCCGTCTTCACGCTGGGCACGCGCAAGCTGTCCATCGTGCCGAGCCGATTCCAGTTCGGACTGGAGTCCTTCTACAACATCCCGCGCAACACGATGGCGCGTGACCAGATCGGCTCCGAGGACTTCAAGCGGTACATCCCGCTGATCCTCGGCCTGTTCAGCTTCATCCTGGTCAACAACATCTTCGCGATCATCCCGGTGATCCAGTTCCCGACGCTGTCGCGGATCGGGTTCCCCATCGCGCTGGCGTTGTTCGTCTACGTCTTCTACCACTACGCCGGGTTCAAGAAGCACGGGTTCTTCGGCTACATCAAGCACGCCGCGCTGCCGCCGGGCGTCCCGGTCTTCATCGCGCCGCTGATCATCGTGATCGAGCTGCTGCAGAAGTTCCTGGTGCAGCCGCTCTCGCTGGCACTGCGTGTGTTCGCCGCGATGTTCGCAGGCCACCTCATCCTCGCCCTGACCGCCGTGGGTGCGGCGTTCCTGGTGTCGGCGGGCTCCGCGCTCGTCATCGCGTCCCCGGTGGTGTTCGCCGCCGGGATCGCGTTCACGTTCCTGGAGGCGCTGGTCCAGGTCATCCAGGCCTACGTCTTCGCCCTGCTGGCCGCCGTGTTCATCGGCGCGGCGATCTCCGAGGACCACTGACAGCACCACCGAGACCCCGGTGCCGCCGGCACCGCGCTCGCACCACCTGCTTCATCCGCCGGCCCGTCCGGGCCGATACACCGAACGACCCGCATCCCGCGGACCCGACGGAAGGAAACCCGAAGTGAACGTCACCCAGGTTCTGGCCCAGGAAGCCGCCAACATCAACCCGGGCCTCGCGGCCATCGGGTTCGGCGCCTCGGCCATCGGCGCCGGTATCGGCGTCGGCCTGATCTGGTCGGCCGTCATCAGCGGCACCGCCCGCCAGCCGGAGGCCCGCGGCCAGCTGATGGGTATCGGCTGGACCACGTTCGTCCTCGCCGAGCTGGTCATGCTGATCGGCCTGGTGCTCTTCTTCATCGCGCAGTAAGAGCCGGCAGATCACTCTCATGCCGGTCCCGGTACCGGCGGCCATGTCAGGGAAGGACACACGGTGGAACTGATTCTCGCCGCCGAACAGCCGCTTCCGATTCTCCCGCACCTCGATGAGCTCGTGCTCGGTGTGGTCGCGTTCGCGATCCTGCTGTTCCTGCTCTGGAAGTTCGCGGTCCCGCGCTTCGAGACGCTCTACGAGGAGCGGACCGACGCGATCGAGGGCGGCCTCAAGCGTGCTCAGGAGACCCAGGAGCAGGCGGACCGGCTGAAGAAGGAGTACGAGGAGCAGCTCGCCGGCCTGCGGGCCGAGGCGGCGCGCATCCGCGACGACGCCCGGGCCGAGGGCCAGCAGATCAAGGCCGAGCTCCGCGAGGAGGCCGAGGCCGAGGCCGCGCGCATCAAGGCCCGTGGCGAGGAGCAGGTGGCCGCGTCGCGCGACGCCGCCCAGCGTGCTCTGCGCAACGAGGTCGGGGGCCTGTCGGTCCAGCTGGCCGAGCGCCTGCTGCGCGAGCAGCTGGCCGACGACTCGCGTCGCTCCGCGACGATCGACTCGTTCCTCGGTGAGCTCGACCAGCAGGGCGTGGCCCAGCGGAGCGGGGCGAACTGATGGCGGCTGTCCTGCAGCCCGCCAGCCGTGAGTCCCTCGCGGCGCTGACCGAGCGGCTGGACTCCTGGACCGACTCCGCGTCGGCCCGGGACCTGACCACGACCGCGGACGAGCTGTTCGCGGTGGCCCGGTTCCTGGACTCCGAGCGCTCCGTCCGGCGCCTGCTGGCCGACGCGTCCTCTCCCGAGGACGCCCGCGCGGACCTGGTCCGCCGGCTGTTCGGGTCCCAGCTCTCGCAGCCGACCGTGGACCTCGTCTCCGAGCTGGCGCGCAAGCGCTGGTCCACCGCCCGCGACATCGTCACCGGTGCGGAGGGCCTGGCCCGCCGCACGGCCATCGCGATCGCGGACCGCAACGGCTCCCTCGACGAGGTCGAGGACCAGCTGTTCCGGTTCGGCCGGATCGTGGCCCGCGAGCCGCAGCTGGCGAGCCTGCTCGGCGACGCCGCCCGGCCCGTCGAGGGTCGCGTCCAGCTCCTGGACTCGGTGCTCGGCGAGAAGGTCTACCCGGTGACGGCGACGCTGCTCCGCGAAGCGGTCCGGCTGCCCCGCAGCCGGCACCTCGACGTCGTCGCCGAGGAGCTCGCCGAGCTCGCGGCGGCCCGCCGGGACCGCTCGGTCGCCAAGGTGCGCACACCCGTCGAGCTCTCCTCCGAGCAGGAGACCAAGCTCGCCGAGACCCTGGGCCGTATGTACGGCCGCACGATCTCCCTGCAGGTCGAGCTCGACCGGAGCCTCCTCGGAGGCCTGGTCGTGCAGGTCGGCGGCGAGGTCATCGACGGCAGCGTGGCGGGTCGACTCGCCGCAGCTCGCCGATCCCTGCCCAGCTGACCTGCTTCGGACGCGATCGCCGGACCCCGGCGGAACGACCCGAAGACCCCGTTCGAGAGAAGGAACGACGCAGCCATGACAGAGCTGACGATCTCCTCCGAGGAGATCCGGAGTGCGATCTCCAGCTACGTCTCGTCGCTGGAGAGCGGCACGTCCCGCCGTGAGGTCGGGATCGTCGCCGACACCGGTGACGGCATCGCCCACGTCGAGGGTCTGCCCTCGGCCATGACCAACGAGCTGCTCGAGTTCGAGGGCGGCGTCCGCGGCGTCGCGCTGAACCTCGAGCAGAACGAGATCGGTGCGGTCGTCCTGGGCGACTACACCGGCCTCGAGGAGGGCCAGCAGGTCACTCGCACCGGCGAGGTCCTGTCCGTGCCGGTCGGCGAGGGCTACCTGGGCCGGGTCGTCGACCCGCTGGGCAACCCGATCGACGGCCTCGGCGACGTCGAGAGCGACGCCCGCCGCGTGCTCGAGCTCCAGGCGGCCGGCGTGATGGACCGCCAGTCCGTCGGCGAGCCGCTGCAGACCGGGATCAAGGCCATCGACGCCATGACCCCGATCGGGCGCGGCCAGCGCCAGCTGGTGATCGGCGACCGCAAGACCGGCAAGACCGCGGTCTGCGTCGACACGATCATCAACCAGAAGGAGAACTGGGAGTCGGGCGACCCGTCGAAGCAGGTCCGCTGCATCTACGTCGCCATCGGCCAGAAGGGCTCCACGATCGCCGGTGTCCGGCAGTCCCTCGAGGACGCCGGTGCGCTGGAGTACACGACGATCGTCGCGGCCCCCGCGTCCGACCCGGCCGGCTTCAAGTGGCTCGCGCCCTACACCGGCTCGGCCATCGGCCAACACTGGATGTACCAGGGCAAGCACGTCCTCATCGTGTTCGACGACCTGTCGAAGCAGGCCGAGGCCTACCGCGCGATCTCGCTGCTGCTGCGCCGCCCGCCGGGCCGTGAGGCCTACCCGGGCGACGTCTTCTACCTGCACTCGCGTCTGCTGGAGCGCTGCGCGAAGCTCTCCGACTCCCTCGGCGCGGGGTCGATGACCGGTCTGCCGATCATCGAGACCAAGGCGAACGACGTGTCGGCCTACATCCCGACCAACGTCATCTCGATCACCGACGGCCAGGTCTTCCTCGAGTCCGACCTGTTCAACCAGGGTGTCCGGCCGGCGATCAACGTCGGTATCTCGGTCTCCCGGGTCGGTGGCTCGGCGCAGATCAAGGCCATGAAGACGGTCTCGGGCTCGCTGCGTCTGGACCTGTCGCAGTACCGCGAGCTGGAGGCGTTCGCCGCCTTCGGTTCCGACCTCGACGCCGCCTCGGCCGCCGCCCTGGGCCGTGGCGAGCGACTGGTCGAGCTGCTGAAGCAGGCGCAGTACGCGCCGGTCTCGGTGCAGGACCAGGTCGTCTCGATCTGGCTGGGCACCTCCGGCAAGCTCGACTCGGTGCCCGTCGCCGACGTGCAGCGCTTCGAGTCGGAGTTCCGCGAGTACTCGCGTCGCCACGCCTCCGGCGCCCTGAACGAGATCACCGACACCGGGAAGCTCTCCGACGACGCCGTCGAGACGCTGACCAAGGCGGTCGACGAGTTCAAGCGCAACGAGTTCACCGCGTCCGACGGTTCCTCGGTCGTCCCCAAGGAGAAGGCCGAGAAGGCCCTCGACGAGGACGATGTCGAGCAGGAGACCGTCACGGTCAAGAAGAACTGAGGCTGATACCCGATGGCGGCACAGATCCGGGTGCTGCGCCGGCGTATCCGGTCGACGCAGTCCATCAAGAAGATCACCCGTTCCCAGGAGCTGATCGCGACCTCACGGATCGCGAAGGCCCGGGCGCGGGTGGACGAGGCACGTCCGTACGCCGAGCTGATGACGAGCACCCTGTCGGAGCTCGCGTCGAACTCGGCGCTGGACCACCCGCTGCTCGTCGAGCGGGAGCAGCCGAAGCGGGCCGCGGTCCTGGTCGTCACCAGTGACCGCGGTCAGTGCGGCGGCTACAACGCCAACGTCCTCAAGGAGGCCGAGCAGCTCCAGGCCCTGCTCCGCGAGCAGGGCAAGGAGCCGGTCCTCTACGTGATCGGCCGCAAGGGCGTCTCGTACTACCGGTTCCGCAACCGGGAGATCGAGCAGTCGTGGACCGGCTTCTCCGAGCAGCCGGGCTACGAGCACGCGGCCGAGGCCGCACGGACGCTGGTCGACTCGTTCATGGCGGGGGAGGACGACCACGAGGGGAACACCGACGGTGTGACCGGCGTGGACGAGCTGCACCTCGTCTACACCAGCTTCAAGAACATGATCACCCAGGTGCCGCAGGCCCGGCGGATGGCTCCGCTCGAGGTCGAGTACGCGGCCGACAGTGCCTCGGCGAAGCCGGTCGACGAGATCGACAGCGACGCCGACACGGCCGAGAGCCAGCGGGACCACCCGGAGAGCAAGGGGCTCCAGCCGCTCTACGAGTTCGAGCCGGACCCGGACACGCTCTTCGACGCGCTGCTGCCGAAGTACATCGGGGCCCGCCTCTACGCGGCCCTGCTGGAGTCGGCGGCGTCGGAGTCGGCGAACCGGCAGCGGGCCATGAAGGCCGCGACGGACAACGCCAACGAACTGATCCGTAGCCTGACCCTGGAGGCCAACCAGGCTCGCCAGGCACAGATCACCCAGGAGATCAGCGAGATCGTCGGTGGGGTCGACGCTCTCGCCAGCGCAGGAAGTGAGAGCTGATGACCACGACCGCCGAAACTTCGGCCGGCCCGATCACCGGGCGCGTCGTCCAGGTGACCGGCCCGGTCGTCGACGTCGAGTTCCCGCGTGACCAGGTCCCGAACCTGCTCAACGCCCTCACGCTGGAGGTGGACCTCTCCGGCGACAAGCGCAAGCTGACGCTGGAGATCGCCACGCACCTGGGTGACAACCTGGTCCGGGCCATCTCCATGCAGCCGACCGACGGTGTCGTGCGCGGCCAGGAGGTCACCGACCTCGGCCGCCCGATCTCCGTGCCGGTGGGCGACCAGGTCAAGGGCCACGTGTTCAACGCCCTCGGCGACTGCCTGGACGACCCGTCCATCCAGTTCACCGGTGACCTCCGGTCGATCCACCAGAAGGCCCCGCGCTTCGACGAGCTCGAGGGCAAGACCGAGATGCTGGAGACCGGCATCAAGGTCCTGGACCTGATGACGCCCTACGTCGTCGGCGGCAAGATCGGTCTGTTCGGTGGTGCCGGTGTCGGCAAGACCGTGCTGATCCAGGAGATGATCCAGCGTGTCGCGCTGAACTTCGGTGGCACCTCGGTGTTCGCCGGCGTCGGTGAGCGCACCCGTGAGGGCAACGACCTCATCACGGAGATGACCGAGTCGGGCGTCATGAAGAACACCGCCCTGGTGTTCGGTCAGATGGACGAGCCGCCGGGCACCCGTATGCGCGTCGCGCTCTCCGCGCTGACCATGGCGGAGTACTTCCGTGACGTGCAGGAGCAGGACGTGCTCCTGTTCATCGACAACATCTTCCGGTTCACCCAGGCCGGCCAGGAGGTCTCGACCCTCCTCGGCCGCATGCCGTCCGCGGTGGGCTACCAGCCCACCCTGGCCGACGAGATGGGCGAGCTGCAGGAGCGGATCACCTCGACCCGCGGTCGTTCGATCACCTCGATGCAGGCGATCTACGTCCCCGCGGACGACTACACCGACCCGGCTCCGGCGACGACGTTCGCGCACCTCGACGCCACCACCGAGCTCTCCCGGCCGATCTCCCAGAAGGGGATCTACCCGGCGGTGGACCCGCTGACCTCGACCTCGCGGATCCTGGACCCGCAGTACGTCGGTGACGAGCACTTCCGCGTCGCCAACGAGGTCAAGCGGATCCTGCAGAAGTACAACGACCTGCAGGACATCATCGCCATCCTCGGTATCGACGAGCTGTCCGAGGAGGACAAGCAGCTCGTCGGCCGGGCGCGTCGCATCGAGCGCTTCCTGTCGCAGAACCTCCTGGTCGCCGAGCAGTTCACCGGCCAGCCGGGCTCGACGGTCCCGCTCAAGGAGACCATCGAGGCGTTCGACAAGATCGCCAAGGGCGAGTTCGACGACGTCCCCGAGCAGGCGTTCTTCCTCTGCGGCGGTCTCGACGACCTGGAGAAGAACCGCAAGAAGCTCGAGGGCTGATCACCGATGCCTGCTGAGATGACCGTGGAGCTGGTCTCCGTGGAGCGCCGGCTGTGGTCGGGCGACGCACGCTTCGTGCTCGCCCGGACCACGGTCGGCGAGGTCGGCATCCTGCCCGGCCACCAGCCGATGCTGGCCCAGCTGGAAGAGGCCGGGGTCGTCCGCATCGACTCCACCGACGGCTCGAAGCGCACCATCGCGGTGCACGGCGGGTTCCTGTCGGTGTCGGCGGAGCGGGTGTCCATCCTGGCCGAGTTCGCCGAGCAGGCGGACGAGATCGACGTCGAGCGGGCCCGGCGGGCGCGCGACGGCGCCGACTCGTCCACCGACGAGGGCAAATCGGCGATCGCCCGGGCCGAGGCCCGCCTTCGGGCGGCCGAGGCGAACTAGCACGGGGACCGGGCACGGCAGTGGAGCTCATCGCGGCGTTCGTCGGAGTTCTGCTGCTGTGCCTGGTCGTCCCCCTGGTCTGGCTCGCCGTACGGCGGGTACGACTCATGCGCAACGGCGGTGTGGACCTGTGTCTGCGCCGCCGTTTCGCTGTCACGGACTGGCACTTCGGCGTCGGGCGCTACGAGGGCGAGCGGTTCGCCTGGTACCGCCTGACCAGCTTCCGGATCGGTGCGACCGTCGTGATGGACCGGGCCGACCTGGAGATCGTGGACCGGCGGCCGCCGCACCGGTCGGAGGAGTTCGCGATCCCGATGGCGGTCGAGGTGCTGCGCTGCCGCGGCCGCGACGCCGCAGGCCGGGGCATCGACGTCGAGCTGGCGATGTCGGCGGGTGTCCGCACCGGCTTCATGGCCTGGCTGGAGTCCACCCCGCCGGGGCAGGGGCACGGCTACCGCGAGGCGTCCTGACCTCGCCGGATCGGTAGCTCTACGGACCTGACGTCCGTTCTGTCCGTTCTATGCTGCCGTCGTGGATCTGGTCTTCCTGGCGTTCGCGGGCATTCTCGGCTGGCTGGCGTGGACGTCGTTCCGCGAGGCCCGCGACGGGCACGCCCGCTGGACGCGCGGCCTGGCCGCGACCCCGGTGACGATCGCGGAGCTCGTCGCCATGGCCGGGTCCGTCCGCGACGAGCTCGACGCCCCGGCGTTCCGCCAGGTGGTGTCGCTGTCCGGGACCGTCGAGCCGCTCGACGACGAGGCCCGCCCGGCCCCGCTGACCGGGGTCGACTCGGTCTGGTTCCGGTTCGTCGAGGAGGCGCTCTCCCGCGGCCGGGACGACCGGGAGGAACGGCAGGTCGTCGCCGAGCAGCGGCGGGAGCGGCCGTTCCGGCTGACCGACGGCGGCGCGGAGGTCGTGGTCGACCCCCGTGACGCGCACACCGAGATCCCGGTCGCCGAGCGCCGCCGGGTCACCGACGACGGCGGGGGCCGCGAGTTCGGCCTGTTCCGCCTCGTCGACCCGACGGTGGCCCGTGAGCGCACCGAGTGGCGGATCGAGCCGGGCTCCCGGCTCACCGTGGTGGGGGAGGCCCGGCTGTCCGGGGACCGGGTACGGCTGTCCGCCGCGGCCGGCCACCCGCTCACGCTCACCGTCGCCGAGCGCGGCGACCACCTGGAGCGCAGCCGGAGCCGCAGCGGCGCCGCGATGCGGCGTGCCGTGGCGTTCGGCTGCGGCGCCGTCGTCGCGCTGCTGGTGGCCGTGCTGTTCTGAGCGGGCCGTCCTGAGCGGGTCCGGTCAGGCGTCGGTGGTCGGGGCGCCGTGCGGGCCGCCCGGCTGCCACAGGACGTCGCCGTCGGGGTTCGCGACCCGGCCGAGAATGAACAGCAGGTCCGAGAGCCGGTTGAGGTACTGCGCGGTCAGCGGGTTGGTGTGCTCCCGGTCGACCTCCAGCAGGCCCCACACCGACCGCTCGGCACGCCGGGTGACGGTCCGGGCGACGTGCAGGTACGCCGCGCCCGGGGTGCCGCCGGGGAGGATGAAGGAGTTGAGCTTGGGCAGCTCGGGGTTGAACTCGTCGCACCAGCCCTCGAGCCGGGTCACATAGCCCTCGGTGACCCGCAGCGGCGGGTACTCGGGGTTCTCGACGATCGGGGTGCACAGGTCGGCACCGACGTCGAACAGGTCGTTCTGGATCTGCCGCAGCGGGTCGACGATCCGTTCCGGGAGTCCCCCGACGGTCACGGCGACCCCGATCGCGGCGTTCGCCTCGTCGGTGTCGGCGTAGGCCGCCAGCCGGGCGTCGGTCTTCCGGACCCGGCTGAAGTCGCCCAGGGCCGTCGTACCGTCGTCGCCGGTCTTCGTGTAGATCCGCGTGAGATGCACCGCCACCCCGACAGGCTAGGGGCGCCGGTGCCTCGGCGACCAGATGCGGGGGTGCGCCGGACGGTCCGAAGGGTCAGGACCGTCCGGGGCGGGCATCCGGCGCGGTGACGGTCCCGTTACCGTTCCGGGCGTGGTGGAGCATTTCGCGGTCAACGGCGGGGCCCGGCTGAGCGGGTCCGTCGACGTCGTCGGGGCGAAGAACAGCGTGCTCAAGCTCATGGCGGCGGCGCTGCTGGCCGAGGGACGGACGACGCTCGAGAACTGCCCGGAGATCCTGGACGTGCCGCTGATGGCCGACGTCCTGCGAAGCCTGGGCTGCACGGTCGCGATCGAGGGGTCGACCGTGCACATCGACGTGCCCGCCGACCCCGGGGCGGAGGCCGACTACCGGTCGGTGTCCAAGCTGCGCGCGTCGGTGTGCGTGCTCGGGCCGCTGGTCGCGCGCTGCCGGCGGGCGGTCGTCCCGCTCCCCGGGGGCGACGCGATCGGTTCGCGGCCGCTGGACATGCACCAGAACGGGCTGCGCAAGCTCGGCGCGACCACCGACATCGTGCACGGCAGCGTCACCGCGACGGCGGGCGACCTGCACGGCGCGCAGATCTGGCTGGACTTCCCGAGCGTCGGCGCGACCGAGAACATCCTGATGGCCGCGGTGCTCGCCGAGGGCACGACGGTGATCGACAACGCGGCCCGCGAACCGGAGATCGTCGACCTCTGCGTGATGCTGCAGCAGATGGGCGCGAAGCTCGAGGGCGTCGGGAGCTCCACGCTGACCGTGCACGGCGTCGCGGGGCTGCAGCCGACCACGCACCGCGTCATCGGGGATCGGATCGTCGGCGCGACCTGGGCGTTCGCGGCCGCCATGACCCGGGGCGAGGTCACCGTGCGCGGCGTCGACCCGCACCACATCGACCTGGTCCTCGACAAGCTCCGCAGCGCGGGCGCCGAGATCACCACCGCCGAGCAGGAGTTCTCGGTCGCGATGCCCGGCCGCCCGGAGGCGGTCGACTTCGTGACGCTGCCCTATCCGGGCTTCGCGACGGACCTGCAGCCGATGGCGATCGCGCTGTCCGCCGTCGCCGAGGGCACGTCGATGATCACCGAGAACGTGTTCGAGGCGCGCTTCCGCTTCGTCGACGAGATGGTGCGCCTGGGTGCGGACGCCCGCACCGACGGGCACCACGCCGTCGTACGGGGGCGGCCGGAGCTGTCCAGCGCGCCGGTGTGGGCCAGCGACATCCGGGCCGGCGCCGGGCTGGTACTGGCCGGGCTGTGCGCACGGGGCACGACCGAGGTCTGGGACGTCGCGCACATCGACCGCGGCTACCCGCGGTTCGTGGAGAACCTGTCCGCGCTCGGCGCCGACATCCGGCGGGTCGCGGGCGAGCCGGAGCGGTAGGCGCTCGGCCCCGCAGGGGCGCTGGCGGCGGCTCGCCGTGGCGGCGCCGGTACCCGGCGGCGATCCGGCCCGGGGTGGGCGACACCCCTCGGCGCGACACGGCCCGGGTGCGGCCTCGCCGTTGCTCCGAACGGCCCATCAGCCCGGCGGACCGGTCCGCGCCGTGCCACCCTTCGCGTCGACTCGACGAGGAGGCCCGTCATGGTGAGCACCCCCGACGCCGCGGACGTCTCGCAGGCCGGCCGCAAGGCGGGCCGCGGGGCGCGGGACGCCGCGCACTCGACACCGGTGCGCGTCGCCGCCCGGGTCGGCATCGCCGCGAACGGGGTGCTGCACCTGCTGATCGGGTGGCTCGCCGTGCAGATCGCGCTCGGCTCGGGCGGGCAGGCCGACCAGAACGGCGCCCTCGGGGCGATCGCCGCCGAGCCGGCCGGCCGGGTGTTGCTGTGGGTGCTGGTGGTCGGGTTCGCCGCGGTCGTCCTGTGGCGGACGGTCTCGGCGGTGTGGGGCTTCCACTACGTCGGCGACAGCACGAAGCGGACGGTGAAGCGGGTCGTCGCCGGTGGACAGGCGGTCGTCTACGCCGTGCTGGCCGTCACCGCGGCGACCACCGCTGTCAGCGGGCGCGCCTCGAGCGGCGGCGGTGGGCGGGCGACCGCCGGACTGCTCGGCCTGCCGGGCGGCCAGATCCTCACCGCGCTGATCGGGCTGGGTGTGCTGGTCGGCGGCGGCGTACTGGCCTGGAACGGCTACCGGAAGAAGTTCACCGAGGACCAGGACCTCGGCGGCGCCGACACCCGGCTGCGGCGGATCAACGCCCGTACCGGGCAGGCCGGGTACATCGCCAAGGGGATCGCGATCGGCGTGCTGGGCATCCTGCTGGGCGTCGCCGCGCTGACCTTCGACCCGCAGCGCGCGAACGGGCTGGACTCGGCGCTCAAGACGCTGCGCGAACAGCCCTACGGGGTGTTCCTGCTGGTCGCGGTGGGCGTCGGGATCGCCTGTTACGGGGTGTTCTGCTTCTTCGACGCCCGCTACCACCGGGTGGACTGAGCGCTCAGTCCAGGGAGCGGCGGCTCAGCACCACGCGGGCGTCCTTCACGTCGCGGGGGAAGACGAGCAGCACCCAGCCGCCGCCGTCGGCGCGCGAGGTCGTCGCGCGGATGCCCTCGGAGCGGAGCCGGTCGCGCAGCACGCGGGCGGCCTCCTGGCCCGGTACCCGGGAGACCTCGGTGAGCAGCCCGGTGGCCACCGGGTCGTCCGGGTCGTCGGTGGGCAGCGCGTGGTGCTTCTGGTGGCCGTAGGTCCAGCGCAGCAGCAGCCCGAGCACCAGCAGCACCACCGCCAGGCCGATGACGGCGCCGAGCCGCGGGACCAGGTCGAGCTCCATCCGCCGATGGTCGCACCCGGACGGGCGACGCGCCCTGTCCGAGGGGTCGGGTGGTGAACCGATCCAGCGCTCGGTTTCCCGCGCGCGTCGCGTACTTTGCCGAACACGCCGACTGTGACGAGGGACGACTCCGTGCCCGTCGCCGGCTACTGACGAGTAGTCTCAGTCCGCATCACAGGCAGTGCCGACTGTGCTCCCGCGACGACACGGAGGTTCCGGTGCCGTACCCCACCGATCGTGAGCGCGACCGTCCGTGGGTGATCCGCACCTACGCCGGTCACTCCTCGGCGGAGAAGACCAACGAGCTCTACCGCCGCAACCTGGCCAAGGGGCAGACGGGTCTGTCCGTGGCCTTCGACCTCCCGACCCAGACCGGCTACGACCCGGACGATGAGCTCGCCAAGGGCGAGGTCGGCAAGGTCGGCGTGCCGGTCAGCCACATCGGTGACATGCGCACGCTCTTCGAGGGGATCCCGGTCGCCGAGGCCAACACCTCGATGACGATCAACGCCCCGGCGATGTGGCTGCTCGCGCTGTACGTGGCCGTCGCCGAGGAGCAGGCGGAGCAGTCCGGTCTGGACTACGCCGAGGTCCGCGCGAAGCTGGCCGGGACGACCCAGAACGACATCGTCAAGGAGTACCTGTCGCGGGGCACCTACGTGTTCCCGCCCGGGCCCAGCCTGCGGCTGATCACCGACATGGTCGCCTGGTCGGTCGGCGAGATCCCCAAGTGGAACCCGATCAACATCTGCAGCTACCACCTGCAGGAGGCCGGGGCCACGCCGACGCAGGAACTGGCCTACGCGCTGTCCACGGCGATCGCCGTCCTCGACTCGGTGCGCGACTCCGGGCAGGTGCCGCCGGAGAAGTTCGGCGACGTCGTCGGGCGCATCTCGTTCTTCGTCAACGCCGGCATCCGGTTCGTCGAGGAGATGTGCAAGCTCCGCGCGCTGGGCCGGCTCTGGGACGAGATCACCCTCGAGCGCTACGGCGTGCAGAACCCCAAGCAGCGACGCCTGCGCTACGGCGTGCAGGTCAACTCGCTGGGGCTGACCGAGGCGCAGCCGGAGAACAACGTCCAGCGCATCGTGCTGGAGATGCTCGCCGTCACCCTGTCCAAGGACGCCCGGGCCCGTGCGGTCCAGCTGCCCGCCTGGAACGAGGCGCTCGGCCTGCCGCGGCCCTGGGACCAGCAGTGGGCGCTGCGGATGCAGCAGGTGCTGGCCTACGAGACCGACCTGCTGGAGTACGAGGACATCTTCGACGGCTCCCGCGTCGTCGAGGCCAAGGTGTCCGAGCTCGTCGAGGGCGCCCGCGCCGAGATCGACCGGGTGCAGGAGATGGGCGGCGCGGTCGCGGCCGTCGAGTCCGGCTACATGAAGGGCGAGCTGGTCAACTCCCTCGCCGCCCGCCGTCGACGGCTGGAGTCCGGCGACGAGGTCGTGGTCGGGGTCAACAAGTTCGACACGACCGAGCCGAGCCCGCTGCAGGCCGAGGGCGCCGACGCGATCTTCACCGTCGACCCGGCGACCGAGCGGTCCGCGGTCGAGGCGATCCGCGAGTGGCGCGCCGCGCGGGACCAGGACGCCGTCGACGAGGCGCTGCGGGCGCTGCGCGACGCGGCCAAGACCGAGCAGAACCTCATGCAGGTCTCGATCGACTGCGCGAAGGCGGGCGTGACCACCGGCGAGTGGTCCGGTGCGCTGCGCGAGGTGTTCGGGGAGTTCCGGGCCCCGACCGGAGTGGCGGGGGCGAGCATGTCCGGCGAGGGCGCCACCGAGATCTCCGAGGTCCGCGAGCGGGTCCGCGCCACCGGCGACGAGCTGGGGCAGCGGCTGCGGATGCTGGTCGGCAAGCCCGGTCTCGACGGCCACTCCAACGGCGCCGAGCAGGTCGCCGTGCGCGCCCGCGACGTCGGGTTCGAGGTGGTCTACCAGGGGATCCGGCTGACGCCGTCGCAGATCGTGGCGGCGGCGGTCCAGGAGGGCGTGCACGCGGTCGGGCTGTCGGTGCTGTCCGGGTCGCACCTGGAGGTCGTGCCCGCGGTCGTGCGGGGGCTGCGCGAGGCCGGGGCCGGGGAGGTGCCGGTCGTCGTCGGCGGGATCATCCCGCCCGAGGACGAGAAGCGGCTGCGCGAGGGCGGGGTCGCGGCGGTCTTCACGCCGAAGAACTTCCGGCTGACCGGGATGATGGACGAGATCGTCACCCTGATCCGGCGGTCCCAGGGTCTGGACTGAGTCAGCCCAGCCGCGTGCGCGCGGTACCGGCGAGGCGGGCGGCCAGGTCGCACAGCTCGCCGGTACCGAGGCCGCCCTCGGCGGTCTTGACCCGCAGCACCTCCGACATGGGCCGCCCGTTGGTGCCGACGAAGTCCCGGACGGGCACCTCGGCGTTGCAGGCGGTGTCGCCGTCGGCGCGTGTCCAGGTGTCGGTGCCCGGGCCCCGGCGGGCGTCGGTGCCCCGCGGGTCGTCGTAGCGGTCGAAGGACAGGGTGATCTGCAGGGCGTCGACGGCGTCGCCCGCGTCCCAGTCGCACCGCCAGCCCGCCACGTCGCGGAAGAACTCCGAGCGGTTCGGCCCGGGCAGCACGGTCAGGTCCTCGGGACGCAGCAGGGTGCACGCGTCCGCGGCCCACAGTGCGCTCGACGTGGGCGGGGTGCGGCGGGGCACACCGCGGGCCAGGGTGGCCGCCGCCGACGCCGCGGCCGCCTCGGCGGGGGCGCACGGGTCCGGGGCCGCCTGTGCCGCGGCCGACGGGGCGAACCCGCTCTGCACCTGCACCACGGTGCCGTCGGCCAGCCACAGGTAGCGCTCGCAGTCGGTGCCCTCGGCGGGGCGCCGGATCACGGTGAGCTCGCCGCGGCGTTCCCGTGCGCCGTCGGGCGGGTCGTCGGTGCGCTGCTGGTAGCGGACCGACACCCCCACGGTGTCGGTGCCCTCGCGGAAGGCGTCGACGTCGCAGGAGGCGAAGCCGCCGTAGTCGGGGACGGTCTGCGGCGCACCCCACGGCGCCAGCACGGCCGGGTCCACCAGGCAGGGATCGGCGGTGCGCTGGTCGCCGACGGCCAGGGCCGGTACGGCCTCCGGGAACCCGCCGGGTGCGGCGGTGGTGTCCGGCCGGTCGCCGGGGAGCACCAGGGTCGTGCCGACGACCGCGGCCGCGGCGAGCACCACGGCCGCGCCGACCAGCAGGGCCCCGCGTCGTCGCGGCCGCGGGTCCGCGACGCCGTGATCGGGCCCGGCGGTGACGTCGTCGGGACGGGTCGGGGACCCGTCGCCCGGCGCGGGTGCGGCCGGTACCGGCTCGGGCCGGTCGGCGAGCGCCCACAGCGCCCGTGCCGCCTCGGCCGCGGTCGGCCGGGCCGCGGGGTCGGTGGCCGTCATCGCGGTCAGCAGCTCCGGTACCGGACCCCGGCCCGACGGGGCCGGTACCGGCTCCTCGGCGATCCGCCGGATGAGCGCGAGCGGGCTGTCCTCGGCCCAGCCGTAGGGTGGCTCGCCCTCGGTCAGCACCCGGAGCGTGGCCCCGAGGGAGTAGACGTCGGCGGGCGGGGCGGGGTCCGCGCCGCGGGCGGTCTCGGGTGCGAAGTACGCGGGGGTGCCCAGGGCGCCGACCGTGTGCGCGTGCCGGGTGGGGATGAGCGCGATCCCGAAGTCGGTGAGCTTCACCGGGCCGTCGGCGGAGACCAGGACGTTCGCGGGCTTGACGTCGCGGTGCACGATCCCGTTCTCGTGCAGTGCCGCGAGTGCCTCGGCCACCTGCGCCCCGATGCGGGCGGCGACGCCGGACGGCAGCGGTCCGGATCGGAGGAGCAGCGCCGCGAGGCTCTCCGCGGGCACGTACTCCATGACCAGCAGCGGGCCGCCGTCGAGCTCCAGGACGTCGAAGACGGTGACGATCCGGCCGTGGTGCAGCTGCGCGGCGACCGCGGCCTCCCGGCGCAGCCGCCGGGTCGCCGCCGGACCGGCCCCGTCGGACCCGCCCGGGTGGCCGTCGTCGGGGAGCAGGACCTGCTTGAGCGCGACGTCGCGCTGCAGCACGGTGTCCCGGGCCCGGTGCACGAGGCCCATCCCGCCGGCGCCGAGCCGCTCGCCGACGGTGTAGCGCCCGGCGACGACGGCGCCCGGGACCAGGACCGTGCTCACGGTGTCTCCCGGTCCAGTGCGTCGAGGTCGGCCGCGGTGATCGAGCGGCTGCGGACGAGCTCGGCGACGAGGTTCTCGTTCAGCGCGTTGCCGACCGGCGGCTCCACCTCCTCGGCGAGCAGCCCGGCGACACCCGCGGCGGAGAGCCGCTCGCGGACCGCACGCACGGTGTGCTCGGCCCGTCGGTGGGTCCAGCCCGCCTCCGGGTCCAGCGCCTGCATGCCCTCCCCGACCTGCCGCCAGCTCTGGGGCGTGGGGCGGGAGTCGCCCTGCAGGTAGCGCCGGGCCAGCAGTACGACGACCCGGCGCTCGTCGGGGTCCAGCGGCCAGACCGGGGGCTCGTAGGTGTGCGCGTCGGGTGGGAGGGCGCCGGTGCCACCCGGTTCCGGGCCGCTCACCCGGACCTCCAGGGCGTGCTCGCGCCCGGGGGAGCCGAGCACGGTCAGCAGCGTGTAGCCGGCCGCCAGCGGCACGGGGGGATCGCCCGGGCGCAGCTCCGTGCCCGAGGGCAGCCGGATCGCGGTCCGGCCGCCGTTGTGCACCCACCACCGGCCGTCGTCGAAGCGCAGGAGGCCGTGCTCACGGCTGATCCGCAGGTCGTCGACGCCGAGCGCCAGGTGCACCAGCGGCCGGTTGCGGCCGAAGACGACCTCACGGCCCTGGCGCGGACCGAACGTCGCGCTGCTCTCGAGGGTCCGTGCGTACAACGTCTGCTCGCCGCAGGTCCGGTCCACGCCCCGTCCTCCCGGTGGGTCAGCTCTCGTCCTTCTCACTGCCCCGGCGGCTCAGCAGCTTGAAGCCGGGGATCCCGATGATCGCCTGCCGGACCTCCTTGAGCACGTCCAGGAGCTCGTGCACGTCCGGTCCGACACGGTCGAGCGTCGTGAGGATCGGCATGATGTCCTCCTCCATGTGCTCGGTGAACTTCGGCAGCTGGTCCACCAGCCGGATCGCGGCGCGCACCTCCTCCTCGGAGAGCTCGTCGACGAAGCGCTGGGCCAGCGGGGCCGCCCGGCGGGCCAGCGGGCCGTAGAGGTCCAGCAGCTCACCGGCCTGCTCGCTGGCGCCCGCGGCCTGCCCGACGACTTCGCCCGCCCGGTCGGACACCGCCTTCGCCGCGGTGACGACACCGGTCGCGTCGGTGGTGACGGTCTCGACCTGCCCGATGAGGCCGCCGGCGCGCTCGCTGATCTCGCCGACGGTCCGGATGAGCCCGCCCGCCTCGCCGGTGACGGTGTCGACCCGCGCGAGCAGCCCGCTCGCGTTCCCGGTGACCACCGACACCTGCTCGACGATGCCCTCGGCGTTCTGCGAGACCGTGGTGACCCGCCGGACCAGGTCGCCCGCCTCCTCGGAGACGGTGGTGACCCGGCGGACCAGGCCGTCGGCCTGCTCGGACACGGTGGTGACCTTGCGGACCAGGGTGTCGGCCTCGTCGGCGACCCCGCCGACCCGCGCGACCAGCTCCTCGGCGTTCCCGGCGACGCCGGTGACCCGCCCGACCAGCTCCTCCGCGTTCCCGGCGACGCCGGTGACCCGCCCGACCAGCTCCTCCGCGTTCCCCGCGACGCCGGTGACCCGGGCGACGAGCGCCTCGGCCTGCTCCGCGACCGGGCGGACCCGGGCCACGAGCCCGGTCGCCTCCCCGGCGACGGTGTCGACGGTCCCGATCAGCCCCTCGGCCCGGTCGACGACGCCGTCCACCCGGTCGAGCAGCTGCTCGGCGCGGGTCGCGATCGTGCCGATCCGGCCGACCAGCGAGCCGACCTCCTCCAGCAGCTCCCCGGCCCGGGCGGGCAGCCCGGCGACGGTCCCGGCGAGGTCGCCGGTCGCCTCGACCACGGAGGCCGCGCCGGAGAGCAGGTCGGACGGGCCGGGAACGTCGATACCCGCGATGCGCAGCGCCATGGCCCGGATCATTCCAGTCCGGCGGCCGCGCGGCTCAGGAGTCGGGGGTGCGGGCGCAGAGCTCGTCGACGGTGAGGTCGCGTGGCGGCAGGTTCGCCGCGGTGAACCCGAACGGCGCGGCGAGCTCCAGCCAGCGCCCGGAGTCCTGCAGCGCGGTGAGCCCGCGGTCGAACTCGTCGCGGAAGGCACCGTCGGCGGGGCGGAACGCGAACGCCCCTGCCCCGACGACCGGTCGTCCCGCCACCTCGGGGGCGAACGCGGCGGTCACCTCCAGACCGATGCCCGCGTTGCGGCGGACCTCGTCGAGCAGCGAGATGCGGGTGAGCGCCCCCACCTGCGCACCGCCGTTCGCGACCTCGCGCACCAGCGCGCCCTGCGAGTCGACGGTGACGATGTGCTCGGCCCGGATGCCGGCCGCGAGCGCGTACTCCTGCTCGGCGCTGCCGTCGAGCACCGCCAGCGTCGCCCCGGACCGGCGGACCCCGGCCAGTGTCGCGACGCCCAGCGGGTTCCCGGCCGGGACCACCAGGCCGGTACCCGCCACGTAGTCGGGGCGGGAGAACGCGACCTGCTGGCAGCGCAGCGCGGTGATCGTCAGCCCGACCGCGATGACGTCGAAGCGGCCGTCGAGCAGGCCGGGGACGAGCTGGTCGAACCTCGTCTGGACCGCGGCCAGGCCGCTGCCGCCGAGGCCGGTGACCACCGCGCGGGCCACCTCCGGGCTCTCCCCGGTGGCCCGGCCGGAGCCGTCGGTGTAGCCGAACGGGCGCTCCCCGGACAGCCCGACGACGACGTCGCCGCCGGCTCGGAGCCGGGACAGCGGGTCCGACGGCCCCCCGCAGCCGCCCAGCAGCGGCCCGGCCAGCGCCGTCCCGCCGAGGGCGGCGGCCGCCCCCAGCAGGCGCCGCCGGCTCAGCCGGGTGGTGGTGCGGATCTGCATGGTCCCGCGAGCCTAGGTGTCGATCAGTCGGTCCACTCCGGGGCCCGCTTCTCCAGGAACGACGCCATGCCCTCGCGGGCGCCCCCGGACTGCGACATCGACGCCATGACCTCGGCCGCGACACTGTAGGCGTCGGCCTCGGGACGGTCGAGCTGGGCGTAGAGGGTCTGCTTGCCGACGGCCTTGGACAACCTGCTGCCCCGGGTCGCACGGGCGAGCAGCTCGTCCACGCGGGCGTCGAGGTCGCCGTCGGGGACGGCATAGTTGATCAGGCCCCAGTCGGCGGCGGTGGCCGCGTCGACCGGGTCCCCGGTCAGGGCCAGCTCCATCAGCCGCTTGCGGCCGATGTTCCGCGCGACCGGGACGGCCGGGGTGTGGCAGAACCAGCCGCCCTTGCCGCCGGGCAGCGCGAACGTCGCGGACTCCGCGGCGACGGCGAGGTCGCAGGACGCGACGAGCTGGCAGCCCGCGGCCCAGGCCGTCGCGTGGACCCGGGCGATCACGACCTGCGGCACCTCCTGCACGGTGCGCATGACCGTCGTGCACAGCCGCAGCAGGGAGCGGACCCCCGCCAGGTCGCGGGCGGCGACGTCGCCGAAGTCGTGGCCCGAGGAGAAGGCCTTGCCCTCACCGGCGAGCACGATCCCGGTCGCGTCGCTGCGTCCGGCGCTCTCGAAGGCGTCCAGCAGCTCGCGCAGGTGGTCCTCGGTGAGGGAGTTGCGTCGCTGCGGGCGGTTCATCGTGATCCGGACCGTGTCGCCGTCCTGCTTGACCAGCAGGTGCTCGTAGTCGGGCATGGGTCGACGGTAGCCCGGAAAACCCTCGACGCCGAGACCCGTCGGGGCTAGCCTGACCGCATGACCGGATTCGTGGATCCGGTCACGAGGTCGGGAGGTGGCGTGACGGCAGTGGTGCCGGCCGGGGACGGGGCGGACCTGGCGCGGATGGAACGGGTGCTCGACGCGGCGGCCGAGCTGCTGGTCCGCCAGGGCTACCGGCGGGTCACGGTGGAGGACGTCGCGCGCCGCGCCGGCGTCGGGAAGGGCACCGTCTACCTGCACGTCCGCAGCAAGGACGCGCTGTTCCTCACCGTGCTGCTGCGGTCGCAGCGGCGGCTGTTCGCCGAGCTGGCCGACCGGATGCTCGCCGAGCACGTCGTCGCCCTGCCCTGGGGGATGTCGCGCGTGCTCTACGAGCGGCTGCGCGCCGACGAGGTCGCCCGGGTGCTCTACCTCGGCGACACCGAGGTGCTCGGCCGGCTCGCGCACGAGGCCGCGGGGACCCTGGGGGAGCTCGGGCGCCGCCGCGACGCCGTGGTGCGCGAGCACTTCCGGCTGCTGCGCGCGGCCCGCCTGGTCGACGACGACATCGCCGCCGACGAGCAGATCCACGCCTGGGGCGCGGTGACCTGGGGGTACTTCCTCGCCGAGGGCACCGAGAGCGCGTTCGCCCCGGCCGGCCCGGCGCGCACCGCCGCACTGATCGAGCACGGCCTGGCCCGGCAGCTCGCCGGGCCCGCCCCCGCGTCCCGCGCCGCGGACCTCGCGGGGGAGGTCGCCGCCCTGTACCGGCCACTGGTCGCCCACATCGACGACGAGTGGAGACGTCGCGTCCGCTGACCCGGGCGCGCGAGGAGAGGAGCCCCGAGATGGTCGCACCGAGTGCCGTGGACCTGATGGACCCGGCCGTCACCGCCGACCCGTACACCGCCTACGGGCGGATGCGCGAGCAGGCGCCCACCACCACCGTGACGATGCTGGGCAGCCCGCCCGCCGTGCTCGTCACCCGCTACGACGACGTCCGCACGGTCCTGACCGACCCGCGGTTCGTGACCGATCCGGCGCTCGCGGGCGGGCCGGACATCCGCGAGAAGATCATGGCGACGATGGGGGTGCCCGACGACGTCGTGGGCTACCTGGCGCGCACCATCCTCACCGTCGACGGCGACGAGCACACCCGGCTGCGCAAGCTCGTGTCGCGCGCGTTCACGGTGAAGCGGGTGGCGGCGCTGCGCCCGCGGGTGGAGGAGATCACCGCCGCCCTGCTCGACGACGTGGCCGCCGCCGGGGCCGGTGGCGCGCCGGTGGACCTGGTGGAGGCGCTGGCCTACCCGCTGCCGATCACCGTGATCTGCGAGCTCGTCGGGGTGCCCGGGCCCGAGCGTCCGCAGTGGCACGAATGGGGCGCGGTGCTGACCACGATGGACCGCGAGCGGACCGGGCCCGCGCTGCGGGCGGCGATCGCCCACGTGCACGCCCTCATCGACGCCCGCCGGGCCGAGCCCGCCGACGACCTGGTCAGCGCTCTGATCTCCGCCCAGGACGACGACGGCGACCGCCTCTCGGACCGCGAGATGGTCACGATGATCTTCGCGATCGTCATGGCCGGGCACGAGACGACGGCGCACCTGGTCACCAACGGCGTGCTGGCGCTGCTGGGCGCCCCGGACCAGCTCGCCGCGCTGCGGGCCGACCCGGCGGGCTGGCCGGGCGCGGTGCACGAGCTGATGCGCGCCCGCGGCCCGGTGCAGTTCACCCAGTTCCGGTACCCGACCGTCGACGTCGAGCTGGGCGGCACCGTCGTGCCCGCCGGTACCCCGGTCATCGCCGGGCTGCTGCCGGCCAACCACGACCCGCGCGCCTACGACCGGCCCGACGAGATCGACCTCGCCCGGGAGACCGGGCGGGGCGAGGGACACCTCGGGTTCGGGCAGGGCGCGCACTACTGCCTGGGTGCCGCGCTGGCCCGGCAGGAGGGCGAGGTGGCCTTCCGGATGCTGTTCGAACGCTTCCCCGGCCTGCGGCTCGCCGTGCCGGCCGCGGAGGTCACCTGGCTGCCCCGCCCCGGGTTCAGCCGGGTGGCGGCGTTGCCGGTGCTCACCGGGTGATCGCCGGGAGTGGAGCGTCGAGGCCGGTGCACTGCGTCCTGCGCTCCACTCCCGCCGATCATGCCCGCGCGTCGTGCAGGATCAGCAGCGTCCAGGCGGCGAGCGACTGGGCGTCGGTCAGCTCGCCGCGGCGGACCATCGCCTCGAACCCGTCCGGGGTGAACCAGGCGGCGCGCATGTCCTGCTCGGAGTGCTCGCGGCGCGGCGGGCCCGCGGTCAGCCCGGTCGCGAGGTAGACGTGACCGCGCTGGCTGGACATGCCCGGCGCGCAGTCCAGCGTGCCGAGCAGGGTCATCCGCGCCGCGGCCAGCCCGGTCTCCTCGACGAGCTCGCGCACCGCCAGCTCGGCCGGGTCCACGTCGGCCCGGTCGGGCGCGGTGCCCGCCGGGAACTCCCAGCGGCGGCCGCCCACCGGGTAGCGGTACTGCTCGACCAGGTGCAGGCGGCCGTCGTCGTCGCGGGGGATCACCAGGGCGTAGGTGGGCTTGTCGACGACGCCGTAGATCCCCCGGGTGCCGTCGGCACGCCGGATGCCGTCCTCCCGGACGGTCATCCAGTCGTTGGCGTACACCCGGCGGCTCGAGGTCTGCTCGATCACCCGCCCAGGATGATCCATCCACCCGGCCTTACAGTGAGCCGGGTGCGTCTCGTCATCGCCCGCTGCCAGGTGGACTACGTCGGACGGCTGACCGCCCACCTGCCCATGGCCCTCCGTCTGCTGCTGGTCAAGCGGGACGGCTCGGTGAGCATCCACGCCGACGACCGCGCCTACAAGCCGCTCAACTGGATGTCGCCACCGTGCTGGCTCACCGAGGAGCCCGGCGTGTGGACGGTGCGGAACAAGGCCGACGAGTCGCTGGTCATCACCATCGACGAGGTGCTGCACGACTCCAGCCACGAGCTCGGTGTGGACCCCGGCCTGGTCAAGGACGGAGTCGAGGCGCACCTGCAGGAGCTGCTCGCCGCGCACCCGGAGACCTTCGGGGAGGGCCACACGCTGGTCCGCCGCGAGTACATGACCGCCGTCGGCCCGGTCGACCTGCTGCTGCGCGACGGGAACGGCGCGCACGTCGCGGTCGAGGTGAAGCGCCGCGGCGAGATCGACGGCGTCGAGCAGCTCACCCGGTACCTGGAGCTGATGAACCGCGACCCGCTGCTCGCGCCGGTGCACGGGGTGTTCGCGGCCCAGCAGATCAAGCCGCAGGCCCGCACGCTGGCCGTCGACCGCGGGATCCGCTGCGTGACCGTCGACTACGACGCGCTGCGCGGGATGGCGCGCGACGACCTGCTCCTGTTCTGAGGCGGCCCCGCCGGGCCAGCGCAGGCCCGGCCGGGCCCTGCCACGGCGTCTAGCCTGACCACGTGAGTGCCACCGCCGCTGACTCCGCCCGCACGACCGCCGCCGTGCCCGCCTCGGGGGACTTCGCGTCCCTCTCCCCGCGCACCGGGGAGGAGCTCGCCCGCTACCCCGTCCACGACGGCGAGCACGTGCGTGCCGCCGTCCGCGACGCCGGCGAGGCCGGGGTGTGGTGGGACGGGCTCGGGTTCGCCGAGCGCCGTCGCCGGCTCGCGGCCTGGAAGAAGGTGCTGGTCGCGCAGCTCGACCGGGTCGCCGGTGTCGTCGCCGCCGAGACCGGCAAGCCGCTCGACGACGCCCGCCTCGAGGTCGTGCTCGCCATCGACCACCTGGACTGGGCCTCGGCCAACGCCGCGAAGGTGCTCGGGAAGCGTTCGGTGTCCCCGGGCCTGCTGATGGCGAACCAGGCGGCGTCGGTGGCGTACCGCCCGCTGGGCGTCGTCGGCGTCATCGGGCCGTGGAACTACCCGATCTTCACGCCGATGGGCTCGATCGCCTACGCGCTGGCCGCCGGCAACACCGTGGTGTTCAAGCCCTCGGAGCTGACCCCGGGAGTCGGGCACGAGATCGCCCGCACGCTCGCCGAGGCCGTTCCCGAGGTGGGCCGCCACCCGCTGCTGACCGTCGTCACCGGGTTCGGGCCGACCGGCGCCGAGCTGTGCCGCGCCCCCGGCGTCGGCAAGATCGCGTTCACCGGGTCCGCCGCGACCGGCCGCCGGGTGATGGCCTCCTGCGCGGAGAACCTGGTTCCGGTGCTCATGGAGTGCGGCGGCAAGGACCCGCTGATCGTCGACGCCGACGCCGACCTCGACGCCGCCGCGGACGCCGCCGTCTGGGGCGGGATGTCCAACGCGGGCCAGACCTGCGTCGGGGTCGAGCGGGTCTACGTCGTCGAGTCCGTCGCGGGCCGGTTCCTGGAGAAGGTGCGGGCCTCGGCGTCGAAGCTGCAGGTCGGCACGGCCACGAACGAGGGTGACCTCGGGCCGATGACGATGCCGTCGCAGACCGAGATCGTGCGCCGGCACGTCACCGACGCCCTGGAGCGCGGCGGCCGCGCGATCGTCGGCGGCGCCGACTCGGTGCCCGCCCAGGGCGGGTCGATCTCGCCGGTCGTCATCGCCGACGTGCCCGAGGACTCCGTCGCGGTCACCGAGGAGACCTTCGGCCCGCTGGTCGTGGTCAACCGGGTGCCCGACGTCGACGAGGCGGTCCGCCGCGCCAACGCCACCGGCTACGGCCTCGGCGCGACCGTGTTCTCCGCGAAGCACGGCGAGCAGATCGCCGAGCGGCTCCGCTGCGGGATGGTCTCGATCAACGGCGTGATCTCCTTCGCCGGGATCCCGTCGCTGCCCTTCGGCGGGGTGGGGGAGTCCGGCTTCGGACGCATCCACGGCGCCGACGGCCTGCGCGAGTTCACCCGCGCCCAGTCGATCGCCCGGCAGCGGTTCGGGATGCCGATCGTCGTCACCAGCTTCCGGCGGACCGCACGGACGATGCAGACGCTCGTCGGGATCGTGAAGGCCCGCCACGGGCGCTGAGGGACCCCCTCACCCGACGACCAGGACCGTTCCCGCACGTCGGGGTGGTCCTGGTCGCATGTTACCCACTGGTAGCACCTCTGGATGACAGGATGCGCGACGACGCGGAAGACAGGGTTGTCGAACCAGGAGGTTGCAGCGTGACACGTGAGTTCCGGACCGTCGGAGTGGTCGGCCTCGGCACGATGGGGGCGGGCATCGTCGAGGTCTTCGCCCGCAACGGTCTCGACGTGGTCGCCGTCGAGGTGGACGAGGCGTCGGGAGAGCGCGGCCGGGCCCACCTGGCGGCCTCGACCGACCGCGCCATCGAGCGCGGCAAGCTCACCCGGGAGCAGGCGGACGAGCTCCTCGGTCGCATCACCGTCACCACCACCCTGGCCGACCTGGCGCCGGCGCAGCTGGTCGTCGAGGCCATCCCGGAGAGCCTGGACGCCAAGACCGCGCTGCTGGCCGAGGTCGACAAGGTCGTCGCCGAGGACACCATCCTCGCCTCGAACACCTCGTCGCTGTCGGTCACCGAGTTGGCCGTGCGCACCACCCGGCCCGGCAAGGTCGTCGGGATGCACTTCTTCAACCCGGCACCGGTGCAGAAGCTGGTCGAGGTCGTGCGGACCGTCGTCACCGAGCCCGACGTCATCTCCGACGTCCAGGCGTTCGCCGACTCCCTCGGCAAGGTCCCGGTCGTCATCGGCGACCGCGCCGGCTTCATCGCCAACGCGCTGCTGTTCGGCTACCTGAACCACGCGGCGAAGATGTACGCCGAGCGCTACGCCAGCCGCGAGGACCTCGACGCCGGCATGCGCTACGGCTGCGGCTACCCGATGGGTCCGCTGGCCCTGCTCGACCTCATCGGCCTGGACACCGCCTACGAGATCCTCGAGACGATGTACGGCGAGTCGCGCAACCTGATGCACGCGCCGAACCCGGTGTTCAAGCAGATGATCACCGCCGGTCTGCTCGGCCGGAAGACCGGGCGCGGCTTCTACACCTACTCCGCCCCGCACAGCTCCACCGTCGTCGCCGACGGCGAGACCCCGGCCTCGGCCGTGCCCGACGACGTGACCCTGCGCGACGTGCAGCGGGTCGGCGTGATCGGCACCGGCACCATGGCCTCGGGCATCGTCGAGGTGTTCGCGAAGGCCGGCTACGACGTCGTCGTCCGCGGGCGCAGCGACTCCAAGGTCGAGGGCTCGGTCGCGCTGGTGCGCAAGTCCCTGGACAAGGCGGTCGCCCGCGGCAAGCTGGACGAGGCGGGCCGCGACGCCGTCCTCGCCCGGATCAGCGGCACCACCGCGCTGGAGGACATGGCCGAGGTCGACCTCGTCGTCGAGGCCGTCGCCGAGGAGCTCGACGTCAAGCGGGCGATGTTCGGCGCGCTCGACGAGATCTGCAAGCCGGGCGCGATCCTGGCGACGACGACGTCCTCGCTGCCCGTCGTCGAGTGCGCCGCGGTCACGAGCCGCCCCGGCGACGTGATCGGCATGCACTTCTTCAACCCCGCACCGGTGATGAAGCTGGTCGAGGTGGTGTCCACGATCGGCACCTCGCGCGATGTGGCCGCCACGATCCTCGACGTGTGCCAGAAGCTGAAGAAGGTCCCGGTCAGCTGCGGTGACCGGGCCGGGTTCATCGTCAACGCGCTGCTGTTCCCGTACCTGAACGACGCGGTCAAGATGCTGGAGGCGCACTACGCGACCGCCGACGACATCGACGCCGCCATGAAGACCGGCTGCGCGCTGCCGATGGGCCCGTTCGAGCTGCTCGACGTCGTCGGGCTCGACGTGTCGCTGGCGATCGAGAAGTCCCTCTACGCCGAGTTCCACCAGGCCGGGTTCGCCCCCGCGCCGCTGCTGGAGCACCTGGTCACCGCGGGCCGGCTCGGGCGCAAGACCGGTCACGGGTTCCGGGACTACACCAAGCGCTGAGGGATCCCGGCGCCCCTGGGACACTGGGGGGCATGGCAGGACGGCGTGCGCGACGGCCCCGCCCCTCGGAACGGGGGCGGGGCCGTCCCGTCGCGCCACCGCTGGGCAGCGGCATGACGACCGACCTGGAGAGCGGCCGCGACGGCGAGCACTACGTCCGCCGGGTGCCGGGCGGCACCACCGTGAAGCACTACCGGTGCCCCGGCTGCGACCAGCTGCTGCCCTCGGGGATGCCGCACGTGGTGACCTGGCCCGCCGAGGACGGCCGCGGGGTCGAGGAGCGGCGGCACTGGCACCTGCCGTGCTGGAACGCGCGCGACCGTCGGCGGGCGGGCTTCCGGCGGCACTGAGCGGCGCGGTGCCGGTTCCCGGCGGTACCGAGCGGCGCGGTGCGGCCCGCGGCGGCCCCGCGCCGCGCGGGGCCGGGTCCCGGCCGTACCGCGCCGCGCGGACGGGTCCCGCTCAGCGGGTGCGTGCGGTCCGCTTGCTGCCGCCGTAGCTGCTGCGGGCCCGCGGCGAGGGCCGGGGGCGGCCGGACCCGGAGCTCCCGCTGCCCGTCGGCCCGGCCGGGGGCTCCGGCTCGCTCCCCGCGGCGGCGGGCCGGCGCTCCGTCGCCGCGACGGCCTCCTCGACCGTGCGGGGCGTGCTCGGGGGGGTGTCGGCCGCGCCCGGCGCCGTGGGGGCCACGGTGGTCGGCGGCTCGGCGATCCCGGCCGCGGGCTGCTCGACGGGGGCCTGCCCCGCGGGCGGCCCGTCGGCGGGCAGGTCGGCCAGGGCCGGGCCCGCATCGAGGTCGTCGACGCCGGACTCGATGAGCGACCGCGCGCCACGCAGCTGCTCGGCGACCCGGGCGCGCAGCCCGATGAGCTGCTCGACGCGGCGCTGGGCGGCGGAGGTGGTCTCCTCGGCCTCCCGGCGGGCGTCGGACCGGATCTTCTCGCCGTCGGTGCGGGCCTGGTCCAGGTCGCGGCGGATCCGCTCGGCGGCCTCGCGCTCACGGCGCGAGATGTCGGCCTCGAGCGCGTCGCGCTCGGCGAACAGCGAGGTCAGCGCCTCGGTACGGCGCTGGTCCATCGCGATCCGGAAGTCGTGCTCGACCTGCTCGCGGTTCTCCCGGGCCTCGGTGTCGGCGCGGGTGATCCGGGCGGTGACGGTGCGCTCGGCCTCGGTGAGCTCGCGCTCGGTGGTGCTGCGCTGCTCGGCGAGGTCGCGCTCGGTCGTCGTGCGCTGCTCGGCCAGTTCGGCCTCGGTGACGCGTCGCCGCTCGGCGAGCTCGGCCTCGGTGCGCTCCCGCAGCGCCGCCAGCTCCCGCTCGACGCGGGACTGCTTCTCCTCGGCGGCGCGCTCCCGCTCGGCGGACCGGTGCGCGGCCTCCGCGGCCGTGGCCTCGGCCTGCGCGACCGTCTGCTCGGCCCGGACACGCGCGTCCTCGACGACGGCGCGGGCGTGCTCCTCGGCCTGGCGGCGCTGCTCGGCGATCTCGCGGTTCGCCGCGGCGTGCATCTCGGCGACCTCGTCCTCGGCGAGACGCAGCATCGACCGGAGCCGCTCGCTCATGCCCTGCACGCTCTGCGGCGGGCCGGCGAGCCGGTTGACCTGCTGCTGCATGGCCTCGGCGCGGGTACGGGCGTCGTCGAGCTCGCGGCTCAGCCGGGTGTTCTGGGCGACCGCCGCGTCACGGTCGGCCGCCAGCATGCGTACCTCGGCGTCGAGCCGGCGCAGGTGGCTGTCGACCTGCGCCTGGTCGTAGCCGCGGCGCGCGATCGAGAAACCGGTCCGGGGTACGGGCACATCGTGGTCACCGGCCATGTCGTTCACCGTACCGTCGCCGACGTTCCACAGCCGTGAGTTCGCACCGAGGGTCACGGGGTTCACCCCGCTATGGACAGAGGCCCCGTCCGTGTGACACGGACGGGGCCTCCGGACGACCGATCGGGGGTCAGACGCCCCGGAACCGGTTGATGCCGGACAGGTGCTTCTCGCGCTTCTCCGGGTTCGTGACACCGAGTCCCTCCTCGGGAGCCAGCGCGAGCACGCCGACCTTGCCCTGGTGGAGGTTCTGCTTGACGTCGTTGGCGGCCTGGCCGGTCTCGGTCAGCGGGTACACCCGCGACAGCGTCGGGTGGATCATGCCCTTGGCGACGAGCCGGTTGGCCTCGTAGGCCTCGCGGTAGTTCGCGAAGTGCGAGCCGACGATCCGCTTGAGGTTCATCCACAGGTAGCGGTTGTCGAACTCGTGCATGTAGCCCGAGGTCGAGGCGCAGGTGACGATCTGGCCGCCCTTGCGGGTGACGTAGACCGAGGCGCCGAAGGTCTCGCGGCCCGGGTGCTCGAAGACGATGTCGGGGTCCTCGCCGCCGGTGAGCTCGCGGATCTTCGCGCCGAGCCGCTTCCACTCCTTCGGGTCCTGGGTGGTCTCGTCCTTCCAGAACTTGTAGCCCTCGGCATTGCGGTCGATGACCAGCTCCGCGCCCATGTCGCGGCAGATCTGGGCCTTCTCCTCCGAGGAGACGACGCAGATCGGGGTGGCGCCGCCGTTGAGGGCGAACTGGGTGGCGTAGGAGCCGAGGCCGCCGGAGGCGCCCCAGATCAGCACGACGTCGCCCTGCTTCATGTCGGCGCCGTTCTTCGACACCAGCTGGCGGTAGGCGGTGGAGTTGACCAGGCCCGGGGACGCGGCCTCCTCCCAGGTAAGGTGGTCCGGCTTCGGCATCAGCTGGTTGGACTTGACCAGGGCCAGCTCGGCGAGGCCGCCGAAGTTGGTCTCGAAGCCCCAGATGCGCTGCTCCGGGTCCATCATCGTGTCGGAGTGCCCGTCCGGGCTCTCCAGCTCGACCGAGAGGCAGTGCGCGACGACCTGGTCGCCCGGCTTCCAGCTGTTCACGCCCGGCCCGGTCCGCACGACGACGCCGGCGAGGTCGGAGCCGACCACGTGGTAGGGCAGGTCGTGCCGCTTGGCCAGCGGCGAGAGCTTGCCGTAGCGCTTGAGGAAGCTGAACGTCGAGACCGGCTCGAAGATCGAGGTCCAGACGGTGTTGTAGTTGATCGCACTGGCCATGACGGCCACGAGCGCCTCACCGGGGCCGAGCTCGGGGACCGGGACGTCCTCGACGCGCAGGCTCTTGCGCGGGTCCTTCTCCTTGGTGGTCAGACCCTCGAACATGTCCGCGTCCTCGGCGCGGACGGTGACGCCCTGGTAGTGCTCGGGCACCTCCAGGCCTCCGACGTCGGTGAACCGTCCGGCGAGGATGGCGTCGCGGATGTCCTTCACTGCTGGCCTCCGATGGCGACGTTGTCAGGGGAGTCGGGTGGGCTCACCCGATGATGCTTGGGATACCGCAAGTTACTGCGTAGTATCTTAACCGTAGGTCGCCGGTGAGGGTGATACCCGAAGTGCGCTTCGTGATGCACCCCACCGGACGTCCGTACTGTCCTTCGGGACGGGGTCGTGCGTCGTCCGTCAGTGCGCGTCCGCGGCCGGCTCGACGAGCTCGACCAGCACCCCGCCGGCGTCCTTCGGGTGCACGAAGTTGACCTTCGAGTTCGACGTGCCGCGGCGCGGGGCGTCGTAGAGCAGGCGCAGGCCCTTCGCCCGCAGCGCGTCCGCCGCGGCGGCGACGTCGGTGACCCGGTAGGCGACCTGCTGCAGCCCCGGGCCGTTGCGGCCGATGAACTTCGCGATCGTCGAGTCCTCGTTCAGCGGGGCGAGCAGCTGCACCTTCGTGGCGCCGGCCGCCTCGCCGGGCGCCCCGAGCATGGCCTCGCGCACGCCCTGCTCGGTGTTGGTCTCGGTGTGCACCGCGACCAGGCCCAGGTTCTCCGCGTACCAGCGGATGGCCTCGTCCAGGTCGGGCACCGCGATGCCCACGTGGTCCACGGCCACGACCAGCGGCGACAGGGCGTCCTCGGTTGTCGTCATGGGGGCAGAAGCTACCGGTTCTACTCGTCGGTAGGTGCCTGTGCCACTGGTCACCCCCACCGTTCGGTGCGTCCGGACGGGTCGTGGCCGTGGGTATGGTGGCGGCCCACCTGACAACGAAGCCTGATGGAGGACCCCGTGTCCGGAACCGTGATCGTCGCCGGCGCCCGCACCCCGATGGGCCGTCTGCTCGGCTCCCTGAAGGGCTTCTCCGGGGCCCAGCTGGGCGGCGTGGCCATCAAGGCCGCGCTCGAGCGCGCCGGTGTGGCCCCCGACCAGGTCCAGTACACGATCATGGGGCAGGTCCTCACCGCCGGCGCGGGACAGATCCCGGCGCGTCAGGCCGCCGTCGAGGCCGGCATCCCGATGGACGTCCCGGCGCTGACCATCAACAAGGTCTGCCTGTCCGGTGTCGACGCCATCGCGCTGGCCGACCAGCTCATCCGCGCCGGCGAGTTCGACATCGTCGTCGCCGGTGGCCAGGAGTCGATGACCCAGGCCCCGCACCTGCTCGCCAAGTCCCGCGAGGGCACCAAGTTCGGTGACGCCACCCTCACCGACCACATGGCCTACGACGGTCTGTTCTGCGCGTTCGACCAGGTCGCGATGGGCGCCTCCACCGAGAAGTACAACGAGCGCTACGGCCTGACCCGCGAGGAGCAGGACGCCTTCTCCGCCCGCTCGCACCAGCGCGCCGCCCGCGCCGCGCAGGACGGCACGTTCGACCAGGAGATCGCCCCGGTCGAGATCCCGCAGCGCAAGGGCGACCCGGTCGTCTTCTCGACCGACGAGGGCGTGCGCGGCGACACCACCGCCGAGGGCCTCGGCAAGCTCCGGCCCGCCTTCGCCGCCGACGGCACGATCACCGCGGGGTCGGCCTCGCAGATCTCCGACGGCGCGGCCGCCGTGGTCGTGATGAGCAAGGCCAAGGCCGAGGAGCTGGGCCTGGACTGGATCGCCGAGATCGGCGCGCACGGCGTCGTCGCCGGTCCGGACGCCTCGCTGCACGAGCAGCCGGCCAACGCCATCGCCAAGGCGTGCGAGAAGGAGGGCATCCAGCCCGCCGACCTCGACCTCATCGAGATCAACGAGGCGTTCGCCGCGGTCGGCATCGTCTCCGCCCGCAAGCTCGGCATCGACGAGGAGAAGGTGAACGTCGACGGCGGCGCCATCGCCCTCGGCCACCCGATCGGCATGTCCGGCGCGCGGATCGCGCTGCACCTGGCGCTCGCGCTCAAGGCGCGCGGTGGCGGCGTCGGCGCGGCCGCGCTGTGCGGCGGCGGTGGCCAGGGCGACGCGCTGATCGTGCGCGTCCCGAAGGCCTGATCTCCGTGTAGTCCACGTCGGCCCCCGCCTCGGCGGGGGCCGACGTGCATCCGCCCCCCGACAAGGAGGCCGACCGTGCCCGGACCGCCGGACCCCCGTGACCTGGTGGAACGCGCCCGCCGCGGCGAACAGCTCGCCGTCGCCCGGCTCATCTCGATGGTGGAGAACGCCGGCCCGCAGCTGCGGGAGGTGTCGGCGGCGCTGTCGCCGCACACCGGGCGCGCGCACGTCGTCGGGCTGACCGGGTCCCCGGGGGTGGGCAAGTCGACGTCGACGTCGGCGCTGGTCACCGAGCTGCGGACGCGCGGACGCCGGGTCGGGGTGCTGGCGGTGGACCCGTCCTCGCCGTTCAGCGGCGGGGCGCTGCTGGGCGACCGGGTGCGGATGGGCGACCACGCCGACGACGACGGCGTCTTCATCCGGTCGATGGCCACCCGCGGGCACCTGGGCGGGCTGTCCTGGGCGACGCCGCAGGCCCTGCGTGTACTCGACGCCGCGGGCTGCGACGTCGTGCTGATCGAGACCGTCGGTGTCGGGCAGTCCGAGGTGGAGATCGTCGGGCTCGCCGACAGCACCGTCGTGCTGCTCGCGCCCGGGATGGGCGACGGCATCCAGGCGGCCAAGGCCGGGATCCTGGAGATCGGCGACGTCTTCGTGGTCAACAAGGCCGACCGCGAGGGGGCCCGCCGCACGGTGCGCGAGCTGCGGAACATGCTGCACCTGCGCACGCCGGACGGTGCCGAGAGGAGCGCAGGCGGAACGAGCATCGGCACCGAGCCGTGGGAGCCGCCGGTGCTCTCGACGGTCGCGTCCCGCTCGGAGGGGATCGGGGCCGTCGCCGACGCCCTCGACGAGCACCTCGCCTGGGCCGAGAAGTCCGGTGAACGGGAACGGCGGCGCCGCGAGCGGGCGCGTCGCGAGATCGAGGGCATCGGGATGGAACAGGTCCGGGCCCGGATGGAACGGGTGCGTGGCGGCGACGCGCTCGACACCCTCACCGAGCGGGTGCTGGGCGGCGAGCTGGACCCGTGGGCCGCCGCCGACGAGCTGCTGGAACAGTCGGGCTGAGCCGGTACCCCGGTCAGGGGGGCGTGGCCCCGGGCAGCGTCGCGAGCCGGTCGAGGACGCGCTGCGACCCGCTGCGCAGGGCGAGTGCCCGGGCCCGGGCGTGGGCGGCCCGCGCGGCGGGGCCGTCGCCGTCGCGCAGGGCGGTGAGCACCTCGTCCAGGGCGAGGTCGGTGCGCTCGCGGACCGGCCTCTGCGGCGGGCCGTCGGCGACGGTGAGCCACGCGGGGGCGGTGTGGACGTCGACGGTCGGGCAGGGCCCGGGGTCGGCCCGCCCGGTCTCGCCACTGTGCCCGGTCTCGCCGCTGTGCCCGGCCTCGTCCCCGGGAGCTGCCTCCCCGGGCCCGGCGGCGCCCGTCGAGGTGGCCGCGCGCCGTCCGGTGGAGCCGTGCGGTCCGGCCGGATCCGGAGCGCCGTCCTGCGCGTCGACGGCCGGCAGCTCGGCCAGCAGCCGCTCCCGCCGGTGCCGGGCCTCGTCCGCGGTCCCCGGGTCACCGGCTCGCAGGGCGGCGGACTCCGCCTCGACGTAGGCCGCCCACGCCCGGTCCGGGGCGGCACGGTCGCGTTCCTGGTCCCCGAGCCGCAGCGCGGCCGCGGCGAGCAGCCCGGTGAGCGCCCGCACCCGGCGCGGGTCCCGCGCGTGCGCGGCCGGCTCGCGCAGCTGGGCGACCACGGCGGCCACCGCGTCGTGGGCGGCGGCCGTGCCCAGCCGGTCGTCCAGCGCGGTGGTGGCGGCCCACTGGGCGCGCAGCAGGTCCAGCTCCTCCTCCCCGACGGCGGCGGCCCGCTCCAGCGCCGCACGCAGCCGCGCCGCCCCGTCGAGGGGGTCCGGCCCGGTCGCGTCGGAGAGGCCGAGCCCGGCGGGGGTGCTGTCGTACAGCTCGGCCAGGAGCGCGCGGTGCGCGGCGTCCGGGACGGCGTGGTCGTTCTCCCAGCGCGACAGCTGGGTCTTCAGGCTCGCGGCCCGCGCGGTGCCGCCGCTCCCGGCGACGAGCGCGGCCAGCGCGCGGGCCGCCTCGGACTGGGACCAGCCCCGCCGGTCGCGCGCCGCCCGCAGCGCCGCGCCGGTACCGGGCCGGGCGGGGGAGGGCCGGTCGGTGGAGGGCGGTGGAGCGTGCACGCGACCGATTCTGTCGGTGCCCCGTCGTAGGGTCAACACCGTTGACGCAACCCGCGTCACCACCATCCCCGAATCCTCCGGAGCGTGCCCGTGGACCTCATCGACTACCTGGCGTGCGTGGGTCTGTCCGGCCTCAGCGGAGCGCTGGCCGGGCGGGCCGCGGTGCGGCGGATGCTGTGGCCCCGGCCGCCCCGCGGATCGGTGATGCGCAGCTGGCGCGGCCCGGGACACGGCGGTCCGCCACCGGGCGGGCCGCGACGGCGGAGACGGGCCGGCTGAGGTGCGGGGGTCAGGCGAAGTCGCCGGCGGCGCGGCGCACCGAGCGCAGCAGCGCGGTCAGCTGCTCCTCCTCGGCCGGGTCCAGCCCGGACAGGCCGAAGTCGATGCCGGTCACCGCGGCCGTGGCCTTCTCCAGCCGGGCGCGTCCCTCGGTGGTCAGCTCGACCAGGGTGGCGCGGCGGTCGGTGGGGTGCGGCATCCGCCGGACGAGGTCGTCGCCCTGCAGCCGGTCGACGATGTTGGTCACGCTCGTCGGGTGCAGCTGCAGGCGCTCGCCCATCACCCGCATCGGGAGGCTGCCGCGGCGCGCGAAGTCCAGCAGCACCAGGGCCTCGTAGCGGGCGAAGGTCAGCCCGTGCGGCCGCAGCGCCGCGTCGACGGCGGAGAGCAGGATCTGCTGCACCCGCATCACGCTGGTGACCGTCGCCATCGTGCGCGCGGGGCCGACCCGCTCCTCCCAGAGCTCGGCCGCACGCTGGATCGGGTCGAAGGGGAGCGACCCGCGGGATGCCATGGCCCGACGCTAGCAAGTGCCGTGACCGGATCCGTTCCGTATGCCGGGCGTGGCACGGTGTCGGCATGCTCTTCGCCTTCAGCATCGCCCCGTCCGGATCGGACTCCGGGGACGGCAGCGTCGGTGCGGCCGTCGCCGAGGCCGTCCGGGTGGTCCGCGAGTCCGGCCTGCCGAACGAGACCACCTCGATGTTCACCACGATCGAGTCCGAGACCTGGGACGAGGGGATGGCGGTGGTCAAGCGCGCCGTCGAGGCCGTCACCGCCGTGTCGCCGCGGGTCAGCCTGGTCCTCAAGGCCGACATCCGGCCCGGGTACCGGGGGCAGCTGCAGGCCAAGGTGGAGCGGGTCGAGGAGCACCTGCGCGGGGGCGGCGCGTGAGCGCCCCGGCCGGACCGGGGGCCGGGGGACCCGGTCCGGCACGGGTCGTGCTGGTCCACGGCGCCTGGCACCGCGGGGTGTCGTGGGCGCCGGTGACCGAGGCACTGGCGGCCCGGGGTGTGGCGGCGGTCGCGCCGGACCTCCCGTCCGACGAGCCGGGGGTCGGCCACGCCGAGCTCGTCGGCGCGGTCCTGTCCGGGGCCGGCGACGGGCCGGGCGGACCCGGTCACCGGGGCGACGGTCCGCCGCTCGTGCTGGTCGGCCACTCGCTCGGCGGCCTCGTGGCCACCGCGGCCGCCGGCCGGATCGCCGACCGCGTCCGGGCGCTGGTCCTGGTCGCGGCGCTCGTCCCCGAGCCGGGTCGTCCCTACCGGGACCGGATGCGTGCCGAGCGCGACCTGATGGTCGCCGGCTACGACGCGGAGGTCCGTCGCGGCCCGGGGGTCAGCACGTACTGGCCGGACGCACGGACCGTCGCCGACGGGCTCTACCGGGGCGTCGCCGACGAGCTCGACGCGGCGGGACGCGACGGGCGGGCCGTGGTCGCGGACGCGGCGGCGGAGCTGCGCCCGCAGGACTGGTCGCTGCTCGCCGAGCCGTGCCCGGTGTCGTCGTGGCCCGCGGTGCCGACGGTGTCGGTGGTGTGCGCGGAGGACCGGGTCGTCAGCCCCGTCGCGGGACGGCGGGAGGCGGACCGGGTCGGCGCGCGGCTCGTGGAGCTCGCGGGCGGGCACTTCCCGATGCTCACCCGGCCGGAGGAGACGGCGGAGCTGCTGGCCGGGCTCGCCGCGCCGGCCTGACGACGGGCCCTGCCGGCCGACGCGCACCGGGGCGGGGCCACCGGAGCGCCGGTGGCCGGGACGACGACGGCCGGTGACGGGAGACCCGTCACCGGCCGTCGGGCGTCCGGACCGGGTCCGGAGGCCGTGTCGTCGTCGCGGCGTACCGCGAGGAGAGCCGTCGTCAGCCCGCCATGATCGTCGAGAAGTAGTACACGCCGGCGAGGATGCCGACGAAGCTGACGGTCATGCCGATCTGGGCGAGCTTGGCCATGCCCGGCTTGCGGTAGGCGAGGAAGCCGGTGACCAGGCCCGCGGCACCCAGGATCCAGGCGGCGATCGGGACGAGGAACGCGGCGATCGCGATGATGCCCAGCGCCAGCGACGCGTAGGCCAGGGTCGGCTTGTCGGTCGTCTGCATGTTGCTCATCGGGTTGGAGCCCTCCGTTGTGCGCCGGGGTGCCGGCGGTCGTTCTGTCGGGGAAGGGGACCGCGGGGTGGGGCAACCGGGGGAACGCCCCGCCGCGGTCACGCAGAGTCAGCATCGAGTCCCTGCAGGGTGTTCAACGAGTGACGACGCCCGGTGTTGCTCCGCCGGTCCGGTGATCGTGGGAGCGCCGTCGTCCCCGCCGTCGGCCGTGCGGCCCGGTACCGGGGCCGGGCCGGCGACCGAACGGCGCAGGGGCGGCCGGACGGAGCAGCGTCGTCCGGGGTGGGGAGGGGGCGGGCCGGGAGCGGACGAGGGCCCGAGCCGGCGAGGGGATGACGCCGACCGGCCGGTGGCGCACGCGTCGCGCGGGGGCGCGTGTCACCGGGCGGGGCGTGTCACGCCGGACACCCGGACGTGCCAGGATGGACGGCGTGTCTCGCCCAGATCCTCGTCAGGCGGCCCAGCGTGCGGCGATGTCCTCGGCCATGGCCGGGGCGGTCGACCTCTCCGGGCTGAAGGCCCGTGCCGATGCGGCGAACCGTCCCGCCCCGTCCGGCGGTGCCGCGGGTGGTCCGCCCGCGCCCGGCGGGGGCGACGGCTCCTGGGTCGTCGACGCGACCGAGCAGGGCTTCCAGAACGAGGTCCTCGAGCCGTCGCTGCAGGTCCCGGTCGTCGTCGAGCTGTGGGCCAGCCGCTACCCGCGCGAGGAGCAGCTGTCGGCGGAGCTGGAGCGGCTCGCCTCGACCGGCGGCGGCGCCTGGCGCCTGGCCCGGGTCGACATCGACACCCAGCCCCGGGTCGCCCAGGCCTTCGGCGTGCAGCAGGTCCCGATGCTGGTCGTGCTCGTCGGCGGTCAGCCGGTCGACGCGGTCAACGGCGCGATCCCCGAGGACCGGGTCGCCGAGTGGGTGACGTCCCTGCTCGACGCGCTGCGCGACCGGATGCCCGCCATCGCCGAGGGGGAGCGCCGGGCGGCCGCGGCCGGTTCGGACGAGCCCGTCGAGGAGCCCGAGGACCCGCGCTTCACCGCCGCCGAGGACGCCCTGGAACAGGGTGACTACGCCGCCGCCGAGGCCGCCTACACCGCGATCCTCGACACCGAGCCCGCCAACGAGCAGGCGAAGGCGGCGCTGGCGCAGGTCCGCTTCCTCGCCCGCGCCGAGCAGGCCGACCCGTCGTCGATCGAGCGGGCCGACGCCGCGCCCGACGACGTCGACGCCCAGCTCGCCGCGGCCGACGCCGAGCTGGCCGCCGACCGGGTCGAGGCCGCCTTCACCCGGCTGGTCGGCACCGTCGCCCGGACCGGGGGCGAGGACCGTGACCGGGCCCGCGGGCACCTCGTCGGGCTCTTCGAGCTCTTCCCGGCCGACGACCCGCGGGTCGCCACGGCCCGGCGCGCGCTCGCCCGCGCCCTGTTCTGAGCCGGACCCCGCCCCGATGACCCACCGGCCGCCGGAGGTCCGCCTGCGGACCCCGCGGCCGCCGGATCCGGTGCCCACGAGGACCGGGTCGGCATCGGCCGGTCGGCGGGACACGCGGTGACCGCGGACCTCCGGTCGGGCCCCGCCGCGGCGGACCCCGTGCGGACGGGGTGGACCGGGCGGACGGCGCGGCGGGCGCTCGCGGTGCGCGACGCCGTGCACCGCCTCGCCCGGCCGGTGGCGCCGGTCGTCGCCGTCGCCGCGCTGGTGACCGCGGCACTGCTGTTCCTGCTGGGCGGCCCGCCGTTGCTGCGCTGGATCCCGGCGACCGACATCGCGCGGATGCACGTCGACTTCGACACCTTCCGCGCCTCGGCGTACGCGCTGGTCCGGCACGGCCCGGGCAGCGCCGCGATCTACGACACCGGCGCCCGCCTGCACAACCTCAACCCGCCGCTGCTGTCGGTGCTGCTCGCGCCGCTGGCCCTGCTCGACCCGGTCACCGGCTACCGGCTGCTGACGGCGCTGTCGGTGCTGCTCGTCGCCGGGTCGGTGCTGCTGGTCTGCCGGGAGCTGCGGCTGGGCCGCCGCTGGACGACCGGCGCGCTCGTGGTGGTGCTGGCGTCGTCGCCGCTGCACGGGACGCTGCTGCTGGGCCAGATCTATCCGCTGCTGCTGGCCGGGCTGACCGCGGGCTGGGTCGCCGAACGTCGCGGGCACCCGCTGCTGGCCGCCGCCTGCTACGGCGTGACGGTCGCCCTCAAGCCCTCGCTCGCGCCGGTGCTGCTGCTCCCCGCCGTGCAGGCCCGGTGGCGGCCGTTCGCGGCCGGGATCGCCGCCGCGGCGGTCGCGACGCTCGTCGGCGTCGCCGTCGCCGGGTGGCCGACGGCGTTCCAGTGGCTGGCGATGGCGCTGGCCGAGCCGGTCGGCCCCACCCCGGACAACGCGTCGCTCCCGGGCCAGGCGCTGCGCTGGGGGATCCCGACCGTCGTCGGGACCCTCGTGGGCGCGGGGGTCGCGGTCGGCACGCTCGTCCACCTCGGGCGGCGTACCCGCCGGTACGGAGCGGGCCCGGCCGCGGGCACCGACCCGGGCGGGACGGCGCTGTTCGCGGTGCTCGCCACCGGTCTGCTGGCCGCGCCGATCGCCTGGCACAACTACCTGCTGCTGCTCGTGCCCGGGCTGCTGGCGCTCGTCGCGTCCGGGGAGGCGGGGGACACCCGCCGCCGGGTCGTCGTCGCGGTCGGGTGTCTCGCCGTCGTCCCGGTGAGCTGGTCGGACCTGTGGGCCGACGGCGGCTGGGCGACCCCGCTCGGGCGGGCGCTCTACACGGCGGTGCTCCTGGTGACCTGGTGGTCGCTGCTGCGTCCGGCGACCGGACCGGTTCCCGGCGGGTCCTTCCGCTCTGCGGAAGAGTCGGCCCGCGCACCGGCCTGACGGTCCAGACTCCGCGCCACCCGAGACGCAAGGAGGCTCCCGGATGGCGCAGACGTCACGGCCCGACCCCGCCCGCGGACCCACCACCGCCCCCGACGCCGTCCGCCACGGGGGCTGGGTGGCCCCACTGTGCTGGGCGGCGGTGGCGCTCGAGGGCTTCGACCTGGTGGTGCTCGGCGTCGTGCTGCCGTCGCTGCTGGAGGAGCCCGCCTGGGGCCTGACCCCGGCGACGGCGTCGCTGGTGTCCACCGCCGGGCTGCTCGGTGTGATGGCCGGCGCCCTCTCGGCGGGCCCGCTCGCCGACCTCGTCGGACGGCGCCGGGCGATGCTGGCGACCGTCGTCGCGTTCTCCGTGCTGACGCTGCTGTGTGCGGTCGCGACCGGTCCGTGGACGTTCGGCGCGCTGCGCTTCCTGGCCGGGCTCGGCCTGGGCGGGGTGCTGCCGGTGGCGCTGGCGATGGTGAACGAGCACAGCAGGCCCGGGCGCGGCGGCAGCGCGACCACGACCCTGATGACCGGCTACCACGTCGGCGCCGTCGCGACCTCGCTGCTCGGGATCCTGGTCATCCCGGTCTGGGGCTGGCGGCCCATGTTCGTGCTCGGCGCGCTCCCGGCGATCGTGCTGGTCCCGCTGCTGGCCCGGTACCTGCCGGACACGCTGCCCGCCGAGGCCCGCGCGACGGCCGCACCGGCCGGGCCGCGGTCGCGCAACCCGGTCGCCCAGCTCGTCCGCGACGGCTACCTGCGCTCGTCGGTGGCGTTCTGGGTCGCCTCGTTCATGGGGCTGCTGCTGGTCTACGGCCTCAACACCTGGCTGCCGCAGATCATGCGGGTCGCCGGGTACGGGCTCGACGCGGCGCTGGCCCAGCTGCTCGTACTGAACGTCGGCGCGATCGTCGGTCTGCTCGTCGCGGGCCGGGTCGCCGACCGGATCGGGCTGCGCACGGCGACGGTCGGCTGGTTCGCCGCGGGCGCGGTCTTCCTGGCGCTGCTCGCGGTGCCGCTGCCCGGCGGCGGGATCTACGTCAGCGTCCTGCTCGCGGGCGTGTTCGTGTTCAGCTCGCAGGTGCTCGTCTACGCGTTCGTCAGCCGGCACTACCCGGACCACGCCCGGGCCTCGGCGCTCGGGGCGGCCAGCGGGATCGGCCGGCTCGGCGCGATCTGCGGGCCGCTCCTCGGCGGTGTGCTGCTCACCGCGGGCCTCGCCTACCCGTGGGGCTTCTTCGCGTTCGGGGCGGTCGCCGCGCTGGGGGCCCTGGCGGTACTGGCGGTACCCGGCGACCGGCGCGTGACGGGGTGAGCCGATGGCACGCGTGTGGATCGGCCCCGACGACGAACCGTCCCGCAGGTCGCCGGCACGGGGCGACCGTCCGCCGGCGGACGACACGGTGACGCGACGACCGGGCCCGGTGCGGCCGACCCCGGCCGCCCCCGACCGCTCCGGTGCGGAGGTGCGCCACACCCGCCACCGCGCCGACCCGTACCGGACCGGCGGGGGACCCCGCACGACCGACCGCTGACCGCGACCGGCCCGGCGAGGGGCCGGTCGCGGTCAGCGGAGCTCAGTCGCCGGCGGTGGTCCCGGTGTCCGACGCGCCCGTCCCGGAGCTCCCGTTGACGAACGTGCCGGTGCGCACCGCCCGGACACCGACGGTGCCGGGCGCGGGCGCGACCGAGGTGGAGACCGGATCGGCGCCCGGGACGTCCTGTGAGTCGTCCGGCCCCGGGTCGACGAGGCCGGCCGGGTCCGCCGGGGCGGCGGAGACCCGCAGGTCGTCGTCCGGGGTCACCGGTGCCTCGACGTCGGTGTCCTCCGGCTCGTCGGGCAGCGCGGCGGCGGGCAGCGGCCGAGGGACCGTCGCGGCCGGGGCCGCCTCCTGCGCCGGGGCGGACAGCACCGGGCCGCCGGTCTCCTCCGGCACGAGCCACAGCACACCCGACGGCGGGAGCCGCAGCACCGCCGACGCGGGCTGGCCGTGCCACATGACCTGCTCGCCCCTGACCCGCCCGAGGTTGCCCACCCCGGACCCGCCGTAGGCCGACGCGTCGGTGTTGACGACCTCGGTCCAGTTCCCGGCGAACGGCAGCCCCACCCGGTAGTCCTCGCGGGGGGAGCCGGAGAAGTTCGCGACGCAGGCCAGCACGGTGGCGCGGCCCTCGGCGTCGACGCCGTGGCGCAGGAACGAGAACACGTTGCCCTGCGCGTCGTTGGCGTCGATCCAGCCGAAGCCGTCCGGGGTGGTGTCGCGCGACCACAGCGCGGACTGCGCGCGGTAGGTCCGGTTCAGGTCCCCGACGAGGGTGGTGATCCCGCCGTGCAGCGGGTCGTCGCTCTGCAGGTGCCAGTCCAGCGACCGCTGCTCGGACCACTCGCGCAGTTGCCCGAACTCGCCGCCCATGAACAGCAGCTGCTTGCCCGGGTGCGCCCACATGTAGGCCAGCAGTGCGCGGACCCCGGCGGCCTTGTTCCAGTCGTCGCCGGGCATCCGGGTCCACAGCGACCCCTTGCCGTGCACGACCTCGTCGTGGCTGATCGGCAGCACGTAGTTCTCGCTGAACGCGTACATCAGCGAGAAGGTCATCTGGTTGTGGTGGTAGCTGCGGTGGATGGGGTCGCGCCCGGTGTAGTCGAGCGTGTCGTGCATCCAGCCCATGTTCCACTTGAGCCCGAACCCGAGACCGCCCATGTAGGTGGGCCGGGTGACGCCCGGCCAGGCGGTGGACTCCTCGGCGATCGTGACGACACCCGGGTGCTCCCGGTAGACGGTCGCGTTCATCTCCTGCAGGAACGCCACCGCGTCGAGGTTCTCCCGGCCACCGTGGACGTTGGGCAGCCACTGGCCGTCGGCGCGGGAGTAGTCCAGGTAGAGCATCGAGGCGACGGCGTCGACGCGCAGGCCGTCGATGTGGAACGACTCGAGCCAGTACAGCGCGTTCGCGACGAGGAAGTTGCGGACCTCGTTGCGGCCGAAGTCGAACACGAGCGTGCCCCAGTCGGGCTGCTCGCCGCGGCGCGGGTCGGCGTGCTCGTAGCAGGCCGTGCCGTCGAAGCGGGCCAGCGCCCACTCGTCGCGCGGGAAGTGCGCGGGCACCCAGTCGACGATCACGCCGTAGCCCGCGCGGTGCAGCCGGTCGACGAAGTACCGGAAGTCGTCGGGCGTGCCGAACCGCGAGGTCGGGGCGAAGTACGAGGTCACCTGGTAGCCCCAGGACCCGCCGAACGGGTGCTCGGCCACCGGCAGCAGCTCGACGTGGGTGAACCCGGTGGTGTCCAGGTAGGCCACCAGCCGCTCGGCGATCTCCCGGTAGTCCAGCCCCGGCACCCAGGAGCCGAGGTGCATCTCGTAGACGCTCATCGGTTCCGCGTGCGGGCGGCGCCGGGCGCGGTCGGCCATCCACGCGTCGTCGGTCCACTCGTGGACGTCGCGGGTCACGACCGACGCCGTCTGCGGCGGGATCTCGGTGGCGAAGGCCATCGGGTCGGCCTTGTCCCGCCACCGGCCGTCGGGGCCCAGGATGCGGAACTTGTAGCGGTCGCCGACGCCGACGCCGGGCAGGAACACCTCCCAGACGCCGGAGCTGCCCAGCGAGCGCATCGGCAGCGCCCAACCGGCCCAGCCGTCGAAGTCACCGGTGACCCGCACACCGCGGGCGTTCGGCGCCCAGACGGCGAAGCTGGTCCCGGCGACCGGGCCGGAGGGGGTGTCGTAGTCCCGGACGTGTGCGCCGAGGACGTCCCACAGGCGTTCGTGCCGTCCCTCGCCGATGAGGTGCAGGTCCATGTCGCCGAGCGTCGGCAGCCAGCGGTACGGGTCGTCGACCGTCTGCTCGGTCGTGCCGCCGGCGCCGTCGCCGTAGGTCACGAGCAGCCGGTAGTCGCCGCCGGAGCCGGGGACGAGGCCGGAGAACAGTCCGGCGTCGTGCACCCTGGTCAGCTCGCAGGCCTGCGCGCGGTCACCGTTGGGCAGCACCGCCACCGAGACGGCGTGCGGCCGCAGGACACGGACCACGGTGCCGTCGACGTGCGGATGCGCGCCGAGCACCGAGTGGGGGTCGTGGTGGGCACCGCCCAGGAGCCGGTCGGTCGTCGCCTGGTCCGGTGCGTACGCATCGGTCTCGGAGCGGGTCGCTCGGGTCTCCTCGGAGGTCACTGCGGAACCGTACTGCGGGTGACGAACGTCCGCCGCGCGCGGTCGCACAGTGTTGCCGGATCGCAGTCGAGCGTGAGCGGGGCCGCGTCATCCCCGCCCGCGCCGGCGCCGGTGACGGGCCAGCGCCCGTTCCAGGACCGCCTGCAGCGCGCCGGCGGCGCCGTCCCAGGTCTGCTCGGCGGCCCGGGCGCGCACCGCGTCGGAGCGCTGCGTCCACGTCGTGTCCAGCGCGCGCACGGCGGCGGCGAACCCGGCGTCGTCGCCCGGCGCGACGAACACCCCGGCGTCGCCCGCGACCTCGCGGAAGGCCGGGATGTCGGTGACGACGACGGGGCAGCCCCGCGCCATGGCCTCCAGCACCGGGAGGCCGAACCCCTCGTCGCGGGAGGCGGAGACCAGCGCGGTGGCGCCGTCGAGCAGGGCGCGGTAGCCGTCGTCGTCGACGCCGTCGTGGAACACCGGCCGGGCCGGCGCGGCGAGCCGCTCCAGCTCCGCGCGCACCCCGGGCGGGACGGGGGAGACCAGGTGGAGCTCGTGGCCGGGCAGCCGGGCCGCGGCCCGGGCCAGGGTCGCGACGTCCTTGTAGGGCATGAACGACCCGGCGTAGACGATCCGGTTCCCCGGCGGCCGGGACCGCGTCGGCGTGCCGGGCGGCAGGTGGAAGTCGGTGGCGTCCGGGACGACGGCGACCTCGCGCCGGGACAGCCGGTGCGCCGCGACCAGGCCCGCGGTCGCGCCGGACACGCACGCGACGGCGTCGGCGCCGGCGAGCAGCAGCCGCTGCGGCCACCACGACAGGTGGTAGGCCCGCCACACGGCCCGCACCGTCGCGGGCAGCCACGGCGGCGGCGCCGGGTGCCGGTAGTAGATGAGGTCGTGCACGGTGAGCACCACCGCGTAGCGGCGCCCGAGCGTGCCCATCGTCTGCATCGGGCTGAAGACGACCGCATCGGGTGACCCGGCGACGATCCGGTTCACCCGCCGCGCGACCAGCGGCTCCCCGGCCCCGGTCGGGGCGGGCAGGGTGTGCGCGGGCCGGTCGGGCAGCCCGTCGCGCTGGCGCGGGTCGGACACCAGCAGCTCCACCGGGGCGATCCGGTCCAGCGCGCGGACCAGCCCGGTGGTGTAGCGGCCGATGCCGTCCGGGCGTCCGGGACGGATGTAGCGGCAGTCGACGAGCACCCTCACCGCGCCACGAAACCCCGGATCTCGCGGGCCGCCCACGCCGGGGCCTCGTAGTGCACGAGGTGGCCGGTGCGCGGCAGCAGGACCAGCCGGGCGTCGGGGAAGGCGGCGGCGAGCGCGTGCTGCCCGGCCGGTGGGGCGACCCGGTCGCGGGCCCCGGCCAGCAGCAGTGTCGGCACCGTGATCCGGGGCGCCCAGGGCCGCACCGAGCCGGAACCGGCGGCGCGGAGGCACTCCAGCAGCGACGCCGTCGTGGCGAAGGTGCCGAAGTGGGCGCGGTGCTCGTCGGCGATCCAGTGACGCAGCAGCGGGTCGCGGGTGGTGGTCATGGAGACGGTCGCGGCGTCGGCGAGCAGCCGGTGGCGCAGCAGGTCGTCGAGGCCGAGCCGGGCGGCACCGGAGTGCAGCAGCGCGGTGGCGGCCGTCCCGAGGCCGGTGACGCCGCCGGCGCCCGAGGCGGGCTCGGCGATCGGGTTGACCAGGACCAGCGCCCGCGGGGTGGTCGCGGCGGCGGCGCAGACGGCTGCGGCCACGATCGACCCGAACGAGTGCCCCAGGAGCACCGTGTCCGGGCCGAGGTCGGCGAGCAGCGCCGAGGCCCAGCGGGCGTAGCCGTCGACGTCGTGGGTGCGGTCGGTGAACGGCGGCGACGCCCCGAACCCGGGCAGGTCCGGCACGACGACGCGGTACCCGGCCAGTCGCGACGCCAGCGGCGCGAGCCCGTGGTGGCTGCCGCGCAGCCCGTGCAGCGCCAGCACCGGCGCCCCGTCCGGGTCCCCGAGGGTGTGGACGACGGTGGGCGCGCCGTCGACGACGTGCACGGGAGAAGCCACCGCGAGGGCGGGCGCCGGCGTCGCGGTCACCGCCGGGTGTCCGCGTGCCGGCGGGCGCGGCGCGCCGAGCGGAACGCGCGCACCGGCACGACCGGGCGGGCCTTCGTCCGGTACAGCTCCTCGAAGGTGTCCACCGTGGCCGCCAGTGAGTGCTCGGAGGCGATCTGCAGGCTCGCGGCCCCCAGCTCGGCCGCGCCGTCGGGGTCGTCGAGCACCCGGGCCAGCCGGTCGGCGAGCGCGGCGACGTCGCCGTGCGGGTAGCGCCAGCCGTTCACCCCGGGGCGGGCCAGGTGCGGCAGCGCACCCGCGTCGACGGCGACGACCGGCTTCCCGGTCGCCATCGCCTCCAGTGTCACCAGGCTCTGCAGCTCGGCGGTGCCGGCGTTCACGAACACGTCCAGGGCCGGGTAGACGTCGGGGATCTCGTCGTCGGTGAGCCGGCCGGTGAAGGTGACCGCGTGCTCCAGGTGCTCGGCGCGGACCAGGGCGCCCAGCCGGGCCCGCTCCTCGCCGTCGCCGACGACGACCAGCTGCGCGTCGGGTACGGCACCGGCGCGCAGCAGCGCGGTGGCGCGGACCAGCTCGTCGACGTGCTTCTCCCGGTCCAGCCGCCCGACGAAGCCGACCAGCGGCACGCCCTCGGCGATGCCGTGCCGGGCGCGGAACGCGGGCCCGCGACCGGTGGTGTCGGGCCGGAAGCGGCCCAGGTCCAGGCCGTTGGACACGGGCAGCACCGGGCCGGGGACGCCGCCCTGCTCGGCCATCGACGCGGCCAGCGGGGTGGGCGCGGTGACCAGTCCGGCCCGGCTGAGCACGCGCACCGCGTCCCACCAGAACAGCTTCTTGAGCCCGGACTCCGGCAGGTGCAGGAAGCTGATCGCCGGGATGATGTTCTCCGGGATCATGTGCGTGGTCGCCATCGACGGGATCCCGAGGTCGGCGGCCGCGGTGAGCAGCATCCGGCCCAGCACCATGTGGCTCTGCACGTGCACGACGTCGGGCCGGACCCGGCGCAGGATCGCGCGGCAGGTCCGGCGCAGCCCGGGCGGCGGGCAGAGCCGGAAGTCCGGCGGCTTGGGGACGCGGCAGGAGCGGACCCGGTGTTCGGTCACCGGCCCGACCCGGCGCGGCGGGAGGCTGCGCAGGCCGCGCGACGGTGCGACCACGTGCACCTCGTGCCCACGGGCGGCGAGCTCGGCCGCCAGCCGCTGTCCGGCGTAGCTGGCCCCGTTGACGTCCGGTGCCCAGGTGTCGGCCCCGATCAGGACGCGCACACGTTCTCCTTCCGCGAGGTCCTGGCACGCACCCACAGCGCGCGCCCGGCCACGAGCACCAGGCCCACGCCCAGCCCCACCGCCACGATGATCCACGGCCGGTCGGCCAGCTCCGCGGCGAACCGGCCCCCGACCACCCAGCCGATCCCGACCAGCAGTGCCGAACGCACCGCCGTCAGCGGGACCACCCAGGCCACGAACCGCCGGTACGACACCCCGGCCAGGCCGATGGCCAGGAACGCGGGGATCGCGCCGACGTCCACCAGTTTCGCGCCCAGCACCAACCGGCCCGGACGGCCCCCCACCTTCGCGCGCAGTGCGTCCCAGCGACGCTCGGTCAGACCCAGCCGGACCAGCAGCGGAGCGACGGCCGGGCGGCGCCCGCCGCGGCCGAGGACGTAGAAGGCGGTGTCGGCGACGACGTCGGCGGCGAACGCCACCAGCCACACCACCCACCAGTCGAGCAGCCCGGCGCCCGCGAGCGAGCCCGCGACGACGCTGACGACCGGCCCCTCCACCAGCACACCGAGGAAGAGCACGGCCAGCGTCACGCCGAGCGTGGGCCCGTCGGGGCGCTGGACGAGGCCCAGGACGCCGTCCAGACCGTCCACACCGAGCAGACCGGCCGGGGTCACGACAGGTCCTCGGGCCGGGCGGGGGGTGGTCGTCTCACGGTGGGTGTCCTCCTGGTCGGGGAGGATTCCACGATCCCGCGCCGGGCCGCCCGGGGAGTCGGGCGTCGCCCCGGCGTCGACGGCGGGAAGGTCCGGTGACCACCGGGTGTCGCCGACGGCCCGGACGTGCTACGCGGTACCGCGCGCGATCGCGGTGAGCGGGATCGGCAGCCAGGTCGGACGGCTGCGGGTCTCGTAGAGCACCTGGTAGACGGCCTTGTCCAGCTCGTAGGCGCGCAGCAGCGCGGCGTGCGCGCGCGGGTCCTCACCGGCGCGGGCGGCGTAGCCGGCGCAGAACGCGTCACGGTTCGCGGCCGACCAGTCGTGAGCGAGGCGTGCCTCGGCGGTGTCCGAACCGAGACCTGCCCCGGGCGTGTCGGACCGGGTCAGCAGGTGGTGGAAGGCGGCGTAGTCGAAGGAGAACAGCATCCCGACGACGTCGCGCACCGCGGAGTCCGGCGCGCGCCGCTCCTCGGGCGAGGCGGCCGGCTCGCCCTCGAAGTCGATGACCAGCCAGCGGCCGTCCGGGCGGCGCAGCGTCTGCCCGAGGTGCAGGTCGCCGTGCACCCGCTGCACGACGACGGGCGCGCCCAGCGCGGCCACCTCGTCGTAGACGGCGCGGATCGCGGGCACGTGCGGGGCGAGCACCGGCACCTGGTCGGCGACCTCGGCGCACCGCCGGGTCCAGTACGCCGCCAGCTCGCGCGGGTCGGCCTCGGAGGTGCCGAGCTCGGCGCGCAGCGCGACGTGCACGTCGGCGAGCGCCTCACCGAGCGCGCGGGCGTCGCCGGTGAAGTCGGTCCGGTCGCGGACGGCCGCGGTCGCCCGCTCCCAGCCGTCGTGCGAGCCGGCCGCGAACTCCTGCAGCAGCGCGAAGGTGGCGGGCTCGCCGTCGAGGACACCCTCGATCCCGCCCTGCAGCGCCGCGACCGACGTCGACCCGGCCGCGCGCAGCGCCCGGTGCAGCTCCAGGTCGGGGTTCAGACCGGGGGACAGGCGCCGGTAGACCTTGAGGATGGAGCGCTCGCCCCAGCGGACGGAGGTGTTGGACTGCTCGGCGTCGACGACGCGGCCGGTCTCGGTCAGCGGCAGGTCCGCGCCCGGCTCGGGCACGAACGACAGGGCACCGACGGTCGCGCCCTCGGCGATCAGCCGCAGCAGCAGCGCGGTGACGCGCCCGTCGTGCAGGCCGTCGTAGAGGACCTGCCCGTCGTGGTCGCCGATCGGGGCGGCCCCGGCCGGGGCGTGCGGGGCGCGGGCCAGGAGCAGCTGGTAGTGCCGGTCCGGACCGTCGGCGAAGGACACCGCGAGGACCAGCACCTCGAGCCCGGTGACACCCTCGGTGGCGGGCAGCGGGTGCCGCGACGCGACGGCGACGCCGGTCAGCGGGCGCCCCTTCTCGGCGAACCAGCGACGCCCGGGCAGCCAGTCACGCAACAGGCCCGGGAGCGCCGTCAGGTCCTCGGAAGCTCCGGTCGGCCGCACGCGTCGTCCCCCTCCTGCCGGGCGTCCGCCCGGCCTGTGAACACCACCGCGGACCGGTCGCGGCCACCGCCCGCACCACGTCGGGGTACCGGTCGGTGCCACCCGGGCCCGCAGGCGAAAACCCTAACCGGGACAGGCCGACCCGGCCGGGTCAGGAGGTCGGGTGGGCGGTACTGTCCGTGTCGGATCGACCACCCGTTGGTCACGGGCGGTGATCACGCTTCTGCCCGGCATCCCCGTGCCGGGAAACCCATACTGGACGTGGTGCCCGCGGGTACCCCGCGACGGTGCGCACGCGCCCGCGTGCGGATCGCCGTCGCAGGGCGCACCGTGGGCCGGACATGCCCAGAACCTGCCCTGACCTGCCCCCCACAGCGACCGGAGGACCGGCGGCGTGACCGAGCGAGAGCCGAAGGCCGACATCCCCCCGACGATCCCGGAGACCCAGGCCCGGATCGCACCGGCCGATCCGCTCGCCGCCGTCGAACCGGTGCCCGCCGAGGCCGAGCACGTCCCGGAGCCACCGGACGTGAACTTCGCCGAGTACTACCACGAGGCGCGTCCGCGCACGCTGCGTCACCGCGCCCGGGTGCGGTCCACGGTGCGGCGCCGGTCGGTGTCGCAGGACGGCCCGGCATCGGGGGAGAACCCGGTCTACGTGTCGTGGCTGCTGTCCCAGTCGATGCTCGGCCACGCCGACGAGCTGGCCCGCCAGTTCTCCGGGCAGGGCTCGATGTGGCAGAACCCCTACGCCAGCCCCGGCCCGCGGCACGCGGTCGAGACGGCGTCGGTGTGGTTCACCGCCTACCCGATCTCGCTGATCACCGCCTCCGGCGAGTCGTTCCTGGCGGCCCTGGGCGACGAGGCGCTGTGGCAGGCGTTCGAGACGATCGGCATCGAGGGTGTCCACACCGGGCCGGTGAAGAAGGCGGGCGGACTCTCGGGCTGGCAGCCCACCCCGAGCGTCGACGGGCACTTCGACCGCATCTCCAACGAGCTCGACCCGGCCTTCGGCACCGAGGACGAGTTCCGCGCGATGTGCGCGACCGCCACCTGGCACGGCGGCACGATCATCGACGACATCGTCCCCGGCCACACCGGCAAGGGCCCGGACTTCCGGCTCGCCGAGCTCGCCTACGGCGACTACCCGGGCATCTACCACATGGTCGAGATCGAGCAGTCCGACTGGGGGATGCTGCCGGACGTGCCGCCGGGGAAGGACTCGGCCAACCTCGACGCCGCGACCGAGGAGGCACTGGAGAAGGCCGGCTACATCGTCGGCCGGCTGCAGCGGGTCATCTTCTACCGCGAGGGCGTGAAGGAGACCAACTGGTCGGCGACCGGCGAGGTCACCGGCGTCGACGGCGTCGTGCGGCGCTGGGTGTACCTGCACTACTTCAAGGACGGCCAGCCGTCGGTCAACTGGCTGGACCCGACCTTCGCGGGCATGCGGATGGTCATCGGCGACGCCCTGCACTCGCTGGCCGACCTCGGCTCGGGTGCGCTGCGCCTGGACGCGAACGGCTTCCTCGGCGTGGAGAAGGCGGGCTCCGGGAACCCCGGCTGGTCCGAGGGGCACCCGCTGTCGGAGGCCGCGAACCACCTCATCGCGAGCATGGTGCGCAAGGTCGGCGGGTTCACCTTCCAGGAGCTGAACCTGACCGTCGACGACATCAAGGTCACCTCCGAGGCGGGCGCGGACCTGTCCTACGACTTCATCAACCGCCCCGCCTACCACCACGCGCTCGCGACCTCCGACACCGAGTTCCTGCGGCTGACCCTGCGCACCGCGCTGGATCTGGGCGTCGACCCGGCGTCGCTGGTGCACGCGCTGCAGAACCACGACGAGCTGACCTACGAGCTCGTGCACTGGACCGCGGGCCACACCGACGAGCTCTTCCACTTCCGCGGCGAGGACATGCGCGGCGGGGATCTGGCCGACACGATCCGCCGCGACCTGTGCGACGTCCTCACCGGACCGGACGCGCCGTACAACCTGATCTTCACGACGAACGGGATCGCCTGCACCACCGCGACCGTCATCGCCGCCTCGCTCGGCATCTCCGCGCTCGACGACATCGGCCCCGACGACGTCGAGCGCATCCGGCGGGTGCACCTGCTGCTGGTCATGTTCAACGCCTTCCAGCCCGGGGTGTTCGCGCTGTCGGGCTGGGACCTGCTGGGCATGCTGACGCTGCCGCCGGACTCGGTCTCGGACCTGCTGAACTCCGGGGACACCCGGTGGATCTCGCGGCCGGCGCACGACCTGATGGGGCACCGGCCGGACGCCGAGCGGTCCTCGTCGGGGATGCCCCGCGGGCGCAGCCTCTACGGGTCGCTGCCCGACCAGCTGACCGACGAGACCAGCTTCGTCCGCCAGATGCAGGCGATCCTGGCCGTGCGCAAGCGCTCCGGGGTGGCGACGGCCCGCCAGGTCGACGTGCCGGACGTGTCGCACCGCGGCCTGCTGGTGATGGTGCACCTGCTCGACGACGACCGGACCAGCGTGACCGTCCTGAACTTCGCCGACGAGCAGGTGGACGCGTTCGTGCGGTCCGAGCACCTGGCGCCGGGCGCGACGGTCACCGACCTGTTCTCCGGCGAGACCGTCGGCACCGTCGACGACCTCAACGGGTTCCGGATCGGGATGGCCCCGTTCCGGGCGACCGCCGTGGTCCTGGAGCCCCCGGCGGACGACGCCGACGAGGACTGAGCGTCCACACCCGTCCGCCGCCGTCCACACCCGTCGCGACGGGTGTGGACGCCCGGCAGGGGGTGTGGACGGCGGCGGCCGGGGCGGGTCAGAGCAGCGGGGCCTGCGCGGGCAGCGTGATCACGTGCGCGACGTGGTCGGTCGGGACCAGCCGCACGAAGTTGTACTCGCCCCAGCGGTAGGTCTCGCCCGACACCTCGTCGTGCACCTCGACGACGTCGGTGTACCGCAGCCCCAGCGCCGGCATGTCCAGCTTCAGGGTGCCCTGCTGCGGGGCCGCCGGGTCCAGCGTGCAGACCACGAGCACCTGGTCACCGGTGGACGGGTCCAGCTTCGAGTACGCGATGATGTTCGTGTTGTCCACCTCGTGGAAGTGGATCTCGCGCAGCTGCTGGAGCGCCGGGTGGGCGCGGCGGATCTCGTTGAGCCGGGTCATGTACGGCTCCAGCGAGCGCCCCTGGTTCAGGGCGGACTCGAAGTCCCGCGGACGCAGCTCGTACTTCTCCGAGTCCAGGTACTCCTCGCTGCCCGGCTTGACCGGGGTGCCCTCGTACAGCTCGAAGCCGGAATAGACGCCCCAGGTGGGCGACATCGTCGCGGCCAGGGTCGCCCGGATCGCGAACATCGCCGGGCCGCCGGTCTGCAACGACTCGTGGAGGATGTCCGGGGTGTTGGTGAACAGGTTGGGGCGGCACTCGTCGGCGTGCTCGGCGTGCATCGTCGCGAAGTCGGCGAGCTCCTCGGCCTCGGTCCGCCACGTGAAGTACGTGTAGGACTGGGTGAAGCCCAGCCGTGCCAGCCCGAACAGCCGGGCCGGGCGGGTGAACGCCTCGGCCAGGAACAGCACCTCCGGGTGGGTCCGCTTGACCTCCCAGATCAGCCAGTGCCAGAAGTTCGGCGGCTTGGTGTGCGGGTTGTCGACCCGGAAGATCGTCACCCCGTGCTCGACCCACTTCAGCACCACGCGCAGGCACTCGGCGTAGATGCCGGCCGGGTCGCGGTCGAAGTTCAGCGGGTAGATGTCCTGGTAGCGCTTCGGGGGGTTCTCCGCGTAGGCGATCGTCCCGTCCGGGCGCACGGTGAACCACTCCGGGTGCTCGGTGACCCAGGGGTGGTCGGGCGCGCACTGCAGCGCCAGGTCGAGCGCGATCTCCATGCCGAGCTCGTTCGCCCGCGCGACGAACGCGTCGAAGTCGTCGAAGTCGCCCAGCTCCGGGTCGATCGCGTCGTGCCCGCCCGCGGCGGAGCCGATCGCCCACGGGGAGCCGACGTCGCCCGGCTCGGCACGGGTGGAGTTGTTGCGGCCCTTGCGGTGCACCGTGCCGACCGGGTGGATCGGCGGCAGGTAGACGACGTCGAAGCCCATCCGCGCGACGCGGTCGAGCTCCTTCGACGACGTCGCGAACGTGCCGTGCACCGGGCGGCCGGTCTCGTCGCGCCCGCCGGTGGAGCGGGGGAAGAACTCGTACCAGGACCCGTAGAGCGCGCGGGGCCGGTCGACGAAGATCGTCCGCTCCGGGCCGCGGGTGATGAGCTCCCGGACGGGACGCTCGACCATGATCGCGACGACGGCGTCGAACAGGGCGGGGGCGACCCGCGCGCGCAGCGGCAGCGCGGTGTCCCGCAGCGTGTTCGCGGCGCCGAGCAGCAGGTCGCGGCTGTCCTTCTCGGCCGGGCGACGCCCCACCCTGGCGAGCAGCCGGGCGCCGACCTCGAGGTCGTTGGCCAGCTCCTCGGCCGTCTGGCCCGCGGCGATCTTCTTCTCCACGCCCGAGCGCCAGGTCGCCCACGGGTCGCTCCACGCGTCGACGCGGAAGGTCCAGCGACCCTCGGCGTCGGGGCGGACCCAGGCCACGAAGCGGTCGGTGCCCACCCCGTCGGGCTGCATCCGCACGTACTGCGCGTCGCCCGGCGTCCCGTCGGCCGACAGCGGGGTGAACACGACGTTCGCCGCGACGGCGTCGTGTCCCTCCCGCCACACGGTCGCCCGGATCGGGACGACCTCGCCGACCACGGCCTTGGCCGGGTCTCCGCTCTCCACGAACGGGGTCACGTCGTCGATTCCGAGCCGACCGGTCATCGGCTGCACCCCCAGGAAATTGTCACCGTCGGTAGAAGTCCCACCAGAGTCGAGACGGTCAGTCTGACGCCGCCACGTCACCTGTCGCCACACCCGCGGGACCATCGGCGTGAACGGATCGGAACGGATGTGGACGGAACCGATTCGACGTGCACGGACCCACCGGTCCCGCGGCAGTGCGACCCTACCGGTGGGACCCCGTCCCGGCCGGGCGGGACACCGCGTGCGTGTCGGGGTTCCCGGCTACCCTCGCGGCCGTGAGAGCCCTCCGTCGTTTCACCGTCCGTGCCCAGCTTCCCGCTCCGCTCGCGCCGCTGCAGACACTGGCGACGAACCTGCGGTGGACCTGGCACGCGCCGACCCGGGACCTGTTCGCCTCCCTCGACCCCGCCGCCTGGGACGCGAGCGGGCAGGACCCGGTCCGCCTGCTCGGCGAGATCCCCACCGGGCGGCTCGCCGAGCTCGCCGCGGACGACGCGGTCGCCGCCGAGGTCGCCGAGCGGGCCGCGGAGCTGGAGACCTACCTGTCCGAGCCGCGCTGGTACGACGAGGCCGACGGCGCCGGCAGGCCGTCGGCCGTCGCCTACTTCTCGATGGAGTTCGGCGTCTCGGAGGTGCTGCCCAACTACTCCGGCGGTCTCGGCGTGCTCGCCGGCGACCACCTGAAGGCCGCCTCGGACCTGGGCGTCCCGCTCGTCGCGGTGGGGCTGCTGTACCGGTCGGGGTACTTCCGTCAGTCCCTGTCGCTCGACGGCTGGCAGCTCGAGCACTACCCGGCGATCGACCCGCAGGGGTTGCCGCTGCAGCTGCTCACCGACGCCTCCGGCGAGCCGGAGCTCGTCGAGGTCGCGATGCCGGGGGACCGCACGCTGCACGCGCGGATCTGGCAGGCCGCGGTCGGGCGGGTCCCGCTGCTGCTGCTCGACACCGACATCGAGGAGAACGCCGGTTCCGAGGGCGGGGCCGACCTGCGCGGGGTCACCGACCGGCTCTACGGCGGCGACCAGAACCACCGCATCCAGCAGGAGATCCTGATCGGTGTCGGCGGTGTCCGCGCGGTCCGCGCGTTCTGCCGGCTCACCGGGCACCCGACGCCGGAGGTCTTCCACACCAACGAGGGCCACGCCGGGTTCCTCGGCTGCGAGCGGATCCGCGAGCTGTGCACCGGCTCGGCGGTGTCGTCCAACGGCGCGGGACCGGCGACGGCGTCCGCGTCGTCCGGCGGGCTGGACTTCGACGAGGCGCTCGCCGCCGTCCGCGCGGGCACGGTGTTCACCACCCACACCCCGGTGCCCGCCGGGATCGACCGGTTCGGCCTGGACCTCGTGCGGCACTACCTCACCGACCGGCTGCTGCCGGGCCTGCCGACCGACCGGCTCCTCGCGCTCGGCGCCGAGGAGGATCCGGAGACGTTCAACATGGCGCACATGGGTCTGCGCCTGGCCCAGCGCGCCAACGGTGTCTCCCGGCTGCACGGGACGGTGTCGCGGGAGATGTTCGGCGGGCTGTGGGCCGGGTTCGACCGCGAGGAGGTGCCGATCGGCTCGGTCACCAACGGCGTGCACGGCCCCACCTGGGAGGCCCACCAGGTCACCGAGCTGCTCGGGGAGCCCGGCAGCAGCACCGCCGAGGTGTCCGACGCCGACGTGTGGGGCCTGCGCAACACGCTGCGGTCCCGGCTGGTCGACGAGGTCCGCCGCCGGGTGCGCGCCGCGTGGCTGGAGCGGGGCGCGTCCGAGCCGGAGCTGGGCTGGACCGACCACGTCTTCGACCGCGACGTGCTCACCGTCGGCTTCGCCCGCCGGGTCCCGACCTACAAGCGGCTCACGCTGATGCTGCGCGACGCCGACCGGCTCCGCAGCCTGCTGCTCGACCCGCACCGGCCGGTGCAGCTCGTCGTCGCGGGGAAGTCGCACCCCGCCGACGACGGCGGCAAGGCGCTCATCCAACAGATCGTGCGCTTCGCCGACGACGCCGGCGTGCGCCACCGCATCGTCTTCCTGCCCGACTACGACATGTCGATGGCCCGCTACCTCTACTGGGGCTGCGACGTCTGGCTGAACAACCCGCTGCGCCCGCTGGAGGCCTGCGGCACCTCCGGCATGAAGTCCGCGCTCAACGGCGGGCTGAACCTGTCCATCCGCGACGGCTGGTGGGACGAGTTCTACGACGGCGCCAACGGCTGGGCCATCCCCACCGCCGACGGCGTCGAGGACCCGACCCGGCGTGACGACCTCGAGGCCAACGCCCTCTACGAGCTCATCGCCACCCAGGTCGGCCCGGCGTTCTACGACCGCGTCGACGGCGTCCCGCACCGCTGGGTCGAGATGGTCCGCCACACCCTCGCCACCCTGCGGCCGAAGGTGCAGGCCACCCGGATGGTGCGGGAGTACGTGCAGGACTGGTACACCCCGGCCGCCCGCGCCGCCGCGGACGCGGCCGCGTCGGACTACGCCGTCGCCCGGGACATCGCGCAGTTCCGGGCCCGGCTGAACAAGGCGTGGAACCACGTCCGGATCACCGGTGTGGACGCGTCCGGGCTGCCCGACACCCCGGTCGTGGGGTCGCCGATGACGGTCCGGGCGGGGGTGGACCTGGCCGGGCTGGACCCGTCGGACGTGACGGTCGAGGCCGTCGTCGGACGGGTCGACTCCTCCGACGAGCTGGCGGACCCGGTGACCGTCGCGATGGAGCACCGCGGCGACGGGTCCTGGGAGGTCGCCGTGCCGCTGCCGCACGCGGGGCTGACCGGGTACACGGTGCGGGTGCTGCCGCACCACCCGCACCTGGCGTCCTCGGTCGAGCTGGGGCGGATCGTCCTGGCGGGCTAGCGCAGCGTGGTCCGGCTCGTGGTGTGCTCACCCCGCGGGGCGACGGTGGTCAGCGCGAGCTCCCGCGGTCCCGGGGGCAGCGCGCCGACCACGATGTCCCGGGTGGTGGCGTCGCCGCCGCAGGTGCCCGACCAGAGCACCCGGCCGGCCGTCGCGAGCGTGCAGGGCCCGGAGACGTACGGGTCGACCGGGGCCTCGCGGTCGGCGCGCACGTGCACGGTGCCGTCGGCGGCGCGGGCCGCGGTGATCGACATCGTGAGGGCGCACGGGGCCTGCTCGCCGAACGTGGTGAGGACGGCGGGCCCCGGCTCGGACCGGCTCTCGTCGACGTCGCGGGTCACCGCGCGCACCGACACCGTGAACGGCGCGAGGCAGTAGTCGCCGTACACCGGTGCGCTGGTGGTGGTCTCGGTCGAGGCGGAGTGGAGGACGCCGCCCGCGTGGTCGCGGACCTCGACGTCGTAGTGGGTGCGCAGGGCGCCCTCGTTCCGGACGGGCGGCGACCAGGACACCTGCAGGCCGAGGCCGCGGGCGCCGCCGCCGGGCACGGGGGAGACCTGCAGGGCCTGCACCGGGCCGGGCGCCGGGAGCGCCTCGGCCGGCGGCGACGGCGGGGCGGGGGTCGCCGCCGTCGTGAGCAGGGCGGTGGTGGCCACGGCGGCGACGGCGGTGGCGGCACGGAGGAGACGGGGGAGCGCTCGGGGCACGTGGACTCCAGTTCCACGGGGACAGATGCACTCGGCGTATCGGAGCAGTGATGAGCTACGTCACACGATGGAGCAGGATACGCCCGTTCGGCCTAGCAACGGTGGGGCGGTCAGTCGCCGCAGACGGGCAGCGGGGTGTGGGCACCGGGGACCTCGCCGTGCTGGGGGAAGTACCAGGTCAGCGTGCGGTAGGCCGGGCGCCCGGCGCAGGTGCCCGGGTCGGCCGCGACCACCGTCGCCCGTTCCCGGGTCGCGGCGGCGAGCGGCTGCCCGGGGGCGGCGTAGGCCGCCGTCCCGGTGCCGGTGGCGGTCGGGCCGCCCCAGCTCTGCCACGTCAGGTCCTCGACGATGCCGGTGGAGCTCGCCCCGCCGAGGTCGACCAGCGACGGCTGCGCGGTCCCGAGACCGCGGGCCTGCGGCCGGTCCGGGCTGCCGAGCACGATCGTCACCGGCGGCCCGGTGCCGGTCGACGCGGAGTCCGACGGTGCGGCGACGTCGGACGCGCTCGGGCCCGCCGCGGTCTCCGCGCCGCGGGTCGGGGCGAGCGGGGAGGGAACCGCACAGCCCGCGCCCAGGACACCGACCAGCAGGACGGCCGGGAGTACGAGCGCCACACGCGGGGCCGTCCGTGACGTCCCACCGCCCGCCGGACCACCGCCCGCCGGACCGCGGTCCGAGGGGGCGGGACCCGTCGTCGGCACGGGTCAGCCGCCGCAGCACCCGCCGCCGCAGCAGCCCCCGCCGCCACCGGCCGGGGCCATCGCGGGCCGGGGCGCGGCACCGGACCGGCCGCCGAGCGCGATCGTCGAGAGCAGCTTGACGGTGTCCGCGTGCCCGTGCGGGCAGTCCGCCGGGTCCGCCGACGCGGCCATCGGCCGGTCGACCTCGAACGTCGTGGCGCACTCGCGGCAGCGGAACTCGTAGCGCGGCATGCGCGGAGCCTACGCCGCCCGGCCCGCCGGACCCAGCTCCCGGAACCCGGCTGGCCGGGGCCGGTCAGCGGCTGCGCAGCAGGTGTACCGAGCGGGGCGGCAGGACGACCGTCGCCCCGGCGTCGAGCGGGGTGGTGTCGGCGGGGGTGCCGTCGGGCGCGGTCGAGTCCAGGACCGGGTCGAATCCGTGGTCGCTGGGCAGCACGCAGTCGGCGGGCTCGTCGCCGGCGTGCAGGACCAGCAGCCAGTAGTCGGCCAGCAGCAGCGCGAGGGTGCGGCGGCCGCCGTCGTGCCAGTCCCCGGGCTCCATCGGCCGCCCGGACGGGTCCCACCAGAGGACCTCACCGTCGACGTAGAACTGGTCGCGGTGCAGTACCGGGGACTCGCGGCGCAGCGCGGCGACCTTGGCGGTGAACGCCTCCATCGCCGTGGTCTCGTCGGTGCGGGTCCAGTCCACCCAGGAGGTCTCGTCGTCGCGGCAGTAGGCGTTGTTGTTGCCGCCCTGGGTGCGCCAGCGCTCGTCGCCGCCGGTGATCATCGGGGTGCCGATCGACAGCAGCAGCGTCGCCATCATCGCCCGGGCCGTGGCCTGCCGGGCGGCGCGGATGCCGGCGTCGTCGGTCGGGCCCTCGGCGCCGTGGTTCTGCGAGCGGTTGTCGTCGGTGCCGTCGCGGTTGTTCTCGCCGTTGCCCTCGTTGTGCTTGCGCTCGTAGGACACGAGGTCGCGCAGGGTGAAGCCGTCGTGGGCGGTGACGAAGTTGACCGAGGCCCACGGGCGACGCCCGGAGAGCTGGTAGATGTCGGAGCTGCCGGTCAGCCGCGACGCCAGCTCGGCGACGCCGCCGTGGCCGCGCCAGAAGTCGCGCACCGCGTCGCGGTAACGGCCGTTCCACTCCGACCACGCCACACCGAACCCGCCGACGCGGTAGCCCTCGCCGGTCGCGTCCCACGGCTCGGCGATCAACTTGGTCGTCGACAGGGTCGGGTCCTGGGCGATCGCGGTGAGCAGTGCGGAGTCCGGGGAGAACGGGCCCGACCGCGGGCGGCCGAGCACCGAGGCGAGGTCGATCCGGAACCCGTCGACGCCGTAGGCGTGCACCCAGTGCCGCATGGCGTCGCAGACCAACCGGATCACCGTGGGGGAGCCGGCGTCGAGGGTGTTGCCGGTGCCGGTGATGTCGGCGTCGTGCCCGGACCCGCCGAGCGAGTAGTACGCCGGCGCGTCCAGCCCGCGGTAGGACAGGGTGGTGCCGCCGACCCCGCCCTCGCAGGTGTGGTTGGGGACGATGTCGAGGATGACCTCGATCCCGGCCGCGTGCAGGGTGTCGACGAGGTAGCGGAACTCCGCGACCTCGTTGCCGGGGTCCGAGGCGTAGCCGGCGTGCGGGGCGAGGAAGCCCAGCGTGGCGTAGCCCCAGTAGTTCGACGCGCCGCGCTCCAGCAGCGGCGGCTCGGGGGCGTTGGCCTGCACCGGGAGCAGCTCGACGGCCGTCACCCCGGTCCGCTGCAGCTGCGCGATCACCGCCGGGTGGGCCAGCCCCAGGTAGGTGCCACGGTGGGCCTCGGGCACCTCGGGGTGGAGCTTCGTCCAGCCGCGCACGTGGATCTCCGAGATCACCGTCTCCGACCACGGCACGTCCGGGCGGGGCGGGCGCGGCGCGGCGTCGGTGGCGGTGACGACCGACAGCGGCACCGAGCCGAGCGAGTCGACGGTGCTGGGCCGCCCGGACATCGGGTCGCCGTCCCACCCGCGGGCGGCGACGACGTCGGTCACCAGGCCGGTGATCCGGGCCGCGTAGGGGTCGACGAGGATCTTGTGCGGGTTCGCGCGGAGTCCCTCGAACGGCCGGTAGGGGCCGTGTACCCGGTAGCCGTAGCGCTGCCCGGGCCGCACCCCGGGCACGTGGCCGTGCCACACGCCGAAGGTGTGCTCGCGCAGCTCGACGCGCCGCTCGGTGAGACCACCGCCGTCACCGTCGGCGGCGCCGTCGATCAGGCACACCTCGACGGTCTCGGCGCTGGTGGTGGCGACCGCGAAGCGGGTCCCGTGGTCGTCGGGGTGGGCACCGAGGGGGAAGACAGGCACGATCGGCCAGGATAGGGGGGTGACTTCGCCCCGAACCCCGTCCGCGCCCGGTGTCACACCCGTTTCCACCCCGATCGACGACGAGGACGTGGTCGTCGGGATGGACGGCGCCACCGTCCGCCGCGGCGACACCACCCTGCTCGATGCCGTCGACTGGCGGGTGGAACTCGACGAGCGCTGGGTCGTCCTCGGCCCGAACGGCGCCGGCAAGACGACCCTGCTCCGTCTCGCCGGTGCCGAGCTGCACCCGACCTCCGGCACCGTCCACGTGCTCGGTGAGCGCATGGGCCGGGTCAACGTCTTCGAACTCCGCACCCGGATCGGTCTCACCTCGGCGAACCTGGGCGTCCGGATCCCGGGCGACGAGATCATCTCCGACGTCGTTGTCTCCGCGGGCTACGCGGTCCTCGGGCGCTGGCGCGAGGAGTACGAGCGCGACGACACCGGCCGCGCCGAGCAGCTGCTGGGCCAGCTCGGCATGGCGGGGTTCGCCGGGCGCGCGTACGGCACGTTGTCCGAGGGCGAGCGCAAGCGGACCCTGATCGCCCGCGCGCTGATGACCGATCCGGAGCTGCTGCTGCTCGACGAGCCCGCCGCCGGGCTGGACCTCGGCGGCCGCGAGGACCTCGTCACCCGGCTCGCCGACCTCGCCGACGACCCGTACGCCCCGGCGTCGGTGCTGGTCACCCACCACGTCGAGGAGATCCCGCCGAACTACAGCCACGGGCTGCTGCTGCGTGAGGGGCGTGTGGTCGCCGCGGGGCTCCTGGACGAGGTCATGACCTCCGAGCCGCTGTCGGAGACGTTCGGGCTGCCGCTGACCGTCGAGCGCCGCCGCAACGGACGGTTCACCGCCTACCGGCGCGGCTGACGCCGGGGCCCCGTGGGCCGTCCGGCCCAGCCGGGAGCAGCCGTCCGCGCCGCCGGTTGGCGAGGGATCCCCCTCGGATGGGCCGTCCGCCGCCTTCGCGACGTACGTCCGGGCCGGTCGCACGCGATGGTCGTGATCAGCTGTGGGCCGGAGAACCCGGCCGGCACGACGACCGGACGGAAGGTGCACCGATGTCGGCTCCCCGACGCGACGACCCCACGCGGCCCCAGCGCCGCTCTGCGGCCCCGCGGCAGTCGCTGGTCGCAGGACTGACCGCGCTCACCGCCGTCGGGGTGTTCGGGGCGGCCATGGCCGGTGCGCCGGCCGGGAAGGCCACCGACTCCACCGAGGAGTGGGCCGCCTGGGCCGCGGGTCAGCGGAACGAGGCGCGGCAGCCGGACGACGCGGAGATCCTGGCAGCGCGCGACGCCGCCCCGGAGTCCGCGCCGGAGTCCGCCCCGTCCCCGTCGGCCGCGGCCGGGCCGAAGCTGCCGTCGCTCGACGGCGTCGGCGTGGACGAGCCGGAGGTCGTGGCCCCCGAGGCGCTGCTGCCGGCGGTGCCCCCGGCGCCGTCCGTGCTCGGTCCGGTCGTGGCGGCCGCGCCGGTGCCCGTGGCCCCCGTCGCGCTGCCGGCGCCCGTGGCGTCGGCCCCGGTCTCGCTGCCGGTGCCCGCCGCCCCCGTGCGGGAGGTCGTGACTCCGGTGGCCGAGTCGGCCGGAGAGGCCACCGGCACCGTCGGCCGGTCCGTCGCGACGACGCTCGAGCGGCCCGTGGAGACCGTGGACTCCGCCGCCGCGCCCGTCACGTCCCTGGTCGCCGGTGACCGGCCGTCCGACGCGTCCGGTCCCGCGACCTCCGAAGGCGCCGCCGACCTGCCGACCCGCACCGACCGGCAGGAGGAGGTCGCCGAGGCCCTCACGGCGCTGGGCGTGCTGGCCCCGGCCGAGACCCCGGCGTCGAGCGGCCCCGCGCAGCAGACGGAGGAGCTCGTGGCCGAGGGCACGCAGCAGTCCGGACCGGCGCAGACCGCCCCCGAGCAGACCGCCCCCGAGCAGACCGCCCCCGAGCAGACCGCCCCCGAGCAGACCGCCCCCGAGCAGACCGCGCCGGAGCAGACCGCGCCGGAGCAGACCGCGCCGGAGCAGACCGCGCCCGAGCAGACCGCGCCCGAGCAGACCGTGCCGGAGCAGACCGTGCCGGAGCAGACCGCTCCGACGCCGTCCGCACCGGCGGTGCAGGGGGCGCTCGCCGCCGAGGGCACGCCGCAGTCCGCTCCGGTGGCCGCCGCTCCCGAAGGGATCTCCGAGCGGGAGGCGCTCTCGCTCGCCGACCAGTGGATCGCACGGATGACGACCGGGGCGACCGAGCGCGGGCGGCTGCCCGAGCTGCTCGCGCAGGCGCCGTCCCGCGGGACGGCCGTCGCCGGGCAGCCCGAGCGCCGGCTCGGCGCCGAGGACACGTCCGCCCGATCCACCACCGGCTCCGCCGCGGGCGACGCGGCGCCGAGCCGGACCGTCCCGGAGGAGACCACCCGGGACACGACCGGCCGGGACGGATCCGACCTCCCGCGTGCCGAGGAGGCGTCGGACGGCGCGATCGAGCAGCGGGCGGCCGAGTTCATGGCGGCCCAGCAGCAGGTGGCCGAGCAGCAGGCCGCGGAGCGGAAGGCGGCCGAGCAGCAGGCCGCGGAGCGGGAGGCGGTCGAGCAGCGGGCGGTCGAGCAGCAGGCCGCGGAGCGGGAGGCGGCCGAGCAGCAGGCGGCCGAGCGGGAGGCGGCCGAGCGGAAGGCGGCCGAGCGGAAGGCGGCCGAGCGGAAGGCCGCCGAGCGCAAGGCCGCCGAGCAGGAAGCTGCCGAGCGCCGGGCCGAGCAGCGGGCGACCGAACGGCGGGCGGCCGCGGAGCGTGCCGAGCGGCAGCAGGCCGAGGAGGAGCAGAAGGCCTCGGAGCAGTGCTCGACCGATGCGTCGTCGCTGTCGGTCTCGGTGAAGCAGAACGACGAGGGCCAGGTGACGGCCGTTCGCATCTCCGGCTTCGACGAGCACTGCTCGGGCCGGACCGCCCACGTCACCGTGAACACCGAGGACGGCGGCACGTCCGCGACGAAGACGATCAGTGGTTCCTCGGTGACCGTCTCCCTGGACGAGCCGGTCGACCCCTCGTCGGTGAGGTCGACCGAGGTGTCGGTCGGCTGAGGACGGAGGCCGGACTGTGCAGGACCGGACGTCGCAGGACCCGGCGACGGGTGACACCACCGACGAGTGGGTCCCCGTCGACTGGACGGTGACCTGGGATGCGGGGCGCTCGGAGGGGTCCATCGAGGACGCCGGGCGGCCCCACCGTCCGGCAGCGGCGACCGGTCCGGAGCCGGAGCCGCCGGTCCGGTCGTCCCCGGCTCCGACGCCGTCCCCAGGTCCGACGCCGTCCCCAGGTCCGACGCCGTCCCCAGGTCCGACGCCGTCCCCGGGGCCCACGCCGCCCCCGGCGCGGACGTCGTCGACGCGCCCGGCGCCGGCTGCCGGACCGGCATCGCCCACGGATCCGCCGGCGTCGGTCCCCGTGCCACCGGCCCGCGACCAGGGAGGCTCCGCCGACACCGCGGCGCCGGTCCGGGACACCGCCGCGACGGCCGGGTCCGCCGGGCCGCCGGGACCCGCGGGCGCGGCCGACCCCGAGACCCGCGCCCTGCGGGTGACCCCGCCGGCGGCACCCGCGGCGCCTACCGAGCGGGTGGTACGGGCGACCGGGGAGGCCACCGGTGCGCCGCAGGGCGTCGCCGGCACGACCGGTACCGGACCCGCGCCGTCGTCCGACGACCGGCCGGCGTCGGACGGCCCGGACACCTTCGACGGAGCCGGGACCGGGACCACCGCGAGGTCCGGGACGACCGGGGTCACCGGGGGGACCGGGACCGCCGGGGGGACCGCCCCCCCGGCCACGACGGCGATCCCGGTGGTCACGGGCCGCCCCGCCCCGGCCGCCGGGCAGGCCGCCCCACCGGTGGGCACCGGCGCCGCGACCGGTCCGGTGCCCCGCGGCGGAGCCGACCGACCGGCTCCGCCCCGTGAGCGGGGGCACCCGCCGTCCCGGCCATCCGCCTCGCCGTCGGGCGGGCCTCCGCCCGGACCGGGCGCCGGACGACCGCCCGCCGCGCCACAGCGCCCGGACGCGCCGCAGCACCCGGACGCCCCGCCGCACCCGGACGCTCCGCGCCGGCAGCGACGGTCCGCACCGCCCGCCGGCCCGCGGCCCGCACCGGTCCCGCTGCCGGTCGAGCGCGCCGGCCCGGTCCGGCCCGTCGCGCCGAACGCGCCCATCCGCTACGCCGGGGACCAACCGATGCACGGCTGGCGGCGCGGCGTCTACGCCGTCACCGCGGGCCGCTACAACCCCGGGCCGTCCCCGGCCCAGCTCGCCCGCCAGGAGCTCATCCAGCAGATCCGCCGACCGCTGGCCGGGGTCCGGAGGATCGCGGTCGCCTCGATCAAGGGCGGCGTCGGCAAGACCACCGTGTCGGCGTTGCTGGGGCTGGTCCTGGCCGAGAACCGCGGCGACCGGATCGTCGCCCTCGACGCCAACCCCGACGCGGGCACCCTGGCCGACCGGCTCACCGGCGACACGTCCGCGACGGTCCGCGAGCTGCTCGCGGGCGCCGCACACGCGTCGTCGGTCCACGATCTCGACCGCTTCAGCAGCCTGGCCGGACGCCTGCGGGTCATCGCCTCCGAGCAGGACCCGGCGGCGGGGGAGTCGTTCAGCCGGGAGGAGTACGAGGCGGTCTGCGGGCTGATCGGCCGGTTCGCCAACGTGCTCGTCACCGACTCGGGGACCGGCCTCGTGCATTCGGCGATGGAGGGGACGCTGACGCTGGCGGACGCGCTGGTCGTCGTCGGGACTCCGACCGTCGACGGGGCGACCCGGGCGTCGAGGACCCTGGACTGGCTGCACGGGCACGGGTTCTCCGCCCTCGCCGAGCAGGCCGTCGTCGTCCTGTCCCAGGACCGGTGGAGCCGGGAGATCGACCGGGACGTGGTCCGCAGGCACTTCGAGTCCCGTGTCCGCGCCGTCGTGGAGCTGCCGTTCGACCAGCACCTCGCGCACGGTGGCCGGATCGACCTGTCCCGGCTGGCGCCGGCCACCGTCGACGCGGTCCTCCTGCTCGCCGCCCGGATCACCGACGGTTTCGACGGCTGATCCCCGCGGCCGACGGGGGAAACCCCCGTGTTCGGTGTGCGCACGGCGCGCGGAGGGACACCGGCCGCCCGGCGCGGCCATGATCGACGGTGGATCGGGCCCGTCCCGCCGGGGGCGGTGGACGCGTGCCCGAGGAGAGCGAGGTGGGACCGGTGACCGACGCCCGGGCCGAGTCCGTCGTGGCCCCCCTGGTCGCAACCCCGGTCGGGCCGCACGTCCTGATCGCCGACGGGACGGAGGCGTCCCGGGAGCGCGGGTTCCTGTCCAGCCTGGGCTCGTCGGGTCCGCCGGTCGCCATGCTGGTCGGGACCGCCTACCGCAGGCCGGGACTCGCGGCGGAGCTCCTCCGGCTGCTGCACGAGGTGGTGACCGGCCCCGCGGGCGCCGACGGCGAGCTGTGGCTCGCCGTCACCGACATCGCCGCCCTGGGTGCCAGGCTGCAGCAGGTCACCGACGCCACCGGCGTCGCGCTCGTCGCCCCGTCGGGGGCCATGCGGTTCTCCGTCGGCTCCGGCATCCTCACCGGACCCACGGTCGGCGGGACCGGCTGGGTGCGCTTCGCACCGGGATCAGCACCGCAGGCACACGGCACGCGCTTCCCGCGCCCGGACTGGGAGGGGGCGCTGCCCGACGAGCCCGCGGTCGTCGCGGGAGCGGCCGTCGAGCCGGTCCCGGCCGGACTCGCGGTCCGCGGCCTGCCCGCCCCGGAGGAGGGCACGGAGAACGACGACGTGGCGCTGCGTGCCGTTCTCGACCGTCGCTTCGTGCAGCTGCTCGTCGGCGGCACCGGCCCCGTCCCGGCGCCGGAGGCGATCGCCGGCGCCGCCCGGACGATCACCTCCGGGTGCCCCGTGCTGGTCGCGCCGCTCACCCCCGCAGCGCTCGTCGACGGGTTCCCGGCGGCCCTCGGCGAGGCGATCGGCGCGGACTTCGCCCTGGGCACCGGTGTCGCGCTGCGGACGGCGTCGGGGGTGGAGACCTTCGTGGTCGAACCCGGGCGGGAGACCCGGATGCGTCCGTTCCCGACGGTGCTGCGCCAGCGCCCCGACGGGCGGCAGGACGTGTTGTCGGTGGGCCTCCCACCGGCCGGGTGGGACGCGCGGGGGTGCAGCTACGTCCGCGACGACGTCGTCGCCACCGTCGTCCCGTCGGGTCTGGTCCTCGGCGCCGGGGACGCCGGCCCGGTGCCGCCCGACCCGTACGACCCGGCGGTCTGGACCCTCCACCTCGGACACGACGGCGAGCCCGTCGGGGCCGCACTCCTGGCCGCCGCCCGCTCGCTCGTCGACTCCCTCGACGACGAGCGCCGTGCCCGTCACCGGGTGCGGCTCCGCGGGGTCTGGGCCACCCCGGAGGACGCCGAGCGCGCCGTGTCGCTCGGGCTGCTGCCCCGGCCGGCCCCGGCGAGCTGGGACACCACCGTGCCGGACCTGCGGGTCGAGTCGGCGGTGCCCGCGGTGCCGGTCCCGGCCGTCGCGGAACCGCCCACCCCCGGGGAGCCTCCGGCCGTCGACGACGCACCGGAGCCGGGGGATCCCGCCGCCGGCCCGACCGGTGGTGCGGTCCCGCTGCCGGACGCCGACGTCACCCCGCCGGGACCGGCCGCCGACGCCGGGCCGGTCGGCCCCGTCACCGGGGACCACGGCCCCGGGGACACGGACCCCGCGGCCACGGGGGCCACGGACGCGCGCCCGCCGCTCGTCGTCGACGACCGGCCCAGCACGGGCAGGGAACGCGAACGGTTCGTCGCCGCCGCCGGGGACCTGTACACCGAGGCCCTCGCGACGGTCAACGCGGCGCTGGCCTCCTGGCCGTCGCTGCGCACCGGGGACACGTCCGGGGTGAAGACCGACCTGGCCGCGGTGTGCCTGCACCTCGGCGACGGCGAGCGTGGCGGCGGCCCGGTCAACGAGGGCGTCCGGTCCGGCGGCCGCGACCTGCCGGAGGGGCAGCTGGCCTGTCTGGTCTCCGGGCTGCGTCGCCTCCCGACGCACCGTCGACCGGTGCTGCGTCAGGGCCGGGCGCCGGAACCGCCCTCGGACCACACCGTGGTGGGCGGGACACTCGCCGAGCCGGGTTTCCTCAGCGCGGCCGGCGAGCTCGACGTCACCGTCCCCGACGCCGGCTACGACGTCCTGATCTGGCCGATGACGGCCCGCCGCACGAGCGAGCTCGTCGCGGGCCGCCCCGTCGCGGAGGTCGTCTTCCCGGCCGGTACCCGGTTCCGGACGATCGGTGTGCGGGACGCGCCCGCGCCCGAGGACGTCGACGGCGGGCCGGTGGCGCCGCGTCTCGCCCTGCTCGTCCGGGAGCTCGGCGCCGACGAGGGCGAGGGCTCCGGTGGGCTCGGCGAACGCGACCAGGCGGCACTGGCCAGGCTGGAACGGGCCCTGGAGCGGCGACGCCGGATGGTGCTGCGGACGGTGGAGGACCCGGACGTCGTCCGGCGCCTCACCGTCCCGCTCCTCACGGTCGACGCGGGCGCGACCGGCGACTCGGCCGCCGCGTCGTGAGACGGGCGAGGTCCCGCGCCGCCGGACGGGCCCTGGCGCTCGGTGCGGCCGCGCTCGTCACGCTGCTGACGGCCGCCCCACCGGCCCTCGCCGCCCCGGCGGTCCCGCCGGGGTGCCTACCCCCGCCCACGGTGACCGAACCGACGCTGCCCTGGGCACAGCGCCAGCTCGCGCCGCAGCGGGTGTGGCCGGTGACCCGGGGCGCGGGGGTCGTCGTCGCCGTCGTCGACACCGGGGTCGACGCCCGGACCCCGCAGCTCGCGGGCGCGCACGTGCTCCCGGGAGCCGACGTCGTGTCGGACGGCCCGGCGGACGGCGACTGCTACGGCCACGGGACCTTCGTCGGCGGCATCATCGCCGCGCAGCCGGTCGAGGGCAGCGGGTTCGCCGGGATCGCCCCCGACGCGACCCTGCTGCCGATCAGGGTCACGGTCCCGGACGCGGACGGCGACGCCGGCCGGGTGACCGCCGCGTCCCTGACCGCGGGCATCCGCCGCGCCGTGGACGAGGGCGCCCGCGTGATCAACGTGTCGGCCAGCACCAGCATCCCGGACGCCGGGCTCGCCGAGGCGGTGGCGTACGCCGCCTCCCGCGACGTCGTCGTGGTCGCCTCGGCCGCCAACGGGGCGCGCACGGGTGATCCCGTCACCTACCCGGCCTCCTACCCGACGGTGATCGCGGTCGGTGCCGTCGACGCCGAGGGCGGGCGTGCCGACTTCTCCCAGACCGGCCCGTACCTGTCGCTGGTCGGCCCGGGCAGCGACGTCGTCAGCATCGGCCCGGGCGGACCGGGACACTGGCAGGGCAGCGGCACCAGCTACGCGGCGCCGTTCGTGGCGGGTACCGCCGCCCTGGTCCGCGCCTACCGGCCCGATCTGCGGGCCGACCAGGTCAAGCACCGGCTGGAGACGACCGCGACGCACCCCGCGGTCCCGCTCCCCGACCCGGCACTCGGCTGGGGCACCGTGAACCCGGTCGACGCCGTCACCGCGGTGCTGCCCGAGGAGGGGACGGGGCGGGAGGCCGCCGTCGTCGCGCCGCCGGTCCGTGCCCCCGAGCCGGTCGCCCCGTCGTGGGGGCCGCTGACGGCGGTGCTCAGCGTGCTCGCCGCCGCCGGCACGGCCGCGGTGGTCGTGCTGCTGGTCCGGCTGGGCCCGGCCGGGCACCGGCGCGGGTGGTCCCCGCCCCGGCGGGTCGAGATCCGCGGGCCCACCCCGGCCGAGGGTGTCGCGGGCGCCGCGGCGGACGACGGCCGTGTGCCGGAGCGGCCCTCCGGCATCCGGGCCGGATGAACCGGTCCCGGGCCGTCCCGGGACGACGGGGGCCCCGGTGCCCGGTCGTCGACCGCGCACCGGGGCCCGTGCCGGAGCGGCGGTCAGTGCAGGGCGGCGTCCAGGTCGCGTGGCAGCGACCGGGCCGGAGCGGCCAGCCCGGTGAGCGCGGCGGGGGAGAGCAGCTCGTCGACCCGCGTGGCGTCGAGCAGCCCCCGGGACACCGCGATGTCGCCGACCGGGCGCCCGGTGGCCAGCGACTCCTTCGCGATCTCCGCGCTCGTGGCGTACCCCAGCGCGGGGGACAGCGCCGTGACGATCCCGACCGATCCGCGCACGCCCTGCTCCAGGTGCTCACGGTTCGCCGTGATCCCGTCGACGCAGCGGTCCGCCAGCGTCCGCGCCGCGGCCTCCAGGTGCGAGGTCGACCGCATCAGCCCGTAGACGATGATCGGTTCGAAGGCGTTGAGCTGCAGCTGCCCGGCCTCGGCGGCCATGGTGACGGTCAGGTCGTTGCCGATGACCTCGAACGCCACCTGGTTGACCATCTCGGGGATGACCGGGTTGACCTTCCCCGGCATGATCGACGATCCGGCCTGGGCCGGCGGCAGGTTGATCTCGGCCAACCCGACCGACGGGCCCGACGAGGTCAGGCGCAGGTCGTTGCAGACCTTGGACAGCTTCACCGCGACCCGCTTCAGGACGCCGGAGACCTGCACGAACGCCCCGCAGTCCTGGGTCGCCTCGATGGGGTCGCCCGCCGGGACGACCTCCTCGCCGGTGATGTCGCGCAGGTGCGCGCAGGCCACCCGGGCGTAGTCGGGGTGGCCGTTGATGCCGGTCCCGATCGCCGTGCCGCCGAGGTTGCTCTCGCACAGCAGGGCGGCCGCCTCACGCAGCCGCGCACAGTCCTCGCGCAGCATCGTGGTGTAGGTGTGGAACTCCTGGCCCAGCGTCATCGGGACCGCGTCCTGGAGCTGGGTGCGCCCCATCTTCACGACGTCGTGGAACTCCTCGGACTTGCGCGCGAACGCCGCGGCGAGGTGCTCCAGACCGGCGACCAGCTCGCGCAGGTGGGTCAGGATGCAGAGCCGGATCGCCGTCGGGTAGACGTCGTTGGTCGACTGGCCCAGGTTGACGTGCGTCAGCGGGTCCAGCTCGGCGTAGTCGCCCCGCTCGTGCCCGAGCAGCTCCAGTGCCCGGTTCGCGACGACCTCGTTGGCGTTCATGTTGGTCGAGGTCCCCGCCCCGCCCTGGATCGGGTCGATCGGGAACTGGTCGGCCAGCGCGCCCGCGCGCAGCTCCCGGCAGGCCGCGACGATCGCGTCGGCCCGGCGCCCGTCCAGCCGCCCGAGGTCCCGGTTGGCCAGGGCGGCCGCCTCCTTCACCGCGGCCAGGGCGTGCACCAGCCGGGGGAAACCACCGATCGTCTCGCCGGTGACGGCGAAGTTGGCGACCGCCCGTGCGGTGTGCACCCCCCAGTAGGCGTCCGCGGGCACCTCGACCGTGCCGAGGGAATCCCCCTCCGTACGCGTCATCGCGTTCATGGCTGCTCCCCACTCTTGACAACGGCTGCCAGACTACTCAATGTTGGATGCGAAGCGCAAAGCCCAGAGTGCAATATACTGCACGCAAACAGCAGCGAGGAGTCACAATGGCCGTGTCCCCGACGCCGTCGGCGCCCCCGGAGCCACCGCAGCCACCTGCCGGCCGCGGCTCCGTGGCCGCACGCCTGCACTGGCGGTTCTGGCGCTACCCGATCGGTGTCCAGTCGCTGATCGCGGTCGCCCTCGGAGCAGCGGTCGGCTGGGCGTTCCCGGTCGTCGGCGAGGGGTTGAAGATCCTCGGTGACGCGTTCCTGAACGCGGTCCAGATGGTCGTCGTCCCCCTGGTGTTCCCGCTGATCGTGCTGGGCATCTCGCGGATGGAGTCGGTCAAGAAGGTCGGCCGCATCGCCGGCAAGTCGATCCTCTACTTCGAGATCGTCACCACGGTCATCCTGCTGCTCGCGGTCGGCCTGGCGAAGGCGTTCGACCTCGGTGTCGGCGCCCCGACCTCGGGCGGCGACGCGGCCGCGGTGGGCAACCTCCAGCAGGGCGTGGACTTCCACGAGCTGCTCCTGCACGCGATCCCCAAGAACGTGTTCCAGGCGTTCGCCGAGGGCAACCTGCTCGGCGTCATCGTGTTCGCGACGCTGGTGGGCATCGCGCTGGCCGCGCTCGGGGAGAAGGCACGTCCGGTCAACGACGTCCTCGACTCCTTCGCCGGGGCCATGTTCAAGGTCGTCGGCTACGTCATCGCGTTCGCGCCGCTGGGCGTGCTCGGGTTCATCGCCTACGACGTCGCGCACTACGGCTTCGGCAACCTGGTGAGCCTGCTCGGCTTCGTGGGCGTGGTCTACCTGGGGCTGATCCTCGTCCTCGGTGTCGTCTTCCCGGTCATCGCGGCGATCTACGGCGTCCGCTACGTCGCGATGCTGCGCTCGATCGGTGACCTGGCCGGGCTGGCGTTCGTCACTCGCAGCTCGGAGGCGGTGCTGGCGCCGCTGCTGGGCCGGCTCGAGAAGTTCGGGGTGAGCCGCTCGACCTCGTCGTTCGTGGTCCCGCTGGGCTACTCCTTCAACACCGACGGCTCCGTGCTCTACCAGGCCGTCGCCCTCGTGTTCATCGCGAACGCCTTCGGTCTCGACACCTCCTGGGGCAGCCTGCTGCTGATGGTCGGTGTGCTCGTCGTGCTGTCGAAGGGCATGGCCGGGGTCGCCTCCGCGTCGGTGGTCGTGCTGCTCGCCGCGAGCACGACGATCGGGCTGCCGCCCGAGGGCGTGGCACTCCTGCTGGGTGTCGACTTCATCGTCGACATGGCCCGCACCGGGGTGAACGTCGTCGGCAACTCGCTCGCCGCCGCCGTCATCGACAGGTCGGAGATCCGGGGCGCCCGCCGCCGCGGTGAGCCGCTGCCCGCCGACCTCGACGCGGCCGCCGCGGCCGACGCCGACCCGGCCGGCGGCGCCGGGACCGACGGGTCCCCGGGGGCCGCGGCCGGCGGACCCGCACCGTCGGCACCGGCCGGGGCCGACGAGGGGCACCCGTCGCCGGTCACGGCGGACCGTGCGGGGACACCCGCCCCGGACGAGCGGGTCGACGCGACCCAGGGGTCGCAGCGCTGATGATCGCCCCGGAACGCGCCCCGCGCGCGACCGGGCCGGGGCCCGCCCCGGCTCCGGTCGCGGCGCGGGGCCCGGCCGGGCCCGGCGCACCGGACGTCCCGGTGATCGGGATCCTGGGCGGCATGGGCCCCGCGGCCACCGCGGACTTCTACACCAAGCTCGTGGACGCGACCCCCGCGTCGCGGGACCAGGAGCACCGCCGGGTCGTCATCTGGTCCGACCCGACGGTGCCCGACCGGACCGAGAGCCTGCAGGGGCGCGGCCCCGACCCGCTGCCCTGGTTGCGCGCGGGCGCGGAGAAGCTCCAGGAGGCCGGCGCGACGCACATCGCCATCCCCTGCAACACCGCCCACGCGTTCGTGCCGGCGCTGCTGCAGTACGTCGACGTCCCGGTCGTCCACATGATCGACGAGGTCGCCCGGTCCCTGGCCGGCGCGGCGCCGCCCGTCCGGTGCGCGGGCCTGCTCGCGACCGACGGGACCGTCGGGACCGGGCTCTACCAGGACTGGCTGCACCGCAGGGGGGTCGAGGTGATCGTGCCCGACGCCCGCGACCAGCGGGCCGTGATGACGGCGATCCTGTCGATCAAGGCCGGTCGTCGCGGTGCGGCCGAGACCGCGGCCCTGGCCGCGGTCGCCGACCGGCTCGCCCGGGCCGGTGCGGAGGCGGTCGTGGCCGGGTGCACGGAGATCCCGCTGTGCCTGGCCACGACCGACGTCACGGTGCCGCTGCTGGACCCGGCACGGATCCTGGCCCGGGCGATGGTGGCGCTGACCGCACCGATTTAACGTGTCGTTGATATATCGTGTGCTGCATGCAGATCGTTCCCGTCCCGCGTCGCCTGCTCAGTGACGAGGTGTTCGCGCGGCTGCGCGACGCCATCGTCCACTTCGAGCTGGCGCCGGGGGAGAAGGTCCGCGACACCGAGCTCGCCGAGCGGTTCGGCTTGAGCCGGACCCCGGTGCGGGAGGCGCTCAACCGGTTGGCCGACACCGGGCTGGTCGAGGCCAAGCCCGGTGTCTACACCCGCATCACCCCGCTGGACCGGACCGACGCCGAGCGCGCCCTGGCGGTGCTGCGGGCGCTGGACACCCTGGCCGTCGGCACGGCGGTGCCCCGGATGACCGCGGCCGACCTCGAGGAGATGCGCGCCGCCAACCGCGACTTCGAGCGCGCGGTGGACACCGACGACACCGACGCCGCCCTCGACGCCGACGACCGCTTCCACGGCGTGCCGCTGCGCGTCGCGGACAACCCGACGCTGACCCGGATCGTCGAGCAGCTGCACCCGCAGATCCACCGGATCCTCTACCGGAAGTTCTCCACGCTGCTGGGCGGCCGGAACACCATCGAGCACCACGACGCGTTCGTGGACCTCTGCGCCTCCGGCGACGGCGCGGCCGCCGCGGCCTCGTCGGGGCAGCACTGGGAGCGGCTCGGCGGCCACATCACGGAGCTGTTCGCGACCAACCAGCTCGGCTGACCCGGTGCCGGCGCGGTACCCGCCACGCCGGCGCCGGGCCGGTCACCCGCCGTCGGTGCGGGGTGTCTGCACCAGGCGCACCGAGCGCCTGCGGTCGACGAACTGGCCCCGCCCGGGCGGCAGGGTGCGCGGCCGCACCGTCCCCAGGAAGCGCCCCTCCTCGCGCGGGCAGGACAGCAGCAGCGCGGGAGAACCCAGCTCCCACATGCGCCGGATCCCGGCGTTCATCATCGACCGCGACGCGCCGCCGGTGCTGCGGGCGATCACCAGGTGCAGGCCGATGTCGGCGCCCTGGGCGAGCAGCGGCACCAGCGGCTCGAGCGCGCCGGCGCCCATCCCGCCCTCCATCAGCTCGAAGTCGTCGACCAGCACGTAGTAGCGCGGGCCGGTCCACCAGTCCCTGCGCGGCAGCCGGTCCGGGGTGATGTCCGGTCCGGGGACCCGGGCCCGCAGCGTCTCCCCGACCGTCCGCAGCGCCGTGGTCAGGGCGTCGACGCCGACCGAGTAGTCCTGATGGTACTCCTGCCCGACCGCGTCGTAGAGCTCGCGGCGCACGTCGCCGAACACGATCCGGACGTCGTCGGGGGTGTGGTGGGCGGCGACGCTGCGCGCGATGTGGCGCAGCAGACCCGTCTTCCCGGTCTCGGTGTCGCCGTAGACCAGCAGGTGCGGGCTGGTGTCGAGGTCCCACCACTGCACGCCGAGCCGGGTCTCCTCGACGCCCAGCGCCATCCGCATCTCGGCGGTGGCGCTGACCGCCGTGGGTGCGGGCAGGTCCGCGGGCGCGAGCCGCCCGGGCAGCAGCCGTACCGGCGGGGCGACCGGTGCCCGGGGCGTGGTGAGGGCCTCGGTGAGCTCGACGGTCGCCTCGGACAGGTCGTCCGTGGCGCCGGACCCGTCGATACGGGGCAGCGCGGCCAGGAAGTGCAGGCGGTCGCGGGTGAGGCCGCGCCCCGGCCGTCCCTCCGGGACGGTCGCCGCCACCCGGCTCCCGACCTCGGAGTCGACCGGGTCACCGAGACGCAGCTCGAAGCGGGTGCCGAGGACGTCGCGCAGCCAGGGGCGCATCTCCGCCCACCGGTTGGAGGCGATGATCAGGTGGATGCCGAAGCCGAGCCCGCGCGCGGCCAGCTCCTGGAACCGTTCCTCCAGCTCGTCGTAGTCCTGACGGACCGTGTACCAGCCGTCGACGACGAGCATGACGTCGCCGTAGGGGTCCTCGTCGAGGAAGCGGCCCGCGCGCCGGGCCCGCCGGTAGGTCGCCATGGAGTCGATGTTGTGCTCGGCGAACAGGGCCTCCCGCCGGGCCAGCAGGTTGGTCACCTCCAGCACCGTGCGGGTGACCCGGTCCCGGTCGAGCCGGTTCGCGACCGAGCCCATGTGCGGCAGCCCGGACAGCGACGACAGCGTGCCGCCGAAGTCGAGGCAGTAGAACTGCACCTGCGCGGCGGAGTGGGTCAGCGCCAGCGACGAGATCACCGTGCGCAGCAGGGTGGACTTGCCGGTCTGCGGCCCGCCGACGACGCCGACGTTGCCGCCGGCCCCGGACAGGTCGGCGGTCAGCAGCTCGCGCCGCTGCTGGGCCGGCAGGTCGATCAGCCCGACCGGGGCGCGCAGGGTGCCCGAGTCCAGGGCGCCGACGGCGCGCAGCCCCAGCTCCGGGTCGTCGACCAGCGGGGGGAGCAGCTGGTCCAGCGCGGCCGGGACGACGAGCGGCGGCAGCCACACCTGGTGGGCCCGCGGCCCGATACCGGTCAGCCGCCCCAGCAGCACGTCGATCATGGCGCGGGTCTCGGTGGGCTCCTCGGGCTCCGGTTCGTCGGCCTCTGGGAGGGCCGGCGGCGGGAGGTACTCGGTACCGAAGGCCACCACCTGCTGCTCGACGTCGTCGCGGCGCCGGCGCCGCCGGGCCGGCCGGTAGGTCGCCGAGGAGTAGGCGCCCTTGAACCGCAGCAGGGTCTGGGTGTCCGGACGCAGGTAGCCGTTGCCGGGGGCCGACGGAAGCTCGTAGGCGTCCGGGACGCCGATGATGCTGCGGCTGTCCCCGGCGGAGAAGGTGCGCAGGCCGATCCGGTAGGACAGGTGCGTCTCGACCTTGGAGATCCTGCCCTCGTCGAGGCGCTGGCTGGCCAGCAGCAGGTGCACCCCGAGGCTGCGGCCCAGCCGTCCGATCATGGCGAACACGTCGACGAACTCCGGCTTGGAGGACAGCATCTCGCTGAACTCGTCGACGACGACGAGCAGCGCGGGCATCGGCTCCAGCGGCGCCCCGGCGGCGCGGGCGGCCTCGTAGTCGCGACGCGAGGCGTACTCGAACCGGCGCAGGTGCTCCTGGCGGCGGTTCAGCTCACCGGTCAGCGCGTCCTGCATCCGGTCGACGAGCTCCAGCTCGTCCTCCAGGTTCGTGATCACCGCGGACGTGTGGGGCAGCGCGTCGAACCCGAGGAAGGCGGCACCGCCCTTGAAGTCGACGAGCACGAAGTTGAGGTCCTCGGAGGTGTGCGTCGTCGCCAGCGCGAGCACCAGCGTCCGCAGCAGCTCGGACTTGCCCGACCCGGTCGCGCCGATGCACATGCCGTGCGGGCCCATGCCGTCCTCGGCGGACTCCTTGAGGTCCAGCTCGAGCGGCGCACCGGCGGCGGAGATGCCGATCGGCACCCGCAGCCGTCGCTTGGCGCCCGCCCGGCCGCTGCGGTAACGGACCGGGTCGAAGGTCCGGACGTCGCCGAGCCCGAGCAGCGCGGCGAGGTCGTAGTCCGAGGCCAGCGGCTCCTCGGTCGTCCCGGTCGCGGTCCCGATCCGGAACCGGGCCACGGTGCGGGCCAGCGCCGCGGCCCCGGCCGGTCCCAGCCGGTCCGGGCGGCAGAGCGGCCGTGGCCGCGGGCGGCCGAGCCGGTCGAAGACCACGGTGCGGACCTCGTCCGGGTCGACCTCCAGGAACAGCGCGTCGGCGCGCTGGGTCCACGGCAGCGAGCCGCCGACGTCCAGGAGCACCGTGTTGCGGTAACCTTCCAGCACGCAGCGGTGCTCCGGGTGCACGCCGACCCCGTCGAGGACCAGCACGACCAGCGGCTCGGTCGCGGTGACCGGGGACCCCGCCTCGAACCGCGGGCGGCCGGCGAACGCCGGACCGCCGAGCAGGTCCTCCGCCTCGGCCAGGCTGTCGGTCACGATCCGCCGAGCACCGGCGGCGTCGGGAGCGTCGGGGTCCTGGCCGTGCGGCAGCCACTTGCACCAGTCCCAGCGGTGCCGGTTCTCGTCGCTGCAGGCCACCGCGACCCGCAGGTCGGCGGGTCCGTGCGCGGTGACGAGCTGGGCCAGCAGGGCCCGGGCCAGACCGAGGACGGCCTCCTCGTCGCCGGTCATCTGGATCTGGGCGAACCCGCGGACGTAGACGGCGATCGGGGCGTTGGGGACGGTGGAGTAGGCGCGCAGGAAGCGGCGGAGCGCGTGCGCCGACAGCGGTTCCAGGTCCTCCACGGGCTTGGTCTCCGGCGGCTTGAGCGCCAGCGACGAGCGCCGGGTCCCCAGCCCGATGCGGATCTCGCCGAAGTCGTCGTGCGAGGGACGGCGCTCCCACAGCCGGTAGCCCAGCGCGATCGACCACAGCGAGCGCGGATCGGGGTGCAGCCACTTCGCGGCCGTCTGCTGGGCGGCCAGCGAGCGGCGGACCCGGCCACGCAGCTGGGTGAGGTAGCGGACGTAGTCGCGGCGCAGCCCGTGCAGCTTCTGCTTGTGGTTGACGGAGTTGCGCAGCAACCCGACCAGCATCATGCCCATGGCGGAGAGCACCATCAGGCCGCCGCCGACGTAGATCAGCGGACCGCCGCCGGGGCGGACGAACATCATCACCATGGCCAGCGAGCCGAGCCCCATCGGCGCGTACATGAGCGCCGAGCTCATGCCCCCGCCCGACTCCTCGGGGACCGCGGGCGGCTCCTGGATCTCGACGGTCTCGTCGGGCACAGGGGGCTTCTGACGGCGCGCCCGTCGGGCGAACAGTTCGGTGCTCACGCGCTTCCCCTTCGTGGGTGATCTCCCCTGGAAAGCCCGGGCGGGGCCGCGGCGCCGCACGCGTGCGTGGGGGCGGACCTAGCGTTCCGGGCGGTTCGCGGTGGTCGACACCCTGGCAGGAGAGGACCCGAGGAACCGTGACGCAAGAGCAGATCCAGCATCGCACACGCAGCTCGGCCCGGCTACGTTTCGTCCTCGGTGAGAAGTCCGCGGACATCACGGTGCCGGCCGAGGTGCCGCTCGCCGACCTGCTGCCCGCGGTGCTGCCGCACTTCGGTGGCGAGGCGATCGAGCAGGGCGCCGAGCACGAGGGCTGGGTCCTGCAACGGCTGGGTGACCCGCCGTTCGACGAGGAACGCACGACCGGCGAGCTGGGCCTGCGCGACGGGGAGGTGGTGCACGTCCGGCCACGGGCCGACGGGCTGGCCCCCATCGACTACGACGACGTCGTGGACGGCGTGGGCGAGCAGGTCCGCACCCATCCCTGGTCGTGGAACGACAGCCGGACCCGGGCGATGCTCCGGCTCCTGGCGGCACTCGCACTGCTGACCGGGGTCCCGCTGGTCCTGCAGGTCACCGTCCCGGCGCTGGCGCTCGCGCTGGCCGGGGCCATCGCGGTGGTGCTGCTGGGAGCGGCGGGGCTGGTCGCGCGCAGCGGCGTCGGGACGGTGCCCGCGGCCGGCCTGGCGGGCGTCGCCGTCTGCTACGCCGCCACCGCCGGTGTGCTGCTGATCCGCCTCATCGAGCCGTCCGCACCGGTGATGACCGTGGTCGCCTGCGCGGCCGCGCTGGGCCTGATGGCGCTCGCCGTCGGGACGGCGCTCGTCGCGGACGGTGCGCTGCTGTTCGTCGGGGCCGCGACGGCGGGCCTGGTCACGGCCGCGGCGGGCCTGGCCGGGGCGCTGGGCGGGGTGTCCGCGCCCAAGGCCGCGGCGATCGCGGTGGTGCTGTCGCTGGTGGCCGGGGTGTTCGTCCCGTCCACCGCCTTCCGGCTGTCCGGCCTGCAGCTGCCGCTGCTGCCCGGGGAGCCCGAGCAGCTCTCCGACGACGTCGAGCCGGTGCCCTACGCGCTCGTCGTCGAGCGGGGGACCGCGACGGTCGGGTACACCGCGGCCCTGCACGTCGGGCTGGGGGCGGCGCAGCTCGTGCTGCTGCCCCTGGTGCTCGTCGAGGCCACCGTCTGGGCGGTGGTGTTCGTGCTCGTCGTCGCGGCGCTGATGGCACTGCGCGCACGGCACCTGGACTCCGTGGTGGCCCGGTGGGCGGTGCTCGCACCGGTGGTCACCGCGCTGGTGGTGTGCGCGGTCGGGGTCGCCCCGGTCCTGTCGCCGACCGCGCGGGTGCTGGGGCTGTGGCTGCCCGTGCTCGCCGCGGGCGCGGTGCTCGCCGTCTCGGCCGAGCGGCTGCCCGGCCACCGTCTGCGGCCGTACTGGGGGCGGGCCGTCGAGATCGTCGAGTCGCTGACGGCGGTCGCGGTGCTCCCGCTGCTGCTGCAGGTGCTGGGCGTGTTCGCCTGGATGCGCGGACTGGCGGGCTGAGCAGGTGCAGTCGCGTCGGGACCAGGTCCAGGCCTACTTCTACGTCGTCGGGCGGATGACCTCCGCGGTCACGCACGGCCGGCCGGACGTCGTCCGTCCGCCGGGGCGGCGGCTCAGCACCGGGTTCGCCATCGGGGTGCTGGTCGCGGCCGTCCTCTGCGCCGGGTTCGGGGTGTACGGGCTGTTCAAGCCGGGCGGGAACACCTCGTGGCGGACGGCGGGCGCGATCGTCACGGAGAAGACCTCCGGGGCCCGGTTCGTCTATCTCAACGGGACGCTGCACCCGGTGCTCAACCTGGCCTCGGCACGGCTGGCGAGCGGGTCGACCGCGGCACCGACGTCGGTGTCGGCGGCGTCGCTGGCCGGGACCCCGGTGGGGGCACCGATCGGCATCCCCGACGCGCCGGACTCGGTGCCCGCCGCGGCGTCGCTGAACCGGTCCCCGTGGACGGTGTGCGCGAGCCCGCCCGCCGCGGGCACCGTCGGACCGCCGACCCTGTCGCTGCTGCTCGGCGCCCCGGCGGGTCCCGAGCCGGCGGACGACGAGGGGCTGCTCGTCGCCACCCCCGACGGCCAGGAGAGCCTGGTCTGGCAGGGCCGGCGCTACCGGCTCGGCGGGGCGGGCGTCGCCGCCGCCCTCGGCTACGACGACGTCGCTCCGGCACCCGTGCAGCCCGGCTGGCTGGCCGCGGTCCCGGCCGGACCGGACCTGGGCGTCCCGGCGGTGGGCGCCCCCGGCGCGCCGGGGCCCACCATCGCCGGGAAGCCCAGCCGGGTCGGGCAGGTGTACCAGGTCAGCAACCCCGCGCTCGCCTCCGACGACCTCTACCTCGTCCGTGCCGACGGCGTCGCCCCGCTCAGCCGCACGATGGCCGCGCTGGCGATGTCGGGTGGCGGCAGCACGGTCCGTGTGGGGCCGGCGGACATCGCGGCGGTGCCGCGGTCGTCCGGCCCGGAGCTGGGCCGTGACCTGCCCCCGGTGCCGCCGCGGCTGGTGGTGACCCATCAGGAGGACATCCCCTGCGTCCGGGTCGACGTCGCCGATCCCGACGCCCCGGTGCGGATCGGGACGCTGCCGGCGGCGGCCGTCGCGGCGGCCACCGTCCCGGCCGGGACGCACACCCCGGGGCTGCAGGCCGACCGGATCGGCATCCCGGCCGCGTCCGGGGTGCTCGCCCGGGTGGCGGCCGCGCCGGGAGCCGCGCCCGGGGCGGCGTTCCTCGTCACCGACATCGGGGTGCGGTTCCCGGTCGCCGACGACGAGGCGCTGACCGCGCTCGGCATGCAGGGCGGCAGCGCCGTCGCGGTGCCCGAGCAGCTGCTGGAGCTGCTGCCGACCGGCCCGGTGCTCGACCGGGAGCCGGCGTTGCAGACCCGGTCACCGCAGTCGTGACCGTCCGCATGCGACTTGGCGGGGGAAATCCCCACCGATCCGGCGAACGGACGTAAGCCGTTACGTCTCCGGCGATCGGGACCGATTCACTTCAGGCGTCGGGAACCCGATCGACGGAACGCACCAGGAGGCTCGGCCGGACTGGGCCGGGCCCCGACCCGGAGGACGAACATGGCGCTGACCAAGGCGGACATGCCGCGGATCGAATCGACCGCGGCGCAGCACGACGAGACCGGCAACGGCGTACAGCAGCTCATCCGCACCGCCGCGTCCGAGGTCGAGGGTCAGTTCGACCCGACGTCGAGCGAGCTGGCGAAGGCGACCCACGCGGCCTGGCTCGACCTGCAGGAGTTCGGCAAGAAGGCGCAGGCGGACCTGCAGCACATGGGTGAGGCCATGCGCCGCGCCGCCACCGAGAACATGCAGACCGACGTCGAGAGCGCCGGCAGCGTTCCGCAGGCCAACTGAGCCCGACCCCTCTGACCAGGTAAGGAGTCCCTCACATGGACACCATGTTCTACCAGTACGAGCAGATCGAGGAAGCGCTCGCGGCGATGAAGCGCTCGGCGCAGACGCTGCAGGACGAGACCTCGCAGCTGCGCAGCGCGGTGCAGCAGCTGTTCGGCGCGGACTTCGTCGGTGCCTCGGCGGACCAGTACAACACCACCGCCAACGAGCTCCAGCAGCAGCTGCAGGCCAAGAACCAGTACATCGACGACCTGCACCGTCAGGTCATGGACTCGATGGAGCGCATGCGCGCGTCCGACCGCGCGGGCGTCAACGCGTTCTGATGCCCCGGCCGGTGTCACCCCGTCGGGGTGACACCGGCCTTCGGCCGTTGCGGAGAACGGAGCAGGGATGGGCGAGCACACGAAGGTCGACCGGGCCGCCATCGACGAGGCGGCGGGCAAGCTCGGCAAGCTGATGGACGACATCAAGGCGTTCACCGACCTCGACCCGCACTGGCCGGACGCGGGCAAGTTCTCCGTGGCGCAGTACGTCGAGCGGCGGGTCGACGACCGGCGCAACGCGGTGATCGACCACGCGAAGCGGATGAAGACGATCCTCGAGGCGATGGAGCCCTCGCTCAAGGACGTGTCGAAGATGCTGGTGGACGTCGACTCCGACAGCGCGGCCGCCGTCGGCAAGCGCATCGACGAGATGCGCGCCGACGCCGACGCCGAGATCGTCGACCGCGCCAACGAGATCGAGCACCAGCAGCACAACTTCACCACCGACGCCGAGTCGGAGGCGAGCAACACCTCCGACGGCGACGGGTACGACGACACCCAGGGCCAGATCATCACCGGTGTGCCCAAGGGCGAGGAGGGCGTGGGCAGCGTCCCGCAGGACGAGGTGCTCAACGCCCCCAGCCAGACCGAGGACACCGACCAGGACACCACCGACGACGAGTTCCTGGACGAGTACGAGGACGACCGGCCCGACTCCTGAGCCCGGTTGCCGCCCGCGCCGGCTCCACCCTTCCCGAGAGGACACCCAGGACCATGGCCGATCAGACCCGCGTCGACGTCGGCGCCGTCACCGCATCCGCCGACGCCGTCGGTGCCCTGCTGCCCCCGAGCTCCGGCTCCCGGGACCGGCTCGGCGCGGACTGGTCGCCCTCGGGGCCGTTCGCGGCGGCGCAGCAGCTCGACGGGGTGTCCGATGCGCGCGCCCAGGAGCTGCTGAGCTACGTCACCGCGCTCCGCACCGAGCTCGGGGAGTTCGGTGCGTCCCTCGCCGACACCGCCCGCAACCTGGTCGACACCGACGTCGTCTCCGGCACGCGGGTGACCGACCTGCCCGGTGACGAGGTCGTCGATGCCTGACGCCGACGACTCGGACGCGTTCGGCCTCGCCGGACAGGACACCGCACCCCCTCCGGCGTTCAACGCCTCGGACTTCAAGACCTGGACGACGTTGCAGTTCCAGGTCGAGGGCATCGCGCCCCAGGAGGGTCAGTCCGCCGCCCCGGCGGCGTGGAAGAAGTTCGGCGACCAGTTCGAGACGGCCACGAAACGTCTTCAGTCGATCAACGACGACGTCGCCAAGCTGGTCAAGCAGGTCGACGAGGCACTGGAGGGACAGGCCGGGACGGCCTTCCAGGACTACGCCGACGGCGTGCTGAAGGAGAGCAAGGCCTTCGCCGCGGTCCTGGCGGACAAGAAGTACGCCGACACCGTCCGCGGCGTCGGCACCGACATCTCCACCTTCCGGGACAAGTGGTGGGAGACGGTCGAGCAGAGCTGGGAGGACCGTCGCGCGGCCCAGGACAAGGTGCGCGCGAAGGCGATCTCGGCCGTGACGCTCGCGGCGGCGGCGGGGGACTCGTCCCTGATCGCCGACGTCGTGCAGACCTACAAGAACGTGGTGCGCCGGATCGAGAACGAGTACGAGGACAAGCTCGTCACGGCACTCCAGAAGCTGCTCGGCGGGCTGGCGGACGACTACTCGACGGCGGCCGGGGACATGGCCGCCCTGGAGATCGTGCGCGGCGAGAAGGCGCGCGGGTCGAAGGAGGCCGTCGCCAAGCTCGACAAGAAGGGCGACGAGGACTCCGACGACGATGACGACTCCGAGGGCTCGGGGTCCGACGACGACGATGACGACTCCGAGGGCTCCGGTTCCGGGGACGACGATGACGACACCGACTCGGACTCCGACTCCGACTCGGCCCCGCCCACCGTCGAGGAGCTGGAGCAGCAGATCGAGGACCTCGAGGAACGCGTCGAGGAACTGGAGACCGGGTCCGGCGACGGTGACGGCGTCGGCGGTGCCGGTGACGGGCTCGGTGACGGGCTCGGCGACGGCGAGGGTTCCGGGTCCGGCTCGGGTTCCGGTTCGGGTTCCGGCTCGGGCGAGGGTTCGGGTTCCGGCGGCACCGGTGGCGCCCACGGCGGGGGCAATGCCGGTGGCGGCGCCCGCGACAAGGCGCTGGACGACGCCCGGAACGCGGCGGGCCAGGCCATCGACGACCTAGCGGGCGGTGGCGGCACCGGCGGCGGCACCGGCGGCGGCACGGGCGGTGGCGACTCCGGCGCCGGCTCCGGCTCCGGCGAGACCGGGGGCTCGGGCGGGGGTGTCCCGGCCCCCCAGATCCCCGACCTGTCGACGGGCGGCGAGGACACCGGCGGCGCCGGGGGATCGACCGCGGACCCGCAGCGGCAGGCGGCGCTCGACCAGGCGAAGAAGGCCGCCGGCGACGCCATCGACGGTCTCCGCGGCGAGTCGTCCGACCCCACACGCGACAAGGCGCTCGAGGACGCCAGGAACGCGGCGAACCAGGCGATCGACGATCTGTCGGGCAGCGGCTCCGGCGGCACCGGCGACGGCTCGACGGGCGCGGGCGGAGGTCTGACCGGCTCGCCGGGCGGCGGCTCGCCGGGGTCGGGCTCGGGCGGCGGTGCGAGGTCGCCGGGGTCGGGTGGCGGCAGCGGACCCGGCTCCGAGGGGGCCAAGCGCGACCAGGCGCTGGAGGACGCGAAGAAGGCCGCGAACGAGGCCATCGAGGACCTCCAGGACCCGGTCTCCGAGGGCGGCTCCGGGGACGGCAGCGGCTCCGGGGACGGCAGCGGCTCCGGCGGGGGCCCGGGCTCCGGGGAGGAGAGCGGCGACCCCGCGCACGACCAGGCGATGCGGGACGCGAAGGAGGCCGCCGACAAGGCGATCGACGAGCTGCGTACCGACGACCCGGTCCGCAACGACGCCCTCGACCAGGCCAAGGAGGCCGCGAACCAGGCGATCTCCGACCTCGCCGCCGACGGGGGCGACACGGGCGGCACGGCGTTGGGGCCCGACGACCGTGGTCTGCTCGACCAGGCGCACGGGGCGGCCAACAAGGCACTCGCCGAGCTGGGCCCGGACGCCACGCCCGAGCAGGCGAGGGCGGCTGTCGAGAAGGCCATCGACGACCTCGGCAACCCCACCGGCGACCCGCACCGCCAGGCCGTGCTCGACGAGCTGAAGAAGACCGCGACCGACGCCCTGGGCGACGAGCCGCCCGGTCGCGTCTCGGACGCGATGGACAAGGCCTTCGAGGAGCTCGGCCAGGACGCGGCCGACAAGACCGGCGTCGGGGACGACCCGGGGGCCCGGACCGCGACCGAGGGCGACGGCGCCGGCGGTGGGTCGTCGGCGTCCCCGCCGGACCTGCCGTCGGCCGAGGAGCTGATGGGTGGGTCCGGTGGCGCGGGTGGCGGCGCGGACGACGGTGCCGGTGGTGCCGGGGGCGGCCCGGAGGGCGGCGCGGGCGGGGGCGGTCCGGTGTCGCCGCCGGACCTGCCGTCGGCCGAGGAGCTGATGGGTGAGTCCGGTGGCGCGGGCGGCGGCGCCGACGACGGTGCCGGTGGCGCCGGCGGCGGCCTCGGCGGTGGCGCCGGTGGCGGCCCGGGTGCGCTCGACCCGAGCTCGGCCCGGTTCGACACCGACGTCGCCGCCGAACGCGGCTTCGGTGTGCCGACCGGCGGCGTTCCCCAGGGGCAGGTTCTCCCCGCGGCCAACGCCGCGGCGGGCGGACCGATGGGCGGCGGCATGCCGATGGGCGGCATGCCGATGGGTGGTGCGGGGATGTCACCGCAGGGCATGGGTCAGGAGCGTGAGCGCGAGCCGCACACCTGGCTGCAGGCCGAGGGCGGGATCTGGGACGAGGACACCGACCATCTCGCACCCGGTGTGATCGGACGGACCTGACCGTGACCACCCCCGTGCCTCCGGTGGACACCGGGTTCGACGCGATCGTCGCGCAGCTGCTCGCGGCCGATCCCGACGTGCTGTACCGGCGGGCGGACGCCGTCGACGCCGTCGTCGTCGAGCTGGAGACGGCCCGCGACGGGCTGCGCCGCGAGACCCGCCGCGTCCAGGAGGCGATGCTCGGCGCGACCGCGGACGGGTTCGCCGCCGAGTCCGCGGCGAAGGTGGCCGCACTGGAACGGTCGCTGGAGGCCGTCCGGACCTGGCCGCTCGCCCTGCGCGGCGCCGGCGACGAGCTCGCGCGCGCCCGCAGCGCGGCGATGTCGCTGCGCGAGCAGCGCGCCGCATGGGCCGGCCACCCGCAGGCGGCCGAGGTCGAGGAGACCTTCGCCGCGGCGGCGCGCGCGGAGCTGGCCCGGGTGGAGACGGCCTTCGCCTCGTCGGGCGGTGCGCAGCAGCCGATCGCGGCGGTACCGGGGTCGTCGCCGACCGGCGCGCCGACGGTGACCGCGGTGTCGACCCCCGCACCGCCGCAGCCGGAGGTGGTCACCGCGGTGCACCCGGGGTCGGCGGGCCCGACGGCCGGGATCCCGGGGCTGACCACACCCGGCCCGGAGGCGGCGGGCATCCGCGCCGCCGCGCTCCCGGCGACACCCGGCCAGGTCACGGACGGATCGCCCACGGCGCCGGGGGACACGGCACTCGCCCCGACGGCGTTCGCGCTCGGTGGCCAGACCCTCGGTGCCCCCGCGGCCGTCCGGACCGCGGCCGTCCCCTCCGGGACGCTGCAGTCCGCGCCGGTGACCCCCGCGCCGGTGACTGCCGCGCGGACCACGGCCGTGGCCCCGTCGGGGGTGCTGGGGCGCCCGTCGGACAGCAGCCGGACCGGCACACCGGCGACGGTCACCGCGCCGGCCGGCGCCCTCTCCCCGGAGTCGCCCGGGGCCGACCCGGACCGGTCCGTCGACGACGGCGGAGCGCTGCCCGGGGGGCTGGTCGGGATGGCGGCGGGCGGCGTGCTCGGACGCGGTACGACCGGGGGCAGGACCCCGGCCGGGACCGGGCCGTCCCCCGCCACGGAGCGGACGGACGCGACCCGTCGCGAGGCAGGGCGCACCACCGGTCCGGACGCGGTCGGGTCCGTGTCGCTGCCGGAGGTCGAGGCGCTGCAGGCCACCACGTCCGGAGGCGGCCCGGCCACGCCGTCCGACCGGGTCCGCGCGGGTTCCGGCCCGCTGCCGTCGTCGGTGGGCCTGCCGCCCTCGCCGTCCGTGTCGTCGGGCGGACCGGCGGTGCGGGTGCCGACGCTGCCGGTCACCGGCGACGCGGCGGCGATCGCGACGCTGCCGGTCACGACCCCCACCCCGGACCCCCGGAGCGCCGGACGCCTCCCGCTGTCCCCGGCTGCCGGCGAGGCGGGGATGCCCGGCGGGGCGCCGATGGGCGGACCGTTCATGCCGATGGGGGCCGGGATGGCCGCCGGGATGAACCAGAACGACGACCGCACCCGCGAGACCTCGCTGACCGCTGATCCCAGCAACTGGCAGGACGACGGGGTGCCGGGAGTGCTGGGCCGCAGCTGAGGCCCGGCACCCACCCGCCGACCACACGAGGAGGAGACACCCATGAGCGACGCCACGGACCACGAGGGGTACTACGCCCGGCGGCTCGACGAGGCCTTCGAACAGGTCGAGCAGGAACGCGCCCGGGTCGGGGAGGTCGGCCGGGTCTGGAAGGAGGAGCAGACGACGGTCGTCGCCAAGGACCGCTCGTTCACCATGACCTTCGACGGCCGTGGTGATCTCGCCGACCTCAGCTTCCACGGAACCCGGTACCGCTCGCTGGCGCCCACCGAGCTCGCGCACCTGATCGTCGGGACGCTGCAGGCCGGTCGGCTGCAGGCCCTGGAGCGCACCGCCGCGATCGTGCAGGAGGGCGGTGGCGCGGAGGGGCTGGACCTGGTCGGGCTGGCCACCGGGAAGGTCGACCCCTCCGAGATGATCGAGTCGCTGATGGGGTCGATGTTCGCCGAGATGGGCGTCGAGGACCCGACCCGGGGTGAGCGTCGTGGCCGATGAGACCTACGTCGACCTCCCCGGCGTGCGGCGCAACGCCGAGGGGGTGCGTCGCATCCGGAGCGACCTGGCAGGGCCCTTGGAGCGTCTGAACGCGCTCAGCGCGGAGTACGAGGGCTGCTGGGGCAGCGACGACATCGGCAAGGCGTTCGGGGAGAAGTACTCCCCGGACTCGACCGAGGCCCGCGCCGGGGTCGGCGAGACGGCCGAGGGGCTCGACATCTACGCCGACAACCTCGAGATCTCGGCGGACAACCTGTCGCGGCTCGACGAGGACAACGCCTCCCACGTCCCTCCCGCGTAGCGCTCGCCGGCCCGGGACGCGCCGACCACGGGCCCCACGGGCCGGCCGTCCGCTCCCGCGCGGCATCCACCCGATCCGGTCGCACCGCCGGCGTCGGGCCGTCACAGCATCGGTGGAACGAGGAAGGAGGGAATCCTGCGATGGCAGGACAAGGTGGGTCGACCGAGCTGCCCGACTCCCTCCAGAAGTTCTTCAAGGTCACCCTCGGGATGGAGTGGCCGGAGGGCAACGAGGGCAACCTGCGGGCGCTGAGCGGCGCCTGGGCCGACCTCGCCGCGGCACTGGAGCAGGCCGCGCTCGACGCGCGGCGGTCCGGAGCCGACCTCGACGACGTCCTGCGCGGCGACACCGGGGCCGCGAACGCGAAGCTCCTCGGTGAGGACTACGCCGCCAGCCTCACCGAGATGGCCCAGGGTGCCGACGAGTTCCGCAAGGCGACGAAGAACGCCGCGGCGGACATCCAAAAGGGCAAGATCATGTTGATCGTGATGGCCGCGATGACCCTCGCGGCCGTCATCGAGCTGATCGCGTCGTTGTTCGGGGCGATCTTCGTCCCGGCCGTCCTCGCCGCCGCCCGGGTCGGCCTGTGGGCGCTGCTGCGGCAGATGGTCAAGCAGATGGTCCAGGCGGTCGCGCGGCTCGGGCTGAACAAGGCGACCGCCCAGACGCTGCTGCGTGGCATCTCGAAAGCCCTCGCGGAGGCGACCAAGCGGGCGGCGCTCTACGGTGCGGCCGGCGCCGGGATCATGGGCGGCCTCGACGGTCTCATCCAGGTCGGACAGAACGAGGCGGGTGACCGCGAGGGCTACGACCTCGACTCCATCGGGCACAGCGCGATCGGTGGTGCGATCGGCGGCGCCGGTGCGGGGCTCGCGCGCGCGGCGGCCGGGGGTGTGCGCAGCTGGAGCAACAGCGCGATGCGCAACCTCAACCGGGCCCGTCCGCCCGGAGCCCCTCCCCAGCAGCTCGCCCGCCACGTCCGCGCGTTCGGCATCCTGGGCTACGCCGGTGCGCAGATCATGACCGCGCCGGCGTCCGGCGCGGTCATCAACGCGGTGTTCGGCGAGGACTCCAACCCGTTCTTCGGTGCGATCGGCGCACTCGGCGGAATGCGCAGCCGCCCCGGCGGGGACTTCGGCCTCGCGGCGAGCAAGTTCCCCGTCGTCAGCCGGACGTCCCTGCTGGACCACATGAAGAAGGAGGGGCTGGGCCCCTCGGCGACCCCGCCGCCCTGGATGACCTCCGCCGGTCCCGACGACGTCCTCCGGATCCCCACGACGTCCGACGGGTCGGGGCCACCCCCCGGTACGCGCCCGTCCGGCGAGGACCCGGCGACGACCCGGGGCGACGACGGGGACTCGTCGGCGCCGTCGCGGTCGTCGGGGCAGGGGGGACCGGAGAGCCGGTCGCCGCTGGTCATCCCGTCGTCGCCGACGGTGAGCTCGACGTCGACGCCGGAGTCCGTGCCGGCGGCGGTGACCGGCGGATCGTCGGGCACCCCGTCCGGCCCGACGTGGGGCTCGGCCGCCGGCGCCCGCCCGGAACCGGTGTCGGAGCCCCCGGCCTCCTCCGTCGCGCCCGTGTCGGGCGAGTCGACGACCGTGTCGATCCCGGACGGAACGCCGGTCCCGGGCAACGGCGGCATCAGCGGCGACACGGGTGGCGGCGCCGCGGGCGGCCGCGATGCGACGGGTAGCAGCGCGCCGGGCAGCAATGCGCCGGGCAGCAACGTGCCGAGCAGTCCTGCCGTGGTCGACTCCGCGTCGGGCGGCAGTGCGTCGGGCAGCAACGTGCCGGGCAGCAACGTGCCGGGCAGCCAGTTGCCAAGCAGCCCCGTCACGGTCGACTCCGCGCCGGGCGGCAACGCGCCGGGGAACAGCGCGCCGAGCAGTCCTGCCGCGGTCGACTTCGCGTCGGGCAGCAGTGCGTCGGGCAGCAGTGCGTCGGGCAGCAGTGCGTCGGGCAGCAACGTGCCGGGCAGCAACGTGCCGGGCAGCAACGTGCCGGGCAGCAACGTGCCGGGCAGCAACGTGCCGGGCAGCAACGTGCCGGGCAGCAACGTGCCGGGCAGCAACGTGCCGAGCAGCTCCGCCACGGTGGACTCCGCGTCGGGCAGCAACGCGCCGGGGAACAGCGTGCCGAGCAGCCCTGCCGCGGTCGACTTCGCGTCGGGCAGCAGTGCGTCGGGCAGCAACGTGCCGGGCAGCAACGTGCCGAGCAGCTCCGCCACGGTGGACTCCGCGCCGGGCAGCAACGCGCCGGGGAACAGCGTGCCGAGCGACTCCGCCACGGTGGACTCCGCGCCGGGGGACAGGGCGCCGGGCACCGGGGCTCCGGAGAACAGCACGCCGGGCAGCGCGGCTCCCGGGAGTGCCGCACCGGGCAACACCGCGACGGGTGGCGACGCACCGGGCAGCATCGCACCGGGAAGCGACGCTCCGCTCGGCGCCGTGCCCGGTCACGGCGCGCCGGTCGGCGCAGCGCCGGCCGGCACCGCGTCGGGCAGCGCCGCGTCGGGCAGCGCCGCGTCGGGCAGCCCTGCGTCGGGCAGCCCTGCGTCGGGTAACGCCGCGTCGGGCAGCCCTGCGTCCGGCAACACCGCGTCCGGGGGCAGCTCGACCGCGCCCCGGACGACGTCGGACATCCCGGTCAGGAGCACCGGCGGGGAGACACCGAACCCGGCGGCACCGGTCAGCGAGGGCCGGGACCAGGGCTCCACGCCTGCGCGGGGCACCGTCGAGGGGGAGGGCACCGGCGGCCGCGGGACCGACGCTCCGGGCCCGGCTGCGACGGTGCAGTCCGACGGCGCCGCCCCGCCCGGGCGGGCCACGACCGGCGACGGTCCCTCCACACCGGACGGATCCCGCGACACCGGCGGGGTCCGTCCGACCGAACCCACCTCCTCCACCGGGGCCGTGCGCGACGCGACGACGGACTCCGCCGGCGGTCCGGTCCGCGAGCCGGTCCGGGGCGAGCAGGCGCCCACGGTGGGCGGCGACGTGCGTACCCCGGAGCTCGCCCCGTCCCGCGTCGCCGACGACGCCGACGGTCGTGGGACGGGTGGCCCGGTCGCCACCGCGCAGCCGCCCGCCGCGTCGGCGACCACCCAGCCGGCCACGACTCCGCCGGCCACGTCCGGGACCGGTCGCGACACCGCCGCGACCTCCGGCGCGGGCCGCAGCGACGCCACCCCGTCGGGTCAGGGCTCGGGGGCGAACACCCCCCGCTCCGCCCAGCAGGCGCCGTCGACCGGCACGTCGGCGGGGGAGGGGCGCACCGTCGGCGGCGAGGCCGCCACCCGCACGGCCGGTGGTGGGCGCGACGCCGCCCCGACCGCCGCCGACGGCGCCCGTTCCGCGGACACCTCCCGCTCCGGGGGATCCCCGCTCACTCCGGCCGCCGGGGACCGGGCCACCTGGGAGACGTCGGGGTCCCCGTTCACCGACCTCGATCGCACCCCGCCCACCGCACCCGCCGAGCCCGCGGTCCTGCCCGCGGTGGTGTCGTCCACGCCCGCGACCGGCACGCCCCCGCCGGTGTCCACCTCGGTCACGGCGGGGTCGGCGCCGGCCGCCCCGGCCCCGACGCCCTCGTCCTCGATCCCGACGCCCCCGTCCCCGGCCGCGTCGTCGTCGAGCCCGACTCCGGCTCCGCCCCAGGCCCCGACGTCCGCCCCGGCGCGCACCGGTACCGACGGTGCCCCGCCGCCCGCGCCGCGCACCGACGGCAGCACGCCGGCCCAGGCACGTACCGACGGCAGTACGCCGGCCCCGGCACGCACCGACGGCAGCACGCCGGCCCCGGCACGCACCGCCGGGGCCGGCGGGCCGGACACGACCCGGACCGGCGACCCGGCGTCCGGCGAGCACCGTCCGGCCACCGCCCGCGGTTCCCGCACCCCGGACCCGGACCCGCGCGTCCCGGAGTCCCGCCCGGCCGAGTCCGGCGGGCGCTCGCGCACCCGCGACCGCGACGACGGCACCGTCGTCCTGCCGGTGCCGACCCCGGACCCCGCCGAGGCCGGTCCGCCCGCCCCGCGCCGCGGCGACGACGGGGGGCGGTCCGCCGCACCCCGGCCCGAGCACGGCGCGCCGGTCACCCCGGTCCGGTTCCGCGAGTCCACCACCTCGATCGGCGAGGACGCCCGCGGCCCGATCCGCGACGCCACCGACGCGTTCGTCCGCGACGTCCTGGCCACGCCGCCGGACCGCCGGGCCCCCGCCATGACGATCACCGGCCACGGCAACGGGACCATGCGGCGCACACCGTGGTCGATCGACGGCACCGGCACCGGCCGGGCCCGGGCCGACGCGGTGCGGGCCGTCGTCCTCGAGCGGCTCGACGAGCTCGCCCGGGAGGGCGGCCTGGGGGGCCGGGACACCTCCGAGTTCCGGGTGCTGGCGCGGACGGACGCGACGCCGCTGACCTCCGGCGCGCTGCGCGACACGAACCGGATCGCGATCATCGACTACACCACCGAGGACGTCACCGGCGCCCGGTCGGAGAGCACGGTGACCTTCTCCTCCGGCCAGCACCGTCCCGGCCCGGGTGCCGACGCCGACATCGTCGCGCTCGCGGGTCAGGTGCGGGAACGCCTCCGCGACGGCGGCCCGGTGCGCGTGGAGATCGTCGGCGACGGCACCGGCCGTCCGGCGCAGCGCCTGGCGCACCGCGGCGGCGCGCTGATCGAGTCCTCCGGCCGGGTCGCGAAGACCAGGCTCGGCAGCGCCGAGAAGTGGACCCGTGACCTGCTCCGGCACCCCGCCGACGACCCCCGTCCCCCGGGGCGGTGGGTGGTCCGGCCACCGTCGGCCGGCCCCGAGGCCCTTCTGGAGCAACGACGCGCCGCCGGCCGGGAGCGGGCCGACGCCGTCGCGAACCGGCTCCGTGAGCTGCTCGGCGACCACGCCGACGGGGTCCGCATCGCGACCCGGGCCGCGGTCGACCCTGCTTCGGACGGCCCGGCCGGGCCCCCGTCCCGGTCGGTGCGTGCCGTCGTCGAACAGGACGCGCAGCGCCCGCCGGAGGCGGTCGGCCGCCGCGGGCCCGGCGAGGACGGCGTGCTTCGCAACGACGGCGACGGCGCCCGCGACGGTGACGGCGGCGGCCCCCGCGACAGCGGCGACAGCGCCCGGAGCGACGCGGCCCCCGCCGGCGCGCCCGTCCGCATCGCGTTCGCCGAGGGCGCCCACCGGATCGCCCACCGCGACCGTGCGGCGGTCGAACGCGCCACCGATGCGTGGATCGACGACGTCGTCGCCGCACGTGCGGCCGGCGGCCCGACCCCCGCCCTGGTGGTCACCGGGCACGGCAACGGGTCGCGCGACCTCGTCCGCCCGTGGGCCGACCGCACCGGCGCCGAGGTCACCGGCCGCGACCGCGCCCGCTCCGTGCACGACGTCGCCGAGCAGCGCCTGGCCGAGCGGCTGCGCACCGAGCGGGCGGGCGGCCTCACCCGCGAGGACTTCCGCATCGTCTCCGGCGGCAGCGCCCGCCCGCCAGTCCCGGACGCGTCCGTGGAACAGCACCGCGTCGCGGTCGTCGAGCAGCGCACCGACGACGTCGCCCGTACCGACTCGGTGCACGACGTGGCCTTCGACTCGCACGTCACCCGCCTCGACGACGACGCCCGCCGCGACCTCACCACCGTCGCCGGCGAGGTCCGCGAACGCGCCCGCCTGGCCGCCGCGGCCGGGAACCCCCCGCCCCGGGTGCTGCTCGTCGGCGACGGCATGGGGCACCGCGCCGACCGGGCCCGCGGTACCGCGGAGTCCCTCGTCGGCCGGGCCGACACCGACCGGGCCGGCCGGCCCCGCAACGACGTGGCCCAGCGGCTGGCGACGGGCCGTGCGCGGGCGCTGGCCGCGGCGGTGTTCCTGCGCGGGCAGCTCGCGGACGTCCCCGGGGTCCGGATCGTGCACCGCGCCGCGGTCGACGCACCGGACGGCGTCGTGCCCCGGCCGGGCCGCGGCGTGCAGGCGCACGTCGACGCGCCGCTGCCGCGGACCGTCATGGGCGACCCGCAGGGCCGTCACCTGCAGGACGTGCCCCGCCGGGTGCACGTCCCGCTGCTGGGCGGACGGTTCACCACCGACGTCCGCCGCGCCCTGGAGCTGTGGATCGCCCGGACCGGCGACCCCTCCGCCGTGCACGTGTGGGCCGACACCCGCGCCGACGGTCCCGGCGGGCTCTCGGCGAGGTCCCGGCGCCGCCTCACCGACCTCGGGGTCACCGTCCGCGACGTCGCCACCGACCTCCCGTCCGGTACCCGCGCGACCGACCGGATCCTCAACCACCGGCTCCGCACCGGTTCCTTCACCGGGGTCGGCACGGACGTCGCGCTGTCGGTCGTCCACTCCGAGGGCGGCGTCTGGGCCGACCCGGCCGTGCGCGCCACCGGGGACGGCCCACCCGCCCCGCTCCCCGAGACCATGCCCCGCATGCCCGGCGGCGTCACCGACGGCGAGCCGCTGTTCCCGCTGCTCACCGGCCGCGCGGACGGGCTCGACGGTCCCGGTACCGGGCTGTTCGTCGCCCCGCCCGGCTCGGCGCTGCTGCAGACCCTGCTCAACTCCGACCGGCTCGGCGAGGACGGGTTCCTCACCGGCCGTCTGCAGGAGCACCTCGACGGGCGCCCGGTGGACCTGGCCGCGCGGGCCGACCGCGGCACCGAGGCCGACCTGCGCACCGACCTCGGTTCCGGCCGGTTCCGTGTCGACGACCACGTGCTGTCGCCGTGGACCGGCCGCGACGTGCCCGCCCCGGCCACCGCGCCCCGCTCGCTGCTGCGGGTGCAGTCGGTGGGCCCCGAACAGCGGCGCGCCGTCGCGGACCTCATCGCGTCGATGGTCCCGGGCGCGTCGGCACGGCGGTCGGGGACGGCGACGTCGTCGCAGCTCGACGCGATGCTCACGCACCGGCCGTCGGCGCTGCACCAGGGGCTGCCCTTCGACGTCGAGGTCGGCGGCCGCCGCTACGAGGCCCTCGTCGCCGTGGACCACGACCCCGGCCGCCGGGGCGAGGGCCCCGACCCCGCCGCGGCGCGGACCGACGGGACCGAGCAGATCCGGCGCGGCACCGACAACCTCGTCGAGGGCCGCTACGACGACAGCAGCCGCGCCGTCCCGATCGCCGGCTCCGGCGGGTCGCTCGCCGGATACGGCGGTGCCGCGGTCACCGCGACCGGGGGCGACACCGTCGGGCACCGGACCCGCAAGACGGTCAACAACGACGTCGGTTACGACGCCAAGCACACCCCGGCCGCCGACGTCCCGGTCCGCTTCACCGTCACCCTGCGCGACGAGTCCGGCGCCGTCGTCGGCCCCGGCCCGCGCGTCCTGGACGGAACCGCCACCGGATGGTTCGACGAGCCGACCCCGAAGGCCGGCGCCCGGCCCGCCGTCGAGCTCGGTCCCGGCGCCGGGCCCGCGCTGTCCAACGCCGCGGTCCTCGACGTCCGCGGACCCGGCCCGGACACGGTCCTGGCCGCGCTGGCCGACCAGCTCCCGCCCGGACTGCTGCAACCGGGGTCCCCGGGCCGCAACCGGCTGCTGCACTTCCTGTCCGACAACCACCTCGCCCACCACTACGAGCGGTTCACCACCGGCTGGGTGCGCTCGGACGAGCTGCGCAACCCCGGCGGACCACCGGTGTACGTCGAGTCCCGGCTGGTGCCGAAGAAGGGGTCGTGGCTGGCCGAGCTCGACGGCAAGACCACCAAGCAGCAGCGCATCGACTGGGGTGTCGAGGGCAGCAGCAGCTCCCGGCTCGGTGTCTCCGGGGAGATCCGCGGGGGCTGGCGGTTCTTCCCGAAGGTCGCCTTCCTGCACCTGGGCCCGTACCTCGGGGTGGGCTGGAACCGCAGCCGCGGCTGGGCGGCCACCCACATCGGAGCGTCGCGGCGCAACGTCGACCAGAGCTCCCCGGGCGCCTACGAGGTCGAGTTCGTGCGCGAGACACGGGTGCGGTGGGGGTCGACCAGCGCCGTCGCACCGCCGGCCCGGACACCGGTCGAGCTGGTCCTCGCCGACTCCCCGCACAACGCCCGCGACGCGGGACTGCCCGTCTCCGAGTCCGTCCGCGACGCCCGCAACACCGACCGCCGGACCGACACCCTCCCGCCCTACCTGGCCGCGGGCCTGGGCATCGGCCGGGGACACATGCACTCCCTCGGCGACGCACCGACCCGGCTGCGCGAGCGGATCGACCAGATCATCGCCTCGGTCGGCGGCCCGTTCGCGGCTCTCGCCGACGGCGACGGGACCCACCGCGCGTCGAGGAGCAGCTCGACGGTGCGCGACCTCGGTGAGACCTGGCGGATGCTCGACCACAACACCACCCAGACGCTGCTGGGCACCAGCGCCGACTCCCTCTACGACGGCGGCGTCGACCTCGTGCTCGCCCGCAACCGCTTCCGCAGCACCGAGTACCTGCACCTGAGGATCACCGCCGAGATGCTCGACGTCGGCGACGAGGGCCCGCTCGACGGGATCAGCGTCAAGACCAGTGCCGGCAACCGCACCGAGTCCGTCAGCGGTGCCGCCACCGGGATCGAGGGGACGCTGGGGCTGCGGGCCGGGCTCGGGTTCGAGGCCGGCGCGGTCTACCCGGGCCTGGGGGCACGGGCCTCGGCCGGTCTCGGCCACAGCGACAGCGGCGCCGGCGGCACCATCACCGGCCGGCGCGCGGTCGCCGGTCCCGCCGGGCCCTCGCACCGGGTCACCGGCGAGAACCTCTACACCATCACCGCGGAGCGGTTCAGCGAGACCAACGCGTTCGGGCGGCTCACCGGAATCGGTGCACCCGGTCGGCACGTGAGCCACCGGACACCGGTGGAGCTGCCCGACGGCCCGCCGATCCGGGAGCCGTTCGCGCTGGACGTGCCCGCCGACGAGATGCTCACCCCGGGCACGCCGCCGGAGGCCCAGGGCATCCGCAGCCGTCCGCGGATCACCATGGACAGCCCGGTCGGTCCGCGGCGCCGGGACTTCGCGCAGACCCTGCTGGCCGACAGCACGTTCACCTGGATCGGCGGGGTCAAGGAGCGCCGCACCGCCGCCGAGGCCGCGCTCACCGCCGCCGCCGGGGGAGACGCGGTGCTCGGCCGGCGCGGGACCGAGGACGGCCGCGCGCTCGAGGCCGTCCTGGCCCCGCAGCGGGTGTCCAACGACCGCGGCGTCACCGAACGCGGGCTCGCCACCCCCGAGCAGGTGCACAAGCGTCGCTGGCGGGACCGGCGCGGCACCGTCGTGTCCACCCTGGGCCTCTACGACCTGCGGGTCGTCGACGTGCGGCACGCGCCGCCGACCGGCCGCGCCCGCAGCGAGGTCGTCTACGGCGGCTACGTCGCGTCCGGCTCGTCGTCGAACGCCCGGGGCGCCCAGGGGCGGGCCGGGTTCGAGGTCAACGACTCGTCGCTGACCGCCCAGGAGCTGGAGCAGTCCGCGCGCCACCCGACCGGGTCGGGTGGGATCCACGGCGGATACCAGGTCGGCGCCCGCGACACCGGGGCCCAGGGGACCCTCGGTGCGCGGGAGACGTTCGACGACGGGTCCGGGGGCCGGTCGTTCGTCGTGAAGGCCCGTGGGGTGGTCACCCACCGGGCGACGTCGTGGGAGAGCAACCAGCTCCTCGACACCGTGCACACCCCCACCCGCCGGACCGCCACCCGCTACGTCGACCTGCCCGACCACGTGTTCCTGTCGGTCGGCGAGGAGCAGATGCGGGTGTGGGGCCTGCTCCCGCAGGAGGAGAACCGCCCGCACCAGGCACCGGTGGACCTGCAGGTGCCGCCGACGCTGCGCGGCGACGACCCCGTCACCGGTCTGGGCTGGCCCACCGACGAGGCGCTGCGCGCCCCGCTGGCCGACATCAACGACCAGCTCCCCGGGCACTTCGCCGGCCGGCTCGACGCCGACGAGGTCGCGCTGCTGACCGAGCGGCTCACCGATCCGCAGCGGGGCATCTCCGCGGCCGACCTGAAGGGGCTGCACAGCAGCCTCGGCGGGGACGGGGTGCCGTTCAGCGCCTCCCGGCGGGGCTTCCTGGTCCACCACGACCTGTCCGGGCACCTGTCGTTCGTGCCGGACACCACCCCGGGAGCGACCCGCGTCGAGCAGGTCGTCCACGACGGGCACGCCCCCAAGGTGGAGCAGTACTTCGCCGACCAGCGCTCGTCGACGTCGGTGCGCAGCTCCGGCCCGGTCGCACAGTTCGGCGGCACCCTCGGCGGCCGGGGCGGCAGCGGCGGTGAGGACCCGTACTACGGCGGCGGCTCCGGCGGGCTCGCCGCGTCCTCGTCGCGGACCGACGTGCACACCGACACCACGTCCGACACCGTCCGGATCTGGCGCTTCCTCGGCTACGACGGGCCCACCGCGATCATCGGGCAGACCGGTCATCTCTCGCTGACCGTCACCCGCGACGGCGAGACCATCCCCGGCCCGACCTCGGCGCCGTTCACGCTCCGCCACCGGGTGCCCGCGGCGTTCCTGTCGTCCCTGCCGGACCTGCCGCAGCCGCCCCCGGACCAGACCCGCCGGGCCGGACCCGGTGGTGACGCGCCGCGGATCGACCCGGACACGGCGATGGGCGTCGTCCGCACCGACGCCGTGGCGATGAGCCGCGCGGTGCAGGACCACCTCGCGACGGTGGACGTGCCGGACGCGTTCCGCCGGCCCGGCGAGGCGGGCCGCCACCAGCTCGACGTGCTGTTCTCGCCCGAACACCTCGACTCGTGGATCCCGTCGATGCTGAAGGGCTCGGCGACGCTCCCGCCGGTCGTCCACCCCACCCAGGTGGGCGTGACGCTGACCCCGCGGATCACGGTGACCCCGGTGTCGCTGCACACCGACGGGGTGTCCGCGGCGATGAACCTCGGCGCCGAGTCCAACTTCCACATCGGGACCCAGACCGCGTCGTCGCAGACCCACTCCGGCGACGTCGTCGGCTCGGTCGTCGGGGAGGGCCGCGACGTCGGCAGCAGCCGCGGCGACGCGCGCGCCGACGGCGAGGCGGGGGCCGCCACCAGCAACCGCGGCGGCCAGGCGCCGCTGATCGGGCGCGAGCACGAGACGAAGCTCGGCGACCCCGTCCGGCTGCTCGGCGGCCGGTTCGACTACCGGATCGAGCTGGAGCTGAACCGGCCGGGCCGGGCCCCGGAGACGTTCACGGTGCCGACGGTCACCGGCACCGGGATGCGGCTGTTCCTGGCCGAACGCCACGCCGCGGACCTGCTCGGACCAATGCCCGGGACGGTGCGCACCGCGATGGAGCAGGAGAAGGCCCGCGCCGGCGAGTGGCGGACCGCCGACACCGCGCTGGTGGAGCTGCAGCGCCGGAACGACCAGCTGTGGCTCGACGCCGGCCCCGGCGGCCGCGCCACCCTGGCCCGGGACCGGGCCACCGAGATCGCGGCGATCGACGCCGAACGCCGGACCGCCGCCACCCGGTTCGACGAGGCGGCCCGGGCCTGGGCGCAGGCCAAGACCGATCTCGACCGCCGCGTCCGCGAGTGGGTGAGCCCCGGTGCCGGCCGCGACGACGCCGTCCCGCCCCCGCCCGTGCGTCCCGCCCCGCCGCCCCCTCCGGCCCGCCCGGCCCCGCCGGTCCCCGCGCCGGCCCGGGACGTCCCGCCGCCCGCACCCACCCGCGCGACCCCTCCGCCGCCCCCGGGAACCCCGCCGGAGGACCCCACCCGGCCGGCGCCCGCACCACCCGCACCGCCGGCCCCGGCACTGCCGCAGCGTCCGGCCGTGGCCGGCCCGGCCCCGTCGCCGGTCCCCGGGGGGACGCCCCCGGCCGTGCCGCACCCGTCGGTGCCCGAGGTGCCCACCGACGCCCAGGCCGCGGCGATCGGCCAGGCCCTGCAGGTCTACGACCGGCCGTCCGGCCCGGACGAGGTGCGCGAGGCGTACGCGCAGTGGCGCGGGCGCGGCGAGCCGATGCCGCGCGGCGGCGACTGGTCGCTGGCCGCGGCCGTCGCGAACCCGGACCTGGTCGGTGACGGGCCGGGGGCCCGTGCGATCGGTGTCGAGGCGGAGTTCCTGCGCCACCGGCTGGTCAACCTCGCGGACTTCGTCGAGGCCGGTGACGAGCTCGCCGGATCCACGGCCCTCACGGCGGTGGCCGAGATCGGCCCGTCGGGCATGACGCTGGAGCTGGTCACCCAGCCGGCCCGCCTGCTCGACGGCGACGCGGGTCGGGTGCCGCTCGACGAGAGCGCGGCGGCGCTGGACCGGGTGCTGCAGCGGCTGGCCGCCCTGACCGGCCCCGCGCCGCTCTCCACGATCTTCCCGTCGCCGGAGTACCGGCTCTCGTCCGACGCCGACGGGGTCCGGGTCGAGCCCCTGACCGGGTCCGGCGGGGTCACGGTGTCGCCCCACTACACCGCCGGGACCGCCGTCGCCGGTCTCGCGGACCTGCTGACCTGGCTGTCCGGCCGTGCGGCGGCGGTCAACGTGTTCCCGGCCCACGCGGCCCGCCTGCACCTGGCGGACGGGCTGGACCTGGGCCGCCGGGTGGCCGAGGAGATGGTGACCGACCCGGCGTTCGCCGGCCGGCCGCCGCACACCCTGGCCGCGACCCGGACGGCCGTGCACGGCACCGTCGCCGCGCTCTACCTGCAGTTCGCAGCCATGGCCCAGCGTCTGCACGCCGACGGCGGAGTCGCGCTGACCAAGAACTTCTCCGCGTTCAACCTGCGGCACTTCCCCGACCACGTCGTCGAGGGCACCGGCCCGGAGGGCGCCGCCTGGCTGCACCGCAACACGGCCTCGGTGATGGAGCGGTTCGCCTCGACGTTCCGTGCCCTCCACCCGCAGGGGCACCGCGGCGAGCCCGACCCCGGCCTGCTCGATCGCAGGCTCCCCCCGCGCCGCATGAACGACTCCGCCCACAGCACTGCGACCCTGCGCGACTGGCTGTACGGCGGGCTCGGCGACGACCCGCAGCGCCGCCGGGTGGGCCCCGACGAGGCGCTGGGCATCAGCACGACGCTGCCGGAGCTCGACCACAACCGCGCCACGGACGGCACGCCCCGGCTGACCCCGCCCGCCGCCGTGGGCGAGATGCGCCACGAGGGGCCGCGCACCCTGCGCGACGGCGGGTCACCGTTCGCCGGCGCCCAGGACCTGCAGACCGCCATCCGCGAGATCGGTACGGCGAGCCGGGAGGCCTACACCGCGGCCGAGGCACTGCTCGCCCAGGCGGCGATCGCGGCGACGCCCTTCGCCGCCCCGGGGACGTGGGCCCCCGCCCTGCGCGGTGAGGACTTCGGCGCCGGCCTCGACGCGGGGCTGGCCGCCCACGAGACCTGGCGGGGGACCCCGCGGGTCGCCCACGGCACCGCGGCGACCCCGCTCGCGGCCGCCGTCGCCGACGTCGAGAACGCCTTCGGCGCTCCGCTCGCCCCCGTCGGGGAGGGACCGGAGGCGTTCGGGACGGTCGTCGACCGGATCCGGCGGGCCGGCCACGGGGCCGACGCGATCGTCCACGCCTACCCGGAGGCCGCCGAGCCCGGCCGCTCCTACGGTCGCGGCGACTGGGTCGGGCCGGTGCGTCGCGTCTGGAACCTGGTCAACCACGAGGACACCGTCTGGCTCGTCGACCCGCGGACCGGCACGGCGACCGTCGCCGGTCCGGATCCGATCCCGCGGATCGGCCGGGTGTTCGCCGTGGGCGCCGATCCCGACGCGGCCCCGATCCGGTTCGCCCCCGACGACGCGGCCCGTACCGCTCCGGACGACCCGGGCGCGGGGGCCCGCCCCGAGACCGGCCCGCCCGGCGACGGGCCGGCCACCACGGCCGGTCCGGACACCGGGCCGCCCGCCCCCTCCCGGTCGTGGCGGCCCGGCCCGCTGTGGCGCACGGACGCGACGCCGGCCGTCCCGGCGCTCCGGGACCCGCTGCAGCCCGCGCAGTGGAAGGCCCGCCGTGGCGACGCGACGCCCGGGACCGCGCACACCGAGCAGATCCGCGTCCTGCAGCAGCCGGACGGCACCCTGACCCCGCAGGGCAACCCGGTGACCGTCGACGTGCGCCGCATCGAGGTCGAGCCGGGACGGTGGGTGCGCGAGCTGACCCTGCCGCTGCACCTCGTCGGGGACCCGGCGCACGTCGCCCGCGCCACGGAGCTGGCCACGCAGGCGCTGCGCGACCACGTCGACGGCCGCTACACGCTGCCCGGCGGCGACCAGCTGCACCTGCGCATCGAGCCGACGACGCGGGCCGACGCCAACCGCGTCCTGGTGACCTCCGAGCCCGGGTACACCGGGGCGAACTCGACGTCGCTGCACTGGCGGATGGAGCATCTCGAGCGCGGCGACGACCCCGCGCTGGCGGTCGGCCGCACGTTCCACGAGCTGCTGCACCGGGTCGGTCTGCCCGACCGCTACCGGGTCCCCGGCGCGGTCCTCGGCGGGGTCGTCGACGGGACCGGTGTGATGGGCACGGACTGGCGGAGCACGCTGCTCACCGGCACCGACCTGGCCCGGATCGACGAGGTCGCACGCCAGGCCCCCACCCACGACCTCCCGCTGCCGGCGCCGCGCGACGCCACCCCACCCGCCCCGCCCGCCGTGGAGGGCCCGCCGGTGCGCGGCGCCGACGGCGCCCCGATCGCCCCGGACTCCTTCGACTGGGGTACGACCCGCTCCGGCACCGACGCCCCGGAGGACACCGGGGACCCGCTCGTGCCGGAGAGCACGCACGGCTCGTCCGACACCGGGAGCACGCACGGCCCCGGCGACGCGACCCGGCTCACCGTCGCGTTCGGCGAGGGTGTCCACCGTGTGGACGCGACCGGGCGGGCCGCCGTGCAGGCCGCCACCGACCGGTGGATCGACGACGTCGTCGCGGCCCGCGCCGAGGGCCGCCCCACCCCGGCCCTGACGGTGACCGGGCACGGCAACGGCTCCCGCTCGGCGTCGCGGCCGTGGGCCGACCGCACCGGTGCCGAGCGGACCGGGCTCGACCGGGCCCGCGACGTCGAGTCGATCGCCCGGGCCCGGCTGCGCGCACGGGTCGTCAGCGGCGCGACCGGCGGGCTCGCGGAACGGGAGTTCCGGATCGTCGCCACCGGGACCGTGCGTCCGCCCGCGCCCGGGGCGTCCCCGGCCGAGCACCGTGTCGCGGTGCTGGGGCGCGACACCACCGACGTCACCGCCGTGGACTCGGTGCACGACGTGCCGTTCCGCAGCCACGCCACCCGCCTGGACGCCGCCGCCCGCCGGGAGCTGCAGGGCCTCGCCGAGCAGGTCCGCGAACGGGCCCGCCTCGCCCGCGACCAGGGGCTGCCGCCGCCGCGGGTCCGGCTCGTCGGCGACGGCATCGGCCACCGCGCCGACCGGCTCCGCGGTGATGCGCGCCGGCTGCTGGGCGACGCCGACACCGACCGGGCCGGTCGCGCGCGCGACGACGTCGCCCACCGTCGCGCCACCGGGCACGGCCGGGCCACCGCGGCCGCGGTCTACCTGCGCGGCCTGCTCGCCGACGTCGAGGGCGGGGTCCGGGTCACCGCCCGCTCCGCCGTCGACGCGCCCGACGGCGTCGTCCCACCGCCGTCGCGCGGGGTGCAGGCGCTCGTCGACCAGCCCGTCCGGCGCACCGTGATGGGCGACCAGGACGGGCGCCACCTCGCCGACGTCCCGCGCCGGGTGCACCTCCCGATGCTGAACGGGCGGCTGGACGCACGGATCCTGCGGTCGCTGGACGTGTGGTCGACGCGCACCGGCGACCCCGCCGCCGTGCACGTCTGGACCGACGCGGGCCGGCTCACCGACACCGCCCGGGTCAGCCTGGAGCGGCGTGGGGTCACCATCCGCGACGTCGCCACCGAGTTCCCCGCGGGCACCCGACCCGCGGACCGCATCCTCAGCCGGTTGATCGCCGGCGATCTCGACCGGGCCGGGGCCGACGTCGCCGTCGCCGTCCTGCACCGCGACGGCGGCGTCTGGGCCGAGCCCGGCGTCGTCCCGGACACCGCCGGTGCGCTGCCGGCCACGATGCCGCGGATGCCGCGCGGCCTCGCCGACGGCGAGCCGCTGTTCCCCCTGCTCACCCGGCCCGACGACGGCTCGGGAACGCCGCCCACCGGGCTGATGGTCGCCCCGCCCGGGTCCCCGTTCCTCGGTGCGCTGCTGGACTCCCCGCGTCTGGCCGAGGACGGTTTCGTCGCCGGTCGCCTGCACCACTACCTGGAGACCCGGGGCCTGGTCGACCTCGACGCGCCCCGCGACCCGAACGCGGTGCGCGCGCTGCGCGACGACCTGGAGTCGGGCCGCTACCGCTTCGACGACGACGTCCTCGCCCCCTGGAACGGTCCCGACGCCGGTTCCCGGCGCGGCGACGGGCCCGTGGGGACCGGTACGTCGACCCGCGCAGGCGGGCCCGGCCCGGACCGGCTGCTGCGTGTCCGGACGGTCGGCGCCGACCAGCGCCGCGCCGTCGCCGAGCTGATCGACGAGATGGTCCCCGGCCGCCACCGTCGCCGGGACCGGGCCGTGGCCGAGCAGCTCGACGAGATGCTGCAGGCCCGTCCGGAGGCGCTGCACAGCGGCCTGCCGTTCGACGTCCGGGTCGGCGGCCGGGTCTACGAGGCGGTCGTCGCGATCGGCGAGGACCCGACCCGGCCCGGTCCGGCCCGCGGCGCGGACGCCCCCGCGGCCACCGACGGCACCGAGCAGATCCGCCGGGGCACCGCGAACCACGTCGAGGGCCTCGCCCACACCTCGGGCCTGTCGGTCCCGGTCGTCGGCACCGGCGGTTCCATCACCGGCTTCGGTGGCGGCGGGATCACCCTCGGCGGCAGCGACACCGTGCACCACCGCACGCGCAAGACCGTGAACGTCGACGTCGGCTACGACGGCAAGCACGCCCCGGCCGGTGACGTCCCGGTGCGGTTCACCGTGACGCTGCGCGACGACTCCGGGGCCCTCGTCGGACCGGGCCCGCGTACCGTCGCCGGCACCGCGAGCGGCTGGTTCGACACCGCCGACCGCAGGCCCGGCGGGCGGGTCCCCGCCCCGCTGGACGGGACCGCGGGCCCCGCGCTGTCCAACGCCGCGGTCCTCGACATCCGCACCCCCGGTGTCGACGCCGCGCTGGCCGCGCTGGCCGGTCAGCTCCCGCCGGAGCTCGTCAGGCCCGGGACACCGGGACACAACCGGCTCGCGCACTTCCTGTCCGACAACACCCTCACCCACCACTTCCAGCGGCTGACCGGCGGCTGGATGAAGTCCGACGAGCTGGCCGTCGGCGGCGGCCGGTCGGCGTTCGTCATGGCCCGGCTGGTCCCCAGGGCCGGGTCGTGGCGCGGTCCGGTCGCCGGGAAGACGACGCTGTCCCAGCGCATCGACTGGGGTGTGGAGTCCGGCCGCAGCCGGGGCCGCGGTGTGTCCGGTGAGTTGCGCGGCGGCTGGCGGGTCGCCCCGAAGTTCCTGTTCATGAACCTGGGGCCCTACGTCGGCGCGGGCTGGAACCACCGCCGCGGGTGGTCCGCCAACCACATCAGCGCCTCCCGGCGCAACGTCGACCAGACCCGGCTGCAGGCCTTCGACGTCGACTTCGACCTGGAGATGAAGGTCGCCTGGGGCTCGACGAGCGAGACCGCCCCACCGGTGCGGGTCCCGGTCGAGACCCTGCTCGCCGACGACCCGCACAACGCCCGCGACGCCGGTCTCCCGGTCCCCGACGAGATCCGCGACGCCCCCCGTTCGGCCCGCACCGACACCCTGCCGCCCTACATCGCGGCGGGCCGCGGCATCGGTCGCGCCCACGTGCACTCCCTCGGCGACGCCCCGGCCCGGCTGCGGGAGCGCATCGAGCGGATCGCCGCCTCCGAGGAGGGCGGCATGGCCTCGCTGGTCGACCACGACGGATCGCAGCGCACGGCATCGAAGGCGGGCACGGTCGAGGGCTTCAGCGAGAGCTGGCGGATGCTCGACCACCAGACGACCCACGCCGTCCTCGGTGCGACGGCCGACCAGCTCTACGACGGCGGCGTGCACCTGCTGTTCTCCCGGGACGGGGTACGGCACACCGAGTACCTGCACGTCCGCGTCGACGCGGTGATGTCCGACGTCGTCGACGAGGGCCCGCGGGCGGGCGTCGCGGTGAAGACCAGCGCGGGCCACCGCAAGGAGTCCACGGCGAGCTCGGGCAGCGCGTTCGACGCCGGGTTCGGCGGCCGGTTCGGCCTGAGCTTCGACGTCGGCCCGATGTACCTGGGCGGGACGGCCCGCGCCGGGTACGCGCACGGCGGCGACGCCGGGGGCGCGGTCGGCACCGTCACCGGCCGGCGCAGCGTCGGGGGCCCCGGCGGCGACGCGCACCGTGTCACCGGCGTCAACACCTACCGGGTCACGGCGGAGAGGTTCTCGGTCACCAATGCGTTCGGCCGGGTCACCGGCGTCGGCACGCCGGGCCTGCAGGCCGTCGAGCGGACCCCGGTGCGTGACGTCGCCGAGCCGCCCGTCGTGGAGCCGTTCGCCCTCGACGTGCCGAAGGACGAGATGCTGCGGCCGGACGCGCCGCCGCACCTGCGGCGCATCCCGATGCCGGGCGCCCCGACGGCCACCCCGATCCGGCCGAATGGGACGAACCTCGCCCCGACCCTGCGGCCCGACACGATCATCACCTGGGTCGGCGGGGCGGGCGCCCGGCGCGCGGCCATGGAGGCGGCGTTCGACGCGACGACCGGGGCCGGGGTGCTCGCCCGGTCCGGCACCGACGACGGCCGCGCCCTCGACATGACCTTCGGCCCGGAGCGCGTCGCCAACGACCGCACCGTCACACAGAAGGGGATCGGGACACCGGTCTTCGTGCACAAGGGGCGTCTGTTCGACCGGCGCGGCACGGGCGAGGGCGAGCTGATGCTGTACCGCCCGCGGATCCTGTCGGTGGACCACGCGCCGCCGGTGGACCGTTCCCGCAGCGAGGTCGTCTACAGCGGTGGCCTGGCCTCGGGCAGCAGCAACCGCACGCACACCGTCACCGGCCGCACCGGCGTCGAGATCAGCGACACGGCGCTGACGGCGCAGGACGTCGCCGCGGCGGACGGGCACCCGACCGGCTCGGGCGGCGCGCACGCCGGCTACCGGGCGTCGCACCGGGCCGGGCGGTCGCGCGGCACGGCGGGGGCCAGCGAGACCTTCCACGACCTGGGCAGCAGCCGCTCCTACGTGGTCGTCATGGACGGGGTCTTCAAGGCGACGGCCCGCACGACGGTGACCAACCAGCTCCTGGACCTGGTGCGCACGCCGACCGAACGGACCGCGACCCGCTACGTCGAGCTGCGCCGGCAGGTCTACGTCTCCGCCGGTGAGGCGCAGCTGCGGGACTGGGGGCTGCTGCCCCCGGAGCTCCCTCGCCCCGACACCTCCGACGTGCCCCTGCTGGTGCCGTCGCGGCTGCGCGGGCCCTCGCCGGTCGTCGGCCTGGGCTGGGCCATGGACGAGGACATCGCGCGCCCCCTTGCCGACCTCGCCGCGAAGATCCCCGGGCACTTCGACGGCATGCTCCCGGCGGCCGACGTCCGCACCCTGACCGAGCGGTTCACCGACCCGCAGCGCGGGTTCACCGCCACGGACCTGAAGGGCATGCAGGACAGCCTGGGTGGCAACGGCCTGACCTTCACCGGCTCCCGCGGCGGCGTGGTCGGCCACCACGACCTGACCGGGACCGTGCGGTTCGTGCCCGACCCGGCCGCGGACGCCGCGCGGGTGGAGCGGGTCGTCCACGACGGGCACGCGCCGAAGGTCGAGCAGTACTTCAGCGACCAGCGGATGAAGGTGACCGCGGTGTCGTCCGGGCCGAGCGCCGACATCGGCGGCAGCGCGGGGGGCCGTGAGGGCTCCGTCGACGGGGGCGCGCACTACGGCGGCGGGCTCGCCGCCGCGGGTGCGTCCTGGTCCTCGACGACGCACCGCCCCGACGCGACGGCCCACACCTACCGCGGCTGGCGCTGGCTGGGTTCCGACGGTCCGACCGCGATCCTCGGCCGCGACGGGCATCTGGAGCTGTCGGTGTCCCGGGACGGGACGACCACCCCGTCGCTGGCCTCGGTGCCGTTCACGCTGCGCCGGCGGGTCCCGGTGTCGTTCCTGTCGACCCAGCCCGACCCGGCGCTCCCGCCGCCGGACCAGATGCGTCCGGCAGCCGACGGGCGCCCCGCGGCGACGGTCGACCCGGACACGGTCCTCGGCAACATCCGGGGCGACGCGCAGCGCGCCCGGACTGCGTTGCAGCAGGCGCTGCAGGCCGCGGACGTCCCCCGGGCCTGGACGACCCCGGGGGAGCCCGGCCACCACGCCCTCGACGCGATGTTCACCCCCGAGTACCTCGACACCTGGATCCCGCTGCTGCTCGACGGCCCGACCGACCTGCCGCCGGTCGCGCACCCGAGCCTGCCCGGGTACGTGCTGACGCCGCGGCTGCGCATCGTGCCGGAGTCGCTGTACACCGAGGCCGTGTCGGCCCAGCTCGGGGTCGGCGCGGAGTCCCACTCCATGACCTCGACGGTCGCCGGTCCCTACAGCGACGTGTCCGGTGGCGTCGGCGCCGGGCTGCTCGGGGACGGCCGCACCGTCGGCGAGTCCCGCGGCGACCTGCGTGGCGACGCCCAGGGGCAGGCGTCGGCGAGCAACCGGTCGATGCAGCTGCCCCTGACCGGACGCGAGCACGAGACCAAGCTCGGCGGCTCGGTCCGGATCCTCGCGGGCTCCTACCGCTACGACGTCGAAGCGGTCCTCACCCGGCCCGGCCGCGACGACCTGCACGTCACGGGTACGACGCGTGGCGGGGACCTGCGTCTGTTCATCGCCGAACGCGACGCCGAGACGCTGCTGGGCCCGATGCCGGCCGACGTCCGTTCCGCGATGACCGAGGAGAAGGCACGCGCCGACGACTGGCGCGCCGCCGACAAGGAGCTCGTCGCGGTCCAGCACCGCTTCGACGCGCTCTGGCTCGGCACCCCCGCGGCGGACCGCCGCCGCCTGGAGAGCCTGCGCGGCGAGCAGACCGGTGACATCGCGACCGACCTCCGCGTGGCCGGTGAGAAGTACACCGAGGCCGCCCGCGGGTGGGCCGAGGCCAAGACCGAGCTGGACCGGCGCACCGCGGAGTGGGTGCAGCGGCGTCCGGTGGCGGCCGCACCGCTGCCGCCCCGGGTGCCGCGGCTGGCCACGATCCCCGAGGGCGAGGAGCCCCCGGCGACTCCGCCGCCGCCGCGCCCCGCCGACACCTCCTCGGGGCGGGCCCCGCGCTCGTCGACGGTCACCGGGTCGGGGCCGGTCACGGACCCCGGGACGGTCGTGCACCCGCTCCTCCCGGCGCCGGAGATGCCGACGCGGCCGCAGATGGACGCCATCCGCGTCGCCCTGGACAGCCGCGGGCTGCGCTCCGGCCGCGACGACTCGTTCGAGGTCTACCGGCGCTGGCGCGAGCAGGGCCGCCCGGCGCCGGAGTCCCCGACCGAGCTGGCCCGCGCCGCGGTCGAACACGCCGACCGGAACGGGTACACCGCCGAGGGGCGGCTCACGACCGCGGTCACCGGCCGGGACGGGGTCCCACGGCCGTTCGTGTCGCCGGACCGCTGGGCGCACCTGCTGCAGGGCGACACCGCGGACTCCGCCGTGGCAGTCGTCGAGACCTGGCACGGGGCCCCCCGGTTGCCCGACGCGGGTCACCGCCGCCCGGCGGACGAGGTCGTCGCCGAGGGGCTCGGCACCGAGCTGGTCGCCGTCGGCGACGGCGCGGGCGCGTGGGCCGCGGTGGCCACTGCCGTCCGGGACGCGGGGCACGGCTCCTCGGCCGTCGTGGAAGCCGTCCGGGACACCGGCCGGCGGGGACCGCGCGTCGCTCCCACTACCTGGGTGCTGCTCCAGGACGGGGACACCCAGTGGCTGGTCGACCCGCGTGCGGGCACCGCGACGCGGGTCGGGCCGGACGGTCCGCCCGCCGTCCGCGCGGTGCGCGCCGCCGCGGTCACCGGCGGCCGGGCGCCGCTGCCGCTACCCACCCACCCGGCCGGGCCGGAGACCACGCCGCGCCCGGAGCCGACGCCGCGCCCGGAGCCGACGCCGCGCCCGGAGCCGACACCGCGGACGGAGCCGACACCGCGGACGGAGCCGACACCGCGGACGGAGCCGGCCCCGCGGACGGAGCCGGATCCGATGGAGGAGTCCGGCCCGGCCGCCGGTGGACCCGGCCTCACCCCGCTGCGGCTCGCGGAGATCCGGTCCGCACTCCGGGACCTGCGTGACGACGCCGGGCTGCCCCGCACCCCGGGGGACGCGGCCGACCTCGACGCCCGCCGCGCGTTCGACCGCTGGTCGGCGCTCGGCCGCGCGATGCCGGCCGACGCGCGCCGGCTCGCCCGTGAGGTCGCCGAGGTCGCCCTGACCGGGGGGGTCCTGCAGCCGCGCGGCGGGGTCCCCGACGGTCCGGCCCACCGGTCCGGCCCCGCCGCCGGGACCCCCGCGGCGCCGCCCGGCGGCGCTCCCGTCCCGCGGCCGTCCGTCCCCCGGCCCGACGGTGTCCTGCGCGCCGCGGTGACCCGGGTCCGGCGGCTCATGACCGGCCCCGGCACACCGCTGCCGACACCGGTCTCCGCCGGGCGTGCGCTGCCGGTCTCCCTGCTGCGCAACCACCGCTTTGCGCTGCACCGGGACTGGGCGCGGATGCTGACGGGCACCTCGTTCGACGTCCACCTCGCCTTCCACGACATGTGGCAGGGCAGGCCCCGGGCGGCGGGACCGGACGTCCCGGTGGCCGACCGGTTCGAGGCCGTCACCCGTGCCCACGGTCGCCCGCCGGTGCGGGTGGGCACCGGCCCGGACGCACTGCTGTCGGTGGCGGCGACCGTCCGGTCGGCGGGGCACGGGGCCGAGGCACTGGTCCTCGCCTCGGGCGGCCCGCTGTACGACGGCTCCGCGCACACCCTGGTCAACGTGCGGGGCACGGTCTGGCTGGTGGACCCGGCCGCGGGGTCCGCGGTGGACCCGGCGTCGTCGTCGGTTCCCGTCGGCGCGTGGGTGGCGGCCGTCGGCACGGACGCCGACGGCGCGGCCCTGCCGTTCGATGTGGCCCCGCCCGGCCCGCCTCCGGTGCTGGTCACCGCCCGGGGCCCGCTGGGTGCATCCCGTGACGGCGTCCCCCTCCGCGTGTCCACCGGGCCCCGGGCCGTGCCCGGCTACCTGCCCGCCGCGCGGGTCGCGTCCTCCCCGCTCGACCCGTCGAGCGCGGCCTGGCGCCGGCAACGCGAGCGGGCCGCACCCGCCGAGGCGGGCGCCGACGTGGTGCAGCCGTGGGTGGACGCGGACGGCCGGCCGGCCGTCCGCGGGACCCGGGCCACCTTCGACGTCCGCCGGTTCGAGGTCGAACCCGGACGCTGGGTGCGGGAGCTGACGCTGGCGATCCGGTTCACCGGCACCCCGCCGGCCGTCGAGGCCGCCTCGGCACTCGCCCGGGAGACGGCCGAGGAGATCAGCGCCCGGAACTACCTGTTCCCGGACGGCGACCAGCTGCACGTCTCGGTCGAGCTGGCCGACCACCGCATCACCCCGCACACGGTCGCGGTGGTGGACGACTCCTACGTGCACGGCACCAACCACTCGCACAGCTCGCGCTGGAACCTGGTCCAGATCCGGGACAACCTCGCCGCGGGTCTGCGCTCCACCGCCATGCACGAGATGGCGCACCGGCTCGGCACCGTGGACCGCTACACCCGCGACGCGTCGGACGCCGCGGTCGCCTCCGTACGGGACCGGACCGGCATCATGGGGGCGCTGGAGAACCGCAGCCGCCTGCTCAGCAACACCGACATCGAGCGCATCGACCTGGCGTCCCGGCACGCGGTGGTCCACGGTCTGCGGCTGCCCACCGCCGACGCCGACGCCGCCGCGGCGGGCCCCGGCCGGGGGGCCGCGCCCACCGGTGTGCCGGAGATCGTCGTGCAGCCCGCACCGGACGCCGGGTTCCGGCCCTCCACGGTCCCGTCGGGGCAGATGCTCGCCGCCATCGACCGGGCCCTCGCCGGGCGCGGACTCGCCGCCCCCCGCTCGGCGGTCCTGGCCGCCTACGCCCGGTGGAACGAGCGGACCTCCGGCCTGTCCTACACGACCGACCGGCTGGCGGCGCACACCGTCGACCTGATCGAGCGTTCCGGCGAGGCCAGGACGCTGCCGGCGGCACCCCCGGCCGCGGCCGCGGCGGACCCGTTCGCACTGCTCAGCCCGCAGACCGACGCCCGGCCCGGCGCCGGGATCGCCGCTCTGCTGGGCGGCCCCCCGGTCACCCGGCAGGCCCCGGCCGGTCTGGACGCCCTGCTCCTCGGGCGACCGGCACCCGGGGCCGACGGTCCCTCCCCGGCCGCCGGCCTCGACGCGCTGCTGCCCGGTGACCCGTCGTCGCGGGCCGGCGCGGACGGCGCCGCGCCGGAGCAGCCGCGGGCCGACCGTCGCCCGTCCGGAGGGGAGTGGACCGGGTCGGCCGCGGACGCGGTGGAGTTCCGCCGCCTGTGGCGCGGCGACCCGGCGCCGGTCGGCTCCCCGGTCGGCGACCCCGTCGGGCAGGCCTTCGGCGCCCACCCCGCCGACGTCGGTGCCGGCCGGGCCGCCATGGTGCGGGTCATCCGCGCCGTGGCCGACGCGGGTCCCGGCGCGGACGCGCTGCTGCAGGGGATGCCCGAGCCCGTCCCGGCGGGCACCCGGTCCCGGCGCGGCGACTGGGTCGGCCCGGTCCGCCGCACCTGGCTCCTGGTCAACGACGCGGGCTCGGTACGGCTGGTCGACCTGGCCGCGGGGACGAACGTCGAGGCGACCCCGGGCGGGATCGAGCGGCTGGGCCGGCTGCGGGCCGTCGCCGCCCACCCCGACGGCAGCCCGCTGGACCTCCCGCCGGTCGACACCGGCCGTCCGCGGCTCGACGTCACCGACGAGTCCGGCGCCCGGTTCGCCCTGCGGTCCGACGCGCACCGGCTCCTCGCGCCCGGCCTCGACGGCCACCTCGCGCTGCACGACATGTGGTGGGGACGGCCCCGCCCGGCCGACCCCGACCTCCCGGCCGGGGAGCACGCCGCCGCGGTCGAACGCACCTACGGCCATCCGCCCACCGAGGTCGGGACCGGGCAGGCGGCACTCGACCGGGCCGTCGAGACGGTCCGCCGGGCCGGCGACGGCGCCGACGCGCTGCTGCTGGTCCGCGCCCCCGGCGACACCACCGAGACCCCGGCCAGCGTCGTCCGGGCCGACGGGCAGACGCTCGTCGTGCTCCCCGACGGGCCCCGTGCCGCCTGGGCGGGGGAGGCCACCGTGCCGGACGGCGCCGTCGTCCGCGCCGTCGGTGTCGGTGCCGACGGCGGCCGGCTGCCGTTCCCGGCCCCCGAGCGGCCCGCACCGGCCCCGGTCCCGGGCCCGGCCGCGCCGCCCCCGCCTGCGGAGCCCGCGCCGGCCCCGCGCCGTGGCCCGGACCCGCTGCGGCTGGCCTGGGACGGGCAGCTCCGTCCGGGGCGCCTCGACACCGGCCCGACCTGGTACCCCGGGACGCTGCCGCGCGCCACGCCGCTGACCGACCCGCTGCGGCCGGGTCCGGCCTGGGAGCGTGCGCTCGCCGCTCCCGGCCGGACGGCGCTCCCGGAGACGCCGCGGGCCGCCGAGGTCGACGGGGCGATCGGCGCCGTCGGCGGCGATCTCCTGTTCGAGGTGCGCCGGTTCGAGGCGGAACCGGGCCGCCGGGTCACCCACGTGACGCTGCCGATCGTGTTCGACGGCCCGCCCGAGGCCCGGCGGCAGGCCCGCGCACTCGCCGAGGCCGCCGTCGCCCGCGTCAACGGCACCTACGCCTTCTCCGACGGGGACCAGTTCCACCTCGCCGTCGACCCCGATCCGCGGCCGGGCCCCCGGTACCGCATCCGGGTCACCGACGAGGAGCTGGACGACGGGTTCGACGGGGTCTCCGACCACCGGCACTGGCGGGTCGACCGCATCCTCGACGAGCTCGCCACGACCGGGGCCGACGTCGCCCTGCACGAGCTGCTGCACCTGATCGGTCTGAAGGACCGCTACGGGGGCGACGCGACCCTGGCGCTGGTCGGCGGTGTCGTCGACACCGACGGTGTCATGGGCGTCCTCGAGACCCGGCGCGACGTGCTCACCCAGGCCGACCTGGACGAGATCGAGACCACCGTCCGCCAGGTCGTCGTCGACGAGCAGCGGCTGCCCGGGGCCCCGGCCGGGATCGACGCCGCGGCCCGCGCGACGATCACTCCGGGCGCCGACCAGCGGGAGGCGATCGACACCGAGCTCGCCTCCCGCCGGCTGACCGCGAGCGACGAGGACGTCCGCTCGGTCTACACACAGTGGCGCCGGACCACCACGCCGCTGGCCGTCGACGTCGTCGAGGCCGCCCGTGCCGTGGTCGCACTCGGGGTGGCGCGCGGAGCGTTCCGGGGCGTCGACGACGCCGTCGCGGGGCCCGCGGCGGACCGGTCCGGCTCCACCGGGCCCTCCTACCCGCAGGGGGACCGTTCCGGCGACACGGCCGAGCCCGGTGGGTCCGGAACGCAGGGTCCGGCCGTGCCGTCGCTCGTCGTCCTCGACCCCGGCACGGTCGGCTCCGCCGCGACGAGGTCGTCGGCCCCGCGGACGGTGGACGATCTGGCCTGGACCTACTCCGGTTCCGACCCCACCCACGCGGCCGAGCTGCACGAGGTCTGGCACGGGCGGTCGCCCGCGCCCCGCGCGGAGCCGTCCGGGCCGGTCGGCACCCGTCGGATGCTGGAGCAGACCTTCGGCAGCCCGATGACCCCGATCGGGACCGGTCCGGCCGCGCTCGGCACGGTCATCGACACCGTCCGGGCGGCCGGGCCGGGCGCCGACGCGGTGGTCTGGGGCACGTTCGAGCGCGACCCCGCCGTCCCCCCGACCGGGGAGGGACAGTTGCGGCTGGCCGGGCCGACCTACTGGAACCTGCTCAACGACGGCGGCACGGTGCAGCTCGTCGAGCTGCGTACCGCTGACGTCGTCCCGGCGACCGCCGACCACCTGAGCCACCTGGGCCGGGTCGAGGCGGTCGGGACCGGCGCCGACGACGTGGCGCTGGTCTTCCCCCGGGAGGACCGTCCGTTCGTTCCGCGGATCCCGTTCTCCGACGACCCGACGGCCGTGTTCGGCCTGCACGAGCCGACCTGGCGGCAGCTGCGGGGATCGGGGCTCGACGGGCACCTGGCGGTGCACGATCTCTGGTGGGGCCGCCCCCGCGCCACGCCGGACGCCGTCGCGACGCCCGGGCCGGCCGCCGCACCCGATCCGGTCGGCACCCCGGACCCGGCCGGGAGCGGGGGGAACCGGGGGAGCGCCCGGGAGGAGATCGAGCGGACGTTCGGGTTCCCGCCGGTCGACATCGGCGCCGGCCCGGACGCGTGGGCCCGGTTCGCCGACGCGCTGCACACCGGTGGCCACGGCGGCTCCGGCCTGGTCCGGATCGAGCACCCGGGCGACGGTCGCGTCGAGACGCTCTCCGTGATCCAGGTCGAGGGTGACGTCCTCGTGCTGACCCCGTCCGACGGCGGAGTCGGACTCGCCGAGCACGTCGTCGTCCCCGACGATGCGCGCCTCACCGCGGTGGGTGTCACCGGCGCGGGCGACCGTGTGCAGACCGTCCCGGTCGGCGAGCCGGCACCGTCCGTGCCCGGGCCACCGGCGCCCGAGGCGCCGCCGGTGCCGCCCGCCGACGCGCGTCCGGCCGCCCTCACCGGGGGTGCGGAGCCGCTGCACCGCGCCGGACCCCGATGGCACGAGGGGCGTGAGCCGGCGGCGGACTCCGAGCAGCTGTACCGCCGCGACGTCGTCTGGGACGCCCAGCGGGCCGCGGCCCCGGTGACCCTCGTACGGCCCGACGCCGTCACGGTGCTCCCACCCGATGACCAGGGCCCCGGGATCTCCCGGTACGACGACCTCGCGCCGGTGGAGGTGCGCCGCTTCGAGGTGTTCCCCGGGCACTTCGTCCGTGAGCTGACCGCTGCGGTGCGCCTGGTGGGTGACCCGGCCGCGGTCGCCGAGGCCACCGCGCTGGCCCTCGAACAGCTGGAGCTGCTCAACCACCGCTACCGGCTGCCCGGCGGGGACCAGCTGCACCTGAGCCTCGATCTGTCGCCCACCCGCCCCGAGCACCAGGTCGTCGTCGTGGAGGACGTGCCGTGGGTCCGCGGGCAGTCGGCCACGTCCCGTCAGGGGCGCTGGCAGCTGGACCAGATCCGCAGCCTGAAGGCGACGGGGTCCGCCGTCGCGGCGCACGAGCTCTCCCACGTGTTCGGCCTGCCGGACAGGTACGGCCCGCACGGCAACGCCGCCGCCGTCGGCGGGACCACCGCGTACGACGCCCTGATGGGGCCCGACGGCATCCTGGTGTACACCGAGGCCGACCTGGCCCGCCTCGACGCCCTGTTCGGCGGGTCGCAGCTGCCGAGCAGGCCGCTGCCGTCGGTCGCCGCGCCGACGGCCCGGGATCGGCTGGTGCCCGGCCACCACCAGTGGGCCGCGATCCAGAACGTGCTGCGGGACCTGCGTCTCCCCGTCGTCCGGGACGACCTCCCGGCGCCGGTCGCCCCGGACGGGCCGACCGCGTCCGGCGATGCCGCGGCGAACGCGCGTGACCGCGCGGCGTACGACGGGAACGAGGCCTACCGCGCGGCACTGCTGGACGCCTACGACGCGTGGCGGCGGCGGACCTCCCCGCTTCCCTTCGACGTCGACACGCTCGCCCGGGCGACCGTCTCACTGGCCGAGATGCGCAACCTGGTGCGCGATCTGCTCCCGTTCACCGCCGACCGGACGGACCGGTTCGCGCTGCACCGTGGGGCCTGGGAGGAGTTGGCGGACACCGGTCTCGACGGGCACCTGGCGCTGCACGACCTGTGGCGGGGACGCCCGCGGGAGGTCGTCGCCGAGCCCGCGGCGGATGCGGTCGAGCGGACGTTCGGCGCCCCGCCGGCGGAGATCGGTACCGGCGTCGCCGCTTGGGTGCAGGTCCACGACGGCCTGTTCCACGGCGGGGACGGCAGCTCGGCGCTGGTCCGGATGCACGACCCGGCCACGGGACGGACCGAGACGGTGTCGATGATCCACAGCCGGGGGGCGGTGGTCGTGCTGACCCCGTCCGACGGCGGCGTCGTCGCCGCGGTGCGCCGGGAGCCGGGCGCCGGCGTCGTCGTCTCGGCCGTGGGGACGGACCGCGACGGGAACCCGCTCCGACTGCACGGTCCCGCCCCGGACGACACCCCGGCCCCGGCGGCCCGGAGCGGTCCGGCTCACGGGAGCTGGGTCTCCGAGGCGGTCCCGAGCTGGGACGTCGACGGTGACGTGCCCGCTCCCGAGCCCGGCCGTCCGCCCGCGGACACCACGAACCGCCCCCGAACGGAGAGCCGTCCATGAGTACCGCCCCCGACCACACGCCCGCCCCCGAGGGCGGACCCGCCGAGGCCGAGGTGCCCGGCACTGCCGAGGACCGGATCGCCTACCTCGTCGACCCCGCCTGGCGGCCGACCCCGGAGCAGTCCCACCCCGACCCGACCCGGATCGTGGGGGCCTGGATCCTGCGTGCCGACGGCCGCGTCGAGGGGTTCCAGACCAACCCCGACTACGTCCCCGCGGACCCCGGGTCGCCGACCGACCCCGTCGACGCCGTCCTGCAGATCCTGGCCCTGGACCGGGCGGACGGCCTCCGTCCCGAGGACGAGACCCTCGAGCTGCTCGACACCGTCCTGCTCGAGGCCCGTCTCGGGGTGGCCCTCGACGAGACCGGCGTCGCGGTGGTCCGGCCCGCGCCCGGCGGCGGCGTGGTCCCCGTCGTCACCGCCGCCGCGCACCGCGACCGGGTCACCGGCGTCGCGTCCTGGCGCGAGACCACCGCCGCGGAGCTGGCCGCCGCCCTGCCCGCCGAGGGCGTCGACGTCGTGGTCAACCCCGACTCGCCCGCCCCGGCGCTGATCCCGGCCGCCACGCTGCGCTCGCTCACCGGCGGGGCCTCCACCGGCTGACCGGTTCGCGGGGGATCTCCCCCGTGGGGCGCGCGTGGGGTCCCGTCGCCGCTCCGCGGTGCCGGGGCCCGCACTAGACAGGGGAGGACCGCCGGAACCGACTCTGCCGAAGGGGTGCGATGGAGCCGCGACGCCGTACGGGACCGGTGCCGCGATGAGCGCGGCGCTGGCCGTCTCGCCGATGGGCGGGTCCGGACACCGCAGCCTGGCCGAGGCCGTGGCCGCGGCTCCGGAGGGTGCCGTCGTCAGCGTGGCGCCCGGCACCTACACCGAGCCCCTCGTGCTGCGCCGGGCGATCACCATCACCGCGGAGGAGGGCCTTGGCACCGTCCGGATCGCCCCGCGCGAGGGTGTCGCGGTGGTGCTGGCCGGGCCCCCGTCGGCGACCGCGCAGCTGTCCGGGATCACCGTGCAGGGCGCGCCGGGCGTCGTCGCCGCGGTGCTGGTGACGAGCGGGGCGCTACGGCTCACCGAGTGCACCGTCGCCGGCGCGGGCTGGTCGGCGGTGCTCGCCCGCGACGACGGCGCCGTGCACGCCGGTGACTGCACCCTGACCGCCCCGGCGGGCGCGGGGGTCGTCGTCAGCTCCCCGGTGGGCAGCTCCGTGTCGCTGAGCCGCATCACCGGCGTCGGCACCACGGCGGTCGTGGTGGCCGGGGACGGCGTGCTGGACCTGACCGCGACCCGGATCGACGACCCCGCCGGCAACGGCGTGTTCGTCCACGAGCGGGGCCGCCTCACGCTCTCTCGGACCTCGGTGACCGGGGCGGGCAAGCCGGCCGTCGCCGTCGAGCAGGACGGTGCCCTCACCGCCTCCGACCTGCAGGTCACCGACGCCGCCGGGGTCGGCCTGTACCTCGCGAGCAGCTCGTCCGTGCAGCTCGACGGGGCCGGGATCGGACCCTGCGGTGCTGCCGGTGTGCACGTCGACCACGCCTGCCGCCCGCAGCTGCGCTCGGTCACCGTGCGCGGCGCCACCGGGGCGGGTCTGCTGTGGACCGGCAGGGCCTCGGGCACCGCCACCGGCTGCACCGTCGGCTCCACCACGGGCGACGGGCTGCGGGTGACCGGGCGCAGCACCCCCGAGCTCGACGCCGTCGAGACCGCTGCCGACAGCGGCGCCGGCGTCGTCGTCGACGACGGCGCGGACCCGTTCCTGCGCCGGCTGCGCGTCCTGGACGCCGGGACCTGCGCACTGGTCGTCTCCGGCGGCGCCCGAGGCCGGCTGGAGAACGTGGAGATCGAGCGGGCCGGCGCCGACGGCGTGCGGGTCACCGACGGGGCGCGCCCGCAGATCGACGGGCTCACCCTGCGCGGCGCCGCCGGGTCCGGTGTGGCCGTCACCGGCGCGGCGTTGTCGCTGGCCGACTGCCACCTGTCGGCGGTCGGCGGCGACGGCGTCGCCGCCGGTACCGGCGCGGACCTGACCCTGCAGCACTGTCGCGTGGCGGGCGCCCCCGGAGCGGCGTTCCGGCTGGGTGCGGGCTCCGGCGGCACGCTGGAGGAGTGCACCGCCGGCGACGGCGGGGCGGACGGTGTCGTCGTCGCCACGGCCGAACCGGTCCGTCTCCTCGGCTGCACCGCGCAGGGCAACGCAGGCGCCGGTCTGCGGGTGACGGCCCCTGCCGCGTCGCTCACCGTCGAACGGCTGACCAGCCTCGCCAACGGGATCCCGGACGCGCCGGGGCCCCGGTCCGGTGGTCCGGCCGCGGCGGCCGCCGGCGGCCCGCAGGAGGCCGTCGCCTCCGCGCCGGGTGCGGCACCGTCCCGGCGCCCGGCCAACGACCCGCTCGACGCCCTGCACGCACTCGTCGGGCTGGAGGGGGTGAAGGCCGACGTCACCTCGCTGGTGAACCTCAACAAGATGGCCAAGCGCCGGGTCGACGCCGGGCTGTCCGCCCCGCCGATGGCCCGCCACCTGGTGTTCGCCGGCGCGCCGGGCACCGGCAAGACGACCGTCGCCCGGCTCTACGGCGAGGTCCTCGCCCGCCTCGGGGTGCTGCGGTCCGGGCACCTGGTCGAGGTGGCGCGCGCGGACCTGGTCGCCCAGATCATCGGCGGCACCGCGATCAAGACCACCGAGGCGTTCACGAGCGCGCTGGGCGGGGTCCTGTTCATCGACGAGGCGTACACGCTGTCCAGCGGCCGGGGCGGCACCGGCCCCGACTTCGGGCGCGAGGCGATCGACACCCTGGTCAAGCTGATGGAGGACCACCGGGACGACGTCGTCGTCATCGCGGCCGGCTACTCGAAGGAGATGCAGCAGTTCCTGGAGGCCAACCCGGGTATGGAGTCCCGCTTCAGCCGGACCATCGAGTTCGCGAACTACGACGCCCCCGAGCTGGTCACGATCGTGCGCAGCCAGTGCGAGCGCCACGACTACCGGCTCGCCCCGGAGGCGGAGCAGGCCCTGCTCACCTACTTCGAGCAGATCCCGAAGGACGGCACGTTCGGTAACGGCCGGACCGCCCGCCGGGTGTTCGAGCGGATGGCCGACCGGCAGGCGTCCCGGCTCAGCGCCGGCGGTGCCGTGGCTCCCGCCGACCTGACACTGCTGACCGCGGATGACCTCGAACTCGCCGTCTGAGGCCGTCGCGCGCCGGGGGCACGACCGGTCAGCCGGTGAACCCGCGGTCCTGCATCGCCGTCATCAGCTCGGTCCGCGACCGGTAGCCGGCGCGGGCGAACATCCGGCCCAGCCGGCCCTCCACGCTCTTCTCGCTGACCTGCAGGATCGTGGCGATCGTGCGGTTGCCGAAGCCCTGCCCCACCAGCAGCCCCAGCAGCCGCTCGTTCTCCGCCACCACCGTGGTGCGGCCGGGTACGGTCACGCCGGCACGGGTCATCTGACCGCGGACCCAGTTCCGGCACAGCAGGGCGCCGAGGTCCCCGAAGAGGTCGTAGCACTCCCACAGGTCGTCGGGCCCCACGAGGTCCTGCTCGCCCAGGATGCCGATGACCGTCGCCAGCTCGAGCGGGAGGCCGCGCTCCCGGGCGATCCGCAGGCAGCTCTCGACGGTCGTCGGGTGGCGGTCGACGAGCGAGCGGACGAGCAGGAGGTACAGCTCGGTCCGCGAGGTGCCGAGCACGTCGTGCAACCGTTCCAGCGCCCGGCCCGCGCGCCGCGCGCCGTCGAGATCGCCGCGGGCCATGGCGATGCGCGCGATCTGGAGGTGGCTCGCGTCGGTGCCGATGAGGATGCCGCGCTCCTCCGCGTCGGCCACCGAGCCCTGCAGCCGGTCGACCGCCTCGTCGAGGTCCCCGACGGCGACGTCGGCGACGGCGCGCGGGGCGGCGAGCAGGTGCCGCAGCGAGGACTTCGCCGCGATCGCCTCGTCCAGGAACTCCCGGGCCCGGGTGATCTCGCCCCGGGCGAGCAGCAGGAAGGCGTGGTGCTGCTGCATCAGTTCCAGGCCCGCGTCGTGCCCGACGACGAACCCGCCGACGCGGTAGCGGCGGGCCAGGTCCTTGGCCTCGGCGGTCCGGCCCTCCAGGAACGCCAGCGAGGCCCGGTCGGACAGGCTCAGCATCTCCGGGGTCAGGCCCTCGTCCGCCATCAGCCGGCGGGCCCGGCCGACGTCGCTGAGCAGGAGCAGGAGTGTGACCAGCCCCTGGGTGAAGGCCAGCCGCCGACGGGCGGAGTTGTCGGCCGGCCACAGCCCCCGGTCGGCGAGCAGCGTCTCGAACGTCCCCGGACGCCCCGCCCCCAGCTCGGCCATCATCGAGAGCGTGTCCCCGAGGTAGGAGGTCGCCCCCGGTCCGCGCCACGCCCACCGCGTGTCGTCGAGCAGCTCCAGGGCGTCCCGCCACCGGCCGAGCATGAACAGGGCCAGCGCACGCCACGAGGACCGCGCGGCCACGTCACCGGGGAGCTCGCGGCGGCCGTGGGCGATGGCGCGGAGCCCGTCGAGGTCGCCGAGGCTGCGCATCGAGCCGAGCATCGTCGCACCGGCGTCGACGACCCAGTGCTCGGGCAGGACGTCGCCGAGCTCGTCCAGGACGGACTCGATGGTCGTGACGGCGGTGGCGTAGTCACCGGTGCGGTAGCAACTGGTGGCGTACATCCAGCGGGCCATCGCCTCGTCGGCGCGGTCGGGCGACAGGTCCGCGGCGGTCAGCCACCAGGCCTTGGTCCGGTGCGGGTCGTCGGCCGCGCGGATCGTGGCCCGCTGGACCAGCTCGGAACGGGCGCGGTCGGTGTCCAGCAACGCGCCCGCCTCGGCGATGCGGTCCGTGAGGTAGTCGGGGTCCTCGGCGTGGGCGACACCCGTCCACAGGGCGACGACGGCGGTGACGGCCACCCAGCGCCGCTCGTAGGGCCGCAGACAGGCCGCGAGCTCGACGGCCACCTGGGGGACCGGGAAACGCCAGCCGTCGTCGGCCCCGCCACGGTGCAGCACCCCGGCGTCGACGAGCTCCTCGAGGTGCTCACGGGCCTCGTCGACGTCGATGTCGAGGCTCGCGGCGAGCAGCCGGGGCAGCGCGGGCCCGAGGGGTGCGAGCAGGGCGACGGCGGTCGCGACCGGCCACATGGCGGGCCCCAGACGGCGGACCGGACGCAGCAGCGGCCCGTCCGGCCGGGGCCCGGGCTCCGGTCCCGGGCCGAGATAGGCGTGCCGGTCGGAGATCACGACCCGGCCGCCCGCCGACAGGCTCCCCAGCAGGTCCAGCACGGCCTCCGGCACCCCCCGCGTCCGCTCGAGCACGAGGTCGACCAGCTCGGGTGCCGGACGGCTGCGCAGCTGCTCGGCCAGCAGCCTCGCGGTCTGCGCCCGGTCGAGCGGCCGCAGCCGGTGCGAGTCGAGGACGCCGTCGCGGCGCAGGGCACGGACCACCGCGACGAAGGGGCGCAGGAATCCGGGGACGGGTGTCTGGACGGTGAACACCGCCCGGACACCGGCCTCGACCAGGGACGGCACCAGCGCGGCGAGCACCGCGACCGAGTCGGGGTCGCTGCGGTGCAGGTCGTCGACGAGCAGCGTCAGCCGGTGCCGGTCGAGCACCATCGCGATCGGTGCCGCCATCCGGGCGGCCAGGGCGGGGGAGTGCCGCGCGCCGTCGACCGGGTGCAGCAGCGTCGGGGGGACCCGGGCGAGCACCGCCGCGCTGCCGTCGATCACCGGACCGTCGGGGGTGTAGCGCAGGCGCAGGACGTCGCCGCCCTGTTCCCCGACGCGGGCGGCCAGCCGGTCGAGCGCGGCCGTGCGCCCGATCCCCGGCGGTCCGTGCACGAGTGCCGAGCGGGTTCCGTCGTCCGGAAGGTCCGGGACGGGCAAGGGTGCCTCCACAGGGCGGTCGTCGACGACGGTGCGACGGGGCGAGGAACTCCTCGCACCACGGGACGACGAGCGGACTTCGGGCGGGGACCACGCCGGCCCCGGATACCGGTCCCGGCGGTGCCGACCGGGAACCTGCTGTCGAGCGTACCGTTTCGCGGCACATGTCATGATCTTCGCAGCCCGCGAGGCCGCACGACCGGGACGGTGACATGAGCAGGGAACAGATCGAGTTCTGTGGTCGGGACGAGGTGCTGGACGCCCTGCGAGGCACGCCGGAGGCGTCGCTGACGGTCCTCCGTGGACCCACCTCCAGCGGACGTACCGCCCTGCTCACCCGGATCGGTGACGAGCTGCGGGAGTCCGGCTCCACCGTCCTGTTCGTGGACGCGGACCGCGACCACGCCGGCTGGGACCGGTTCGGGGTCCGTCCGCTGCTGGGCGCGGTCGGCCGGTCCTTCGAGCAGCTCGACCCCGGCCCCGAGCTGCCCGGAGCGATGAGGTCGGTGCGCCGCCTGGCCACCGCCGAGACCTACGAGTCGATCGCCGGCCGTTCCCGGTTGCGCGCCGAGACCGGTCGTCTCCTCGCCGCGGTCGGGACGCGGGGTCCGGTCACCCTCGCCGTCGACGACGCCGACCACGTCGCGGCGCCGCTGTTCGTGCTCGCGGAGGCCCGGCGCGCCGGGCACCGGGTGCTCGCCGCGATGCGGTCGGTCCAGCTGCCGACCGAGCAGGTCGCCGAGGTCGGCGATGCCGCCGACGAGATCGTCGACCTCCCGATGCTGTCGGACGAGGCGTCGGTGGAGATCCTGCGACGGGCGGCAGGCGGCCCGGTCGACCCGGGACTCGTCGACGCCCTGCGGGACGCGCTGGGGCTGCTGTTCGGGTGTCCGGGGACCCTGATCCGCACCCTGGCCGCGTTGCGCGAGGACGACCGGGTCGTGCGCGTCGACCGCACCCTCTGCCTCCGCGACGACCGCGCGCCGATCGGGCTCCCGGCCGGCCACTTCCTGGTGGGAACGGTGCGCTCCGCCGGCCGTGCCGCGGAGGAGCTCGTCGCACTCGCCGCCGGGCCCACCGGGCTCCGGATCGCCGACCTCGACGCCGTCGCGGGGGCCACCGGACGGACCGCGGTGGGGTGTGGTGCCCTCGTGGACGCCCTCGCCGCCGAGTCCGCGCTCGAGTGCGACTTCCGGGGTCGGCTGACCCCGCTGTGCCGGGCACTCGGGACGACGGTGCGGGCCGGGCTGGGGGAGGACGCGCTGCGCGACCTGCACGTGCGGATCGGTCGCCGGGTGCAGTCGACGGTCGGGCTCAGCAGCCGTGACGACCTGTCCGCACTCGCCGGCCACGTCGCCGCGGCCGGGACCACGTGGCCCGTCCGGCAGCGGCTGACGGTGGTGCTGCACGACGAGGCCGTCCGTCTCGCCGACAGCGACCCCGACCTCGCCATCAGCCACCTCCGTAGTGCGTGGCGGCACGCGGGGCCCGGACACGGCCGCCGTCGCGTGCAGGCGGAGCTGGTCCGCGCGACCAGGGCCGCCGGCCGCTTCGACGAGCTGGCCGACTTCGTCGCCGACGCCGTCGACGAGGGTGGGTACCGGACGACGGGGTCGCGCACCGAGCTGGCCGCGTCCGCCGCGCTCGCCGCCCTGCATCTCGGCCGCCGGGTGAGCACGCCGGTCCGCTCGGCCCTGTCGGGGATCGGGGACCCCTACTGTCCGCTGCAGCTCTGCGAACGGTGGTGGCGCGGTGAGCACCTCTCGATCGGTGAGCTGGTGCAGGGCTTCGCGCCGCTCGCGCCGGGCGGGCCGGTCCTCACACTGCGGGACCTGTCCGCGGACTCGCTGCGGGTGCCCGCGGACGTACGGCACGCGTTCTCCCGGCGACGGCTGGTGCCGATGCTCCGGTGGCTGCTGGGTCCCGACTACCGGCCCCCCGCCGACGGTCCGTTCGCGGCGTTCGAGCGGATGATGGTCGCCTACGGTGACGGGCGCTGGAACCGGGCGCTGTCGGCGGCGCGGGCGCTGCAGACCCAGGAGTCCGCGGACGTGGTCTCCCGGCCGTGGGCGGCGCTGGCCGCCGCGGCCGTCCACCGTTTCCGGGGCCGGGAACGGCGCGCCCACGCGTGGGCACGGACGATCCCCGAGACCGACCACACCGACACCGACACCGCCGTGCCCGCGCTGCGCGAGTGGGCCGAGGCCCGGCTCGCCCACACCGGCGAGAACGCGCTGGAGGCGCTGCCGGCGACCTGGGCGGTGTACAGCGGCGAGCTGCGACGCGGTTCCCGGGGGCCGCACGCCGGGGAGGTCCTGAACTGGCTGGCGATGCTCGCACGCAGCAGCGGCGACGACGGCTGGCGGCGCCGGATCGGGGAGGCGGTCGAGGAGGCGGTGGCCGTGGAACCGGAGTCGGTCGGCCCGGAGTACGGCGAGCTCATCGAGGCGATGCTCCACGACGACCCGGCGGCGGCGCGCCGGGGCGTCGCGTGGTGGCGCGAACGGGGCAGTCTGCCGGACCTGGCACAGGCGTGCCTGCAGGCCGCCGACGTCGTCGGGCCCGAGGAGGCGGAACCCCTGCTGCACGAGGCACTCGCCATCGCCGACGACCTGAAGGCGACCCGGATCCGGCGGTCGGTACGGCGGGCGATGTCGCGGTACGGGATCGCCGTCCGGACCCCGGAGCTCGGCGAGCAGCGGCTCTCCGAGCTGGAGATGCAGCTGGTCGGGCTCATCACCGAGGGCCGGTCGAACCGGCAGATCGCGGCCCGGATCACGATGAGCGAGAAGACGGTCGAGAACCACCTCACCCGGCTGTTCGGCAAGACCGGCTGCCGCAACCGCCGTGAGCTGGTCGTCGCGAACCTCGCGGGCCGCCTCACCGGACTGGGTCCCGAGCCGTGGGAGCCCGGTGCCGGACCCCGTTAGAGTCCGCTGCGTGACCGAATTCGTGAGCCTGTCCGTGGACGAGGGCGTCGGGACGATCCGGATCGACCGCCCGCCGATGAACGCCCTGAACCGCCAGATCCAGGGTGAGCTGCTGGAGGTGGCCGACGAGGCCGCCACCCGCGCCGACGTGCGTGCGGTCGTCGTGTACGGCGGGGAGAAGACCTTCGCCGCGGGTGCGGACGTCAAGGAGATGGCGTCGATGTCCTACTCGGACATGGCGCCGCAGGCGCGGCGGCTGTCCGCCGGGCTGGGCGCGATCTCCACCATCCCCAAGCCGACCGTCGCCGCGGTGACCGGGTACGCCCTCGGCGGCGGCCTGGAGGTCGTCCTCGGGGCCGACCGGCGCATCGCCGGCGACAACGTCAAGCTCGGCTTCCCCGAGATCCTGCTCGGCATCTTCCCGGGTGGCGGCGGCACCCAGCGCGCCGCGCGGCTGATCGGGCCGTCGCGCACCAAGGACCTGATCTACACCGGCCGCATGGTGAAGGCCGACGAGGCGCTGGCGATCGGGCTGGTCGACGAGGTCGTCCCGGCCGACGAGGTCTACACCCGCGCCGTCGCCTGGGCGCAGCAGTTCACCGCGGGCCCCGCCCTGGCCTACGCCGCCGCCAAGAAGGCGATCGACAACGGCCTCGACACCGATCTGCGCACCGGCCTGGACATCGAGTCCGAGCTGTTCGCGGGCGTGTTCGCCACCGACGACGCGAAGGCCGGCATGGCCAGCTTCGTCGAGAACGGCCCCGGCAAGGCCACCTTCACCGGCCGCTGAGCCGTCCCGCCCCCGCCCGGCCGCGCGACGCGCCCGGGCGGGGAGCAGGTCGGCGGCCGTGTTCTGCGAAACTCCTACTCATGAGTTCGGACCCGGCGCCCACCCCGCACGCCACCGCCGAGCAGGTCGAGGCGGCCTGGCACGACCCGAAGCTCGCCAACGTGCTCTACCACGACTGGGAGGCGGGCACCTACGACGAGAAGTGGTCGATCAGCTACGACGAGCGCTGCATCGACTACGCCGCGGGCCGCTTCCGCGCCGCGGCCCCGTGGGACGGCCGCCCCTACCTGCGCGCCCTGGAGCTGGGCAGCGGCACCGGGTTCTTCCTGCTGAACCTGATGCAGGCCGGCGTCGCCGAGCGGGGCGTCGTCACCGACCTGTCCCCGGGCATGGTCGCCGCCGCCACCCGCAACGCCGAGCACCTCGGGCTGGAGGTGGAGGGCGCCGTCGTCGACGGTGAGCACATCCCGTTCCCCGACGACAGCTTCGACCTCGTCGTCGGGCACGCGGTGCTGCACCACATCCCCGACGTCGAGGCCGCGTTCCGTGAGGTCCTGCGGGTGCTGGAGCCGGGCGGGCGGTTCGTGTTCGCGGGCGAGCCCACCACCGTCGGCGACGCCTACGCCCGCAAGCTCGGGCAGTGGACGTGGAAGGCCACCACCACCCTGACGCGGCTCGGCCCGCTGCAGGGCTGGCGCCGCCCCCAGCACGAGCTCGACGAGTCCTCCCGTGCCGCCGCGCTGGAGTCGGTCGTCGACATCCACACCTTCGACCCGGCCGACCTGGAGCGCACCGCGACCCGGGCCGGGGCCGAGGGGGTGCGGGCCTCCACCGAGGAGTTCGCCGCCGCCATGCTGGGCTGGCCGGTGCGGACCTTCGAGGCCGCCGTCCCGCCCGGCAAGCTCGGCTGGAACTGGGCGATGTTCGCCTACCACGGCTGGCAGCGGCTGTCCTGGCTCGACGAGCACGTCCTGAACCGGGTCGTGCCGCGCAGCTGGTTCTACAACGCGCTGATCACCGGTACCAAGCCGAGATGAGCGATCGGCCCCGGCGCGGCGCGCTGTCGGTCAGCATGGACGACGTGGAGCACCCGCTGGAGCCGTTCTGGCGCGGCGTCATCGCCTACCGCCTGCTCACGCTGCTGACCGTCGTCGGCGTGACGCTCTACCACCTGCGCACCGGCTACGAACGTCCGCCGGCCGCGGTCGGCGTGCTCGTCGTGATGGCGGTGTGGACGGCCGTGACGTCCTGGGGCTACCTCGGCGGGCTGCCCGGCGCCCCGGACCGCCGCGGCCTGCTCGCCCTGGCCGACCTCGGCGTCTGCGTCGCGATCATGGCGACCACGCCGCTGGTCGTCCGGGTCGCCCACCTCGACGAGGGCGGCCCCGGCATGGGGTCGATCTGGACCTCCGGCGCGGTGCTGGCCTGCGCGGTCGCGTTCCGGATCACCGGCGGGGTGCTCGCCGCGGCCGTGATCTCGGCGGCGCTGGTGCTGTCCAAGCAGCGGTTCGGGGTGCTGGAGCTGGGCGACATGCAGCTGCTCGGACTGGCCGGGCTGACCGTCGGGTTCGCCGCGCACGTGCTCGACCGCACCGCCGCCCGGCTGCGCCGCCTCGTCGCCGAACAGGCCGCCGCCGCCGAACGCGAGCGGCTCACCCGGGCCGTGCACGACGGAGTCCTGCAGGTGCTGGCGCACGTCCAGCGCCGCGGCGCCGAGCTGGGCGGCGGGGCGACCGAGCTCGGCGTGCTCGCCGGAGAGCAGGAGACCGCGCTGCGTGCGCTGTTGTCCGGGCCGGGGACCACCGACGCGTCCGGGTACCGCGACCTCGCCGCCGCGCTGCGGATCCTCGCCTCGGACCGGGTCACCGTCTCGGCCCCCGGACGTCCGGTCGAGCTGGGCGGGCCGGTCGTCGACGAGGTGGAGGGCGCGGTGCGGGCCGCGCTCGCGAACGTCGCGCTGCACGCCGGCCCGGACGCGCGCGCGTGGGTGCTGGTCGAGGAGCTGCCCGGGGCGGTCGAGGTCAGCGTCCGCGACGACGGCCCCGGCATCCCCGAGGGCCGCCTCGCCGAGGCCGAGGCGCAGGGCCGGATGGGGGTGTCCCGCTCCATCCGTGGCCGCGTCGGCGACGTCGGCGGGACACTGACGCTGGACACCGGACCGGACATCGGGACCGAATGGGTCATCCGGGTCCCCAGGGAGGACACATGAGCATCCGGGTGATGGTCGTCGACGACCACCCGATCTGGCGCGAGGGCGTGGCCCGCGACCTCGCCGAGCGCGGCCTCGACGTCGTCGCGACGGCCCCCGACGCGCCCGCGGCCGTCCGGATCGCGACGGCCGTGCGGCCGGACGTGATCCTCATGGACCTCAACCTGGGCGTGACCTCCGGCGTGGACGCGATCGCCGCGATCGGGCAGCAGAGCCCGGACAGCCGCGTACTGGTGCTGTCGGCCTCCGGTGAGCACGCCGACGTCCTGGAGGCGGTCAAGGCCGGTGCGCTCGGCTACCTGGTGAAGTCCGCCGGGGTCGACGAGCTGCTGGAGGCGATCCGGCGCACCGCCGACGGCGTCGCCGTGTTCACCCCGGGGCTGGCCGGTCTGGTGCTGGGGGAGTACCGGCGGCTCGCCGACGCCCCGCGTCCCGCCGACGGCGCGCCCGCCGTCCCGGCACTCACCGACCGCGAGACCGAGGTGCTGCGCCTGGTCGCGAAGGGCATGACGGCCAAGCAGATCGCGGCGAAGCTCGTCGTCTCGCACCGGACCGTCGAGAGCCACGTGCAGAACACCCTGCGCAAGCTGCAGCTGCACAACCGCAGCCAGCTCGTCCGGTACGCCATCGAGCAGGGCCTCGCGGACTGAGCAGGCGGGGCGGTGCGTTCCCTGCGGTGAGCGGAGTGAACCCGTAACGGGGGCCACCCCCATCACGAACAGGTCACGGGACCGGGCAGACTCGGCTCCGCCACCGACGCTCGACCTCCGGAGAGCCCGTGACCGACCCGAGCGCCCTGATCGGGTACCTGCTCCAGAGCCCCTGGCTGGTGCCCCTGCTCGCCGTCGCCGTGATGTGCGACGGGCCGCTCCCGTTCCTGCCGAGCGAGCCGGTGCTGTTCAGCGCCACGGCCGCCGCGCTGGCGGACGGCGACCGGTGGCGGATCGTGGCCCTGTTCGGTGCCGCGGTGGTCGGGTCGCTGCTCGGCGACGCGGTGCTCTACGGCGCCGGACGCAGCTCCAACTCGGTCGTCCGGGGCGCCCGTCGCGGCGACGGGACCGGCGCCTGGGTCCGCCGCCACCTGCACCGCCGACCGGTCGCCGCGCTGGTCGCGACCCGGCTGCTGCCCGGCGGACGGCTGGCGAGCGTGTCCGCGGCCGGCCGGGTCCGGCTGCCGCTGCGCGCGTTCCTGCCCGCGACCGTCGCGAGCGCCCTGGTGTGGAGCACCTGGATGACCGGCATCGGCGTCCTGGTCGGGCCGATCACGCACGGCGACCCGCTGATGTCGGTGCTCGCCGGGGTCGTCCTCGCGGCGCTCGTCGCCTCCGCGGCGGCCGCGGCCAGGGCGCTGTTGCGGCTGCGCCGTCCCGTCGTCGCGGTCTGACGCCCGCCCGACCCGTTCGCGCCGAACCGGCGGGTTCCGCGCCGTTCGGACGGCCTACTGTGCTGCGGCACATGGCAAGCTGGGCCGTCCGGACGAACGGGGCGGGGAGAACTGAGGACGTGCACGACGACGGCGACCGGGTCTCGGCGGTGGCGGTGGGGCGGCCGGTGGTGCCGGCGGGGGTCGAGGTTGTGGCCCACGTGCCGCCCGTGCCCGCGGAGGGGGCCGCGGCCGCGGTCGACCGCGCCCGGCCCGGTCTGGTCCTGGTCGACCTGACCGGCCCCGAGGGTGTGGCGCCCGCGGTGATCGCCGCCGTGCTCGCCCGCGTGCCGGACGCGGCGGTGCTCGCCGTCGCCGGTGCGGTCGCCGAGCACGCCCGGGTCCTCGACGCGGTACGGGCCGGGGCGACCGGCGTCGCGACCGGTGCCGACCCCCGGGAGCTGGCCGCCGTCGCCGCCGCGGCCGCCGCCGGGCGTCCCGCGTTCTCCCCGGGGCTGGCCGACGTCGTCCTGGAGTCGGTCGCGGCCCCCACGCACGCGGTACCGGAGCTCAGCCCGCGCGAGTCCGAGGTGCTGCGGCTGGTGGTCGAGGGGCTCACCGCCAGGCAGATCGCAGCCCGGCTCGTGCTGTCCCCGCGCACGGTCGAGAACCACGTGCAGCGGCTGCTGCGCAAGTTCGAGGTGCCCGGCCGTGCGGCCCTCGTCCGGCACGCCATCGAGTACGGACTCGCCTGAACGTCGTTTGTGCGTTTCCACGTACTTCCGTACTTTGGGTGCGTGAGCGAGATCGAGGAGCGGCTGCGCGCCGTCGAACAGGCCGTCGTGGAGCTGCAGGAGGCCCGGCGGGCCGCCGACCGGCCGGACGCCGTCGGGTCCGCGGACACCGCCGTCCCCGACGACGACGCGCTGTGGGCGCTGACCGGGCTGGAGGCCCGCAGCCCCGGCGCGGTGCTGATGGCCGGCAGCGTGGGGCTCCCCGGCGACGAGGGCACCGTCCGCTGGCAGTACGCCCGCCCGGGCGAGGTCCTGCTCGACGCCGACTGGCCCGAGCTGAGCGCGACCCTCGACGCGCTCGCCCACCCCGCGCGGCTCGCGATCCTGCAGCACGTGCTGGGTGGCGTGCACAGCACCGCCGAGCTGCTGGAACAGCCCTCGGTGGGTACGACCGGGCAGCTGCACCACCACCTGCGCCAGCTCGTCGCCGCCGGCTGGCTGGCCTCGACCCGGCGCGGCCACTACGAGGTCCCGGCCGCCCGGGTCGTCCCGCTGCTGGTCACCGTCCTGGCCGCGCACCGATGAGGGGATCCGTCACGACCACCTCCGTCACCGGTCACCGGGTCGGGACCGTCGCGGCCGTCGTCGCCGTGCTGGCCGTGCTCGTCGGGGCGCTCGCCGGCCCGGAGCGCCAGCGGCTCGGCCCGCAGGACGCCGGGGACCCGGCCCTGGCGGACCGGGTCCGGGCCGCCGCCGGGCCGCTCGGCGGCCTGCGGTCGCTCGCCGTCGCCGAGGTCACGCCGACGACGGTCACCACCGCCGGGCTCGGCCCCGCCGACGCCGCGGCCCCCTTCGAGATCGGGTCGGTCACCAAGACCTTCACCGCCGCGCTGTTCGCCGACGCCGTGACCCGCGGCGAGGTGCGCCCCGACGACCCGCTCGAGCGCGCACTGCCGGAGCTGGCGGGCACCCCGGCGGGCGCGGTCACGCTCGCCTCGCTCGCCCAGCACCGCTCCGGGCTGCCGGCGCTGGGGGCGACCGCCGCCGCCCGGGCCCTGGCCACGGCGGTGAACCTGAACCCCTACTCGACGACGACCACCGCGCAGCTCCTCGACGACGCCCGCACCGCCGCGGTCGACCCGCAGCAGCCGCCGACGTACTCCAACTTCGGTGTCGCGCTGCTCGGGACCGCGGTCGTCCGCGCTGCCGGCGCCGACGGCTACCCGCAGCTGGTCGCGGACCGGATCACCGGCCCCCTCGGCATGGCCTCGACGACCTTCGCCGCCACCGACGCGCAGGTCCCGGACACCGCGGTCCCCGGGCACCGCGACAACGGCCGCCCCGCGCCCCGCTGGACCGGCGAGGGCTACCTGCCCGCCGGGAGCTCCACGTTCTCGACCGTCGACGACCTCGCGCGCTGGGCCACGGCCCAGCTCACCGGCGCCGCACCGGGCACCGGCGCACTGGCCCCGACCGCGCAGGACGACCCCGGCACGTCGATCGGCTGGATATGGGTCACCAGCGGGGCCACCGGCGCCGACGGCGCCCGGTACCCCTACGTCTGGCACAACGGGGGCACCGCCGGGTTCAGCAGCATGCTGGCCCTCGACCGCGAGGGCGGGCGGGCGGTCGTCGTGCTCGGCGACACCACCGCCGGGGTCGAACCCGTCGCCCGCACCCTGCTGTTCGGCACACCCCCGTCCGACGACGGCGCGGACCTGTTCGCGTGGGCGCCGGCCGCGATCGCGGCACTGTTCTCGCTGCTCGCGCTGCGCCGTGCGCTGCGGGAAGGTGCGCTGCTGCCGATCGCCGACGGCCTGCTGACCGCGGTGTTCGGGTTGGTGCTGCTGTGGAACCGTGGCCCGTGGTCCTCGGTCGGCGGCTGGCTGTGGGGGCTCGTCCTCGCTCCGGCCGCGGCCGCGCTGGCGGTCGCCGTGGTGCGGGGCCGCACGCTGCCGCTGCGCCGGCCCGGGCGCGCCGTCACGGCGTGGGCCGGGCTCGGGTTCTCGGTGCTGCTCGTGGCCGTCGCGGTGTGGGCGGGCTGAGACGGGCGGTGGTCGCGGGGCGCGATGGTGCGCCTCGGGGAGTGCGCGGCTACGGACGCGACGTGAGCCGGGCCAGCGCCGCGTCGAGGACGGCCGGCACGTCCGGCGCGGACAGCACGTCCACCGGGCGGGTGCCGGGTTCGGCGGGCACGGTCGCCCCGCGGGCCGGGCCGAACCCGGTGTCCACGGTCAGCGCCGTCGGCGTCGGTGTCAGCGACCCGGGCGCGACGCACTCCAGCAGCGCCGTCGCGTCGTGCAGGGCGACCGCGTCGCGGCCGTAGCGTTCCCGGTAGAACCGCATGTACGGGGCGATCATCGCGGCCAGCTCGGCGCCGACCGGGTCGGCGTCGCCCAGTGCGGCGACCCACTCCGGGCCCGCGGCACAGCCCAGCGTGGTCTCCAGGGGCACCAGCGCGACCGGCACGGAGCCCTCGCCGGGGTCCTGGGCCAGGACGCGGTGCGCGGCCTCCGGGTCGGCGTGGACGTTGAACTCGGCGGCACCGGTGACGTTCCCGCCGCCGATCGCCCCGCCCATGACGACGACCCGCTCGATCCGGCCCACCAGATCCGGGCGCGCGGCCAGCAGGATCGCGGTGTCGGTGAGCGGGCCGATCGAGGCGATCGTGACCGGCTCGGTCGCCTCCTCCAGCACCCGCGCCATCAGGGCGACCCCGGCCCCGGCCACCGGCACGACCGGCTCCGGCAGCGCCGCGGCGCGCCCGCCGAGCCCGTCGGAGCCGTGCACGTGCCCGGCCCGCCGCTCGCGCCGGTGCACCAGCGGCCGGGCGGCGCCGACCCCCAGCGGGACGTCCGGGCGTCCGGCCAGGGCGAGCAACCGTCCGGCGTTGGGCAGGGTGGCGTCCAGGCCGACGTTGCCGAACGTGGCGACGACGGCCCGGACGTCCACCTCGGGACTGCGCAGGGCCAGCACGAGCGCGACGGCGTCGTCGACACCGGGGTCGGTGGAGATGATCAACGGGCGGGGCACACCGGCGAGCCTACGACCGGCCCGCCGGGGAGATCACTCGCTGCGGGTGGGCTCGTCCTCGTGCTCGGCCTCGACCTCGCGGGCGGCCGCTCCGGTGGCCCCGGAGTCGTCGGTCGTCGCGTCGGGGCGGGGGTTGCCCGCCTTGTCGGTGTCGGCGCGGGAGGTGCCGCCGCCTCCGGAGGTCAGTTCGTCGGTACCGACGTCGGTGCCGTCGTCGGGCTGGCGGTGGTCGCTCACGGGCGGACCTCTCGGGTGGGGGACGTGGTCCCCGGGAGGTACCCGTCGTCCGAGGGGTGCACACGCCTAGGGTCTGACGGGTGCGACGTCCGCCGATCCCCGACGCCGACCCGGAGCAGGCGAAGCTGTTCAGCCTCACCTCGCTGCGCTGGATCCTGCGCCACCGCGCGTACAGCCCGTGGTACCTGCGGCGGTACTGGCGGCTGGCGAAGCTCAGGCTGCGGCACCCGCACGTCGTGCTGCGCGGGATGGTGTTCCTCGGCAAGGACGTGACGATCGAGGCCCGCCCCGGGTTCGGCCGGCTCGAGATCGGCCGCTGGGTGCACATCGGCGACGGCACCGCCCTGCGCTGCCACGAGGGCTCGATGCGGATCGGCGACAAGGTCGTGTTCGGCCGGGACAACACCGTCAACTGCTACCTCGACGTCGAGATCGGCGCGACGACGCTCGTCGCCGACTGGGTCTACGTCACCGACTTCGACCACCGCACGGAGGATGTCCGGCGACCGATCAAGGACCAGGGCATCGTGAAGTCGCCGGTCCGGATCGGCGAGGGCTGCTGGCTCGGGGTGAAGACCTCGGTGCTGCGCGGCACCCGGATCGGCCCGGGCAGTGTGCTCGGGGCGCACGCGGTCGCGCGGGGGGACATCCCCGCGGAGTCGATCGCCGTCGGGACCCCGGCCCGGGTGGTGCGCGACCGGCGGGCCGACTACGAGGCCGCGGCCGCCGAGCGCGCCGCGGTCGCGGACATGGCACGCAAGGCCGACCGGGCCCTGCAGGCCCGGCTCGACCGGGCCTGAGCCGGCGGCTCAGGCGTCGAACAGGTTCCCGGTGGGGATCTTGGGGCGGGGGAGCTCCCGGGGCCCGGCCGCGGTGGCGCCGGCGTAGATGCGGGCGGTGTGCCCGGCGATGACCGGCCAGGCGAAGTCGGTGCGCAGCCGGGCCCGGGCCGCGCGGGCCCGGCGGCGGGCGGCGGCCGGGTCGGCCAGCGCGCGGTCGACGGCGTCGGCGATCCCGGGGACGTCGCCGGGGGCGAACCCGAGGCCGGTCTCGCCGTCGCGGACCAGCTCGCCGAGCCCGCCCGCGGTCGAGGCGACGAGGGTCGCTCCCACCGCGGCGGCCTCCAGCGCGACGATCCCGAACGGCTCGTAGCGGCTCGGCAGCACGACGGCGTCCGCGCCGCGCAGCAGGGCGGTCAGCTCGCCGTCGGGCAGGTGGCCGAGGAAGGTCACCGAGCGCGTCACCCGGTGCCGCGCCGCGCGCTCGGCCAGCATCTCCTGCTGCGTCCCGCTCCCGGCGACGAGCAGCCGGGTCCCGCGGTGCCGCCGCCGGATCCGGGGCAGTGCCGCGATCAGGTCCTGGACGCCCTTCTCGTACTCCAGGCGTCCGAAGTAGACGATCCGCGGCCCGTCGCCGGCGTGCGCGGGAGCGGCGGCGCGGGACCGCCAGCGACGCGGGTCGATGCCGTTGTGCACCACGTGGACGGCGGCCGGGTCGAGGTCGTGCAGCGCCGACACCTCGGTGCGCATCGCGCCGGAGCAGGTGATGACCTCGTCCGCGCGCTGCGCGAGCCACCACTCGGTGGAGTGCACCTGCCGGTTCAGCGGCCCCGGCAGCCAGCCGGAGTGCCGGCCCGCCTCGGTGGCGTGCACGGTCGCGACCAGCGGGACCCCGAGGACGTCGGCGAGCGCGATCGACGGGTGCGCGACGAGCCAGTCGTGGGCGTGCACGACGTCCGGCCGCCAGCCCGGCAGCAGCGCGGTCAGTGCGTGGCGCAGCATCGCGTGCCCCATCGCGAGCGTCCACGCGACCAGGTCGGTGCCGAACTCCAGCTCCGGCGGGTCCTCGGCCACCCGCAGCACCCGCACCCCGTCGACGGTCCCGGTGCGGGTCGGGTGGGTCTCGGCGTCGGTGCCGGTGGGGGCCCGGGACAGCACGACGACCTCGTGCCCGGCCGCGACGAGCTCGCGGGACAACGCGTGCACGTGCCGGCCCAGCCCGCCGACGACGACCGGCGGGAACTCCCAGCTGACCATCAGCACCCGCATCGCTAGATCCTGACAAACACCGGACCGGCGGTAACCCCCGGGGCACCGTGCCCACCGTGCCCACCGCGTCGACCTCCGCCCCGCCGTGCCCGATCCCTGTCGCGCGCCGGCGTCCCGCGCCGAACCGGCGACGCGCGGGGGTCGGGAGAACGCGCGTCCGATCGGGAGCGCGTTCTCCGGACGCGGACGCGTCCATCGGCCGGTCGGTGGGACGTGGCACGGGGGGTGGGTGGGGTCCGTTGCGTGGCTACCCGCCACGTCGCACGGCACCCCGCCCCGTTGCGCGGCACCCCGCGCGGCGGTCGCCGCGCCGGGCGACAGGTCGCCACACCGTGCGATCGCTGCGCCGCGCCCGGCGGAACAGGATCGGTGGCCCGGGCGGCCGGGGGCCCGAGGCGTCCGGGGCCGGTGCCCCACCGACCCCGACCCCGCCGAATCCGCTTACCCGGTAAGCGAGTTCGCGGTCAGACCCGTCCCAGGTCCCGGGCGTCCACGTGCCCGAAGGTCGGCAGCGGCGCGTCCGCCCAGGCCGCGACCCGGCGCCGTGCGGCCCGCCGTCGCCCGGCGCGCAGCAGCCCGGACAGCTCCGCCACCCGTCCGGCGTGCAGATCGGCGCGGGAGCGGGCGTACCCGGCGGCGGAGTCCTTGCTGACCATGAACGCCCAGTCGCTGGACAGGGCGTGCAGCGCCTGGTCGGCGAGCAGGTCGGCCAGCGGGTCCCGGAGGGGGCCGGGCAGCGGGGCGGCGAGCAGGTCGGACTGGACCTCGGCGTTCCGCGCGACCAGGTCGGCGACCTGCGGCCCGGCCCAGACCCGCCAGTCCTTGCCCGAGCCCCAGGACGACTCCCGCAGGTCGACCGGGTCGCCGACCAGACCGTCGTCGACGGCGTCGCCGAGGGTGCGCACGGCGACCCCGGCCTCGGGCAGCCTGCGCAGCACCGCGGCCAGCCAGGCAGGTCCCTCGTGCCACCAGTGCCCGAACAGCTCGGTGTCGAACGCGGCGACGGTCAGCGCCGGGCGTCCGCGCTCGGCGCGCAGCGCGGTCAGCCGCGCGACCACGGTGTCGACGAAGTCGTCGGCGTCGCGGGAGACGGCGCGGGCGGCGAGCGCGGGGTCGTAGGGCCTCTTCCGCCCGGTCGGTACCCGCCGTCCGGTGACCCGCGCCGGCTTGAGGCCGGACTCGTGGTCCCAGGTGTGGAAGTCGCGGTACTCGGCCGAGCCGGGGTAGCCCTTGCGGGGCGACCACACCCGGTAGGTGACCTCCAGGTCGCGGCCGACGCACACGACGTCGGAGGTCCCGACCGGCCGGGCGAACGCGGTGTCGCCGCGCAGCGCGGGACCGTCGACGAGGAAGCGGCGCACCCCGGCGGCGGCGTAGCCGTGCTCCATCCCGGGGGCGAAGCCGCACTCGGGCGCCCAGATCCCGGCCGGCCGGGCGCCCAGTCGCAGGGCGTGGTCGTCGAGCCCGGCGCGCAGCGAGAACGCCCGCACCCGCGGGTCGAGCAGCGGCTGGAACGGGTGCGCGGCCGGCCCGCCCAGCAGCTCGACGGCGCCGGAGTCGCGCAGACCGCGCAGCGCGGGCGACCCGCCGTGGCGCCAGTGCCGCTCGAACTCGGCCGTCGCCGCCGTCGACACCCGGTGCTCGTGCGCGGCCAGGTCCGGCAGCCGGCCCGCCGCCGAGTGCGCGCGCAGCGTCCACCCGCCGAGCCAGTCGTGCACCCCGCGCAGGCAGTGCGGGTCGTCGAGCTGCGCGGCCAGCACCGGCGTCACCCCGAGGGTGGCCAGGCCGGTGCGGCCCTCCTCGGCCAGCTCCCGCAGCGTCGCGACGACGGGCAGGTAGGAGTGCGCCCAGGACTGGTAGAGCCACTCCTCGCCGACCGGCCACCGGCCGTGCCGGGCCAGCAGCGGCAGGTGCGAGTGCAGGACGAGGCAGAACGTCCCGACGGGCGCGCCGGTCACGGCCGGGTCGCCGTGACCAGCAGGTCGAGCGAGGCGTCGAGGTCGGTGTGGTCGCCGGTGCGCAACACGAAGTCCGAGCACCGCACCCCGGCGACGTCGACGGCCAGCGCCTGCGGCCACGGCTCCCCGGACAGCGCCAGCCGGGTCTGCGCCTCGATCAGGCCACCGTGGCGGGCGTCGAGCTCGCGCAGCCGCGGACCGTGGTGCAGCCCCTGCACGACGACACGGCCGAACCCGGCGTCGTCGACCAGGCCGGCCAGCTCGCGCGGGTCGAGCTCACGGGTGTGGAACGGGTTGAGCGGGGTGTCCCGACCGGGGGAGAAGGTGATCCGGTTCGGCGTCGACACCATGAGCCGCCCGCCGGGACGCAGCACCCGCCTGCACTCGCGCAGGAAGCGCTCCTGCTCCCACAGGTGCTCGATGACCTGCAACGACACGACGACGTCGACGCTCCCGTCGGGCACCGGCAGCGCCACCAGGTTGGCCCGGGCCACGTCCACCCGCGGGTAGCGGGCCCGGACGTGGGCCACCGTCGTCGCGTCGTAGTCCAGCGCCAGCACCGAGCGGGCGGCCCCGGCGAGCAGGTCGGCGCCGTAGCCCTCGCCGCAGCCGGCCTCCAGCACGGCGACGCCCGAGCAGTCGGCGGCGATGGCCGCGTAGACCACCTCGTGGCGGCGGAACCAGTAGTTCTCGTGGCTGATGCCCGGGACGGTGCGCTCTCCGGTGAGGGGCAGGCTGCTGGTCACCCACCGACTTCACCACGCCCGTCGGGGGGAGTTCGCACCGGTCCCCTCGCGTGCGCTACCGCTCGTCGACGCGGAGCAACGCAGTGTCACCACGGACGTCTGATGACGTGGAGCCCGACCGACATCCCGCCAGGCACGACGGAGGGGGACACATGACCGACATCGCGACCGACGAGGACACGGTGACGCTGACCATCACCGGCCGTAGCGGATCCTGGCTGGTGTCGGGTGTGCTCGGCCGGGAACCGCTGCCGCTCAAGGGGTTGGACGACGGCGCGCTCGCCGAGATGCTGTGGGCGATGCTGCCGGTGGCACCGTCGGCGGCGCACGGGCCCGCGTACCCGGCCCACGCGCCCGGTCGCCGTCACCCGGGCTGAGCCGCAGTCCGGTCGCGCACGTCCGGTTCGCGGTCGGCGCACGGTTCGTGCCGGTCGGCGTGCGGTCGGTCCCCGGACGGGTATCAACCGCCCACCGACGGGTATCCGCCGTACCCCGGGCCCGTGCGGGCCAGGGATGACGCCGACGGCGTCGTGCCGAGAGGAGCCCAGGATGAACGATCCGGCGGACGAGAACGAGACGCTGTCGCTCACCATCACCGGGCGGTCCGGGTCCTGGGTGGTGTCGGGCGTGCTCGGCGACGAGCCGGTCGAGCCGCGCGCGATGGACGACGAGGCACTCGGCGAGGTGCTGTCGATGGTCGTGCCCGAGGAGGACCGCGTCCACGCCGAGCCCCCGCCCGGCCGCCGCGTGAGCTGAGCGGAGGCGGCGGGCTCGTCCTCGACGGCGGCCTCGACGCGTCGCTGCTCCGACCCGGTACCCCAGGAGGACGCCATGACCACCGCGACCGTCGTCGGATCCGGGCCGAACGGGCTCGTGGCCGCGGCCCTGCTGGCCCGCGCCGGGGTGGCGGTCACCGTGCTGGAGGCCGCCGACGAGATCGGTGGCGGCACCCGCACGGTGGAGGCGATCGTCCCGGGGCTGCTGGTCGACCACTGCTCGGCGGTGCACCCGATGGCCGTCGGCTCGCCGGTGCTCGAGGAGCTGGGCCTGGACCGGTACGGGCTGCGGTGGCGGCTGCCGGAGGTCGACTGCGCCCACCCGCTGGACGGCGGCGACGCCGGCGTCCTGGTCCGCTCGGTCGCCGGCACCGCGGCCGGCCTCGGGGCCGACGGCGCACTGTGGCGTGCGCTGTTCACCGGACCGGTGCGCGACTACGACACCTTCTCCCCGGACTTCCTCGGCCCGCTGGTGCGGATCCCGCGCCACCCGCTGCTGCTGGCCCGGTTCGGTGCCCCCACCGTGCTCCCGGCGGAGGTGCTGGCCAGGGCGTTCCGCACCGAGCGCGGACGGGCGCTGTTCCTGGGGTCGGCGTCGCACGCGTTCCGGCCGCTGAACCGGCCGCTGTCCTCGGCGATCGGGCTCGGCCTGTTCACCGCCGGGCACCGGCACGGCTGGGGCGTCGCCGAGGGCGGGTCGCGGGCGATCTCCGACGCGCTCGCCGCGGTGCTCGCCGAGCACGGGGCGAAGGTCGAGACCGGAGTGCACGTGCGGACGGCGGACGAGCTGCCGCCGTCGGACGTCGTGGTGTGGGACGTCGGCCCGGACCGGCTGCCCGCCCTGCTGGGGGACCGGCTGCCGGCCCGGGTCGCGCGGGCCTACCGGCGCTTCCGTCACGGCCCGGCCGCGTTCAAGGTCGACTACGCGGTGGCGGGCGGCGTGCCCTGGACGCATCCCGACGCGCGACGGGCCGGGACGCTGCACGTCGTCGGGTCGGCGGCGGAGAACGCACTCGTCGAGCGCGAGGTGCACGCGGGCCGGATGCCGGAGCGGCCGTTCGTCCTGGTCGGACAGCAGTACCTGGCCGACCCGTCCCGGTCGGCGGGCGACGTCCACCCCGTGTGGGCCTACGCGCACGTCCCCCGCGGGTACACCGGCGACGCCACCGAGGCGGTCACCGCGCAGATCGAACGGTTCGCGCCCGGGTTCCGGGAGCGGGTCGTGGGCACGATGGTCACCGACCCGGCCGCGTTCGCGGGCAACCCGAACTTCGTCGGCGGGAACATCCTGACCGGGTCCAAGGACCTGCGGCAGCTGCTGCTCGGGCCGCGGACGACGCTGCAGCCCTACGACACGGGGGCGCCGGGCCACTTCCTCTGCTCGGCCGCGACGCCACCCGGCCCGGGGGCGCACGGGATGTGCGGCGCGCACGCCGCGCGTCGCGCGCTCGCCCACCTGGGCCGCTGAGGGCGGCTCAGACGGGTTCGGGCTCCCCGCTGACGGCCACCACCCCGCCGATGTCCTGGCGCAGCCACGCCAGCAGCGTCGCGTCGTCCAGGGTCAGCGGGACCTCCGGCCCGCCCCACCCCAGACGTGTGGTCGGCCGGTGGACCAGCGCGTCCTCCAGCATCGCGGCCAGACCGTCGGTGGCCCGGACGGTGCGACCGCCGTGCTCCACGGTCCGGCTGCCCGGTACGTCCTCGTCGGCGTGCGGCCCCGTGCTGAGCACGTAGCCGGTCCCCAGACGGTCGTCGAACCCCGTCACCTGCACGACGGCTCCCTCCTGCCGAGTGCGCGAGGTGCCGACGGTAGCGAAACCGGACCCCCGATCAGGGGTTGCGGCGTGTGACCTCGTGCGCGCACCAGGTGAGGAGGGCCGCGCGTGAGTACGGTCACGACCTGCCCCGGTTTGCCGGGACGCTACTCGCTGGTAACAATGAACGTCACAGTGGCACGGCGTGCCGTTACGGCACGAGCAATGGCAGAGTCACCGGCTACGACGGGCGCGACGCCGCGGCCCACCCCCGCTCCGACCGAGAGCGCGCGGCGCAGCACCGTCACGGTGACGCGAGACGATCCGGACCCGGGACGACCGGGACCGGAACGCGACGAAGGACGACGCGGTGTGCGCGTGGGCGCAGGCCGCCGCGGCAGGAGGTCGAAGAGGTCCTATGAAGATCGTGACCCTGGTGAAGCAGGTGGCCGACACCTACTCGGAGCGGAAGCTGTCCGACTCCGACCACACCCTCGACCGTGAGGGTGCCGAGGCGGTGATCGACGAGATCAACGAGCGCGCGGTGGAGCAGGCTCTGCTGCTGAAGGAGGCGCACGACGGCTCCGAGGTCGTCGTCGTGTGCATGGGCCCGGACCGGGCCACCGACGCGATCCGCAAGGCCCTGTCGATGGGCGCGGACTCCGCGGTGCACCTGTCGGACGAGGCCGTCCACGGCTCGTGCGCGGTGCAGACCGCGAAGGCGCTGACGAAGCTGATCGGCACCGTGGACGGCTGGGACATGGTCATCGCGGGCAACTCGGCGTCCGACGGCCAGATCGGCGCGGTCCCGGCGATGATCGCCGAGCTGCTCGGTGTGCCGTCGCTGACCCACGCCAACGAGCTCTCGGTCGAGGGCGCCACGGTGACGGCCAAGCGGGAGACCGACGAGGGCGTCACCCACCTGACCGCGGAGCTTCCGGTCGTGGTGTCGATCGGGGAGAAGTCCAACGAGCCGCGTTACCCCTCGTTCAAGGGGATCATGGCGGCGAAGAAGAAGCCGGTGCAGACCCTGGACCTGGCCGGCGCCGGGATCGACGCCTCCGAGGTCGGTCTGGCCAATGCCCTGACCTCGGTCGTCTCCGCGTCGCCGAAGCCGCCGAAGCAGGCCGGCGAGAAGGTCACCGACGAGGGCGACGGCGGCGCGAAGATCGCCGAGTTCCTGGTCGGCCAGAAGCTGATCTGACCCCGGTTCTTCCTGGCTTCCCTCTTCGTTTGGAGATAGAGAATCATGGCTGAGGTTCTGGTCCTCGTCGACCACGTCGACGGCGACATCAAGAAGACCACCTACGAGCTGCTGACCGCCGCCCGCGCGCTGGGCGAGCCGTCGGCGGTCGTCGTCGGTCCCGCGGGCACCGCGGACAAGCTGGCCGACGGCCTGACCGAGCACGGCGCCGAGAAGATCTACGTCGCCGAGACCGACTCCACCGACTTCCTCTCCCCGGAGACGACGGTCCTGGAGTCGCTCATCGGATCGGCGTCCCCGGCCGCGGTGCTGCTCGCGGCCACCGGCAACGGCAAGGAGGTCGCCGGTCGGCTCGCCGTCCGGACGAACTCCGGGCTGCTGTCCGACGTCGTCGGCGTCTCGGCCGACGGTGTGTCGCACTCGATCTTCGGTGGTGCCTACACCGCCGAGGCGAAGTCGAACACCGAGCACCCGGTCATCACCGTGCGTCCGGGCTCGATCGAGATCGAGGCCGCCGCCGGTGCGGGTGCCCGCGAGACCGTCGAGGTCCCGGCCCCGTCCGGGCGTGCCGCGACCGTGACCGGCCGCGAGCCGATCCAGGGCGGGTCCCGTCCGGAGCTGACCGAGGCGACCGTGATCGTCTCCGGTGGGCGCGGCGTGGGCTCGGCCGACGACTTCACCGTCGTCGAGGGACTGGCGGACTCCCTCGGTGCCGCCGTCGGTGCCTCGCGCGCCGCGGTCGACTCCGGCTACTACCCGCCGCAGTTCCAGGTCGGCCAGACCGGCAAGTCGGTCTCGCCGCAGCTCTACATCGCCCTCGGCATCTCCGGCGCGATCCAGCACCGCGCCGGCATGCAGACGTCGAAGACGATCGTCGCGGTGAACAAGGACGAGGAGGCGCCGATCTTCGAGATCGCCGACTTCGGCATCGTCGGCGACCTGTTCAAGGTCGCGCCGCAGCTGCAGGAGGAAGTGGCCAAGCGCAAGGGCTGACCCCTTCCGGTCCTCCACCGCGTCGACGCCCGGGTGCCGCCTGCACCCGGGCGTCGTCGTGTGTGCGGGGCCTGTTCACCCGCTCCTGCCTGCGACGACACCTGTCCGGGTCCGTTCACCCCGACGCCACCGGCGTGTCGGTCCGCAACCGCCCGGGTGTCGCACCCGGCCGGTACCAAGCCGGGTGTGAACCAGGTGATCGTCTCGACCCCGGAGACCGCGGCCCGGCGGTACTCCCTGCTCCTCACGACCGACGACGGCGACGTCGCCGCGGCGCAGGCGCTGCGGCACCGGGTGTTCGCGGGTGAGCTGGGCGCCCGGCTCGACAGCCCCGTCCCCGGCCGCGACGTCGACCGCTTCGACGCCCACTGCGACCACCTCGTGGTCCGCGAGGACGCCACCGGCGAGATCGTCGGCACCTACCGGATGCTCCCGCCGCAGCGGGCGCGCGCCGCGGGCGGCCTCTACGCCGACGGCGAGTTCGACCTCACCAACCTCGACCCGCTGCGCCCCGGCATCGTCGAGACCGGGCGCTCCTGCGTGCACCCCGACCACCGCGGCGGCGCCGTCGTCGGGCTGGTGTGGGCCGGGCTCGCCCGCTACATGCTGCTCACCGGGCACCGCTGGCTGATCGGCTGCGCCAGCGTCTCCCTCGCCGACGGCGGCACCCAGGCCGCCGTGGTCTGGGACCGGGTCCGCGCGAAGCACCTCGCGCCCGAGGAGTACCGCACCGTGCCGCACCGCCCCTGGGACCCGACCGGTGCGCCCGCGGGCCGGGGCGGCGGCATCCCGCCGCTGCTGCGCGGCTACCTGCGCCTGAACACCTGGGTGTGCGGGCCGCCCGCGCACGACCCGGACTTCGGTGTCGCGGACTTCCCGGTGCTGCTGGGGATGGACCACATCGACCAGCGCTACCTGCGCTTCTTCCTGGGCGAGGACGCCGCCGGGGTGACGGGCGCATGACCCTCGCCGCCGGCCCGGAGGGCGACGCCGGCGCGCCCCTCCGCCCGCGCCGCCGGTTCCGGCCGCGCGGCCGTGCCTCCGCCGTCCCCGTCCCGTCCGCCGGGGCCGCGGTGCTGTCGTCCGCCCCGCCAGGAGCCCCGGCCGCCCCGGTCGTCCCGGCTGTCGCGGCGGACCCCCGTGGAGCCGTGCACCACCCGGCCCGCGCCGCCCTGCGGGCCCCGGTGCACCCGCTCGTCGACCACCCGACGCACCCGCCGGCACCGCCCGCGTCGCGGCGTCCCGGTGGGCCGTGGGCGGCCTGGTCGCCGTGCACCCCGCAGGAGTGCCTGCCCCCGCGTGCGACGACCGGCACGCTGCGCCTGGCCCGCCGAACCGCGGCACTGCTCTCGGTGCTGGCGGTGGCCGTGACCGTCGTCCCGGCCGCCGCGCTGCTCGGCGCCCGCGTGCTGGACCCGGTCCTGCGGGCGCTGCACCGCGCGGTGCTCCGCGCCGCCGGGGTCCGGCTCGTCGTGCGCGGCGGGCCGCTCGCTCCCGCGGACGGGCGGGGCGCGCTGGTCGTGGCCGACCACACGTCGTGGATCGACATCCCGGCGCTCGGTGCGATCGGCCCGGTCACCATGCTCGCCAAGCGGGAGGTCCGGGACTGGCCGCTGATCGGCGCGCTCGCGGCCCGCATCGGGACCCTGTTCGTGCACCGCGAGGGCCTGTCCCGACTCCCCGGCACCGTCGCGACCTGCGCCGACGCGCTGCGGGACGGCACGCTGGTCGGTGTCTTCCCCGAGGCGACGACGTGGTGCGGCGCGATCTCCGGGGACTACCGGCGGGCCCCGTTCCAGGCCGCGATCGACGCGGGTGCCCCGGTCCGTCCGGTCACCGTCGCGATCACCACCCCGGACGGGCGGCCGACGACGGCCGCCGCGTTCGTCGGCGAGCAGACCCTCGGTGACACCGTCGGCCGGGTGCTGCGGCTGCCCGGCCTGATCTGCGAGGTCACCGTGGGCGAGCTCGTCGAGCCGGGCCCGCACACCGACCGGCGCGCGCTGGCCGCCCGTGCCCGCGACCGGGTCCGTCACCCGCGACCGGCCGCGACCGCCACGGCCGTGTGAGACGGACGGTCGTCCACGACGGGTTCGGCACGCACCGCTGTCACGACGGGGTCTACCCTGGAGGCCGATGACGTACCTGGACCACGCGGCGACCACACCGATGCTGCCGGCTGCCGTCGCCGCCATGAGCGACGCGCTCGGCCGCACCGGCAACGCGTCGTCGCTGCACTCGTCGGGCCGCCGCGCCCGGCGCGCGGTCGAGGAGGGGCGTGAGCGGATCGCCGAGGCGGTCGGGGCGCGCCCGTCCGAGGTCGTGTTCACGACCGGCGGCACCGAGAGCGACAACCTCGCGGTCAAGGGCCTGTTCTGGGCCCGCCGGGCCGCGGACCCGCGCCGCACCCGGGTGCTGGTCTCGGCCGTCGAGCACCACGCGGTCGTCGACGCGGCGGAGTGGCTGGCCACCCACGAGGGCGCCCGGCTGCGGATGCTCGAGGTCGACGCCACCGGCCGCGTCCACCCGGAGACGCTGCGCGCCGCGCTCGCCGAGGACCCGGACGGGAACGCCCTGGTCTCGGTCATGTGGGCCAACAACGAGGTCGGCACCGTCAACCCGGTGCGCGAGCTCGCCGCCGTCGCCCACGAGTTCGGGGTGCCGTTCCACACCGACGCCGTGCAGGCCGTCGGCGTCCTCGACGTCGACTTCGCCGCGAGCGGCGCCGACGCCCTCACCCTCACCGGGCACAAGCTCGGCGGCCCCTACGGCGCGGGCGCGCTGCTGCTCGGCCGCGAGGTCACCTGCACCCCGCTGCTGCACGGCGGCGGCCAGGAGCGCGACGTCCGCTCCGGCACCCTGGACGTGCCGTCGCTGGCCGGGCTGGCGACGGCCGTCGTCGAGTCGGTGGCCGCCGCGCCGCGCCGCCGCGTGCACCTGGCCGGGCTGCGCGACGAGCTGGTCCGCGTCGTGCGCACCGAGGTGCCCGACGCGGTCCTGAACGGCGACACCACCGACTCCCGGGTCGACGGCGGTCCCGGCAGGCTGCCCGGCAACGCGCACCTGTCGTTCCCCGGCTGCGAGGGCGACAGCCTGCTCATGCTGCTCGACGCCCACGGCATCGACTGCTCGACCGGGTCGGCCTGCACCGCGGGGGTCGCCCAGCCCAGCCACGTGCTGCTGGCGATGGGCGCCGACGAGTGCACCGCCCGCGGGTCGCTGCGCTTCTCCCTGGGGCACACCAGCACCTCCGCCGACGTGGCCGCGGTCGCCGGGGCCATCGGGTCGGTCGTGGAGCGCGCCCGCAACGCGAGCCGTCGCACCCCCGCCTCGGTCACGGGCTGAGCCGTGCGGGTCCTCGCTGCGATGAGCGGCGGCGTCGACTCCGCGGTGGCCGCCGCGCGGGCGGTCGCCGCCGGACACGACGTCGTCGGGGTGCACCTCGCGCTGTCGCGCACCCGGGACGCCATGCGCTCCGGGTCACGGGGCTGCTGTTCCAAGGAGGACGCGGGCGACGCCGCCCGCGCCGCCGACGTCCTGGGCATCCCGTACTACGTCTGGGACCTGTCCGAGGAGTTCACCCGCGACGTCGTGGACGACTTCGTCGCCGCCTACGCCGCCGGGGAGACCCCGAACCCCTGCCTGCGCTGCAACGAGAAGATCAAGTTCGCGGCCGTGCTGGACCGGGCGCTCGCCCTCGGCTTCGACGCCGTCTGCACCGGCCACTACGCGCGGCTGGACCCGGCCGGGCCGGTACTGCGCCGCTCGGCCGACGCGGGCAAGGACCAGTCCTACGTCCTGGCGGTGCTGCGCGCGGACCAGCTGCGGCACGCGATGTTCCCGGTCGGCGACACCCCCAAGCCGGAGATCCGGGCCGAGGCCGCCCGGCTCGGGCTGCGCGTCGCCGGGAAGCCCGACAGCCACGACATCTGCTTCATCCCCACCGGCGACACCCGCGGCTTCCTGGCCGACCGCCTGGGCACCACTCCCGGCGCACTGGTCGACGCCGCCTCCGGCGAGACCCTCGGCACCCACGACGGCGTGCACGGCTTCACCGTCGGGCAGCGCAAGGGCCTCGGGATCGACCGGCCGGCCGCCGACGGCCGCCCCCGCTACGTGCTCGGCATCGAGCCGGTCAGCGGGACCGTGCGGGTCGGGCCGGAGGCCGCGCTCGACGTCACCGCGATCACCGCGCGCACCCCCGTGTGGACCTCGGGCGCGGCGCCGGACGCACCGTTCGGCTGCGTCGTGCAGGTCCGCGCGCACGGCGGCACCGCACCCGCCACCGTCACCCCGCTCGACTCCGCCGTGCAGGTGGAGCTGTCCGAACCGCTGCGCGGTGTCGCCCCGGGGCAGGCCGTCGCCTTCTACCGCCCCGACGACGACGGCGACGTCGTCCTGGGGTCGGCGACGATCACCGGGACGGCCTGACCGAGGTCGCCCGGCGGCGCCTGACCGGCCCCGGCCGGCCGCGGCCGCCTGCCCCGGAGCACGCCGCGCCCGCCGGCGCCGCGAGTGGCCTGGTCCGGCGTCGCCTCTGCGCCGAGATGCACCCCAGCGGGCTGCGCGGAGCCGTTCGAGCCCGCTGACCTGCATCTCGGCGCAACCCGCCCCACCGCACCGACCCCGATGAGAGCAGTGCTCTTGCTTTTGTGCGACGAACCGTGAACACTGCTCTCATGACGAACCAGCGCTCTCAGGCCCACTACCTCGCCCCCGGCCGCATCACCCGCCGGGTAATGAACCCCCTGGTCGCCGGGCTGACCCGGCTCGGCCTCCCGCTCGCCGGCTCCGCGGTGCTCGGCGTCCGCGGCCGCCGCTCCGGCGAGGTCCGCACCACGCCGGTCAACCCGCTGCGCCACGACGGCGCCCGCTACCTCGTCGCCGCGCGCGGCGAGACCCAGTGGGTGCGCAACCTGCGCGTCGCGGGGGAGGCGGAGCTGACCGTCGGCCGTCGCACCGAGCGGGTGGCCGCGACCGAGCTGACCGAGCCGGCCGCCGTCGTCCCGGTGCTGCGGGAGTACCTGCGTCGCTGGGCCTGGGAGGTCGGGGCGTTCTTCGACGGTGTCGACGCCTCCTCGTCCGACGCCGAGCTCGCCGCCGTCGCCCACCGCCACCCGATCTTCGTCCTGGCCGCATGATCCTTCTCCGCGGAGCCGCGAGCGCCCCCTCGGTCGCCGTGGGCTCCGGGAGGAGGGATCACCGGAGCGACGGACGACGTGATCGGTGAGAGGCTGTCGCGATGAGCGACCGTGACTACCGAGCACCCGGCATGCTGGTGCGCCGCGTGCTCAACCCGCTGGTCGGGGCCCTGGCCCAGCGCGGCATCACCCCGGGCGACACCGCCGTGCTCGCCGTCCGCGGCCGGCGCAGCGGCACGGTCCGCACCGTCCCGCTGACCCCGGTCCTGCTCGACGGGACCCGCCACCTCATCTCGCCGCGCGGTGAGACCGACTGGGTCCTCAACCTGCGCGCGGCCGGCGGGAGCGCCGAGCTGCGCGGTCGTGGGGGAGCGGAGCCGGTGTCGGCCACCGAGCTCGACGCCGCGGCGGCCGTCCCCGTGCTGCGTGCCTACGTGCGCGGACTCGGCCGGGCCGCCGGGATGCTGTTCGACGACGTCGGTCCCGCCTCCACCGACGCCGAGCTCGCCGTCGCGGCTCGGCGGCACCCTGTCTTCGCGCTGCACCGGCCGCCTGAGCTCTGACCTCGCGGCCCGACGGCCCTGTGCCGGCCCCTGCGGGCCGACCGCCCGCAGCGCCGGCCCCGTGCCGCCCGTGCGGTGTCCATCCTGTGGTGCACTTCCGGCGCCGCCCCGGTGGTGATCGCCGGAAGTGGAGCGTGGAGTGCAGAGCACTGTGTCCTGCACTCCACTCCCGCCGATCATGTCCGCCCATCCTGCGCCGCCCCGCGGGCCCGGGGTCGGCCGCGGCGGTCCGGAGTGACGGGGGGAGACTGGGGGTGTGACCGTCCCGGACCCCACCGACCCGCTGGCCGCCGCGCTCGCCGCCGCCGGACTCGGCGACGTGCGTCCCGGTGAGACCCTCCCGCCCTCGCCGCGCATCGAGGTCGTCGACGACGCCCCTGCCGAGCCCGCCGCGCCCCGCGCCCTGTGGCCCGCGGGCGTCGGCACCGGCGTCGGCTCGCTGCCCGGCACCGACGTCCGCGAGGCGTGTGCGCTGGTCACCGGCGAGACCCCGGAGTTCCCGGCGCTGCCCGAGCTGCCCGCCCGCGGTGTCGGCGCGGACATCGTCGGCCGCACGGCCGGGCTGCTCGTGGACCTGGCCGTCGAGGTCGTGCCGACCGGCTGGCGGGTCGCCGCCCACCCCGGGCGCGACCTGCGCCGGGCCCGCGACCTGATGTCCGGCGACCTGGACGCCTTCGACGACGCCTGCGACCGCATCCGCCCGTCCTGGGTGAAGGTGCAGGTCGCCGGCCCGTGGACGCTCGCCGCCTCGGTCGAGCTCGCCGCCGGGCACCGGGTGCTCACCGACCGCGGCGCCGTCCGCGAGTTCGCCGCCAGCCTGACCGAGGGGCTGCGCGCCCACGTCGCCGAGGTGGCGCAGCGGACCGGGGCGACGGTCGTCGTCCAGCTCGACGAGCCCGGCCTGCCCGCCGTGCTCGCCGGGTCGCTGCCGACCGCGTCCGGCTACGGCACCGTCCGCTCGATCGCCGCGCCGGACGCCCAGGACCTGCTCCGGGACCTGATCGCCGGCATCGACGCCCCGGTCGTCGTGCACTGCTGTGCGGACCGCCCGCCGATCCGGCTGCTCGCCGGGACCGGTGCGGCCGCGGTCGGGGTCGACGCGACCCGGCCGGCGTTCGCCGGGGCCACCGCCGAGCCGCGCGCGCTCGACGCGATCGGCGAGACCTGGGACAGCGGTGTCCCGCTGTTCCTCGGGCTGCTGCCCGGCACCGCGCCGGCCCGCGAACCGGCGGTCGGCGATCTCGCCCGCATCGGCTACGACCTCGCCGACCGGCTGGGCTTCGACCGTCCGCGGCTGGCCCGGCTCGCCGTCCCGACGCCCGCCTGCGGGCTCGCCGGGGCGACCCCGGCCTGGGCGCACCGCGCCCTCGCCCTGTCCCGGGAGCTGGGGAAGGCCTTCGCCGACCCCGACGAGGTCCCGCCCGCCGACGAGCGCTGAGCCTCGTACGTGCTGCCCGCCCTGCGATGCACCGACCCCCGCGAGCTGACCCACTCCGCGCGAGCTGATCCACTCGGCGCGCAGTGATCCGCGCCGCGCGCGTGTCCGGACGCGCGCGTCCTACGGATCAGCGCGCGCCCAACGGATCACGGCGCGTCAGATGGATCACCGCGCGGCGGAGGGATCACTGCGCGGCGGGGAGGGGCCCACGGGCGCAGGGTGGCGCCGGCCCGGTCGCCGCTCAGTTCAGCTTGCGGGTGCCCTCGGGCAGGCCGCCGCCGGCGTAGACGTCGGTGGCGAGGTCCTCCAGCGCGGTCAGCGCCACGTTCTGGCTCCACGGGCCGTAGGACACGCGGGCGACGCCCAGCTCCTGCGCGCGCTTCAGCGGGATCGACCCGGGGATGCCGATCAGGTTGACCCGGCGCTCACCGAGCGCCTCGACCAGGCGTCCGACCTGGGTCTCGTCGAGCTTGCCCGGCACGAAGAAGTTCGACGCGCCGGCGTCGAGGTAGGCCCTCCCGCGCTCGATCGCGTCCGCCAGCACGGCCTCGGGGTCCTTGTCGCCCGCCTTGAGGAACGCGTCGGTGCGGGCGTTCAGCACGAAGTCCACGCCCGCCGACTCCGCCGCGGCCACGGCCGCCTCGACCGCCTTCACGGCGTCGGCGAGCGGCTTGACCTGGTCCTCCAGGTTCGCCCCGACGATGCCGACGTCGATCGCGCGGGCGACGGTGCCACCCGGGTCGCCGTAGCCGGCCTCCAGGTCCGCGGTGACCGGCAGGTCGCCCGCGACCTTCGCGATCAGCCCGACCTCGGCGATCATCAGGTCGCGCGGGATGTTCTCGCCGTCCTCGTAGCCGCGGGAGGCGGCGATGCCGTGGCTTGCGGTGGCCAGGGCCTTCGTGCCCGGCGTCTCGGCGACGACCTTCGCGGTGATCGCGTCCCAGACGTTGACGACGAGCAGCAGCTCGGGCGCGGCGTGCAGTTCCTGCAGCTTCGTGGCCTTCTCGGCGGTGGAGGTCATGGGGTCACCGTAGGGCGGTTCCGGGACCGCCGCCGCGTACCCAGAACTGAGGATCTGTCGTGTCCCTGACAGCGGTGGGGCCGTCCGACCCCGATTCTGGTGCCGTGCTCCGAGACCGGCCCGACACCCGACACCCGACCGCCCCGCGGGGTGGCCTCGGGTCGTCCGCGCTCGTCCTGGGAGCGCTGGGCTCGGTCTTCGTCGGCGTCGCCATCGCGCTGTCCGCGGTGTCGCCGCTGACCGTCGCCGGTCTCGCCCTCGCCTCCGCCGGGGTGGTCCTGACGATCGGCGGTCTGGTGCTCGGCACCCTGGGCGCGGTCCGCGCCTGCCCGGGCCGGTCCCGCACCGCGATCTCCGCCGCGGGACTGTCGATCGCCGGGCTGGCCGGCGGGCTGATCTGGCTGGCCGCCTTCGTGATCCTCGCCGTCACCGGGCCGGGACCCGCCCCGCTCGACGGCACCGACACCACACCGGCCTGTGCGCCGGACGTCTGCCACGTCCGCTGACATGCGGGCCGACCGCCCGGCCCGATCACCGCGGGGCCTGCGCGGCAGGTCGGCAGCGGGCATCGCCCGGCGGAGGTGAGGGCCTCGATGCGCGAGCACGGCGCCGGGCTCGCCCTCGCGCCGTCGTCGGCGGCCGGCGACGTCGTGACGGGCAGCTCGTGCCGGTGCCGGGGGATGGGCGACCTGATCACGGGGTAACCGGTGGTGTGCCACCGATTCCCTACACCGACGTCGTCGCACGGCGGCAGCCCGACGTGCCCGAGCCGGGCGCCTCCGGCGCGTCCGCGACCACTGTCACCGTCGCGACGCCGACGTTCCTGCCGCAACACGCCCACGCGCCGTCGCGCCGGGTGTCCGCCGGCGACCCGATCGCGTTCCGGCCGTGGCACGGGCTCGCCGTGCACCGCCCGACGGGACCGGTGGACCGGCTCCGCGCCTGCGACGGGCTCGGCGCGCGGTGCGGCGGTGCGGACCCGGTCGCGGTGACCGGGATGCGGTCCGCCTCGGAACTACCCGACTGATGGCCGCCGTGTTCGTCGTCGGCGCGGGGCCGGGCATCGGCCGCTCCGTCGCCCGCCGCTTCGCCGGCTCCGGGCACCCGGTCGGGGTGCTCGCCCGCTCGTCCTCCACCGTCGACGGTCTGCTCGCCGACCTGCCCGACGGGGCGGCCGGCGCCACCGCCGACGTCGCCGACGAGGCCGCGCTGCGCGCCGCCCTCGGCGGCCTGGTCGAGCGGCTCGGGGTGCCCGAGGTCGTCGTCTACAACGCCGGGGTGATCCGCACCGACACCGTCACCGGGCTCGATGCGGCCACGCTGCTCGACACCTGGGCGGTCAACGTCGGCGGCGCGGTCACCACCGCCGCGGCGCTGCTGCCGGCGATGGCCGACGGGGACGGCGGCAGCTACCTGATGACGGCCGGCATGCCGCACCCGCTCCCGCAGCTGACGAGCCTGTCGCTGGGCAAGGCCGGGCTGCGCGCGCTGGCCGAGCTGCTCGACGCCGAGTTCGGGCCGCGGGGGGTGCGGTCGGCGACCGTGACCGTGTGCGGGCCGGTCGCGCCGGGAACCGCCTACGACCCGGACGACATCGCCGAGCACTACGCCCGGCTGCACCGGCTGCCCGCCGGGGCGTGGCCGGTGGACGTGCGCCACGGCGACCCGGCCGACGCGGCGGGCTGACCCCCTCCCCGCTCTGTGGCGTCCTGCTCTGTCGTGCCCCGCCCGCCGTACCCCGTCGCGCCGGGGGCGGGCGCGCCGCGTCGGTTCGGGAGCCGGTGCGGCGCGGCCCGCAGAACGGTCGTACACGATTGATCATCGGGTGGAACGGGAACCCGGGACATGCACGTCCCGCCATGCGATCCGGAGGTCGTCCCGTGCCCGAGTTCCCCGCCATCCACCACCTCGCCCTCTCGGTCACCGACCTGGAGGTCAGCGAGCCCTGGTACTCGAAGCTGATCGGCTCGGAGCCGGCGATGACGTTGTCCGACGGGCCGTTCCACCGCCGCGTGTTCGCGCTGCCCTCGGGCCAGCTGCTCGGACTGACCCGGCACGACTCCGTCGACACCGGTGACGCGTTCGCCCCGGACCGGCCGGGCATGGACCACGTCGGGTTCGGCGTCGCGGACCGGGCGGAGATCGAGCAGTGGCGCGACCACCTGGATTCGGTGGGGATCGCCCACGACGGGATCGTCGAGGCCGACTACGGCCTGGCCCTGTCGTTCAAGGACCCCGACGGCAACGCGCTGGAGTTCTTCCACCTCGCCTCGTAGTCCCGCTACGACGCCCGCCCGCCGGGCCCGTGGGTGGGCGCGGGGTCCTCGGCGGAGCCGGATGTGCCCGAACAGGGCTTGACCTCGAGCGGGGTTCAGCTCCGAGTATGGGCCCATGACCACCGAACCGGCCCGCTGGGCCTACCTGTTCGAGCACCCCGGCGCCGACCCCGACCGTGACCGCCTCGTGCTCGAGTCCGGTGGGCAGCGCTCGATGGTCGTCGCCGTCGCGTCGACCGCGGACGCGCCCGCCGTCGCCGCCGGCCTGGTCCGCGACGAGCGGGTCACGCTGGTCGAGCTGTGCGGCGGCTTCGGCAGCGGTGACGTCGCCGCCGTCGCGGCGGCCGTCGGGGACCGCGCCGCCGTCGGGCACGTCGTGTTCGGCGCCGACCAGATCCCGGCCGCCGCGGCCTACGCGAGCGCCGCGGCCGTCGCGGCGGCCGGTGCCGCGCCCGCGGGGTGAGGGCCCGGAGAGCCGGCCGGGCGGGCCCGGCGCACCTGCGGCAGGGTCGGCGTGTGCGGCGGCAGCGCCACCGTCGGTGGGCAGCTCGAACCGCGCGCTGCGGGCAGCACGACCACCTCGGGCCAGGTGACGAGGGTCCGGTCGGCGCCGTAGCGGCGATGGGCCCCGATCGCGTGCTCGTGGCTCGCCAGGTGGCGTCACGACCGCTCGCAGGCGGGTCGGGTCGCGCGGCCGGTCTCGACGAGCGCACGGAGCCGGTCAAGGTCGCCGCGCAGCCCGCGGGCGAGCAGCCACCGCAGCGGGCCGGGGACGAGCCGCAGTAGACCCGGCGGCCGGACGCGCAGCTCCAGCCGGACCCGGCACGAGCCGTCCGGCAGCGGCTCGACCTCGCGCGACCCGTCGGCGTCGACGCCGGACGTGGTCCGCCAGGCGAACCTGCGGCCGGGGGTCACGTCGGTGACCACGCCGTCGTTGCGGGTGGTCCGGCCCGCGGCCCGCAGCACCTCCCGGGTGGTCGTACCCGGCCCCACCGGGCCGGGCGGGGTGGGGACCATCGAGCGCACCCCCGCCCGCCACTGCCGGTCGCGGGCGTAGTCGGCGAGCACGGTCCAGGCGTCGGCCGCCGGTGCGGCGACGGTCGTGGCGGCGGAGACGGTGAGTGTCGTCATGCTCGAACAGTACGACGTCGAAATATTTGAGCACAATGTTTTCGACGGCGACCTACGATCGGGGTGTGCCCGAACGCGATGCCGTCGACGACCTCGTCGACCAGTGGCGACACGAGCGCCCCGACCTCTCCCCGGACGGCCTGGCGGCGATGGCGACCATCGGCCGGCTCGGCCGGTTCGCGGCACTCGTCGCACCCCGGGTCGAGCGGGTGTTCGCCGCGCACGGGCTGCGGACCGGGGAGTTCGACGTGCTCGCCGCGCTGCGCCGGGCCGGTGCGCCGTACGTGCTGACCCCCACCCGGCTCAGCCGCGCGCTCATGCTGTCCCCGGCCGCGACGACCCACCGGCTCGACCGGCTCGACGACGCGGGCTGGGTGGAGCGCAACCTCGACCCGGAGAACCGCCGCAGCATCCTGGTCCGTCTCACCGACCCCGGCCGCGAGCTCGTCGACCGGGCCGTCGCCGACCACGTCGACAACGAGCGGCGGATCCTCGGCCCGCTCGGCCCGGACGACCGCGCCCTCCTCGACGGGCTGCTACGACGCCTGCTCGCCGGTGTCGAGGACCCCTGACCGCTCGCCGGGTTCGGCGCTCGCCCGCGCCAGCGCGACCGTCGCCACCACGAGCACGACCACCAGGACCGCGACGAGCAGCCACCCCGCCCCGCCGGTGGCCAGCCGCTCGTCGAGCACGGTCACCCCGACGACCGCCGCGACCACCGGTTCCCCGACGACCACCGCCGGCAGCGAGGCCCCGAGCGCGCCGGCCTGGAACGCGGTCTGCTGCAGGAGCGTGCCCCCGACGACGGCGACCGCGAGCGCCCAGGTCTCCCACGACGTCAGCAGTGCGACGAGCCCGTCGGACAGCGTGTCGACCACACCGAGGGTGAGCGCGGCGACGACGCCGTAGGCGATCCCGGTCGCCGCGGCGAGCAACAGCGCCCGGGCGGTGCCGGTCGCGCTCCGGGCCGCGACGAGGCACGCGGCGAACAGCACGAGCAGCACCGACCCGGTCGGCGCCCAGGCCGCGAGGCCCGCCCGGTCGACCCCGGCGGTCGGCTCGCCGACGGTCACGAACAGCACCAGCGCCACCACCAGGACCGCGGCCCAGACCAGCTCGCGGCGCGACGGGCGCCGCCCGGCCCACCACGCGGCCAGCGGCAGCGCGAACACCAGCTGGGTCACGATGAGCGGCTGCACCAGCAGCAGCGACCCGAACCCGAGCGCGACGGCCTGCATCGCGAACGCGGCGGTGTCGCCGAGCGACCCGGCCAGCCAGCGCGGGTCGCGGACCAGCCGGGCGAGCATCGCCGTGCCGCGGTCGTGCGGGTCCGCCGCCGCCGAGGTCTGCTGGGCGACGGCGGCGAGCGCGAAGAGCAGCGCCGACAGCAGCGCGGCGCCGACCGCGGCGACGGTGCTCAGCGGATCAGGAGATCGACGATCCGGCGGGCATGGCCTCGAACCGCATGTCCGGGAACTTGCGCTGGATGATGTCCATCCGCCACTTGTTGGTGAACAGCGCGAGGTGCTCGCCGTCGGCGTCGCGGCGCAGGACCTCGCACTCGGACTGCCCGGCCAGCTTCTCGACCGCCTCGGCGTCGACCAGGCGCGCGATCTGGTACGGCAGCCGGTCCAGGGTGACCGGGGCGTTGAACTCGGTCTCCAGCCGCGTGGTGACGACGTCGAACTGCAGCGGCCCGACCGCGGCGAGCACCGGCGCCTGGTCGCCGCGCAGGTCCGAGCGCAGGATCTGGATGACCGCCTCGTTGCCGAGCTGCTCGATACCCTTGCGGAACTGCTTGTACTTGCCCGCGTCCTTCGCGCGGATCACCGCGAAGTGCTCGGGGGCGAACGCCGGGATCGACGGGAACTCGACCGGGTCGGCGGCGTAGAGGGTGTCGCCGGGGCGCAGCGCGGTGGCGTTGACCAGGCCGACGATGTCGCCGGGGAACGCCTCCTCGACGGTCTTGCGCTCGGCGCCGAACACCGACTGGGCGTACTTGGTGGCGAACGGCTTGCCGGTCGCGGCGTGGGTGAGCACCATGCCGCGCTCGAACCGGCCCGAGCAGATCCGCAGGAACGCCATCCGGTCGCGGTGCGCCTTGTCCATGCCGGCCTGGACCTTGAAGATCAGTCCGGAGGTGGGCGCCTCGAGCGGGCGGTCGTCGCCCTTCACGTCCGGGCGGGGGGCGGGCGGCGGGGCCAGATCGACCAGGGAGTCGAGCAGCCGGGCGACGCCGATGTTCGACAGCGCCGACCCGAACAGCACCGGGGTCGCCTTGCCGGAGCGGAAGCCCTCCTCGTCGAACCCGGCGCCGATCTCGTCGAGCAGGCCCAGCTCGTCCTGCGCGTTCTGCCAGTACTCCGGCTCCTGCGCGGCGATGGTCTCGGCGTCGACGACCTGCGCGGTGGCCTTGGTGGCGCCGCCGGCGGCCCGGGTGAACGCGGTGTACTCGCCGGTGGTGCGCTCGATGAGGCCCTTGAACTGTCCGGCGATGCCCAGCGGCCAGGTCAGCGGCATCGGGCGCAGGCCGATGGTCTGCTCGACCTCGTCGAGCAGCTCCAGGGCCTCGCGGCCGGGCCGGTCCCACTTGTTGACGAAGGTGACGATCGGGACGCCGCGCGAGCGGCAGACGTCGAAGAGCTTGAGGGTCTGCGGCTCGAGGCCCTTCGCGGCGTCGAGCAGCATCACCGCGGCGTCGACGGCGGCGAGCACCCGGTAGGTGTCCTCGGAGAAGTCGCCGTGGCCGGGGGTGTCGAGCAGGTTGATCACGCAGTCGCGGTAGGCGAACTGCAGCACCGCCGAGGACACGGAGATGCCGCGGGCGCGCTCCATCTCCATCCAGTCCGAGGTGACGCCCTTGCGGCCGGACTTGCCGTGCACCGCACCGGCGGAGTCGATGACCTCGGCGTGCAGCGCCAGCGCCTCGGTCAGGGTCGACTTGCCCGCGTCGGGGTGGGAGATCACCGCGAACGTGCGCCGGCGGGCGGTCTCGCCGACGACGCGTGCGTCGGTGGCGGATCCGGGCTGCCGGGCGTCGCTCTCGGTGGTGCTCACACCCGCATTCTAGGCGCCGCCACCGACAGCCCCCGACGACGGCGCCCGGCTCAGGTCGACCACGCAGAACACGTTGCCGTCGGGGTCGGCCAGGACGACGAAGTCGGGCTCGGCGGGGTAGCCGTCCCAGTGGGGCCGGGTCGCCCCCAGCGATCCGAGCCGCGCGACCTCGGCCTCCTGCTCGTCGGTGGTGTTGACCAGGAGGTCCAGGTGCAGGCGGGGCCTGGGCTCGGGTGGGGAGGCACTGCGCATCAGGCCGAGTACCCGGTCGCCGCCGGGGCCGGTCAGGGTGCGCCAGGACGGGCTCGCCCACTCCTCGGAGACCTGCAGGTGCAGCGCGGCGGTCCAGAACGCGGCGGCCCGGTCGAGGTCGGCGACGCCGACGACCGGGAACCCCAGCCGCAGCACGGCTCAGGCCCCCGCTTCCAGCAGCGCCCGCATGTCGGGCAGGTCGAAGTGCTCGACGGTCGCCCACGCCGACGGGCTGCCGTGGTGCGGGTCGGCCCCCGCGGCGAGCAGCGCGGTCACCGACGGCGCCGACCGGGCGAACAGCGCGGCGGCGAGCGCGGTCTGGCCGCGGTCGTTGGTGTGGTCCGGCGCCGCGCCGCGGGCCAGCAGGTCGGCGACGACGGCGTCGTGGCCGTAGTAGGCGGCGAGGATCAGCAGGGTGTCGCCCTTGGGGTCGGTCAGGCCGACCGGGACGCCCGCGTCGAGGTAGGCGGCCAGCTGCTCCGCCGCACCCTCACGGGCCAGGTCGAACATCCGGTGCGCGAGTTCCACGGCGGCCTGGTCCACCCCGCCACGGTAGGGGTGCCGCGGCCACCCCGCCGGGCGGCGGCCGCGGTACCGGACCCGGCCCGCCACCCGTCCGGGAACCCTCGGCGACGGGTGGCTGTCGGGGGTCGCCGCTAACCTGCGCGTCGTGAGCTCCCAGTCCGACGCCCCGCAGGCCCGCGAGCGCCACGCGCAGCTGGCGGCCGAGGTGGCCGACCACCAGTTCCGGTACTACGTGCTGGACGCGCCGGTCGTCTCCGACGGCCAGTTCGACGAGCTGTGGCACGAGCTGCTCGCGCTGGAGGAGGCGCACCCCGAGCTGGTCACGCCGGACTCGCCGAGCCAGCGCGTCGGCGGCACGTTCTCCACCGACTTCACCGCCCACGACCATCTCGAGCGGATGCTGTCGCTGGACAACGCCTTCTCGCCCGAGGACCTGCGCACCTGGCAGGAGCGGGTGACGAAGGAGGTCGGCGAGGACCTGCACTACCTGTGCGAGCTCAAGATCGACGGACTGGCGGTGAACCTGCTCTACACCGACGGGCGGCTCACCCGCGCGCTGACCCGCGGTGACGGGCGCACCGGCGAGGACATCACGCTCAACATGCGCACCCTCGCCGAGGTGCCCGAGCAGCTCACCGGCACCGACGAGTTCCCGGTGCCGGGGCTCGTCGAGGTCCGGGGCGAGGTCTACTTCCGGCTGGAGGACTTCGAGCGGCTCAACGCCTCGCTGGTCGAGGCGGGCAAGGAACCGTTCGCGAACCCCCGCAACACCGCGGCCGGCTCACTGCGGCAGAAGGACCCGCGGGTCACCGGCTCGCGCAACCTGCGGCTGATCTGCCACGGCCTGGGCAAGCGGGAGGGGTTCACCCCCGACACCCAGTCCCACGCCTACGACGCGCTGGTCGCCTGGGGCCTGCCGATCTCCCCGCGCACGACCGTGCTGCGGGGCATCGAGAAGGTGATCGAGTACGTCGAGCACTGGGGCGAGCACCGGCACGACGTCGAGCACGAGATCGACGGCGTCGTCGTGAAGGTCGACGAGGTGGCGCTGCAGCGCAGACTCGGTGCGACCTCCCGGTTCCCGCGCTGGGCGATCGCCTACAAGTACCCGCCGGAGCAGGCCACCACGCGGCTGCTCGACATCCGGGTCAATGTCGGGCGCACCGGCCGGGTCACCCCGTTCGCGGTGATGGAGCCGGTGAAGGTCGCCGGGTCCACGGTCGAGATGGCGACCCTGCACAACGCCGACGAGGTGCGCCGCAAGGGTGTGCTGATCGGCGACCGGGTGGTCATCCGCAAGGCGGGCGACGTGATCCCCGAGGTGCTGGGTCCGGTCACCGACGTGCGCGACGGCTCCGAGCGCGAGTTCGTGATGCCGACGCACTGTCCCGAGTGCGGCACCGCGCTCGTGCAGCAGAAGGCGGGCGACGTCGACCGGCGCTGTCCGAACGCCCGCTCCTGCCCGGCTCAGCTGCGGGAGCGGCTGTTCCACGTCGCGGGCCGCGGCGCGTTCGACATCGAGGGGCTCGGCTACGAGGCCGCGGTGGCGCTGCTGACCTCGGGCGTGCTGACCGACGAGGGTGACGTGTTCGCCCTGACCGAGGACGACCTGCTGCGGACCGAGCTGTTCCGCAACCAGAAGGGCGAGCTGACGGTCAACGGCCGCAAGCTGCTCACGAACCTGGAGGCGGCGAAGGACCGGCCGCTGTGGCGGGTGCTGGTGGGACTGTCGATCCGCCACGTCGGGCCGACCGCCGCGCAGGCGCTGGGCCGCGAGTTCGGGTCGATGGAGGCCCTGGAACGCGCCGCGGCGCAGGCGAGGGCGGACACCGAGGCGGCCGGGGTCGCGATCGTCTCCGACGGGACGGCGGGGGAGGACGACGCCGCGGCCGAGGCCGCGGCGCCGACGGCCGAGGGTGCCGCCGCCGAGGCGGCCGGCGACGTCGAGACCGCGGAGGCGGAGGCTGCGACCGCCGCCGGGGCGGCGGACTCCCCGCAGGCCGTGGACGGCGCCACGGGTGTGGACGGCGCCGAGGGCGTGGACGGCGCGGAGAACGCCGACGAGAACGCCGCGGCCGCCGAGGCCGCGAAGCAGGAGCGGGCGGCCGCGCGCGCCCGGGCGAAGGCGGTGGCCGAGGCACTCGCACCGATCGCCGGGGTCGACGGCGTGGGCCCGACCATCGCGGCGGCGGTGCGGGACTGGTTCTCCGTCGACTGGCACCGCGAGGTCGTGCAGAAGTGGCGGGCGGCGGGCGTCGCGATGGAGGACGAGGTCGACGACTCGGTGCCCCGCTTCCTGGAGGGCCTCTCGATCGTGATCACCGGCTCGATGGAGAACTGGTCCCGCGACGAGGCCAAGGAGGCGATCATGGCCCGCGGCGGGCGCGCGGCCGGGTCGGTGTCGAAGAAGACGGCGTTCGTCGTCGCGGGGGAGGCGCCCGGCTCGAAGTACGACAAGGCCGTCGAGCTCGGGGTGCCGGTGCTGGACGAGGCCGGGTTCTCGGTCCTGCTCGACCGCGGTCCCGATGCGGCGCGCGAGCAGGCCGCCGACGCCTGACCGCAGGGCCGGCGCCGTCCGGTCCAGGCCGTCCGGCGACACGACGTGCGCCACGCCGACGGTGAGCGACCGTTCACCGGGCGTGTTCGTCGTCCGGCGCGGCCCGGTGGCCGGACGTCGACGTCCCCCGGGCGCGCCCGCGCCCGGCCGCGGGCCGGGGTCGATCACCGCCTACTCTCGGTTGCACGGCGGGGTCCTCCCGCGGGAGCACGACCACTCGGATCGGGGAACACACGGTGTTGCAGGCGGCGCTCAACGGCTCACGACCGGCGGACGCGCACCCGGCGCTGCCGACCCTGGCCCGCCACCTCGCCCGCGACGCCCGGGCCGTCGCCCGGCTCGGCGTCACCTCGGTGCACGTGCACCCGCGCGACGACAGCGGTGCCGAGTCGATCGAGCCCGCCGTGGTCGGCGACGTCGTCTCGCTGATCCGCCAGGAGGCCCCGGGCATCGAGATCGGGGTCCCGACCGGGCGCTGGATCCAGCCCGACCCGAAGGACCGTGTCGAGACCGTCCTGTCCTGGGGCCGGCTCGGCTCCGGCAAGCCCGACGTGTGCGGCGTCAACGTGCACGAGCTCGGCTGGACCGAGGTCTGCCACGCCGCGTGGTCGGTCGGCATCGCCGTCGAGCTCGGCGTCTGGACCAGCGGCGACGCCGTCACCCTCCGCCAGAACGGGCTGCCCCCGGGGACCCGGCGGGTGATCGCGGAGTCGACGGTGATCGACCCCGAGACCGCCGTCGCCGAGGGCATCCGGATCCTGCGCGCCCTCGGTCAGCCCCCCGTCCCCGTGCTGCTGCACGGCGAGGAGGAGGGCGCCTGGCCGGTGCTGGAGTACGCGACCCGGGTCAACATCGACACCCGGATCGGCTTCGAGGACGTCCTGGTCCGCCCCGACGGCTGGCTCGCGACCGGCAACGACGACCTCGTCCGCACCGCCCTGTCGATCCGGGTCTGACCCGCCGGGTCGTCGCCCCGGCCGCTCGTCCACTCCCGGCGCTGCTCCCAGGGGAACTCTCGTGGCTTAGAGCGCTACGAACGTTCCCCTGGGAGCAGCCCCAGGGCCAGGGGGAGGGGTGCGGTGGCGCGGCGGGTCAGGCCTTCAGGACCGTCGCGACGATCCCGGCCAGGTGCGCCAGCCGCGCCAGCTCCGACGGCCGGAACACCGGCCCACCCGGCCGCCCGACCACCAGCGTCTTCGGTGGCGCCCCGGTCCCGAACGGCGCGGCGGCCAGCTCGGTGTCCATCGCCCGCCAGGGCTCGGGCACCCAGTGGCTCTCGTCGAGGGCGATCGCCCGGTCCAGCGGCAGCCAGGGCAGGTCCCCGGACCGGGTCTCGGGCGCTGCGGAGCTCTCCGCGATCCGGTAGGAGCGGCCGTGCTCGCTGACCGCGACGAGCGCCCACCCTGCGCGGAACAGCCTCGGCACCTCGGCGGCGAGCAGGTCGAGCCCGTGCGCGTGGTCGCCGGCGATCTCGTCGAGCAGCTCCAGCTCGCGGTGGGTGTCCAGCTGCCCGGTGTGCGGGCGCACCGACTCCACCGACACCCCGGGCACCGACTCGGCAGCGGTGATGAGCACGTCCGGCGGCCGGTTGGTCGGCAGCTCGACGGCGATGTCGTCGACCGCCTGGCCGTCGCCACGCTCCACGACGTCCACGCTCAGGATGTCCGCCCCGGCCCCGCCGAGTGCGGACGCGACGGCGCCGAGATTGCCGGGCTTGTCCGGGAGGACGACCCGGAGCAGGAACGACACGGAGTGGATCCTCTCCCTCGACAGCGGGCGCCTCGTCGGCACGCGCATGCACCGCACCGGAGCGGCGGGGAGCGGTTCCGGGCGGGAACGATGATCCTGCCACCCACGGGCCCCTCGGTCATCCGCCACCCGCAGCGGGGTGTGCGTGCCCGGTCACCGGGGGGCGATCGGCCGGTGGACCGGCGGGAATAGACTCGGCGGGTAGACCGGCGCGCGCGGGAGCGACCGGGTCGTGTCGGCAGCCGGACCGGCGGTCGCACCGTCGTCGCCGCTGCCGCGGCACCGCCACGACCGTCCACCCGCCGTCGTCATCATCGGACACCATCTCGAGGAGGGGCATGACCGCCGATTCCGCGGAGCGGACGGGCGGGGTCATCACCCGGGACGAGGTCGCACACCTCGCCCGGCTGGCCCGCCTGGCCGTCACCGACTCCGAGCTGGACACCTTCGCGTCCCAGCTCGACGTCATCATCGGGTCGGTGGCCCGGGTCGGGGAGGTCGCCGCCGACGACATCCCGCCGACCTCGCACGCCGTCCCGCTGGAGAACGTCTTCCGCCCGGACGAGCGCCGCCCCGGCCTGAGCCAGGAGCAGGCGCTCGCCGGCGCCCCGGCCGCCGAGGACGGGCGCTTCCGCGTCCCGCGGATCCTGGGGGAGGAGCAGTGAGCGACCTGATCCGGCTGACCGCCGCCGAGCTCGCCGAGAAGATCCACTCCCGTGAGGTCTCCGCCGTGGAGGCCGCGCAGGCCCACCTCGACCGGATCGCCGCCGTGGACGGCGAGGTGCACGCGTTCCTGCACGTCGGAGCCGAGTCCGCGCTGGCCGGCGCCGCGCTGGTCGACGAGCGGATCGCCGCGGGCGAGGCGCCGGAGTCCCCGCTGGCCGGGGTGCCGCTGGCGCTCAAGGACGTGTTCACCACCTCCGACATGCCCACCACCTGCGGCTCGCGGATCCTCGAGGGCTGGCAGCCGCCCTACGACGCGACGGTCACCGCGCGCCTGCGCGCCGCCGGGATCACGATCCTGGGCAAGACCAACATGGACGAGTTCGCGATGGGCTCGTCCACCGAGCACTCCGCGTACGGCGTCACCCGCAACCCGTGGGACACCTCCCGGGTGCCGGGCGGCTCCGGCGGCGGCTCGGCGGCCGCGCTGGCCGCGTTCGAGGCGCCGCTGGCGATCGGCACCGACACCGGTGGCTCGATCCGCCAGCCCGCCGCGTTCACCGGCACCGTCGGCGTCAAGCCCACCTACGGCCAGGTCTCCCGCTACGGGCTGGTCGCCTGCGCGTCGTCGCTGGACCAGGGCGGGCCGTGCGCGCGCACCGTGCTGGACGCGGCGCTGCTGCACGAGGTCATCGGCGGCCACGACCCGCGCGACTCGACCTCGATCGACCGGCCGGTCCCGGCCGTCGTCGAGGCGGCGCGCCAGGGCGCGACCGGGGACCTGTCCGGGCTGAAGGTCGGCGTCGTGCGCGAGCTGGGGGGCGAGGGCTACCAGCCCGGCGTCCGGTCGGCGTTCGACGCGTCGCTGCGCAGCCTGGAGAAGCTGGGCGCCGAGATCGTCGAGGTCGGGTGCCCGCACTTCGAGTACGGCATGGCCGCGTACTACCTGATCCTGCCGAGCGAGGTGTCGTCGAACCTCGCCCGGTTCGACGCCATGCGCTACGGCCTGCGCGCGGCGCAGGGCCGCTCCGCGGAGGAGGTCATGGCCAACACCCGCGAGCAGGGCTTCGGGCCCGAGGTCAAGCGGCGGATCATGCTCGGCACCTACGCGCTGTCCAGCGGCTACTACGACGCCTACTACGGGCAGGCGCAGAAGGTCCGCACGCTGATCAGCCGGGACTTCGACGCGGCGTTCGCCCAGGCCGACGTGCTCGTGTCGCCGACCGCGCCGACCGTGCCGTTCCCGATCGGGGACAAGGTCGACGACCCGCTGGCCATGTACCTGAACGACCTGGCCACCATCCCGACCAACCTGGCCGGGGTCGCCGGCATGTCGGTGCCCAACGGGATCTCCGAGGGGCTGCCGACCGGTCTGCAGATCATGGCGCCCGCGCTCGGCGAGGCCGTCATGTACCGCGTCGGGGCGGCGTTCGAGGCCGCCCGCGACGCCGACGAGGGCGGTCCGCTGATCGCCCGTGTCCCGGAGGTTGCTGGGGTGAGGGCATGACCACGTCCGTGGAGCTGGTCGACTTCGACGACGTCGTCGCCCGTTACGACCCGGTGCTGGGCATCGAGGTGCACGTCGAGCTGTCGACGAACACCAAGATGTTCTGCGGCTGCCCGACGGAGTTCGGCGCCGAGCCGAACACCCAGGTCTGCCCGGTCTGCCTGGGCCTGCCCGGCGCGCTGCCGGTGGTCAACCGGGCCGCGGTGGAGTCGGCGATCCGGATCGGCCTGGCGCTGAACTGCTCGATCGCGCCGTGGGGCCGGTTCGCCCGGAAGAACTACTTCTACCCGGACATGCCGAAGAACTTCCAGACCTCCCAGTACGACGAGCCGATCGCCGTCGACGGGTTCCTGGACCTGACCCTGGACGACGGCGAGGTCGTCCGGATCGGCATCGAGCGCGCGCACATGGAGGAGGACACCGGCAAGTCGCTGCACGTGGGCGGCTCCGACGGTCGCATCCACGGCGCGGACCACTCGCTGCTGGACTACAACCGGGCGGGCGTCCCGCTGATCGAGATCGTCACGAAGATGATCCCTGACACCGGGGCACGCGCCCCGGAGGTGGCCCGCGCCTACGTCACCGCGCTGCGCGACCTGATCCAGTCCCTGGGCGTCTCCGACGTCCGGATGGACCAGGGCTCGATGCGTGCCGACGTGAACCTGTCGCTCTCGCCGAAGGGCGGGGCGCTGGGCACCCGCACCGAGACGAAGAACGTCAACTCGCTGCGGTCGGTCGAGCGCGCGGTCCGGCACGAGATGGGCCGCCAGGCCGGCGTGCTGGACGCGGGCGGCGAGATCGTGCAGGAGACCCGGCACTTCGACGAGTCCACCGGCCACACCCGCGCCGGGCGGCGCAAGGAGACCTCGGAGGACTACCGGTACTTCCCGGAGCCCGACCTGGTCCCGATCGCGCCCTCGGCCGAGTGGGTCGAGGAGCTGCGCGGCACCCTGCCCGAGCTGCCGTGGGAGCGCCGCAAGCGCATCCAGACCGAGTGGGGCATCTCCGACGAGGAGATCCGCGACCTGGTCAACGGCGGGGCGCTGGAGCTGGTCGAGGCCACCGTGGCGGCGGGTGCGCCGTCGCAGGAGGCCCGCTCGTGGTGGGTGTCCTACCTCGCCCAGCAGGCCAACACCCGCTCCGTCGAGCTCGTCGACCTGGCGATCACGCCGGAGCAGGTCGCCCGGGTCGTCGAGCTGGTCGCCACGGGGGAGCTGACCAACAAGCTCGCCCGCCAGGTCGTCGACGGCGTGCTCGACGGCGAGGGCGGCCCGGACGAGGTCGTCGCGGCCCGCGGGCTGAAGGTCGTCTCCGACGAGGGCGCGCTGATCGCCGCCGTCGACGCGGCGCTGGCCGAGCAGCCCGACGTCGCGGAGAAGATCCGCGGCGGCAAGGTCCAGGCCGCCGGGGCGATCGTCGGTGCGGTCATGAAGGCGACGAAGGGCCAGGCCGACGCCAAGCGGGTCCGGGAGCTGATCGTCGAGCGGGTCGGGGCCTGACCTGACCGGGGCCCGGGCCCGCCGGGGCGCGAACCTGCCCCGGATCGGCGACTTCAACCAGGCGGTCGTGCTGGACGCGCTGCGGCGCGCCCGGCACGACCTGTCCCGGGCGGAGCTGTCCACGGCCACCGGGCTGTCCGCACAGTCGATCACCAACATCGTCCGCAGGCTGGTCGACCGCGGCCTGGTCCAAGAGCGGGAACCGGTCGGATCGCAGGGACGCGGCCGGCCGGCCGCGTCCCTGCGGCTGGACCCGGCGGGTAGCTACGCCGTCGGCGTGCACGTCGACCCGACGGTGACCGCGGTCGTCCTGGTCGACCTCACCGCGGCCGTCGTGGCCGCCCGTCGCCGCGTCGGCGACGACGCCGGACGAGCTGGTCACCGCGGTCGCGGCCGCGGTGACCGAGGTGACCGCGGGGGTGCCGCCGGATCGGGTGCTCGGTGTGGGCATCGCGACGCCCGGCCCGGTGGACACGGGGGCCGGCGTCGTGGTCGGTGCGCCGCTGCTGCCCGGCTGGGACCGGGTCGCGCTGCGTTCCCTGGTCCGGGACGCGACCGGGCTGCCGGTGGTGATGCACAAGGACACCGCCGCGGCCGCGGTCGGGGAGCTGTGGCACGACCCCGACCCGGCCGACTTCGTGTTCCTCTACCTGGGCACCGGGCTCGGTGCCGGGTTCGTGGTGGGCGGGGAGCTGCTGCCGGGCAGCACCGACAACGCCGGCGAGATCGGGCACCTCATGGTGGCCCCGGACGGACCGCCGTGCCCGTGCGGTCAGCCCGGCTGCGTCGGCCCGTCGGGCATGCCCCGCACCCTGGTGGCCGAGGCCGCCGCGGCCGGGGTGCTCGATCCGCTGCCGCACGACGCCACCGACCGCAGGGTGGACGCCGCGTTCAGCACGCTCTGCGCGCGGGCGGCCGACGACCCGGTCGCGCACGGCATCCTCGCCCGCAGCGCCGGGCGGATCGCGCGGGCCGCGGTGACCCTGTGCAACGCGCTCGACGTGGGTGCCGTCGTCCTCGGCGGGCCGGCGTGGTCGCGGACCGCGCCGGTGTTCCTGCCGATCGTGCGCGACGTCGTCACCGCCACCACCGAGGCCCGGCGAGTGCACGAGGTCGACGTGCGCGGCAGCGCCCTCGGCGACGACGCCGCCGTCGTCGGCGCCGCCTGTCTCGTGCTCGAACACGCCTTCTCCGCGCGCCCGGCGACGCTGCTCATCCGCTGACCACCGGCCGCGGGTGTCGCATCGGTCCCGGCGGGGCTCGCGGGGTGTTGCATCGATTGTGCCGATCCTCCCTGCCCGGGAGACTCCGGGCACGGGATCCGTGGTCACGGTCGGAGCCCGGGGCGGGAGGGGTCATGTCGGTGTCGGACCGGGCGTCGTGAGCCGCCGGCCGGACGTCACGCTCACCCAGTTGCGCTACTTCGTCGAGGCGGCGTCGACGTTGAGCATGACGCGGGCCGCGGAGGAGCTCCGGGTGGCGCAGTCGGCGGTCTCGGCGTCGATCGCCCAGCTGGAGAAGCAGGTCGGGACCCCGCTGTTCCTGCGCAGGCACGCGCGTGGGCTCGTGCTGACCGCGGCGGGCGAGGCGTTCCTGCGCGACGTGCGCGGGCTGCTCGACCACCTCGGCGAGGTGCTGGACGCGGCACGCGGCCGCGGGGACGAGGTCCGGGGCCGGATCACGCTGGCCTGCATGGTCACCCTCGTCCCGTTCCTGCTGCCGTCGCTGCTCGCCGAGCTGAGCGAGCACTGCCCGGGGCTGGCGGTCGAGGTGCTGGAGCTCGAGGCGGCCGCGGTGAGCGCCGCGCTGCGCAGCGGCACCGTAGAGGTCGCCGTCACCTACGACCTGGGGCTCGGGCCGGGGGTGACCCGCGAGGTGGTCGCGCACGCCCCTCCGTACGTGATCCTCCCGCCGGGGCACCGGCTGGCCGGCACGGCGCAGGTGCGCCTGATCGACCTGGCCGACGAGCCGATGGTGCTGCTGGACCTGCCGCACAGCCGGGAGTACTTCCGCGACGTGCTGGCCACGGCCGGGGTGTCCCCGCCGGTCGCGTACCGCTCGCACAGCGTGGAGGCCGTCCGCGGGATGGTCGCGCGCGGGCTCGGCTTCTCGGTGCTCAACCAGCGGCCCACGCACGGCGACACCTACACCGGGGGCACGGTCGAGAGCCGGCCGATCGCCGACGATGTCCCGGCGCTGTCGGTCGTCGTCGCCTGGATGGAGTCGGCGCGCCGGACGGCCCGCGCCCGCGCCGTCACCGACGCCGCCCGTGAGGTCGCCCACCGGCACCGGGTGGCGGCCGGTGACCCGTCGGTGGACGACGGCGACGACTGAGCCGTCCACCGGCGTGGTCACGGGGCCGTGACAGGGGTGATACACGGACGCAATTGCATCGATCGAACCGATGCAGCGGACCGCATTTCACTGTTTGATCGTCTTTCCCCTCCTTGCTTAGCGTCGTCCCCCACGCGGCCGTGGATGTTCCCGCCGCTGCTCACGGCCCGTTCCCCCGGGTGCCGGCCGTGATCCACGACGAGACCCGCTGGGGGATCCGTGTCCGAACCCACCGCCCGCTCCGCGGCCGAGGCCGCGCTCGACGCCGCAGGCCGGCCCGACCCGGCCACCATGCGCCGCAGTGTCGTCGCCGGCGCCGTCGGCGTCTTCGTCCACTGGTTCGACTGGGCCGTCTACGCCTACCTGGCCACGACCCTGGCCGTGGTGTTCTTCCCCGCCGAGAACCACGTCGCCGGCGTGCTGTCGGTGTTCGCGGTGTTCGCGGTCTCGTTCGGGATCCGGCCGATCGGCGCGCTGGTGTTCGGGCCGCTCGGCGACCGCATCGGGCGTCGCCGCACGCTGTCGATCGTCATCGTGATCATGTCGGTGGCGACGCTGGCGATCGGCCTGCTGCCCGGCTACGCGACGATCGGCATCGCCGCCCCGATCCTGCTGGTCGCGATCCGGCTGGTTCAGGGCTTCGCGGCCGGTGGCGAGTTCGGCAGCGCGGCGAGCTTCCTCGCCGAGTCCGCGCCGCGGCGCCGCCGCGGGTTCGGGACGAGCTGGCTCGAGGTCGGCGCGCTGCTCGGCTTCCTCGGCGGCTCGTTCACCTTCTACCTGCTCTCGGTGTCGCTGACCGCGGAGGAGATCGCCGCCTGGGGCTGGCGGATCCCGTTCCTGATCGCTGCGCCGATGGGCGTCATCGGGTACGTCATCCGGGCGAAGATCGAGGACACCCCGGAGTACCGGGCGCTGGAGGCGACCGACTCGGTCTCCCGCCGCCCCGCGCGGGAGCTGTTCCGCAGCAACTGGCGCCAGCTGCTGCAGGTCGCCGGGCTGATGACGATGATGCACGTCCTGTTCTACTCGGTGCTGACCTACCTGGTGACCTACCAGACCGACCACCTTGGCCACTCGGCCGAGAGCGCGGCGCTGCTGTCGACCTGCGCGTCGCTGCTCGGGCTGGTCCTGGTGCCGGTGTTCGGCAGGCTGTCGGACCGGACGGGCCGCAAGCCGGTGCTGGTGACCGCCGCGGTCGTCCTGCTGGTGACGGCGACGCCGGCCTACCTGCTGATGCAGACCGGAATGGTCGGCACCGTGGTCGCCGCCCTCGGCCTGGCGGTGATCCTCTCGGCGATCCTCGGGACCTACGCGGTGTGGTCGGTCGAGATCCTCCCGACCCGCACCCGCCAGGGCGGTCTCTCCATCGCCTACAACGTCAGCGCCGCGCTGTTCGCCGGCACGGTCCCGTTCCTCATGACCGTGCTCATCGCGACCACCGGGAGCCTGCTCGTCCCCGGTCCGTACCTGATGGCCGCCGCGGCGATCGGTCTCGTCGCCGCCCTGAGCATGCGCGAGACGGCCGGGACGAGCCTGCTGCACGACCAGGATCTCGCGGGCCTGCCCGCACCGACGCCGGCCGCGCAGCCGGCACCCGTCGCGGGCCGGGTCGGCTCGTGAGCGGTCACACCGGACGGAACCGTGGACGGGAGTACGGGATGGCCGACGTCGTGACCGAGGTACTGGTCGTCGGTGCCGGGCAGGCCGGGGTGGCCGCCAGCGAGCACCTGGGCGTCCGCGGGATCGACCACCTGGTGCTCGAACGCGACCGGATCGCCGAGAGCTGGCGCACCCGTCGCTGGGACTCGCTGGTGGCGAACGGCCCGGCGTGGCACGACCGGTTCCCCGGGCTGGAGTTCGACGGGGTGGCACCGGACGGTTTCGCGTCGAAGGACCAGGTGGCCGACTACTTCTCCGCCTACGCGGAGAAGATCGACGCCCCGGTCCGATGCGGGGTCGAGGTGCTCGGTGTGCACCGGCACGAGGGGCGGCCCGGCTTCCGGGTCGAGACCTCCGCCGGCACCGTCGACGCGCAGCGGGTCGTGGCCGCGACCGGTCCGTTCCAGACGCCGGTCGTCCCGTCCGTCGTCCCCGACGACGCCGGGGTGACCCAGATCCACTCCAGCGACTACCGGCGTCCCGGTCAGCTGCCCGACGGCGGTGTGCTGGTGGTCGGGGCGGGATCGTCGGGCGTGCAGATCGCCGACGAGCTCCGGCGCTCCGGGCGTGCGGTGCACCTGTCGGTGGGTCCGCACGAACGGCCCCCGCGCCGCTACCGCGGGCAGGACTTCTGCTGGTGGCTCGGCGTGCTGGACAAGTGGGACGCGGCAGCGCCGCCACAGGGTGCCGCGCACGTCACGATCGCGGTCAGCGGAGCCCGGGGCGGGCACACCGTCGACTTCCGCGAGCTGGCGGCCACCGGCGTCACCCTGGTCGGGATGACCCGTTCCTTCGCCGACGGCCGGCTGCGGTTCGCCCCGGACCTGGCCGACACCGTCGCCGCGGGGGACGCCCACTACCTGGCGATGCTCGACGAGGCCGACGCCTACGTCGTGCGCAACGGGCTCGACCTGCCCGAGGAGCCCGCCGCCCGCGTCCTCGGCCCCGCCCCGGACTGCGTGACCGACCCGGTCACCGAGCTGGACCTCGCGCGGGCCGGGATCACCTCGATCGTCTGGGCCACCGGCTACAGCTCCGACTACGGCTGGCTGCCCTCCGGCGCGCTCGACGACGACGGCCGCCCGCGGCACTCCCGCGGGATCTCCACCGAGCCCGGCATCTACTTCCTCGGCCTGCCCTGGCAGTCGCGGCGCGGGTCCAGCTTCATCTGGGGCGTGTGGCACGACGCCGCCCACGTCGCCGACCACATCGCGATCCAGCGCGGCTACCTCGCCCACCTCCCCGAGCCCACCGTCACCACGAGCGGAGCCCCCCGATGACCGCACAGCCGGCACAGCCGACCCACACCCGCATCCGGCCGTTCAACACCCGCGACACCTACCCGGAGCAGAACCTCGACAACGACCTGTGCCAGGCCGTCGTCGCCGGGAACACCGTCTACGTCCGCGGCCAGATCGGGCAGGACCTCGACACCAGCGAGTCCGTCGGCGTCGGCGACGTCGCCGCGCAGGCCGAGCAGGCGATGGCGAACATCGACCAGCTCCTGCGCGAGGCGGGCAGCCGGATGGAGCACCTGGTCAAGCTGACGATCTACCTGGTCGACCCCCGGTACCGGGAGGCCGTCTACCGGACCGTCGGACGCTGGACGACGGGCGTCCACCCCATCTCGACCGGCGTCGTGGTGTCCGCGCTCGCCCGCCCGGAGTGGCTGTGCGAGATCGACGCCATCGCCGTGATCCCGGAGGACGGGCGGTGACCTTCTCGATCGCGGCCCGCCAGGACGGCCGGTTCGGCATGGCCGTCAGCTCCTCCAGCCCGGCGGTCGCCGCGCGCTGCCTGCACCTGCGGCCGGGGGTCGGCGTCGCCGCGTCGCAGAACGTCACCGACCCCCGGCTCGGCGGCCGCCTGCTCGACCGGCTGGCCACCCACGACGACGCCGCACGGGCACTGCGTGAGGTCGGCGTCGACGCCGTCGACCTGGAGTACCGCCAGCTCACGGCGCTGGGCCGGACCGGCCCGCCCGCCTGGTTCAGCGGGGAGCGGACGCTGGGCGTGCACGGCGCCGCCGCCGGTGCGGACGCGGTGGCCGCGGGCAACATGCTGGCCGACGCCGGGCTGCCCGCGGTCCTGGTCGACGCCTTCGAGTCCGCGACCGGCGAGCTCGAGGAGCGGCTGCTCGCCGCCCTGCGCGCCGGGCTCGACGCCGGTGGGGAGGAGGGCCCGGTGCACTCGGCCGGGCTGGCCGTCGTCGCCGACGTGGAGTGGCGGGTGACCGACCTGCGGGTCGACTGGGCCGAGGACCCGGTCGACCGGCTGGCCGAGGCGGTGGAGGTCTGGCTGCCGCAGCGCGACGACTACGTCCGCCGCGGGCTGGCCCCGGCGACCGCGCCGTCCTACGGCGTCCCGGGCGACCGGTGACCGGGGCGAAGGCGGCCGCCCGGGCCGCCGTCGACCGGGCGGCGGACGGGCTGGTCGCGCTGTCGGCCGAGCTGCACAGCCACCCCGAGACCGCCTGGGAGGAGCACCGAGCCGCGACCGTGGTGCCGGAGCTGCTGGACCGCCGCGGGTTCGCGGTGACGCCGTCGTACCTGGGGCTGGAGACCGCGTTCCACGCCCGGTACGGGTCCGGACCGCTGCGGATCGCGTTGTGCGCCGAGTACGACGCCCTGCCCGGGCTCGGGCACGCCTGCGGACACAACCTCATCGCCGCGTCGTCGGTCGGGGCCGCGCTGGGCCTGGCCGAGGTCGCCGACGAGCTGGGGCTGACCGTCGAGGTCTACGGCACCCCGGCCGAGGAGGGCGGCGGCGGCAAGATCGAGATGCTGGACCGCGGCGCGTTCCGCGACGTCGACCTGGCGATGATGGTGCACCCCGGCCCGGTCGACGTCGCCGAGGCGCGGCCGTTCGCCGTCAGCCACTCCCGGGTCTCCTACCGGGGCCGGGCCGCGCACGCGGCGGCATACCCCGAGGAGGGGGTCAACGCCGCGGACGCGTTCACCGTCGCCCAGGTCGCGATCGGGCTGCTGCGACAGCAGCTCCCGCACACCGCGCGGGTGCACGGCATCGTCACCGCCGCGGGGACGGCGCCCAACGCGATCCCGGAGGACTCGTCGGGACGCTGGTACGTGCGCGCGGAGTCCCTCGCCGAGCTGGCCGAGATCGAGCCGAGGGTGCGGCGTTGCTTCGAGGCCGGCGCCCTGGCCACCGGGTGCACACTGGAGATCGAGCCGGAGAGCAGGCCCTACGCCGAGTTCCGCGCCGATCCCACCGCCCTGGCGCACTACCGCGTCAACGCCCTCGAGCTGGGGCGGGACTTCGCCCCCGACGGCCCGGCGGGCCGGATGAACCGGGCGTCGACCGACATGGGCAACGTCTCCCAGGTCGTGCCGGCCATCCACCCCTACATCGGGATCGGTTCGCTGCCCGCCACGAACCACCAGCGCGAGTTCGCGGCGCACTGCGTGGGTCCCGACGCGGAACGGGCGCTGCTGGACGGCGCGGTCGCGCTGGCGTGGACCGGCGTCGACCGTGCCGGGCAGCGCGACACCGCTTAGCCCTTCAGCCCGCCCGCCGCCGCGAACCCGGACCCGAGCCGGCGTCCCAGTACGAGGTAGAGCACCACCACCGGGGCCGAGTAGAGGATCGAGAAGGCGGCGAGCTGGCCGTAGGCGACCTGGCCGTACTGCGAGGAGAAGGTGAACAGGCTGACCGCGGCGGGCAGCTTGTCCGGCGAGAGCAGCAGCATGAACGGGACGAAGAAGTTCCCCCACGTCTGGACCAGCGTGAAGATCGCGACGACGGCGACGCCCGGGCGCATCATCGGCAGCACGACCTCCCACAGCGTGCGCAGCATGGTCGCGCCGTCGACCCAGGCGGCCTCCTCGATCTCGACCGGCACGCCGTCCATGAAGCCCTTGGTCAGGAAGATCGCGTACGGCAGCGCCGACGTCGCCAGGAACAGCACCGCCGCCGACATCGAGTCGATGAGGTTCACCTGCACGAACAGCGCGTAGACCGGGATCATGATCGCTGTGATCGGCAGCCCGGTGGCGAACACGATCGTCAGCAGGAACGGTCGACTCGCCCGGCTGCGGTACCGCGAGAGCGGGTAGGCGGCGAGCACCGCGCAGACCACGGTGACCAGCGTGGCGCCGCCGCAGAGCACCACCGAGTTCCACATCGGACGGAACGTCGTCTCGGTGTCGAGCACGGCGGCGTAGTTGTCGAGGGTCGGCTCCGCGGGCCACGCCACGGCGAGCGAGGCCTCCGCGTCGAACGACGCGAGGACCACCCAGGCCAGCGGGATGCAGAAGAACACCGCGACCGCCACCAGGACGACGTCGGCGGGGCGGGGACCGCGCCGGCGACGCGGCGCGTCCGGCGCGGGCGACGGGACGGCCGGGTCGGCCGGCGGCGGACGGTGCGCGGTGGCGGTCATGCGTCCTCCGTGGCGAGCAGTCGCAGGTAGGCGATCGAGGCGATCCCGCCGAGCAGCAGCAGGAGCAGGGCCACCGCGGTGCCGTAGCCGAGCTGCCCGTAGGAGAAGGCCTGCTCGTACATGTGCAGCGGCAGCGTCTGGCTGGAGGTGCCGGGGCCGCCGCCGGTCATGACGTAGATGAGGCCGAACACCGACAGCGTCTGCAGTGTGATCAGCATCAGGTTCGTCGCCACGGCGCGGCGGATCAGCGGCAGGGTCAGGGAGAAGAAGCGCTGCACCGGGCGGGCGCCGTCGATCATGGCCGCCTCCTCGACCTCGCGCGGGATCTCGGCGAGCGCGGCGGTGTAGACGAGCATGGTGAACGCCGTCCCGCGCCAGATGTTGGCGAAGGACACCGCGATGATCGGCCACGCGACGAGCAGCTCCTGCTCGGGCAGCCCGACCAGCCCGAGCAGGGCGTTCAGCGAGCCGTCACCGGCGAGGAAGGTGTACCAGAGGTAGCCGACGACGACCTCGGGCAGGATCCACGCCCCGACCACGACCGCCCCGGTCACCGCGCTCACCGGCTTCGACGCGGAGCGCATCAGCAGGGCCAGCGCCAGCCCGAGCAGGTTCTGCCCGATGATCGCCGACACCACGGTGAAGACCAGGGTGAGACCCGCGGAGTTCCAGAACTCCGCCGAGGTGAGCGCGTCGGTGAAGTTCCCGAGTCCGACGAACGACGTGGTGTCCGCACCGTCCCCGCGCAGCGCCCGGTTGGTGAAGGCCAGGTAGACGCTGTAGAGCACCGGCCCGGCGAGGAACAGCACCAGCAGGACGACGGCCGGCACGATCGGCCCGCCCCGCAGCAGGGTGCGGCGCAGCGGCGCGGGGCCGCGGTCGGGGGCCTGGCGCCCGGCGAGGGCGGTCATGGGCGCACCTCCGGCGCGGTCTGCTCGACGCCGACGATGTCGACCAGCGCGGCGTCGTAGGCGTCGGCCGCGGCGTCGGGGCCCAGCCGCCCGGTCATGACGTCCTCGGTCGCCGCCTGGATCGCCGAGGAGATCTGCGGGTACGGCGCCGTCGCGGGCCGGTAGTCGGCGAAGGGGACGAGGTCGGTGAAGAAGGGGGAGGCGGGGGAGTAGCCGTCGTACCCGGGGTGCTCCATGACGTCGCTGCGGTTGGCCAGCTTGGCCTCGGCGACGGTCCATCGCAGGGCGTTCTCGGTGGACATCAGGGTCTCCAGCAGCCCCCAGGCGAGGTCCGGGTCGGGGGCCATGCGCGGCAGCGACCACGCCCAGCCACCGGACAGGGTCACGAACCCCCGGCCCTGCCCGCGCCGCGTGGGCATCCGGGCCAGGTCCATCGTCCGCGACCACTCCGGCCAGGCCCCGGACGCGTCCGGGTCCCAGTTCTGGGCGATCCAGTTGCCGTCGACGACCATGCCGACCCTCCCCTGGGGCATCCACGACGTGTAGACGGTCTCGGTGAGGTTCGGGTCGAGCGCGGCCTGCAGCGGCGGGCCGAGGCCTTCTCCGAAGACGGTGTGCAGGAATCCCAGCGACTCGCGCATCCCGGCGGCCCCGGTCGTCCAGCGCCGGGTGGCCTCGTCGTAGAGGACCGAGTCGGTGCCGTTGAACAGCATCTGCAGGCCCTGCATGCTGGCCTTCTCGCCCTGTGCCTTGCCGGAGTAGAGGACGAGGGGGACGACGTCGGGGACCCGGTCGCGGATCGCCCGCGCCGCGGTGAGCAGGTCGTCCCAGGTCCGGGGCCGGAAGGGCGCGGCGATCCCGGCGGCGGCCAGGACGCGGCGGTGGTACCAGATCCCACGGGTGTCGGTCGGTCCCGGGATGCCGTAGACCTTCCCGTCCTCGCCGGTGACGGCGTCCTTCGCGACGTCGACGTAGGTGTCCCACAGGGGCCAGCGGGAGACGTAGTCGTCCAGCGGTCGCAGGTAGCCGGCGGCGATGTCGGCCTTGAGGATGAAGGTGTCCTCGTAGGCGATGTCCGGCGTGGTCCGGGCCGAGGCCATCATCAGTTCGTTCTTGGTGAAGAAGTCGTTCTCCGCCGCGACCAGCGGGACCACCTCCACCGAGGTACCGGGGCGGGCCGCCATGAACTCCGCGGCGGCGCCCTCGATGTAGTCCCCGACGGCCCGGGCCGAGCCCCACTGCTGGTAGGTCACCCGCAGGTGTCCCGGTGCCCGGGCGTCGGCGCCGCACGCGCCGAGCGCCGGTGCGGCGAGCAGGGCGCCGCCCGCCGCGAGGAGCGCGCGCCGGGAGAACCCGCGGGCAGTAGGTGGGGTCATCGGGCGGACCGTCCTTTCGCGTCGTTGCGAGGGCGGGGCGGGAGGTGTCAGGCGCGTGTCAGGCGCACCGTGGCGATCTGGAACGCGCGCAGCTCCAGCCGGAGGTCCCCGCCCAGTGCGCGCGGAGTGTCGAGCGTGCGTTCGAGCAGGTCGGTCTCGACCGCGCCGGCGCAGTCGAAGCCGGGACGCAGCACCGCACCGGCCCGGCCGCCGTGCGCCTCGTAGAGCCGCACGACCACGTCGCCGGAGCCGTCGTCGGCGAGCTTGACCGCCTCGACGACGACGGCGCCGGTGCCGCCGTCGTCGACGGTGACCAGCGGCTCGACCGGTCCGGACCCGGTGATCTCCCGGGTGCCCAGCGCCACCCGGTAGCCCTCGCGGACGGCGTCGGGGATCTCCGTGCCGGGGGTGAGCGTGCACCGCAGGACGTGCTCGCCGGAGTCCGCGTGCGGGTCCGGGAACTGCGGGGCTCGCAGCAGCGACAGCCGCAGCAGCGTGGTCGTCCCGGCGGCGGTGCCGTAAGGACCGGGCCGGGTGTCGCGGGTGATGTCGTGGCCGTAGGTGGCCTCGTTCGCGACGGTGACGCCATAGCCGGGCTCGCCGACGTGCACGAACCGGTGCGCGCAGGTCTCGAACCGGGCCGCGTCCCACGAGGTGTTGGTGTGCAACGGCCGGTGCAGGTGCCCGAACTGGATCTCCGAGGTCGCGCGCTCGGCGTGCACGTCGAGCGGGAACGCGAGCTTGAGCAGCTTCTGGCGCTCCTGCCAGTCCGCGTGCACCCGCACCTCCAGGGCGCGACCGCCGCGGGCGAGGGTCCAGTCGGTGGTGACCGTGCTGTCCCCGGCCACGACGACGGTGCGCACCCCACCCGGGACCGGCTCGGCCGACGAGGCCGGGGGCAGCCCGGTCTCGACGCGGCGGTAGTGCCGGTCGACGTCCCAGGCGTCCCACTCGTTGGGGATGTCCTGGAACAGCTGCAGGCCCGCGGTCGTGCCGGGGGCGAGGACCGCCCGGCCGGCGTCGAGGTCGTCGAGGGCGTGCACCCGGCCGTCGTCGCCGACCAGCACCGACAGCCGTCCGTTGTCGATGCGGTGGCCGCCGTCGACCCGGTCGACGGTCACCTCCGGGCCGTCCGGTGTCGCGGCCGGGCCGATGCCCAGCGCGGGTGCGCCGTGCAGCGGGTAGGGGCCCGCGTTGGCCCGCAGCACGACGTCGCCGTCCCCGGCCAGTGCGGTCAGCGCGCCGTCGACGATCGCCTCCAGCTCGGCGGTCACCGCGGCGTGGTCGCGCTCGGCGTCGTGGTGGACCCAGGCGATGGAGCTGCCCGGCAGGATGTCGTGGAACTGCAGCAGCAGGACCTTCTGCCACAGCCGGCGCAGGACCTCGGCCGGGTAGGGGGCGCCGGTGCGGACCGTGGCGGTGGCGGCCCACAGCTCCGCCTCGCGGAGCAGGTGCTCGTTGCGCCGGTTGCCCTGCTTGGTGCGGGCCTGCGAGGTGTACGTGCCGCGGTGGTACTCCAGGTACAGCTCCCCGGACCACACCGGCGGGTCCGGGTAGTCCGCCTCGGCCTCGGTGAAGAACTCCTCCGAGGTGCCGATCCGCACCCGCGGCGCACCCTCCAGATCGGCCTGGCGCCGGGCGAGGGCGAGCATCTCCCGGGTGGGGCCGCCGCCGCCGTCGCCGTGGCCGAAGGGCACGAGCGAGACGCCGGCGCGGCCCTTCTCCCGGTACTGGCGCTGGGCGCGGTCGAGCTCGTCGGCGGTCAGCTCGGAGTTGTAGGTGTCGACCGGCGGGAAGTGGGTGAACACCCGGCTGCCGTCGAGGCCCTCCCACAGGAACGTGTGGTGCGGCATCCGGTTGGTGTCGTTCCAGGAGATCTTCTGGGTGAGGAACCAGCGCGACCCGGCCGCGCGGACCAGCTGCGGCAGCGCGGCGGTGTAGCCGAAAGAGTCCGGCAGCCACACCTCGAGCGGCTCGACGCCGAACTCGTCGAGGAAGAACCGCTTGCCCTCGACCAGCTGTCGGGCCAGGGCCTCGCCACCGGGCATGTTGGTGTCCGACTCCACCCACATGCCGCCGACCGGCACGAACGTCCCGGCGGCGACGGCGTCGCGCACCCGGGCGTACAGCTCGGGGTAGGTGTCGCGGACCCACCGGTACTGCTGCGCCGAGGAGCAGGAGAACCGCAGCCCGGGGTCGGCCTCGGCGAGGGTCAGCACGTTGGAGAAGGTGCGCGCGCACTTGCGGACGGTCTCGCGCGTCGGCCAGAGCCACGCCGAGTCGATGTGCGCGTGCCCGGTCGCGACGACGCGGTGCGCGCTGGCGTGCGCGGGTGCGGCGAGGGCGGGGGCGAGCCGCTCGCGGGCCGGCCCCGCGGTCGTCGTGAGGTCGCGCGGGTCGATCACGTCCAGGGCGTCCTCGACGGCGGACACGATCAGCGCGTGCCGCGCGGTGTCCGGGTCGAGCCGGTCCAGCCACCCCTGCAGCACGGTCAGGTCCTGGTCGAGCTCCCAGACGGTCTCGTCCAGCAGCGCCACGTCGACCCGGCGCAGCGTGTAGAGCGGGTCGGAGCCCGCGGTCGCCGGGTCGCCGAGCGGGGTTGGGACGAACCAGCCGTGCTCGGAGATGTGCGGGTTCGCGGCGGCCTCGACGAACAGGTCGACGCTGCCACCGGTGACGGGCACCCAGGCGTTGCGGGGCTCGATGCCCTTGACGATGTGACCGTCCGGGCTCCAGACGGTGCCCTCGGCCTGGAAACCCGGGTTCGCGGTGCCGAACCCCAGGTCGACCACGGCCTCCACACGCGTCTCCGGCACGTCCCGCCAGTCCGCGGGCACGGCGCCGGTGGCGCGGAACCACATGGTGCTCCACGGACGCCCCCACGCCGAGAGGTGACCGTGGCCCACCGGGAACGGTGAGTAGGCCTGCCCGGCGGCCTCGGCGAACCCGACGGGCTCGCCCGGGACCTCCCAGGCGGCGACCTCCAGCGGCCGGGCGTCCCGGTACCGGGACCGCTCCAGGTGCTCGGAGCGGAAGCGACGCAGGCGGTCGACGACGAAACGGGTCCGGTCGTGCACGAACTCTCCAGCCGGTGGGCGACGGTGCCGGAGTTAGTAAAAACGATGGAATAATTCACCACAAGGGCCCCGTCGCCGGGCGGCGTGCGACGGGTGACCGCGACATGAGGACCGCGACGCGTTGTTCGCCCTGCTCGGCCGAGCGGATCCCTGGTGCCGGGCCCGTGTGGTCCGGCACGGAACCGCTCGCCCTCAGGGGCGGGACGCCGTCGCGCCGGAGCCGTCGGTGGCGTCCTCGCGGAACTCCAGCGGAGCGGCGCCCGGCAGCGGCCTCCCGGCGGGCTCGACGAGGAACCACACGCTGACCAGCCCGACCAGCCCGGCGCCGATCAGGTAGTAGCCCGGCCAATCCAGGTTCCCGGTGGCGGTCACCGCGGCCTCGATCACCGCGGGCGCCGTCCCGGCGAACAGCGACACCGCCAGGTTGAACGTCAGCCCGAGGCCGGCGTAGCGGACCAGGGTGGGGAACTGGGCGGGCAGCGTCGACGGGCAGACGCCCGCGAAACAGACCAGGATCGCGGCCAGCAGGACCAGCCCGGTGGCCTGCCCGGCGAGCCCGAGCTGCAGCAGCCACACGATCGGCAGGCCGAGCACGACCAGCCCGATGCTCCCGGCCGCCAGCAGCGGGCGCCGTCCGATCCGGTCGCTCCAGCGCCCGACGACGACCACCGCGGCCAGCGCGAGCACGGTGACCCCGACCTGCAGCAGGGTCGCGACCTCCCGGCTGGTGCCGGCCGCGCCGGAGCGGGGCAGGGTGCCGGTGAGGTAGGTCGGCACGTACGCGGTCAGCACGTAGTTGGTGACGTTCCAGGCGATCACCAGACCGGCGGTGACCAGCGCCGCGGAGCGGTAGCGCTTCACCAGGATCCCGAACGCGCGGCCGTGGGTCATCGTGACCAGCGCGGGGGAGCGCTCCATGAGCTGGCGGAACGCCGGCGTGTCCTCCAGGCGCAGCCGCAGGTAGACGCCGGCGATGCCGAGCGGGAGCGCCAGCAGGAACGGGATCCGCCAGCCCCAGGCGAGCAGGTCGTCGTCGGGCATCAGGGTCACCAGCGCCGCGGTGACGCCGGCACCGAGGGAGTAGCCGACGATCGTGCCGAACTCCAGCCAGCTGCCGAAGAAGCCGCGCCGCCGGTCGGGGGCGTACTCGGCGACCAACGTGAGAGCGCCGGTGTACTCGCCGCCCGCGGAGAAGCCCTGCAGCATCCGGATGAGCACGACCAGGACCGGCGCCGCGACGCCGATCGTGCCGTGCGACGGGACGAGCCCGAGCAGCACCGTCGCGACGGTCATCAGCAGCACCGTGGCGGCCAGCACCCGCGGCCTGCCCACCCGGTCGCCGAGGTGGCCGAACACGAACCCGCCGAACGGGCGGGCGACGAACGCCGCCGCGAACGCGGCGAGGGTCAGCACCAGCGACCACCGGCCCGCGTCCGGGAAGAACACCCGGTTCAGCACCACCGCGGCCAGGTAGGAGTAGATCCCGAAGTCGTACCACTCGGCGACGTTGCCCACCGACGCCGCGGTGGCGGCCCGGCGGACGGTGGCCTCGTCCTCGACCGCGGTGTCGAGGATCCGGCGACGGCTCCTGCGCGGCTTCTCGATCATGTGGCCCCTTCGCCGTCCGGGCGCGTGCCGGGACGTCCCGGCACGCGGTGCGGCGCCTGTTCTAACATTGATATATTAGACCGCGCAACAGTGGGCGACAGGTGGGCGCAGGATCGGTACCGGGCGGCGTCAGATGGCGCTGGCACCGCCGCCGGTCGGCGGCTGGATGCGTACGACCCGGTCGTCGGTGGCGCCGGGGGAGCCGCCGTCGCGGTTGACCGTCCCCAGCCACAACAGGCCGTCCGGGGCGAGGGTGACCGGGCCGATTCGGCCGTAGGTGCCCTCCAGGACCGGCTTCGGGTCGCCGGTGAAGGTGCCCTCGGCGCCCGGGTTGAGCACGAACAGCGCCCTGCCGGTGCTCTGCGCGACGACGACCGCGCCCGGCAGCACCGTGCACCCGGCGACGCCCGGGCGGTCCGGCCAGGTCCAGGCGGGCGCGCCGAGCGTGCCCGGCGTGACGCGGTGCAGGACGTCGCGCCCCGGGGTGCGGTCGGTGACCCAGGTGGTCCGTGCCGCGGGGTCGACGCACACCCCGCCCGGCGCGGTGAGCCCGCGGGCCAGGACCGGCGAGGCACGGTCGGGGTTGCCCGGGGCCGGACGGCCCAGGGTGTCGATCCGCAGCACCGCCCCGGCGAGCGGGCCCGCCCCGGCGGGCGTGGCGACGAGCAGCGAGGAGCCGTCGGCGTCGACGGCCAGTGCCCCGCCCGGCGGCAGCCCCTCCAGCACCGGCTTCGGTGCCTCACCGGGTGCGATCCGCCAGACCCGTCCCTCGGACAGGGCGTAGAGCAGGCGGTCCTCGGCGTAGCCGGGGGACAGGACCAGCCCGGTCAGCCCGCCGGCCGGGTCGACCGGCACGGTCGCGACCGGCTGCGGGGTGGCGTTGCGGCGGACCTCGAGCACCCGCCCGGTCCGCCGCTCGGCGACGAGTGCGCGGTCGCCCTGCGGGAGCACCGCCACCGCCCCGACCGGCCCCAGACAGGCGGCGACGACCTGCGGGTCCGGGTCGACGCACGGCTGCGGCGCCGGCGCGGCCCCCTGCTGCTGCGGCGACGGCGCCCCGCCCGGCGGCGGTGTCCGCTCCTCCGGCGCCACCTGCGGCGGCCCGCCGAGCTCGCCCTCTCCTTCGGCCTGGGGGCGCCAGTCGCGGGAGCCCGCGTCGGGGAAGGTGGCGCAGCCGCCCAGCAGCACGACGAGCGTCGCGACGATCAGCAGCAGCCGGGCGGTCACGAGGAACCAGGCTAGGGCCCGCGAGGTGAGCGCCCGGTGAGTACGGTCGGGCGCCATGAGCAGCCCCGTGACCGTCCTGGTGCCGCACACCGTCGGAGCCGAGATCCTGTCCGGTGTGGACGGGCTGGACCCGGTCGTCTACGACCCGGAGAAGCCGCTGCCCGACGAGGCCGCCCACGCCCGCGTGCTGGTCGCGCCGTTCCTGGCGGGCTCCGACGCCGTCGGGATCATCGAGCAGGTCCCGAACCTCGAGCTGGTGCAGCTGCTCACCGCGGGCGCCGAGACGTGGATCGGGCGGCTGCCGGAGGGCGTCGGCCTCTCCGACGGGCGCGGCGCACACGGCGGCGCCACCGCCGAGTGGGTGGTGTCGGTGCTGCTGGCCGTCTACCGGCACCTGGACCGCTTCGTACGTGCCCAGGACCGCGGCGAGTGGGACTACCACCAGACCGAGGAGCTGGCCGGCAAGAAGATCCTCATCGTCGGGGCGGGCGACGTCGGGCAGAAGACCCGGGCCCGTCTGGAGCCCTTCGAGGTGGAGACCGCGCTGGTGGGGCGCACCGCCCGCGACGGCGTCCACGGCTGGGACGAGCTGCCCGCGCTGCTGCCGCATCACGACGCGACCGTGCTGATCGTCCCGCTCACCGACGAGACCCGCGGCATGGTCGACGCCGGTTTCCTGGCCGCCATGCCCGACGGATCGCTGCTCGTCAACGGCGCCCGCGGGCCGGTCGTGGACACCGACGCGCTGGTCGCGGAGCTGACCTCGGGACGGATCCGGGCCGCCGTCGACGTCACCGACCCCGAGCCGCTCCCCGCGGGCCATCCCCTGTGGTCGGCGCCCGGGCTGCTGCTCACCCCGCACGTCGGCGGCAGCGTGCCGCTGGCGATGCGTCGCGCCTACGGCGTCGCGGCCGAGCAGCTCGCGGCGTTCGCCGCCGGTGACGCGCCGCCGAACCTCGTGACCGGCGCCTACTAGGCGCGCGCCGGTACTGTCGCCGACCATGAGCGGGCCCACGCAGCAGTACGACTGGGGCAACATCTCCGGCGACGAACCGGCGGAGAGGACCCGCCCGGAGCGCATGCCGGTCCCCGCCCACCTCTCCTCCGACATCGGGCTGCTCGTGCTGCGGCTGGTCGTCGGGGCGTCGTTCGCCGCGGCGGGCGCCCGCACGCTGTTCGGCGTCGCGGGCGGGATCGGCCTCGACGCCAGCGCGACCGCGCTCGCCGACGCCGGGTTCACGTCCTTCGCCGGCCCGCTGGCCTGGGTGCTCGCGGTCGGCCAGCTGGTCCTCGGCGTGCTGCTCGTGCTGGGGCTGCTGACACCCTTCGCCGCGGCGGGCCTGCTCGCGACGAAGGGCGTCGCCGTGGTGGTGGCGCTGGTGCCGGCCCTGTCGGTGCCGCTGTTCGCCTCGGACGGCGTGAACTCCCTGGAGCTGGACCTGCTGCTCGGTGCCGGGGCCGCGGCGCTGGTGTTCGCCGGGGCCGGGCGGATCGCCCTCGACGCCGGGCGTACCTACCAGCGACGCCCGCTGCCGTGGTCGGTGCTGTCGCTGCTGGTCGCGGTCGCGGTGGCGCTGCTGGTCCTGTTCGTGCTGCGCCGGTGACCCCTGCCGACGACGCCTGGCTGCGCCCGCTCGCCCGTCGCCGCCGTCGCGACCTCGCGGTGCGGTCACGTACGCCGCTGACCGGCGGGTACGCCTCCGGCGGTACCGAGCGGATCGACCTCGACGACGGCACCGCGGTCGTCCTGAAGCGGACCGGGGCGGTGGAGACGGCCGCGCTGCGTGCGGTCGCGGTGGTGAACGGACCCGTCCGGCTGCCCCGGATGCTCGGCTCCGGCGACGGCTGGGTGCTGCTCGACCACGAGCCCGGCGCGCCGCTGCCGGTCGGGGCCCCGGTACCCGACGACGTGTGGCGCACCCTCGCGCTGGTCCACGCGCACTGGCGGCGCAACCGGCCGCGCGGCGTCCCCGTCGTCGACGACGCCTGGTGGGCGCGGCTGTGCGGGCACGCCGCGGACCGGCTGAGGGCGGCCGGGCACGACACCGCGGCCGCGTCCGTCGTGGCCTGGGCCGGGGACGACCGCGCCCGCACCGCGCTGCGCGCCCTGCCCCGCACCCTGTGCCACGGCGACGCCCATCGCGGCAACGTCGTCGCCGGTCCGGCCGGTGCGGTGCTGCTGGACTGGGGCAACGCCCGCGTCGCGGTGGGGTCGCTCGACGTCGTGGTGCTGGCCGCGCCCCCGTCCGACGGCCCGGCCGACGCGCCCTCGGCGCCGGTGCCCGCGGTCTACCGGGACACCCTGTCCGGCGCGCTCGGCGCGCCGGACCCGCCCGCCATGGTCGCGGTGGAGACGGCGTGGGCGCGGGCGGCGGCGCACGTCCAGTACCTCCCGTTCGCCGCCGACCACCAGGACCCCGACCGCGTCGCCTCGATGGTCCGGGTCGCCGCCGCGGCCCTCGACGAGCTGGGCGACCTGCTCGTCACCGCCCGCCGCGGCTGATCCCGCCACGGGCGGTGGCCGGGCCTCGGCTCAGCCCTTCGGCGTGGCCGTGCGACGCAGCCGGGTGTTGACGAACTCGCCCATGCCCCAGCGGCCCAGCTCGCGACCGAAGCCCGAGCGCTTCACCCCGCCGAAGGGCAGCCCGGGCAGCGTCGTGCCGTGCTCGTTGACGTAGGCCATGCCCACCTCGAGCCGGTCGGCGATCTCCTGCGCGCGCTCGATGTCACCGCTCCACACCGACCCGCTGAGCCCGTAGCTCACGTCGTTGGCCAGCGTGACCGCCTCGTCGACCGAGTCGACGCCGTACACCACGGCCACCGGCCCGAAGATCTCCTCGGAGTAGGCGTCCATGTCCTTCGTGACGCCGGTCAGCACGGCCGGGCGGAGGAACGCGCCGTCGCCGTCGGGCACCTCGCCGCCGGTGTGCAGGGTGGCGCCCTGCTCGACGGCGCGACGCACCTGCTCGGCGACGCCGTCGCGCGCCGCGACCGAGGACAGCGGGCCGAGCCGGGTGCCGGAGTCGGTCGGGTCGCCGTGCTCGGTGGCCTCGAACGTCGAGACCAGCACCGACACGAACTCCTCGACCTTGTCGGTCGGCACGATCATCCGCTTCGGGGAGTTGCAGGCCTGGCCGCCGTTCATCAGGCGGGCCCGGGCGGCGACCTTCGCGGTGCGGGCGACGTCGGCGTCGTCGAGGACGATGAACGCGTCCGACCCGCCCAGCTCCAGGACGGCCTTCTTCAGGTTGCGCCCCGCCGTCTCGGCGACCGAGGCACCGGCCCGCTCGCTGCCGGTCAGCGAGATCCCCTGGATCCGCGGGTCGGCGATCATGTCGGCGATCTGCTCGTTGGTCGCGTAGACGTTGACGTAGACGTCGTCGGGCACGCCCGCGGTGTGGAAGATCTCGTCCATCACCTCGGCCGAGGCGGCACAGATCGGGGCGTGCTTGAGGACGATCGTGTTCCCGACGAGCAGGTTCGGCGCGACGAACCGCGCCACCTGGTAGTACGGGAAGTTCCACGGCATGACCCCGACCAGCGGTCCGATCGGCTCGGTCTGCACCACCGACTCCTGCGCGCCCTGCGGGTCCAGGGTCTCCCGGGTCAGCAGGTCCGGGCCGTGCTCGGCGTACCAGCGGTAGATCGACGCGGCCAGTGCGACCTCACCCGCGGCCTCCTTGACGGGCTTGCCCATCTCGGTCGCGATCAGCGCGGCCAGCTCGTCGCTGCGGGCCTCGTAGGCCTCGGCCACCCGGACCAGGATCTGTGCCCGGTCGGCGGCCGGGGTCGCGCGCCACCCGGGGTAGGCGTCGGTGACGCGGCCCAGGACGTCGGAGACCGCCGCGTCGTCGAGCTCGGGGAACGTCCTCTCGGTCTTCCCGGTGGCGGGGTTCGTGGTCACGTAGGCGGTCATGGTGTCCTTCCGTCGCGGGGTGGCGCGGGTCGCGCTCCTGTCCGACGGATGTCCGGCGCGGGGGGACCGGCAAACATCGGGTCCGCCTCGTCACCCCACGCCGGCCGCCTCCAACCGGGCCCGGACGTGGGCGTGTGCCGGCGGGACGCCGCGGTCCAGCACGCCGCGCAGCGCGTCGACCAGACGTGCGGCGGGCCAGTCCGGTGGCAGCAGGACCGTGGGCAGCGCCGGCGCCCGGACCAGGTCGACGAACACCGGGTTGGTCAGCTCGACGAGGCGGCGCAGGCACCCGGCACCGTCCCCGGGCGGCGCCGCCGCGGCGGCGGCCAGGCGGTCGGCGTGCCCGGCCAGGACGGCCGCGACCCCGTCGAGGTCCCACGCCCCGACCGCGACGCGGGCCGCCTCGGCGGTGTCCATCGCGAGCCCGGCCACGGTCACCCGGGCACCGGGCGGGGTGTCGGCCAGCACCTCGGCGAGGTCGGCACCGCGGTCGGCCACCGCGATGAGCACCCCCGGCTGCAGCACCCCGTACCCGGCGAGCACGGCGGTGCGCCGCAGCCGGTCGCGGTAGGCCCGTTCCTGCTCCGGGACGGCGTGCAGCAGGGCCCGGAACGAGCCCGTCCACTCCGGGGGACGGGCGCCGAGATCGTCACCGAGGCGCCGGACCGCCGCCCCGAACGGGCCGTCGAGACGCAGGTGCACGGCGCGCCCGTCGCGCCGGCCCGCGAGCTGGCCGTCGTCGCGCATCCGGGCCAGCAGCCGTCGCGCGGCGGGCTCGCGCATGCCGAGATCGCCCAGCAGCCCGACGAGCACGGCGGCGGGCAGCTCGTCACGGCCGGCGACGCGCAGCAGCGACGCGACCACACCGCTCGTCGGGTTGCGCCTTGCCACGAGGCCGTCGAGTTCTACACTTCTGCTCACGGTCGTGAACCGTTCCGTTCAGTTCGGGGGAGTCGATGGTAGAGGCAGCGGGCCGGAACGGGCTGGGGCGGGCACTGTCCTGGGCGCAGATGATCGTGCTGAGCGTCGCGGTGCCCGTGGTGGTCTACGACGTCCTCACCGACCGCGGGGTCGGACCGGTCCCCGCGCTGCTCGCCGGGAGCGTCGGGCCGCTGCTCGACATCGGCATCACCTGGCTGCGCCGCCGCCGGATCGACGAGTTCGGCGTGCTCGTGCTGGTGTTCCTGGTGGTCGGCGCCGTGGTCGGGCTGCTGTTCTCCGACCCGCGGGTCCTGCTGCTCAAGGAGTCCGCGACGACGGGCGTGCTCGGCCTGGTCCTGCTGGGCTCGCTGGTGCTGCTCCCGCGTCCGCTGATGTTCTGGTTCGGTCGCCGCTTCGCCACCGGCGGTGACCCGGCGCGGGTGCTCTGGTGGGACGGGCTCTGGCAGTACGCGGGTTTCCGCCGCACCCAGCGCGTGCTCACCGCGGTGTGGGGCGTGGTGCTCGTCGCCGAGGCGGTCGTGCGGATCGTGCTGACCTACCGGCTGCCGGTCGCGACGACGGTGGTGGTGAACGCCGTCGTCCCGCTCGCGGTGCTGGGTGTGCTGATCGGCTGGACCGTGCTGTACGCCCGGCGGGCGCAGGCCGCGGGGCGGCGCCGCGCCGCGGCCGCCGCCTCCGGCTGAGTCGGCGGCCGGGCGCCCGGCTCAGCGGCCGACGTTGCGCTGCAGGTGCGCCGGGTAGCGCTCCCCGGCCACCGAGGACGCCGGTGCGGCCGCCTCGATCTCGGCCAGCTCGTCCGCCGACAGCTCCAGCGCGGCGGCCTCGACGTTCTGCTCCAGGTAGGTCCGCCGCTTGGTCCCCGGGATCGGCACGACGTGCTCCCCGCGGCTCTGCACCCAGGCCAGCGCGAGCTGCCCGGCGGTGACCCCGCGGCGCTGCGCGATGGCGGTGAGTGCCTCGACGATGGCCAGGTTCGCGGCCATGTTCTCGTCGGAGAAGCGGGGCAGGCCGCGGCGCATGTCGCCCTCGCCGAGCTGCCCGGTCGAGGTGATCGCGCCGGTCAGGAAGCCGCGTCCGAGCGGCGAGAACGGCACGACGCCGACGCCCAGCTCGGCGCACGTCGGGGCGACCGACTCCTCGATGCCGCGTGTCCACAGCGACCACTCCGACTGCACCGCGGCGGGCGGGTGCACGGCGTGGGCGCGGCGGACGGTGTCCGCGCCGCACTCCGAGAGCCCGTAGTGGCGGATCTTCCCCTCCTCGATCAGCTCGGCGAGCGCGCCGACGGTCTCCTCGATCGGGGTGTCCGGGTCGACGCGGTGCTGGTAGTAGAGGTCGATGTGGTCGACGCCCAGGCGGCGCAGCGACTCCTCGGCGCACCGCCGGACGTAGGCGGGGTCGCCCTGCGCGCCCTGGTTGCCCTGCGCGTCGCGCACGATGCCGAACTTCGTCGCCAGGACCACGCGGTCGCGGCGGTCGGCGATCGCGGCGCCCACGAGCTCCTCGTTGGCGCCGTCGCCGTAGACGTTCGCGGTGTCGAGCAGGGTGACGCCCAGGTCGAGGGCGCGGTGGATGGTCGCGATCGACTCGGCACGGTCGGAGGTGTCGCCGTAGGCCTGGCTCATGCCCATGCAGCCCAGGCCCTGGGCGGAGACGGTGAGATCGCCGAGTCGACGGGTTCCGAGGCCGGTTCCGGTAGCCATGACAACCAACCTAGACGCGAACGGCCCCGGTCCGCAGGAGGGCGGACCGGGGCCGTCGTGCGTGCCGGGTCAGGGGATGCGGCGGACCGCCCCGGTGTCGGCGCTGGTCGCCATGTGGGCGTAGGCGCGCAGCGCCTTCGACACGACGCGCTGCCGGTCGACGGGCTGCCACGGCCGCTCCGAGGACTCCATCTTGGCGCGCCGGTCGGCGAGCGTCTCGGCGTCGACGAGCAGCTCCAGCGACCGGGCGCGGACGTCGAGCCGGATCCGGTCGCCGTTCTCCACCAGGCCGATCGTGCCGCCGGCGGCCGCCTCGGGGGAGATGTGACCGACCGAGATGCCCGACGAGCCGCCGGAGAAGCGGCCGTCGGTGATCAGGGCGCAGACCTTGCCCAGCCCGGCGCCCTTGAGGAACGCGGTCGGGTGCAGCATCTCCTGCATGCCCGGCCCGCCCGAGGGGCCCTCGTAGCGGATGACCAGCACGTCGCCGGGCTTGATCTCCTTCTTCAGGATCGCCGAGACGGCGTCCTCCTGGCTCTCCAGGACGACGGCCGGGCCCTCGAACTCCCAGATGTCCTCCGGGATGCCGGCGGTCTTGATCACGGCGCCGTCGATCGACAGGTTGCCGCGCAGCACGGCGAGGCCGCCGTCGGCGGAGTAGGCGTGCTCCAGGTCGCGGATGCAGCCGCCTGCGGCGTCGGTGTCCAGGCTCGACCAGCGGTTCTCCGTCGAGAACGCCTGCGTGGTCCGGACCCCGCCCGGCGCGGCGTGGTAGAGCTCGACCGCGGTCTCCGACGGGGCCGACGACCGGATGTCCCACTCGGTGAGCCACTGCTCCAGCGACGGCGAGTGCACCGTGTGCACCCCGGTGTTGAGCAGCCCGGCCCGCCACAGTTCGCCCAGCAGCGCGGGGATGCCACCGGCCCGGTGGACGTCCTCCATGTGGTAGTCCGAGTTCGGCGCGACCTTGCTCAGGCACGGCACCCGGCGGGAGACCGCGTCGATCGCGGCGAGGTCGAAGTCGATCTCGCCCTCCTGCGCGGCGGCCAGGATGTGCAGCACCGTGTTCGTGGAGCCGCCCATCGCGACGTCGAGCGCCATCGCGTTCTCGAACGCCTCGCGGGTGGCGATGTTGCGGGGCAGCGCGGACGCGTCGTCGTCGCGGTACCAGCGGGTGGCCAGGTCCATCACGGTGCGCCCGGCGTTCAGGAACAGCTCGCGGCGCGCGGCGTGCGTGGCCAGGGTGGAGCCGTTGCCCGGCAGGGACAGCCCGAGCGCCTCGGTGAGGCAGTTCATCGAGTTCGCGGTGAACATCCCGGAGCAGGACCCGCAGGTCGGGCAGGCCGAACGCTCGACCTCGGCGAGGCCCGCGTCGTCCACCTCGGACGACGCCGACGCCGAGATCGCGGTGATCAGGTCGGTGGGTGCCTGCGCGACCCCGCCGACGACGACCGCCTTGCCGGCCTCCATCGGCCCGCCGGAGACGAACACGGTCGGGATGTTCAGCCGCATCGCGGCGTTCAGCATGCCCGGCGTGATCTTGTCGCAGTTGGAGATGCACACCAGGGCGTCGGCCGCGTGGCCGTTGACCATGTACTCCACCGCGTCGGCGATGATCTCGCGGCTGGGCAGCGAGTAGAGCATCCCGCCGTGGCCCATCGCGATGCCGTCGTCGACGGCGATCGTGTTGAACTCCTTGGCGACCCCGCCCGCCTCCTTGATCGCGCCCGCGACGAGGTCACCCATGTCCTTGAGGTGCACGTGGCCGGGCACGAACTGGGTGTAGGAGTTGGCGATCGCGACGATCGGCTTGCCGAAGTCGTCGTCGCCCATGCCGGTCGCGCGCCAGAGCGAACGCGCTCCGGCGGCGTTGCGACCGTGGGTGGTGACGCGGGAACGCAGGGCGGGCATCGGTCTTCTCCAGCCGGGTCTTCCGTGGTGGTTCCTGAGGGACCCCGGTGGGCGCGTCGCGGAGAGTGGGCACGAGCCGCCCGGGGGGTGCGGCGCGACGGCGGCGGGGCGGGTCGCGTCCCGCCGGCCGGCGGGCCGATCGCCCGCAACCGTACGCCCCGCGACGGGGGTCAGTGACCCTCGGCCGGATCCTCCGGGTCGCCCACCGCGGCCGGGTCGGCGAACCGGCCGCCGCTGGCGACCGAGAGCGCGGGCAGGTCGCGCGCGTGCACCGCGGGCAGGACGAGGTCGTCGTCCTCGCCCAGCACCGCGCTGACCCGCGAGCGCGAGCCGATCCGCAGACCGCGCACGTCGTCCCAGTCCACGGTGCGGGAGGAGAACGCGCCGCGGACGGTCAGCGTGTCCGGGTCCACGGTGGTGCGGACCCGCAGGATCCAGGCGATCGCCGCGACCGGGGCCACCAGCACGACCCAGAACCACGGCAGGCTGAACACCAGCGGCGTCGACCCGACGACCGCGACCAGGATGGCGAAGATGGTCAGCCGGCTGGGCTTGAACACCAGCGCGCGCGAGCCCACGCGGAGCTTGCGGCCCTCGTCGCGGACCCGGGGGGTCCACGCCAGCTCGCCGTCCACCTGCTGGGACGCCCCCGGGGCCGACTGCGGGTCGGCAGAGGTGGGGTCGGCGGGGACGGCACGGTCGTCGGTGCTGCTCACGACCCCAGTGTGACAAATCCGGACCGTGACCCCACGGCCCGGACGGGTGGGGTCGTTTGACTCCGTCCGTGGAACGCGTGCTAGCGTCGATGCATGTTCGCCGTTCGAATTCTCGTACTTCTTGGGCGCGTCGTCGCCTGAGTTCGACCTTCTCGAACGACGACGCGCTCACCCTCGCAGCGCCCGGAGTACCGGGCGGCGGGGGTTTTTTCATGTCCAGCTCCGAGTTCAGCCCATGTCCGGCATCTGATCGACACGATCTCCAGCGAGGCAGACCCAGATGACCACCGTCCCCGCCAAGCCCGGCTCGTCCGGCCCGAAGCCGGGCCCGCCGCCCGGCCGGTCCGCGGCCTCCGGCACGTCCCGCAGCGCGGCCCCGGCACCCGGTGAGACCACCGTGCCCGGTCCGCGCATCGTGGACGAGCCCATGACCGGCGCCCAGTCCCTGGTGCGTTCGCTCGAGGAGATCGGCTGCGAGGTCGTCTTCGGGCTGCCCGGCGGGACGATCCTGCCCGCCTACGACCCGCTCCTGGACTCGACGAAGGTGCGCCACATCCTCGTCCGCCACGAGCAGGGCGCCGGACACGCCGCGACCGGCTACGCGCAGGCCACCGGCAGGGTCGGGGTCTGCATGGCGACGTCCGGGCCGGGGGCCACGAACCTGGTCACCCCGATCGCGGACGCCCACATGGACTCGGTGCCGCTGGTGGCCATCACGGGTCAGCAGACCCGGCCGCTGATCGGTACCGACGCCTTCCAGGAGGCCGACATCACCGGCATCACCATGCCGGTGACCAAGCACAACATGCTGGTGACCGACGCGACGGAGATCCCGCGCGCGATCGCCGAGGCCTTCCACCTGGCGTCCACCGGCCGGCCCGGCCCGGTCCTGGTGGACATCCCCAAGGACGTGCTGCAGGAGCAGACCACGTTCTCCTGGCCCCCGGAGCTGCAGCTGCCCGGCTACCGGCCGACGACCCGGCCGCACGGCAAGCAGATCCGCGAGGCCGCCCGGCTCATCCGCGAGTCGGCCAAGCCGGTGCTCTACGTCGGTGGCGGTGTCCTCAAGGCCGAGGCCGCCGAGGAGCTCAGGGAGCTGGCCGAGCTGACCGGGGCGCCCGTCGTCACCACCCTGATGGCGCGCGGTGTGTTCCCCGACAGCCACCCGCTGCACCTGGGCATGCCCGGGATGCACGGCACCGTCGCCGCGGTCGCGGCGATGCAGCGGTCCGACCTGCTGGTCGCACTCGGCTCCCGGTTCGACGACCGGGTCACCGGCAAGCTGGAGAGCTTCGCCCCCGGGGCGAAGATCATCCACGCCGACATCGACCCGGCGGAGATCTCCAAGAACCGGCGCGCCGACGTGCCGATCGTCGGGGACTGCAAGGAGGTCCTGGCCGACCTGGTCGAGGCCGTCCGCGCGGACCGGGCCGAGCACGGTGAGCCGGACCTGTCGTCCTGGTGGAAGCAGGTCGGCGGCCTGCGCGACCGCTACCCGCTCGGTTACGACGAGCCGACCGACGGGGCGCTCTCGCCGCAGTACGTGATCGAGCGGATCGGCGCGATCGCCGGGCCGGACGCGATCTACACCGCGGGCGTCGGCCAGCACCAGATGTGGGCCGCGCAGTTCGTCAAGTACGAGAAGCCGCGGACCTGGCTGAACTCCGGCGGGCTCGGGACCATGGGCTACGCGGTCCCGGCCGCGATGGGCGCCAAGGTCGGCGAGCCGGATGCCGTCGTCTGGTGCATCGACGGCGACGGCTGCTTCCAGATGACCAACCAGGAGCTCGCCACCTGCGCGATCGAGGGCATCCCGATCAAGGTCGCCGTCATCAACAACGGCAACCTCGGCATGGTCCGCCAGTGGCAGAACCTGTTCTACGGCGAGCGGTACTCCAACACCGACCTCAACACCCACAAGCTGCGCATCCCGGACTTCCCGATGCTCGCGCAGGCGATGGGCTGCGAGGGACTGCGGGTCGAGTCCAAGGAGGACGTCGACCGGGTCATCCACCAGGCCATGGAGATCAACGACCGGCCGGTCGTCGTGGAGTTCGTCGTCGGTGCCGACGCCCAGGTGTGGCCGATGGTCGCCGCGGGCACGAGCAACGACGAGATCAACGTCCGGCGCGACATCCGGCCGGAGTTCGAGCACGACGAGCTGGCCGCGTCGGTCGATGCGGTCGCCGACGTCACCGAGCAGGCCCTGGAGGGCGAGAAGTGAGCGAGCTCCACACCCTCTCGGTCCTGGTCGAGGACAAGCCGGGTGTCCTGGCCCGGGTCTCCGGGCTGTTCTCGCGGCGCGGGTTCAACATCAACTCGCTCGCGGTCGGCCCGACCGAGCACCCCGACGTCTCCCGCATGACGATCGTCGTCGAGGTGGACGAGCTCCCGATGGAGCAGGTCACCAAGCAGCTCAACAAGCTGGTGCACGTCATCAAGATCGTCGAGCTGGAGCCGGACGCCTCGGTGCAGCGCGAGCTGCTGCTGGTCAAGGTCCGGGCCGACGCCACGGTGCGCAGCCAGGTCGTCGAGACCGTGCAGCTGTTCCGCGCCAAGGTCGTCGACGTCTCCCCGGAGGCGGTCACGGTCGAGGCCACCGGGTCGGCCGACAAGCTCAACGCGCTCCTGCGCATGCTGGAGCCCTACGGGATCCGCGAGATGGTGAAGTCCGGGATGGTGGCCGTCGGCCGCGGCCCCCGGTCCATCACCGCCGCGGCCGTCCGCTAGACAGTCGTCGCTACACAACCTCCGAGAGGAACCGTCCCAGAGCCATGAGTGTCAACATCTACTACGACGCCGACGCCGACCTGTCGATCATCCAGGGCCGCAAGGTCGCCGTGATCGGCTACGGCTCCCAGGGGCACGCGCACTCGCTGTCCCTGCGTGACTCCGGGGTCGAGGTGAAGATCGGTCTGCCGGAGGGCTCCAAGTCCCGGCAGAAGGCCGCCGACGAGGGCCTCGAGGTCGGCACGCCGGCCGAGGTCTCCGCCTGGGCCGACGTGATCATGGTCCTGGCGCCCGACACCAAGCAGCGCTTCATCTACACCCAGGACATCGAGCCGAACCTCAAGGACGGCGACGCGCTGTTCTTCGGTCACGGCTTCAACATCCGCTTCGAGCTGATCAAGCCCCCGGCGAACGTCGACGTGGCCATGGTCGCGCCGAAGGGCCCGGGCCACCTGGTCCGCCGCCAGTTCGTCGACGGCAAGGGCGTCCCCGCCCTGATCGCCGTCGAGCAGGACGCCTCGGGCAACGCCAAGGCGCTCGCGCTCTCCTACGCGGCCGGGATCGGCGGCGCCCGCGCGGGCGTCATCGAGACCACCTTCAAGGAGGAGACCGAGACCGACCTGTTCGGTGAGCAGGCGGTCCTCTGCGGCGGTGCCGCGGCTCTGGTCCAGACCGGCTTCGAGGTGCTGACCGAGGCGGGCTACGCCCCGGAGATCGCCTACTTCGAGTGCCTGCACGAGCTCAAGCTGATCGTCGACCTCATGTACGAGGGCGGCATCGCCAACGAGCGCTTCTCCATCTCCGACACCGCCGAGTACGGCGACCTCACCCGCGGCCCGCGCGTCATCACGCCCGCGGTCAAGGCCGAGATGCAGAAGATCCTGGGCGAGATCCAGGACGGCACCTTCGCCCGCGAGTGGGTGGCCGAGGACGAGGCCGGCCGCGGCAACTACACCAAGCTGCAGCAGCAGGGCGCCGAGCACCCGATCGAGCAGGTCGGCGAGAAGCTCCGCGGCCTGATGAGCTGGGTCGGCGAGAAGGCCAAGTGATCCACTGCCGGACGCGTCCGGCAGGATGAATCGCGCGGGCCCCAGACGGCCCGCGGATGCCCGGGCCCGGACGCACCCATCCGGACCAGGCGACGTGGAACCCCCGTACCGGCGACACCGGGCGGGGGTTTCGCGCGTCCGGAGGGGGTGCCGCGCAGCGACCCGTCCGCCCGTCCGGGTCCACGAGGGCCCCCGCGGTCCTAGGATGGTCGACGTTCGCGCACCGACCTCGGGGAGCACTCGCACACCGTGAGCACCGCAGCCACCGACCACCGTCCCGTCGTCCTGCTCGCGGAGACGCTCGCGCCCTCCGCCGTCGAGCTGCTCGGGGACGGCGTCGAGATCCGCCACGTCGACGGCACCGACCGCCCCGCCCTGCTGGCGGCGCTCGCCGACGCCGACGCGCTGCTGGTCCGGTCCGCCACCCGGGTCGACGCCGAGGCGCTGGCCGCGGCCGGCCGCCTCAAGGTCGTCGCACGCGCCGGGGTCGGCCTGGACAACGTCGACGTCCCCGCCGCCACCGCGCGCGGGGTGATGGTCGTCAACGCCCCGACCTCGAACATCGTCTCCGCCGCCGAGCACGCCATCGCGCTGCTGCTCGCGACCGCGCGCCACATCCCGCCGGCGGACGCCGCGCTGCGCTCCGGGGCGTGGAAGCGCTCGTCCTACGGCGGCGTCGAGCTGGGCGGCAAGACCGTCGGCATCGTCGGGCTCGGCAAGATCGGGCAGCTCGTCGCGCAGCGTCTCGCCGCGTTCGGCATGACGCTGGTCGCCTACGACCCCTACATCGCGCCGTCGCGCGCCGCGCAGCTCGGCATCGAGCTGATGGGCCTCGACGACCTGCTCCGCACCGCGGACATGATCACCGTGCACCTGCCGAAGACCCCGGAGACCCTCGGGCTGATCGGCAAGGACCAGCTCGCGCTCACGAAGCCGGGGGTGCTCGTCGTCAACGCCGCCCGCGGCGGCCTGATCGACGAGGACGCCCTGGCCGAGGCGGTCCGCTCCGGGCACGTCGGCGGCGCCGGGATCGACGTCTACGTCACCGAGCCGACCACGTCGAGCCCGCTGTTCGAGCTGGAGAACGTCGTCGTCACCCCGCACCTGGGCGCGTCCACCGCCGAGGCGCAGGACCGGGCCGGGACCGACGTGGCCCGCTCGGTGCAGCTGGCCCTGGCCGGGGAGTTCGTGCCGGACGCGGTCAACGTGCAGATCCACGGCGCCGTCGGCGAGGAGGTCCGGCCCTGGCTGCCGCTGGTGCAGAAGCTCGGCACCACCCTGCACGCCGTCGCCGGGCGCACCCCGACCTCGGTCACCGTCGACGTCGCGGGCGAGCTGGCCACCGAGGACGTCCAGGTCCTCGGCCTGGCCGCGCTGCGCGGGGTGTTCACCCACGTCGTCGAGGACCAGGTGACGTTCGTGAACGTGCCGCAGCTCGCCGAGGAGCGCGGGGTCGCCGTGGAGATCACCACCAGCCCGGAGAGCGCCAACCACCGCAGCGTGGTGCAGCTGCGCGGCGCCATGCCCGACGGGGAGAAGGTCACCGTGTCCGGCACCCTGACCGGCCGTGCCGAGGTCGAGAAGCTCGTCGAGATCAACGGACGGCACTTCGACCTGCGTGCCGAGGGCGAGGTCGTCCTGCTGGAGTACGCCGACCGCCCCGGCGTGATGGGCCGGGTCGGGTCGCTGCTGGGGGAGGCCGCGGTCAACATCGAGGCCGCCCAGATCTCGCAGACCACCGACGGCACCGACGCCGTCATGCTCCTGCGGGTGGACCGCCAGATCGACCCGGCGGTGCTGGAGCCGATCGGCGCCTCGGTCGGCGCCCGGACGATCCGGCTCATCTCCTTCGACGACTGAGCGGCCGGGCCCCGTCCCGCACTGCGGGAAACGGCTGCGCGGACCCGGCCGGTCGTGGGATCGTGTCTGCTCGCCACGAGCGGAGGGGGACCCGGTGAGCTGGCTGCGGGCACTGGTACTGGCGGGCACGACGGTCGGTGTGGGGTGCCTGGTGCTGCTCGGCGTCGGCTTCGTCACCGGGCTGTCGCTGACCGTGCCCTACGTCGTGTCGGTGATGGCGATCGTGACCGGGCCGCCGTCGGCGACGATGACGATCGGCCCCGGCATGCTCGTGGTCCTCGCCGCGCTCGTCGCGATGATCGAGGCCCCGGGCCGGGTGCGGGCCCGCCGGGCGCTGCCCCGCACCGGCCACTGAGCCCGGGGCGGCCGCGCCGCGGGGGCCGGGTCAGCCGCGCGGCGCCCAGCCCAGCGCGGGTCCGAGCGCGCCGGCGATGTCGGTGACGATCTGGACGTAGTCGTCGTGCGGGAAGCCGAACGGCAGCGCGAACACCGCCTCGTCGACCTCGCGGAACCCGGCGTCGGCCCACAGCCGTTCGGCGATCTCGGCGGAGGTGCCGACCAGGTCGCGGGCGAACAGCAGACCGGCCAGGCCCTGCGGAACGCCGACCCGGGCGTCGCGCTCGCGGGCGTAGGCGGCGTAGCGCTCGCGCTGGGCGGGCGTCGCCGAGTCGGTCGGGACGACGACCAGGCCCTGCGACACGCGCCCGGCGGGGTTCGCCTCGCGGTACGCCCGGATCTGCCGGGACTGGATCGCGGCGAAGTCGGTCTCCCCGCCGGAGCGCACCACGTTGCTCGTCAGCAGGTTCAGGCCCTGCCCCGCGGCCCAGACGGCGGAGGAGTCGCTGCCCGCGCCATACCACATGCGACCGGCCAGACCGGGGGAGTGCGGCTGCACCCGCTCGGAGAACGACTCGATCCCGACCGTCCCGGAGAAGGTGCTCGCCCGCTCCCCGCGCACCAGGCGCAGCAGCCGCGACACCCGCTCGCGGCCGAAGTCCTCGGCGTCGGCGGTGTCCGGGTAGAGCGCGTCCCGTACGTGCTCCCACTGCATCGGCGGCCCGACCGAGACGCCCGGGTTCAGCCGGCCGCCGGAGAGCACGTCGACCGTCGCGAGGTCCTCGGCGAGGCGCAGCGGGTTCTCCCAGCCCAGCGGGACCACGGCCGTCCCGAGCTCGATCCGCGTGGTCCGCTGGGTCGCCGCGGCGAGCACCGCGACCGGCGAGGAGATGCCGAACTGCAGGTGACGGTGCCGGACGAAGGCCGAGTCGACGCCCAGACGCTCGCCGAGGGCGATCATCTCCAGGGTCGTCTCGTGTCCGGGGCGGGGGTCCTCGCCGTCGAACGAACCGATGGTGAGGAAGCCGAGGCGACGCAGCGGGCGGTCGGGCGTGGGCACGTCCGGGGCAACGACGCCGTCGTCGCGCTTCTTCCCCACCGCCCTCCGGACGGGTGACGGCCGCGGCGGCCGTCCCACCTCTCGGAACGGACCGGAGTCCCCGGAACGGCCGCGTGTCGCGGGTACTCCGACCGCGTGCGGCGCACGCGTCACCCGGACGGGACCACCCCACCGGGTGGCCGAACGATGACCCTGCGTCGGCAGGCGGTAGCGTGCGGCCAGCAGTACGACGAGAGGACGAGGTCATGCGCCTTGCGGTCATCCCCGGTGACGGCATCGGCCCGGAAGTGATCAACGAGGCACTCAAGGTCCTGGGCGAGGTCGCCCGCGACGTGGAGACGACCGAGTACGACCTCGGTGCCGCCCGCTGGCACTCCACGGGCGAGCTGCTCCCGGAGACGGTGCTGACCGAGATCAAGCAGCACGACGCGATCCTGCTGGGCGCGGTCGGCGACCCGTCGGTGCCCAGCGGCATCCTCGAGCGCGGCCTGCTCCTGCGTCTGCGCTTCGAGCTGGACCACCACGTGAACCTGCGCCCCGCGCGGCTCTACCCGGGGGTGCGCGGCCCGCTGGCCGGCAACCCGGAGATCGACCTGGTGGTCGTGCGCGAGGGGACCGAGGGGCCGTACGTCGGCACCGGCGGCCTGCTCCGCAAGGACACCCCGCACGAGATCGCGACCGAGGTCAGCCAGAACACCGCGTTCGGCATCGACCGTGTCGTGCGCGACGCGTTCGCCCGTGCCCAGCGGCGGCCGAAGAAGCACCTGACGCTGGTCCACAAGACCAACGTCCTGACCTTCGCCGGTGCGCTGTGGTCGCGGATCGTCGAGGAGGTGTCGCTGGAGTACCCCGAGGTCTCGGTGGCCTACCAGCACGTCGACTCGACCACGATCCACCTGGTCACCGACCCGGGCCGGTACGACGTGATCGTCACCGACAACCTGTTCGGCGACATCCTCACCGACCTCGCGGCGGCGGTCACCGGCGGCATCGGCCTGGCGGCCAGCGGCAACATCGACGCCAGCCGTACCAACCCGTCGATGTTCGAGCCGGTGCACGGCTCCGCCCCGGACATCGCGGGCCAGGGCATCGCCGACCCGACGGCCGCCGTGCTCTCGGTCGCGCTGCTGCTCGACCACATGGGCCAGCGTGACTCGGCCCGCCGGATCGAGGCCGCGGTCGCGTTCGACCTGGCCACCCGGGACCACGCGGCGACGGGCAACACCTCGTCGATCGGGGACCGGCTCGCCGCGCTCGTGTCGAGCCGTGAGGTCGCCACCAACTGACCCACGCACACACCGACGGGGTGGTACCGGATCTCCGGGGCCACCCCGTCGTCGTGTGCGGGCGGGTCAGACCTGGTTCGACGGACCGGTCAGCAGGGTCACCCCGGCGCCGGCGAAGTTGTCGAGGTCGGCCACGGCGGCCTGTCCCTCGGCGCCGCCCATCCCGGACTGGAACGCCGCCGCGTCGGGGAACTCCAGCACCGCCACGAGGTGGTACGGCGGCTGCGCTCCGTCCGGTCCCGGCGCGGGCCGGGAGACGGTGAACCGCTGCACACCGGGGATCTTCTTCGCCAGCGGGGCGTGCACGGTGTCGTAGTGCCGGTCGAACGCGGCGGCGTCCTCGGGGTGGTTGTACAGAGCGGTCAGCTGGAACACGGGGTTCCTCCTCGCCTCGTCCCGCGACGCTCCGGTGCGTCGCGACTGCCGTCCACCATGGTCCATCCGGCGCCCGCGTGCACCACCCCTCCGTACGGGGTCGATACGCTGGACCGACCATGAGTACTCCAGCCCAGGTCCGGGTGCGGTTCTCCCCGTCGCCCACCGGTACCCCGCACGTCGGCCTCATCCGCACCGCCCTGTTCAACTGGGCCCACGCCCGCCACCACGGCGGGGCCCTGGTATTCCGGATCGAGGACACCGACGCCTCCCGCGACTCCGACGAGTCCTACCGGGCCCTGCTCGACGCGCTGGAGTGGCTCGGCCTCGACTGGGACGAGGGCGTCGAGAAGGGCGGCCCGCACGGGCCGTACCGGCAGAGCGAACGCGGCGAGGTCTACGCCGACGCCCTGCGCCGGCTGATCGACGCCGGCGAGGTCTACGAGTCGTTCTCCAGCGGCGAGGAGATCGAGGCCCGGCACCGCGCCGCGGGCCGCGACCCCAAGCTCGGCTACGACAACGCCGACCGCGACCTCACCGAGGACCAGCGCGCCGCGTTCCGGGCCGAGGGCCGCGCCCCGGTCTACCGGCTGCGCATGCCCGACCACGACATCACGTTCACCGACCTCGTCCGCGGCGAGATCACGTTCCGGGCCGGGCAGGTGCCCGACTTCGTGCTGGCCCGCGGCGACGGCACCCCGCTCTACCCGCTGACCAACCCGGTCGACGACGCGCTGATGGAGATCACGCACGTCCTGCGCGGGGAGGACCTGCTGGCCTCCACCCCGCGGCAGATCGCCCTGCTGGAGGCGCTGGCCCGGGTCGGCATCGGCCACGGCCCCTTCACCTACGCCCACCTCCCGCTGGTCACCGGTGAGGGCAACCGCAAGCTCTCCAAGCGGGACCCGCAGTCGAACCTGTTCCACTACCGCGACCGCGGGTTCGTGCCGGAGGGACTGCTCAACTACCTCGCGCTGCTCGGCTGGTCGATCGCCGAGGACCGCGACGTGTTCTCCCTCGACGAGATGGTCGCCGCCTTCGACGTGTCCCGGGTGTCGAGCAACGCCGCCCGCTTCGACCTGAAGAAGGCCGAGGCGATCAACGCCGCACACCTGCGCCTGCTCGCCCCCGACGACTTCGCCGAGCGCGTCGTGCCCCACCTCGCCGCCGAGGGGATCACCGACCCCGACCGCTCGGTGCTCGCCGCCGCCGCGCCGCTGGTGCAGGAGCGCAGCCAGGTGCTGTCCGACGCGGCCCGGATGCTGGCCTTCCTCTTCCGCGACGAGGACACCTTCACCCCCGACGACGACGCCGCCGCGAAGAACCTGGGCGCCGACGCGGCCCCGGTGCTGGAGGCCGCCGTCGCCGGGCTCACGGACCTGCCGGAGTGGTCGGCCGCCGCGATCGAGGAGTCGCTCAAGACCTCGCTCGTGGACGGTCTGGAGCTGAAGCCGCGGAAGGCGTTCGCCCCCGTCCGCGTCGCCATCAGCGGCCGCACGGTGTCCCCGCCGCTCTACGAGAGCATGGAGCTGCTGGGCCGCGAGCGGTCGCTCGCCCGCCTGGGGGCCGGTGTCAGACGCTCCCAGGGCATGGGTTAGAGTACCTACATCAACGGAGAGCGGGCCTCGCTCCGGAACGGGGCCCGCTTTTCGATGGGGTATGGTGTAATTGGCAGCACGACTGATTCTGGTTCAGTTAGTCTAGGTTCGAGTCCTGGTACCCCAGCGGAAATCACGAATTCCTCGGAACGATGATTTCTGACAATCGGCACGGTCTCGTCCAAGGTCCCGTCGTCTAGCGGCCTAGGACGCCGCCCTCTCAAGGCGGTAGCGCGGGTTCAAATCCCGTCGGGACTACCACGGACTCCCTCACAGGGTGTCCGCAATCGAGATCGAGCCGAATGTCCTGGTCCCGTCGTCTAGCGGCCTAGGACGCCGCCCTCTCAAGGCGGTAGCGCGGGTTCAAATCCCGTCGGGACTACTCCACGAAGGCCCCGCTCCACGGAGCGGGGCCTTCGTCGTGTCCGGGCCTGGTCGCCGAGCGGCCCGGGGAGCCGGTCGGTCGTGGTGACCAGGGGCCCCCACCGACGCCGACCAGCACGGTGCCGGCCGGGTAGAGCGGGCGTGGCCCCTACCGCTCGACCAGGCGCCCGGTGACGGGCCGGCCGACCGCCGTCGCGAGGTAGAGGCCGGACACCGGCGCGACCGCGATCAGCGACGAGTTCACCGGGTTCGGCACGGCCCCGCCGATCATGGGTACGAGCTGCCGATTCTCGGTCACTGGGCCGGAGGGACCGGCGGGTTCTGGCCGCCCTCGCCTCCGCCGGGATCGGGTTCCGGCGGCTTCGAGGACGAGGAGGACGACGAGGACGACGAGCTCTGCGGCGGCGGGGCGGTCGTCGTCGTGGTCACGACCGGCGGCGGCACGGGGACCGGGGCGTCGGTCGTCGTCGGGACGGCCTCGGTGGTGCGTTCCCGGGTCCGCTCCGGCTGGCGGACCGGCTGCTCCTCGACGGTCGTCGGGGGCGGGGCCTCGGTGGTCGTCGGCGTCGCGGGAAGGTTGGGGATCGCGTTGCCGATCGAGTGGTCCTGCGGCCAGAAGAACACCGTGCCCAGCACGGCCAGCGCCGCGACGACCCCGCCGGCGCCGATGAGCAGCGCGGGGGAGCGGCGGACGGGTGCGGGCCCGGGGGCGACGGTGGTCTCCCCGTCGTCGTAGCCGCCGTACCCGCCGTAGCCGTGCACGGCGGTCTGGTCGTAGCCCATCGGCGGCACGACGGGGATGCGGTCGGTGGGCGGGTCGGCGCGGGCGCCCTCGAGGTAGGCGGTGCGGTCGCCGTCGAGCTGGGTCGTGCCGCCGGTCGGCATCCGATCGGTGACCGGGTCCGGGTTCTCCCAGGGCAGCGGGCCGGGGTCGGGGGCGAGCGCGGGACCGCTGCTCGCCGCCACTGCGCCGAACCCGCCCGAGCCGGTGCCGGGGACCGGGTCGGCCGGCCCGAGCGCGACGACGGCGCCCTTCGCGATGGTGTTCTTCGGGTCCGCGTCGACCTGCACGGGACGCCCGAGCCCGGTGGAGACGAGCTCGGCGACCAGCGGGACCCGCGAGGACCCGCCCACGAGCAGCACCACCGACGGCCCGGACGCGGCCAGCCCGGCCGAGGCGATCGCCCGCTGCAGCGCCTCGACCGACTCCTCCAGCCGGGGCCGGATGCGCTCCTCGAAGTCGCTGCGGTGCAGGCGCACCGTCGTGCGGACCTCGCCGAGCCACACCGGGATCGAGACCTCGGTGTCGGCCGACAGGCCCTCCTTGGCCTCGCGGCAGTCGCGGCGCAGCCGGGCCATCGCGGACAGGACGTTCGGGTCGGTCTCGTCGAGCCCCTCGAAGGCGGCCGGGACGGCGTCGCGCACGTGGTCGACGACGGCCTGGTCGAAGTCGGCGCCACCGAGCTGCTCGACGCCCTCGGGCCTGCCGAGCAGTGTGAACCCGCCGCCCGCGGCCTCCTTGCGCACGACGGCGGCGTCGAAGGTCCCGCCGCCCAGGTCGTAGACGGCGACGGTCGCGCCGGGCTCGACCCGCTCGTTCGTCGCGTAGTGCAGCGCGGCGGCCTGCGGCTCGGTGAGGAAGGTGACGGTCAGGCCGCGCTCGGCGAGGGCCGCGGCGAACAGGTCGCACTTGTGCGTGCCCCAGGACGCCGGGTGGGTCACCGCGATGCGCTCGGGCGCGCCGCCCTCGGTGCGCGCGACGACGTCGACGACGTGCTCGGCCAGCAGCGCGGACAGCTGCTCGGGGGCGAAGGACTGCTCGCCGAGCGGGATCGGCGTGGGGTCGCCGATGCGGCGCTTGAACTCGCGGGCGACGCGGTCCGGCTCGGTCAGCGCCCGGCGCTCGGCGGCCTCGCCGAACAGCAGACCGCCGTCGGGCGCCACGTACACCACGGACGGGATGTCGACCGAGTGATCACCGAGCGTGACCATCTCGACGGTGCCGGAGCCGATGACCGCAGCCGCGGTGCGGGTGGTGCCGACGTCGATGCCCAGCAGGTAACCCATCGTCTCCCCGGTGTGCCGACCATGTCCGAAGGGTCCGGCCCGGTGCCGGACCTCCACACGGTAGTGGAGCCCGGAACCGTCACCTCAGTCGCGTCGGTACCGCAGGCAGGGGCCGATCAGGTGAGCCGGTGCTGCAACGCGTCGGCCGCGGCGAGCAGGTCGGCGGCCCAGCGGACCCCCGGACGGCGCCCGATCCGGTCCACCGGCCCGGACACCGAGACGGCGGCGACGACCTGGCCCGCCGCGTCGCGCACCGGGGCCGACACCGACGCCACCCCGGCCTCACGTTCGGCGACGCTCTGTGCCCAGCCGCGGCGGCGGACGTCGACGAGCACGCGCTCGGAGAAGCTCGCGTCGGCGAGGACGAGCCGCTGTGTGGCCGGGTCGCACCAGGCGGCGAGCACCTTCGCCCCGGAGCCCGCGGTCATCGGCAGCCGGGACCCGACGGGCACGGTGTCCCGCAGGCCGGACGGCGGCTCGGCGTGCGCGATGCAGATCCGGTGGATCCCGTCGCGCCGGTAGAGCTGGACGCTCTCGCCGGTGATGTCGCGCAGCCGGGGCAGGACGGCGGCCGCGGCGTCGAGCAGCGGGTCCGGCCGCCCGCCCGCGAGCTGGCCGAGGGTCGGGCCCGGGTGCCAGCGCCCGTCCGGGGTGCGCAGCAGCATCCCGTGCGCCTCGAGCCCGACGGCGAGCCGGTGGGCCGTGGCCCGGGGCAGGCCGGTGCGCTCACAGAGCTCCGCCAGGCCGCACGGCCCCTCCGCCGTCGCCCGGAGAACCCCCACGGCCTTGTCGAGCACGCCGATCCCGCTAGACTGTCCCACGTTCCGATACTAACTTCCCACGATCTGGGAAGTCCACCGCGATCAGATCACAGAGGAGGCGGGCGTGACCACCGCACAGAAGCCGCGCACGCTGGCCGAGAAGGTCTGGGACCGGCACCTCGTCCGCAAGGGCGAGGGCGACGAGCCCGACCTGCTCTACATCGACCTGCACCTGGTGCACGAGGTCACGAGCCCGCAGGCGTTCGACGGGCTCCGGCTCGCGGGCCGTCCGGTGCGCCGTCCGGACCTCACCATCGCCACCGAGGACCACAACGTCCCGACCCTCGACGTCCTCGCCCCGATCGCGGACGAGGTCTCGCGGACCCAGGTGGAGACCCTACGTCGCAACTGCGAGGAGTTCGGCGTCCGCCTGCACCCGATGAACGATCCCGAGCAGGGGATCGTGCACGTGGTCGGGCCGCAGCTCGGGCTGACCCAGCCGGGCACCACGGTGGTCTGCGGGGACTCCCACACCTCCACCCACGGCGCGTTCGGCGCGATGGCGTTCGGCATCGGCACCTCCGAGGTCGAGCACGTGCTCGCCACCCAGACGCTGCCGCTCAAGCCGTTCCGGACGATGGCGATCGAGGTGACCAGCGCCGACGGCACGCTGCGTCCGGGCGTCACCTCCAAGGACGTCATCCTCGCCGTGATCGCGCGGATCGGGACCGGCGGCGGGCAGGGCCACGTGCTGGAGTACCGGGGCAACGTCATCGAGAACCTCTCGATGGAGGCCCGGATGACGATCTGCAACATGTCGATCGAGGCCGGTGCCCGTGCGGGCATGATCGCCCCGGACGAGACGACCTTCGCCTACCTCAAGGGCCGCGACCACGCCCCGGCCGGCGACGACTGGGACGCCGCCGTCGCCGACTGGCGGTCCCTGCGCACCGACGACGGCGCCGAGTTCGACCGGGTCGTGCGGATCGACGCCGACGAGCTCACCCCGTTCGTCACCTGGGGCACCAATCCCGGTCAGGGCCTGCCGCTGGGCGAGTCCGTGCCCGACCCGGCCGCCATCTCCGACGACGGCGAGCGCGCCGCCGTGGAGAAGGCACTGTCCTACATGGGCCTCACCGGTGGGACCCCGCTGCGGGAGGTGCCCGTGGACGCGGTGTTCGTCGGCTCCTGCACCAACGGCCGGATCGAGGACCTGCGCTCGGTCGCGGAGGTGCTCGACGGGCGCTCGGTCGCGAAGGGCGTGCGGATGCTCGTCGTCCCGGGGTCGATGCGGGTGCGCTTCCAGGCCGAGGAGGAGGGCCTGGACAAGGTCTTCACCTCCGCGGGCGCCGAGTGGCGCTCCGCGGGCTGCTCGATGTGCCTGGGGATGAACCCCGACCAGCTCGCGCCCGGTGAGCGCTGCGCGTCCACCTCGAACCGCAACTTCGAGGGGCGGCAGGGCAAGGGCGGCCGTACCCACCTGGTGTCGCCGCTGGTCGCCGCCGCGACCGCCGTGCGCGGCACGCTGAGCAGCCCGGAGGACCTGGACTGATGGAGAAGTTCGACACCCACACCGGGATCGGCGTGCCGCTGCGCTGGTCCAACGTGGACACCGACCAGATCATCCCGGCCGTCTACCTCAAGCGGGTCACCCGCACCGGCTTCGAGGACGGCCTGTTCTCCGCCTGGCGCGACGACCCGTCCTTCGTGCTCAACAACGAGCCCTTCGACCGGGGGTCGGTGCTCGTCGCGGGCCCGGACTTCGGCACCGGCTCCTCGCGTGAGCACGCGGTCTGGGCGCTGATGGACTACGGCTTCCGGGTCGTCATCTCGTCGCGGTTCGCCGACATCTTCCGCGGCAACTCGGCGAAGGCGGGGCTGGTGGCCGCCGAGGTCGCCCAGCCCGACGTCGAGCTGATCTGGAAGAAGCTCGAGACCGAGCCCGGCACCGAGATCACCGTGGACCTGGGTGAGAAGACCGTGCAGGCCGGCGACCTGACCGTGCCGTTCGAGATCGACGACTACGCCCGGTGGCGGCTGCGCGAGGGTCTCGACGACATCGGACTGACCCTGCGACACGAGGGCGACATCACCGCGTTCGAGGGAACCCGGCCCGCCCGGATGCCACGCACTCTGGCCTGATCCGAACACGGGTGGTCACCATGCTCCGACAGATGTCGTGGTGATCACCCGTTCGGACCTGTACTGACGGACGGTATGCGACCTGGACTCGCGTCGGGATCTGGTGCGCGGCAGGGGCGCAGCCTTACCTTTCGTGACCATGAACAAGGCTCAGCTCGTCGATGCGCTGACCGCCCGGCTCGGAGACCGTCGTGCCGCCACGTCGGCCGTCGACGCGATGGTCGAGGTGATCGTGGACGCCGTCGGCCGTGGTGAGACCGTCACCCTGACCGGGTTCGGGGTGTTCGAGCCGCGACGACGCGCGCCGCGCACCGCCCGCAACCCGCGGACCGGGGAGACGGTGCCCGTCGGGGAGACCGTGGTGCCGTCGTTCCGGCCCGGCGCCGCCTTCAAGGAGCGGGTGGCCGCCAGCGAAGCCGCCGCCGCGAACGCGACCAGCGCCCCCCGCCGTACCGAGCGAGCCGCGACGGGCACCGGTCGCAGCACCGCGACCCGCAAGACGATCCCGCCGGACACCGCGGGTGCTCCGGCCGCTCCGGAGAAGAAGGCGGCTGCCCCGAAGAAGGCGGCCGCCTCGGCGAAGAAGCCGGCCCGACGGAAGGCCGCTGCGGAGAAGTAGCCCGCGCCATCGCGCCGCCGTGGTCTGCCCTGCCCCGCGGTGCCGTGCCGCCCCGCGCCGCCCCGCGCCCGTGCCCCCCTCTCCCTCCCTGCCACGCAGTCCTGTGCTCGCCGCCCACGAGTGCGTCGATCAGTACGTGAGTGCTGTCCGACCGGAGGTGGACAGCGCCCACGTACTGATCGACGGTCCTTCCGCCCGGTGTGCACCCTGGCCCGGTGCGGCCCGCCGAGCGCGGCGGGCGTGGGGCCGCGCCTCGCTGGACTGCCCGCTCTGCGCTGCCTGCCCCCCGGGGCGCGCCGCGCCGTCCGAGCCCCTCACGCGTCGAGCAGTACGTGAGTGCTGTCCGACCGGAACGCAGCGACGCTCACGTACTGATCGACGGGGGCCGTGGACGAGAGCGGGGTGCGGCGTCGAGTGGGGTCCTGGGACGCGGCGCCGGTGCGGGTCGGGGCGAGGTGAGGTGGGTCCGTTGGGCGAGCAGGGCGCGGATCGTCCCGACGGTGCGGCGGGCGTTGCGGGTGAGGCCGTCGGCGGTGATCCGGAGGGTCTGCCATCCCAGCGCCGCGGTCCGGGTGTCGCGTCGGCGGTCGAGCGGGTCGTCGTGGTGGGCGCCGTCGTACTCGACGGCGAGCAGGGCGTCGGGGTAGGCGAGGTCGAAACGCGCCCAGGGGCGTCCGCGGGCGTCGTACAACGGGAACTGGACCTGCGGGACCGGGAGCCCGGAGAGCACGAGCAACAGCCGAAGCCGGGTCTCGGGTGGGGATTCCGCCCGGGGGTCGGCGAGTGCGACGATCCGGTCCAGCCGGGCCGAGCCCCGCACGTGCGGGTACAGCGACCGCAGGGCCAAGAGGTCGGCGGGGTCGAAGCCGGGGCACGGCGCCGTCATCCTGGACAGTCTCCGCAGCTCGGGTGCCGGTGTGCCCTGTACCGGTACGAACACCGGCCGATCCCGTCTCCGGGCGGCGAGTGCGTCGAGGGCGACGACGGCGTCGACGAGCTCGAGCCGCCGGCACAGCGCCCACGCCGTGGCGCGGGGTGAGGTGACCCGGACGCCGTCGCAGAGGCCGGGTTCGAGCGGGACGCCCTGGTGGGCGAGCAGGTCCGGGCGGGGCCGGATCCGCCGTGGCGCGACGAGCTCGGCGGGCGCCGTCCACGGCCCGCAGGACGCGCCGAGGATCTCGGCCGCCGAGTAGGCCGACGCCGCGCCGAGGGGCCCGGCGTAGACCGAAGCGGCCCGGGCCCGGAGCACCGGGGTCATGGGGACCGCTGCTGACACGTACACGTCGGGGAACAGACGCACGAACCGTGGCCCGCGCAGCCGCGCCGGCGTGACGATCCCGCGCGCGACGGCCTCCGACCCCCGGAACGGCTCCTCCACCCGCGCACCCTGCATCCCGGCCCGCGCCCGGCGGGCCGGAACCGGTGGGTCCGTTCGCGATCGCACACGCCGCCGCAGGGAGGGCGCCTCCGAGGACAGGTCGATCAGTGCACCAGTGCTGCCGACCCGGGGCCGGACAGCTCTCAGGTACTGATCGACGATCGGACCGGGACCGGGACCGGGACCGGGGACGTCGGGTGCGGGGCGCGGGGAGTGGTGTGCAGACGGCGTCCGAGGTGCGGCGCGGGCGGGTCGGTGGGCGCGGCAGGAAGCGGGGAAGGGAGGCGCTGCGCGGCGAGGCGGGTCAGGAGGGCGGGCGGCGGTAGTAGTCGGCCGACAGCAGGGCGCCGTCGTCGCCGAAGCCCAGGACCCAGGTGCTGGCCTTGTGCGAGGGCAGGTCGGGGTCGGGGGACCGGCCGGCGGCGGCGAGCAGGTGCCCGACGACGTCCGGGATGACCCCGCCCTGGCTGCACAGCAGCGTCACGCCGGGCTGGGCCGCGAGGGTGCGGAAGCGGGCCAGGCCGTCGGCGGGGGAGACCCAGTAGCCGTGCTCGCCGAGCAGCGGTTCCACGTCCGGTTCGCCCGCGCCGGACGCGTGGGCGTACGGCTCGATCGTCTGGCCGCAGCGCAACGGCGGGGCGGTCGCGAGCCGGTCCGGGCCGAAGCGGTCGAGGAAGTCCGCGAGCCGGTCGGCCTGGGTGAACCCGGTACCGGACAGGGGGCGCAGGTCGTCGTCGCCCTCCCAGGCGGTCCGGCTCCCCGCCTTGGCGTGGCGCACGAGCACCACCGTCGACGACGGCGGCCCCACCCGGTCGAGCCGGTCCAGCAGGTCGGCGTCGGTCGGGCGGGTGAGGAGCGCGGCGGCCTCGTCGCGGGGCAGCCAGCGCAGGTCGTCGGTCTCGTCGGTGACGGAGAAGCCGTGGTCGCGGACGGCCTCGGCGGCCCAGTAGTGCACGACCTTCTGGCCCCTGCCGGGCACGGCGTACGCGGTGTGGCCGAGCCGGGCGCCGAGGCGGCACCCCAGGTGCGCCTCCTCGGCGGTCTCGCGCAGCGCGGTCAGGGTCAGCGCCTCGCCCGGGTCCTGGTGCCCCTTGGGCCAGGACCAGTCGTCGTAGCGCGGGCGGTGGACCAGGGCCACCTCGACGGTGCCGTCGTCCGCGCGGCGCCACGGCACCGTCCCGGCCGCGACGACGTCGGCGATGCCCGCCGGATCGACCTCGGCACCGTCGGTCCGGAGCTGTGCGGACAGCATCAGTCCTCGCTGCTGCCGCGGCGGGAGTTCATCATCTCGACCTGGTGGTCGCGGACCCGGATGTTCTCCGAGCCCGGCGCGGGCGACGGCGACCAGGTCCCGTCCGGCCCGAGCGTCCAGCAGCGCGTCGCCGGGTCCAGGCAGGAGTCGAACATCGCGCCGAGCTGGTCGGCCAGCTTCGGGTCGGCGACCCGCAGCATGACCTCGACCCGGCGGTCCAGGTTGCGGTGCATCATGTCCGCCGAGCCGATCCAGTACTCGTCGGCCGAGCCGAAGTGCAGCACCCGGGAGTGCTCCAGGAACGGCCCGAGGATCGACCGGACGGTGATGTTCTCGCTCAGCCCGGGGCGGCCGGGGACGATCGCGCAGATGCCGCGCACCACGATGTCGACCGGCACGCCCGCCTGCGACGCCCGGTAGCAGGCGTCGATGATGGCCTCGTCGACCAGCGAGTTCGCCTTGATCTGCACCCGCGCGCCGGACTCGCCGGACAGGTGCGCCTCGATCTCGTCGTCGATGCGGCGGACGATGCCGCGGCGGATCCCGTACGGCGCGACGAGCAGGCTCCGGTAGGAGGTCTGCCGCGAGTAGCCGGTGAGGGAGTTGAACAGGTCGGTGAGGTCCGCGCCGATGGTCGGGTCGGCGGTGAGCACGCCGACGTCCTCGTAGAGCCGCGCGGTCTTCGGGTTGTAGTTGCCGGTGCCGATGTGGCAGTAGCGGCGGATCTCCGACCCCTCCTGGCGCACGACCAGGCAGGTCTTGCAGTGCGTCTTGAGCCCCACCAGGCCGTAGACGACGTGCACGCCGGCCTTCTCCAGCTCGCGTGCCCAGCGGATGTTGGCCTGCTCGTCGAACCGGGCCTTGATCTCGACCAGGGCGACGACCTGCTTGCCCGCCTCGGCGGCGTCGATCAGGGCGTTGACGATCGGGGAGTCGCCGGAGGTGCGGTAGAGGGTCTGCTTGATCGCGAGCACGTTCGGGTCGGCGGCGGCCTGCTCGATGAAGCGCTGCACCGACGTCGAGAACGAGTCGTAGGGGTGGTGCACCAGCACGTCGCCCTCGCGCAGGGTCGCGAACACGCTGCGCGGGGTCTCCCGCTCGGCGAAGGCCGGGTGCGTGGCGGGGCGGAACGGCTCGTCCTTCAGGTCGGGACGGTTGACCCCGTGCACCTGCCACAGGCCGGTGAGGTCGAGCAGCCCGGGGACGGTGACGACGTCGTTCGGGTCGACGTCGAGCTCGCGCAGCAGCAGCTCCAGCACGTGCTCGGACATCGTGTCGAGCACCTCGAGGCGGACCGGCGGACCGAACCGGCGCCGGGCCAGCTCGCGCTCCAGGGCCTGCAGGAGGTCCTCGTCGCGGTCCTCCTCGACCTCGAGGTCGGCGTTGCGGGTGACGCGGAACGGGTGGACCTCGGTGACCTCCATGCCGTTGAACAGGTCCCCGAGGTGCGCGGAGATGAGGTCCTCGATCGGCAGGAACGTGCACTGCCGGTTCCCGGCGCGGGTGTCGGTGTCCGGCGGGTCCACCGACACCAGCCGCGGCACGTTGTTCGGCACCTTGACCCGGGCGAACCGCTCGGTCCTGCCCTCGGGGTCGCGGACGGTCACCGCGAGGTTGAGCGACAGCCCGGAGATGTAGGGGAACGGGTGCGCCGGGTCCACCGCGAGCGGGGTGAGCACCGGGAACACCGTCTCGGTGAAGTAGTCCGACAGCCGCAGGCGCTCGGCGTCGGTCAGGTCCTCCCAGCTGCGCAGGTGGACGCCGGCCGCGTCGAGCTCGGGGAGCAGCTCGTCCATGAACACCTCGGCGTGCGCCCGCGACAGCGCGCGGCTCCGCTCGGTGATCCGGGCCAGCTGCTGGCGCGGGGTCAGGCCGTCGGCGCTGCGCACGGACAGGCCGGTCTCGTCGCGGCGCTTCAGACCCGCGACCCGGACCATGTAGAACTCGTCGAGGTTGGAGGCGAAGATCGCAAGGAACTTCGCGCGCTCCAGGAGCGGCTGGCTGGAGTCCTCGGCCAGGGCCAGCACCCGGGCGTTGAAGTCGAGCCAGGACAGCTCGCGGTTGAGGTAGCGGTCCTCGGGGAGCAGCTCGGCCATCGTCGACGCCGGGGTGGTCGCCCCCGCGGGCGGCGCGATCGGAGCGGCCCCCTGGACCTGCGACGGCGCGGCGGCCGGCGGCGCGGGCGGCGCCGCGGGACCCGGCGGCACGTGCTGCTGGGACGGGATCTCCGCGGCCGGCGCCTGGTCGGCGACGCTGCGGCTCGCGGTGTGCAGCCGCCGCGATGCCGGACGCGGGGCACGGCGCGACGCCGTCCGGGGACGGCCCCCCGGGTGCGCGGAGGTGCCGTTCCGTCCGTCCGGGGTCGCCGAGTCGTCACTCACGTCGCAATTGTTTCGTACCGCTCCGCAACCGTCCACGCGGACACGGCCCCGTCCGGCGATGTCACGTACGTGGTGTGCCACACCGTCGGGCGACGGCGTCACCGGGCGGGGGACATCCGGGTGGGTGAGGTGTGGCGGGCGGCCCGTGCCGGGCGTCGACCACGGCCCGGGTCCACACCCCCACCCCGAGGGCGACGGCGTCGTCGAGGTCGGCGGCGGTGTCGACGTCGCGGCGCAGGCCGGGACGGACACCGGGCAGCGGGCGTGCCCCGGAGGCGCTGTGCCGGGCCGCCGAGCCGCGGCCGAAGTGCGGGTCGAGGTCGTGGCCCGGCGCGACGAGCAGCAGCGTGGTGCCCTCGCCGGGGGCGTCGGGCTGGAAGGCGCGGGTCGCGCCGGCGGCGAACAGCACGGCGGCCGCGGCGACGGCGTCGTCGAGCTCGGCCGGGCGCAGCGCGGGGAGGTCGGCCTGCAGCGCCCCCAGCGCGGCGTGCGGGTCGCGCGAGCGCAGCAGCGCGGCACCGTGGCGCAGCGCGCCGTTGAGCCGCCGGCCGGGGTCGGTGACGACCTCCGCGCCGAGCGCGCCGACCTCCATCGCCACCGCCGGGTCCGAGGAGATCACCAGCACGTGCCGGACCGCCGCCGCGGCGACGGCGGCGGCCACCGTGTCGCGGGCCAGGGCCAGCGCGAGCCGCTGGTGCGCGTCGAGATCGCCCACCCCGCCGTCGGCGGCGCCGCGCAGCCGGGTCTTGGCGCGGGGCAGCGGCTTCACCGGTACGACCAGGTCCACCCGCAGGGTCACGGCCCCAGTCTGGCACCCCGCGTGACACCGTGGGGCCTCTGTGGGGAGACTCCACGGACGAGATCCGGATCATCCCGATCCGCGACGACCCCACGACCCGCCACCGAGGCGGGCAGGAGGAGGCCGCCGGTGGCACGCGAGAAGGGCGGATTCTGGGTCGGTTTCGCCGTCCCGTTCTTCTACTCGATCGGCTGGCTCACCGGCCGGCCGCGCTACCAGGGCCGTGAGCACCTCCCGGCCCGGGGCGGCGCGCTGCTGGTCGGCAACCACATCTCGCACCTGGACCCGATCCACACCGGGACCTACGTGCACAGCGCGGGGCGGGTGCCCCGGTTCCTGGCCAAGAGCAGCCTGTGGCAGGTGCCGGTGCTCGGGCAGGTGCTGCGCGGCTCGGGGCAGATCCCGGTCTACCGCGACTCCGCCGACGCCCAGCAGAGCCTGGCCGCCGGGACGCAGGCCCTGGCCGACGGCAAGATCGTCATCATCTACCCGGAGGGCACCATCACCCGCGACCCCGACGGGTGGCCGATGCGCTCGCGCACCGGCGTCGCGCGGATGGCGCTGGCCTCGGACGTGCCGGTCATCCCGATGGTGCACTGGGGGACCCGCGAGGTCCTGAACGGCTACGAGAAGAAGTTCCGCCCGCTGCCGCGCACCGACGTCGTGCTGCGCGCGGGTGACCCGGTGGACCTGAGCGCCTACCGCGGGCGCCCGCTGGACGCCCACGTCCTGCGCGAGGTCACCGACCTGATCATGGGCCGGGTGCGGGAGCTGCTCGCCGAGGTCCGCGAGGAGGACGCGCCGGCGGAGTTCTACCGCCGCCGCCCGGAGAGCGAGGCGGGCCGATGAGCGTCCCCCCGGCCCCGTCGTTCGGGGAGCGTCCGGTCAACGAGCCCGTGCACTCGATCCACCGCGTCGCCGTGCTCGGCGCGGGCAGCTGGGGCACCGCGTTCGCGAAGGTCCTCGGCGACGCCGGCCGCGACGTGCGGCTGTGGGCCCGCCGGGTGGAGGTGGCCGAGGCGATCAACGCCGACCGGCACAACCCCGACTACCTGTCCGACGTCGCGCTGCCGGACACGCTGCGGGCCACCCACGACGCGGCCGAGGCCCTCGACGGGGCCGACGCGGTGATCCTCGCGGTGCCGTCGCAGTCGCTGCGCGACAACCTGGAGCGCTGGCGCGACCTGGTCCCGGCCGGGGTCACCCTCACCAGCCTGGCCAAGGGCGTCGAGCTGGGGACGCTCAAGCGGATGACCGAGGTCATCGACGACGTCACCGGCGTCGGTGTGGACCGGCTCGCCGTCGTGTCCGGGCCGAACCTGGCCGCGGAGATCGCCCACGAGCAGCCGACGGCCACCGTCATCGCGTGTGAGGACCACGACCGCGCGGTGGCGCTGCAGACCGCCTGTGCGACCGGGTACTTCCGCGCCTACACCAACACCGACGTCGTCGGGGCGGAGCTGGGCGGGGCGGGCAAGAACGTGATCGCGCTGGCGGTCGGCGTCGCGTCCGGGATGGGGCTGGGCGACAACTCGCGGGCGTCGCTGATCACCCGCGGGCTGGCCGAGATGTCCCGGCTCGGGATGGCGCTCGGTGCCTCGCCGCTGACCTTCGCCGGCCTGGCCGGCATGGGGGACCTGGTGGCGACGTGCAGCTCCCCGCTGTCGCGCAACCGCACCTTCGGCGAGCAGCTCGGCCGCGGCGCGAGTCTCGCCGAGGCGGAGAAGGCCAACCACGGCCAGGTCGCCGAGGGCGTGAAGTCCTGCCTGTCGATCTGCGAGCTCGGTGAGCGCGCCGGGGTGGAGCTGCCCATCGCCGACGCGGTGCGCCGGGTCTGCCACGAGGGCATGACCGCCCACCAGATGGCCAAGGAGCTGATCTCCCGGGCCCCGAAGCCGGAGTGAACCCCATGCTCGGAGACGGCACCCGCTGCGTGCGCGGCGGGGAGCACGACGCCCACGCCGTCGGCGATCCGGTGCACCGCGGGCCGGTGCTGACCAGCACGTACCACCTCGGGCGCCCGGAGGAGGCCGACCCGGGCGCGGACTTCTACGCCCGCGCGGACAACCCGACGTGGCGGCAGTTCGAGGCCGCCGTCGGCGAGCTCGACGGCGGGCCGTGCACGGTGTTCCCGTCCGGGATGGCCGCGGTCGCCGCGGTCCTGCGCGCCTTCACCGGTACCGGGCGCGGCGTGCTGCTGCCCAGCGACGGCTACTACGTCGCGCGCCTGCTCGCCGACGAGGAGCTCGCCCCGCTCGGGGTGCCGGTCGCGTACTGCGCGACCGCGGGCGACTGGGCCTCGGCGATCGCCCGGCACCGGCCCGCGCTGGTGATGCTGGAGACGCCGTCGAACCCCGGCCTGGAGGTCTGCGACGTCGCCGCGGTCGCCGCCGCCGCGCACGCGGCCGGTGCGGTCGTCGCCGTCGACAACACCACGTGCACCCCGCTCGGGCAGCAGCCGCTCGCGCTCGGGGCGGACCTCGTCGTCGCCAGCGACACCAAGGCGCTGTCCGGGCACGGGGACCTGCTGCTCGGGCACGTGTCCGCGGCCGACCCGGTGCACCACGAGCGGGTCCGCGCCTTCCGCACCCGCGGCGGCGCGATCGCCGGGCCGATGGAGACCTGGCTGGCGCTGCGCGGGCTCGGCACCCTGGACCTGCGGCTGGCCCGGCAGGCCGAGAACGCCCGCGCGCTCGCCGTCGCGCTGCGGGAGACCCCGGGCGTGCACGACGTGCGCTGGCCCGGGCTGGCCGACGACCCGTCGCACGTGCTCGCCCGGACCCAGATGCGGCGCTGGAACGGGATCCTGCGGTTCACCCTGGCCGACACCCACGCCGTCTCGGACTTCCTGGCAGCCACGACGCTGGTCGACTCGGCGACGAGCTTCGGTGGGCTGCGCACCGCCGCGGACCGGCGGGCGCGCTGGGGCGACGCGGTGCCGGACGGTCTGGTGCGGCTGTCCTGCGGTGTCGAGGACACCGACGACCTCCTCGCGGACGTGATCGGCGCACTCGGGGGGTGACGGCGGGGCGGTCCGGCCCGACGGCGGCGGCGCTGCGCCGCGACACGAGGTGCCGTCCACGACCACCGACCACGCCGGACGACGAGCGCGTCGTGCCGGACCGGCCGAGCGGGGCTCAGCGCGCGGCGCCGGCGACCCGGACCGGGGCGACCGGCGCCACGCCGGGGCCGCCCCGGGTGCGGCGGTAGGCCCAGCGGGTCGGCCCCGGCGCGAGCAGCACCGCGGCGGCGACGGCGAGGGTCCGCGGGTCGGTCCGCTCCCGCAACGCGGCCCGGACCCGGGTCCGCGCGGTCGGGACGTCGCCCTCGAACAGCGCGACCCGGGCCCCGACGACGCCGCGGCGGTGCCTGCTGCGGCGCAGCTCCCGCTCCAGCGCGGCGGGCACGGCCGGGTCGTCCGAGTGCGCCGCGGCCGCGCGGACCGCCCGCTCCCGGGCCTGCTCCACGGCCAGCACCGCGGGCCCGCCGCGGGACAGCGACTGCGGGGCCTGGGTGTAGCTCGCGAGGCGCTCGGGCAGGGTCACCATCCGGTGGCCCGCCGCGACGATCCGGAGGAACAGGTGCAGGTCCGCGACGGTCACCCCGGCGTCGTCGACGTGGCCGTGGGCGTCCCACACCTCCCGGCGCACCGCCCCGGTGTAGTACGGGCACGGCCCCTCGATGAGCTCGGGGAGGGTCAGCACGTGCTCCGGGTCCGGTGCGGGCGCCCCGGCGTTCTCCAGGTAGGAGGCGGGCAGCCGTTCCCCGGTCGCGGCGTCGGTGAACCAGGCGTCGCAGGTGACGGCGGCGAGGTCCGGGCGGGAGTCGAGCACGTCGCCGAGCCGGGCGCAGAAGTCGGGCAGCACCTGGTCGTCGGAGTTGAGCAGGGTGACGTAGCGGCCCGACGACTCGGCCGAGGCGCGGTTGATCCCGCCCGCGGCGCCCCGATTGGGCTGGCGGACGAGCACGATCCGCGCGTCGCGCTCGGCGTGGGAGCCGACGATCCGGGCCATCTCGTCGGACATCCCGTTGTCGACGACGACGAGCTCCCAGTCCGGGTCGGTCTGGGCCAGCACCGACGCGATCATCCCCGACACCGCGTGCTCGGTGCGGTACGCGGTCGACAGGAAGCTGAACCGCGGACGTTCCTGACGGTGGTGGCCCATGGTCGTCCGTTCTGTCGGGGTCGCTGGGATGACCGTCGTACCGGGGCGGCGCCGGTGTTACGCCGCCGCGTCGTTGATCTCCGCCACAGGGGGTAACGATCCCCGGTGGACGGCCGAATGCACCGCCGTACGGACGGGTGTCGGACGGCGGGTGGAGGCGGGGATGGTGCAGCAGACCGCACCGGCCGGGGTGGTCCTGCGGGACACCGGTCCGCGGCCGGGCACCCCGCTGGTGCGCGACGTCGCCACCCGCACACCGACGGCCCGGCTGCTGCAGGGGCTGGTGTTCCTGACCGTCGGCGTGGCCTCCTGCGAGGGCTACCTGCTCGACATCAACGACGTCGTCACCAAGGTCCCCGCGGCGACGCTCGTGCTGGTCTGGCTGGTCGCCCGGCTGCGCCCGTTCCGGATGCCGCGCTTCCACCCGGTCCACGTGCCGCTGGCCGCCCTGGCCGTGGCCGTGCTCGCCTCGACCGCGGTGCACGCCGGCGACACCTTCACCATGACCTACGCCCAGCGCTGGGTGTCGTTCCTGGTCACCGTCACGGTGCTGATCGACGTCTGCTCCCGGGAGGTCCCGGTGCGGGTGCCGGTGTGGGCCTCGGTCACCGGCGCGACGGTCGCCGCGAGCGGGGCCCTGTGGAGCTTCCTCATCGAGGGCTCGCCGCGGGCGACCGGGCCGCTGGAGGACCCCAACGACCTGGCCTACGTGCTGGTCTCGGCGGTGCCGCTGCTGCTCGCGCTGTGGCTGCGCCGCCCGCGCCGCGACGGCCGCGTGCGCGCCCCCCGGGCCGCGCAGGTCCTGGTCGGGGTGGTGCTGGTGCTGCTGGTGCTGGGCGCGGCGGTGACCGTGTCCCGCGGCGGGATGATCGCGCTGGCCGTCGCGCTGGTGTGGCTCGCGGTGCGCGGGGCGATCGCGCCGCGGGTGCTCGTCGCGGCCGCCGTCGCCGTCGTGGTCGCCGGGGTCGCGCTGGTCGCGGCCTTCGGTGACGACGTCGGCCGCGCGCTGTCCCAGAAGGACCAGGTCGCCGCCTCCAACATCGACAGCCGGGCGCTGCGCTGGGAGGTGGCGGCCACGCTGCTGCCCGAGCACCCGCTGCTGGGCGTCGGGCCCGGCGGGTTCCGCTCGCACTACCTCGCGGCCTCGCACAACGCCGAGCTGGAGGAGCAGACCCCGGTCGCCCACAACATGTACGTCGAGGTCGCCGCCGAGCTCGGGGTGCTCGGGCTGGCCGGGTTCGTCGGCATGATCGCGGTGGCGCTGTGGTCGGCCGAGCGGGCGGTCCGGGCCGCCCGCGACCGCTCCGGGCGGCTGCTGCCGCTGGCGGTGCAGACCGCGCTGATCGCGGTCTGCGTCGCCTCGGCGTTCCTGTCCGAGCAGTACTACATGCCCCTGTGGGCACTGACCGCCGCGGCCTGCGCCGTGGGCCTGCGCAGCGAGGGAGCGATCCGGTGAAGGTCCTGCAGGTCGTCAACGAGATGGGGACCGGGGGAGCGGAGCGCGTCGTCGCCGACCTCTCCCGGCACGGGACCGGTCTCGGCTGGGACACCGTGGTCCTGTCCTCGGGCGGGGTGCGGGCCGACGAGCTGGCCGCACAGGGGTACCGCACCGAGACGATGCCGCTGGTGCGCCGCACCCCGGCCGGGATCCTGCGCGGTGCCCTCGCCGTGGCCGCCGCCGTCCGGCGGCACCGCCCGGACGTCGTGCTCGCCCACAACGTGCTGGTCGGTCTGGTCTGCCGGCTCGCCGCGCACACCCGGCGCCGCAGCCCGACGCTGGTGACGGTCTTCCACGGGGTCGCCGCCGACGACTACCCGGCCGCGGCCCGGCTGCTGTCGCGCACCGCCGACGTCGTGGTGGCGGTGTCCGCGGCGGTCGCCGACCGGCTGCGGGCCGCGGGCCTGCACGACACCCGGATCGCGGTGCTGCGCAACGCCGTCACCCCGCCGGCGCTGCCCGACCGGGCCGAGGCCCGGCGCGCCCTCGACCTGCCCGCCGACGCCGGTGTCGCGCTGTGCGCGGCCCGGCTGGTCCCGCAGAAGCGCCACGACGTGCTGCTCGACGCCTGGCGCTCGCTGCCGGGCCGGCCGGTGCTGCTCCTCGCCGGGGACGGCCCGCTGCGCGCCGACCTGGAGGACCGGGCCGCGGACCTGGGGGACCGGGTGCGGTTCCTCGGGGCCCGCGACGACATGCCCACCCTGCTCGCCGCCGCCGACGTCGCCGTGCTGACCAGCGACTGGGAGGGCCTGCCGATGGTCGTCCTGGAGGCGATGGCCGCCGGGCTCCCGGTGGTCGCCACCGACGTCGACGGCGTCCGCGAGGCGCTCGGCCCGCGCGGCGACGCACCCGCCGCCGGGCTGCTCGTCCCGCCGGGGACCCCGGCCGCCGTCGTCGCCGCGCTGAACAGGCTGGCCGACCCGCGCCGCCGCGAGGTGCTGGCCGCGGCCGGCCGGGCCCGGGTGGCCGCCGAGCACGACCCGGCCGCGCTGGCCGCCGGCTACGACGCGCTGCTGCGCGACGCCCGCGCCCTGGGCACCGGCGGTCCCGGCCGGATCTGGCTCGGCGCGGTCGCCGCGCTCGCGGGACTCGCGACGGCCGTCGCGGTGCTGCTGGCCGTCGCGCTCGGGCCGGGCACCGAGCAGGCCACCGTCACGCTGGTGGCCCGCCCGGACGTCGGCGCCACGATCTCGTTGAACACGGCCCGTTCGGTGGTCTCCACCAGCTACGGCGAGGTCGTCTCGCTGGCCCTGCCCGCGCTGCCCGAGATCGCCACCGGGCCGTCGCTACTGGGCCGCGCGGCCGCCGCGGTACCCGGCGGCCCCGACCCCGAGCAGCTGCGCCGCGCCGTGTCGGTGGAGCTGGTCCCGGCGTCGGGGCTGGCGCGGATCTCGGTGCGTGACCCCGACCCGGCCCGTGCGGCGGCGCTGGCCGAGGCCGTCGCCGACCAGGTCGTGGCGGCGGACGTCCTCGACCCGGCCGGACGCCTGGTCCCGGTCGACACCCGCGCCTCGGTGACCCCGGTCGCCACCTCGACCACGCTGGCCGCGGCGCTCGCGCTGTCGGCGGGGATCGTCGTCGCCGTCGTGACGGGGGCGGCGCTGCTGCCCCGGCGGCGTGCCACCCCGCATGCGGCGCTGCTGCGTGCCGTCGCCGCGGCGGGCCGCGGCCCGGTCGCGGTGCTGGACGCGGCGGACCCGGTACTCGTCGACCGGATCCGGCTGCTGGCCGGGCCGGACGTGACGCGGGTGGTGCCGGCCGGGCCCGGCCTGGAGACCGACGCCCGGCGGATCACCGAGGCGCTCGCGCTGCGCGACGGCCCGGCGCCCGGACGGGCCCGGCCCGGCGCGGTCGTGGCACTCGCGGACCCGCGGCGCACCCGCACCGACGACGTCACCGGCGCCCTCGCGGCCGTCCCGGAACGGGAGCGCGTGCTGGCCGTCGTCCTGACCTGACGAGCGGTCGTGCGGTCCGGGACGGCCGTCGTGCGGTGCCGGCGGTCCGGTGTGCGGTCCCGGGGAGCCTGCGCCGCGCGGTCACGTCCCGGAGGCCTCATCATCACTCTCGCGTAACCGGGCTTCCGTATGGTCGACTACATCACGGACCTCGTGCGTTCCGGAGGTGGTCGCGTGCCGTACCGACAACCCGTCCCCAGTGGTGCCGAGATGATCGTCCCTGGCGACCTGAGAGCGGTCGATCCGCTCCCCGACGATCCCGTCCCGGCACCGGGGACCGAGCCGCCGACCACGGCTCGCATCCCGGCGGGGTCCCGGGTCCTGCTCCTCAACGCCAGCTTCGAACCGCTGGCCGTCGTCACGTCCAAACGCGCGATCTGCCTGCTGCTCTCCGGCAAGGCCGAATGCCTCCAGGAGGCGCTGGAGGGCGCGGAGTTCCGCTCCGAGTCCCTGTCGCTCCCCGCCCCGTCGGTGCTGCGCCTGTCCCGCTACGTCCGGGTGCCCTACCGCCGCGTCGTCCCCATGACCCGGGCCGGTGTGCTGCGCCGCGACGCCCGCCGCTGCGCCTACTGCGCCAAACGCGCCGACACGATCGACCACGTCGTCCCGCGCAGCCGCGGCGGGGCGCACAGCTGGGAGAACTGCGTCGCCGCCTGCAAGGCGTGCAACTCCCGCAAGGCCGACCGGCTGATCGAGGAGATCGGCTGGACGCTGCGCACCACCCCGGCACCGCCGGCCCGCAACGGAGCCGGGGTCCTGGTGCTGGCCGTGGAGCCGTTGCCGGCCTGGGAGCCGTGGTTGACCGCCGCCGCGTGAACCGCTCGTCCACGGTTGGGCACACAGGGTCACGAAAGTGGAGATCATGCCCTGATCGTGGGTAACCTCGCCCCGTCATGATCGTTGCATCCTGCGATGCGGCGGACCCGGTGACCGAGCCGGGCACGGGGCGAGGGAGAGCGGGATGCAGGGGCGTGGGCGGCTCGCCGTTCTGGTCGGCACGATCCTGCTCGCGGTCGCGGCGGGACTGGCGTTCTCACCGGTCGCGGGCGCGGCGCAGCCCGTCGGGCAGCTGCGGCTGGGCCATCTGTCGCCGGGGACCGGTGCCGTCGTCGCGACGATCTCCGGCCCCGAGGGCGCCGGTTCCACCGAGCAGGTCGTCGCCCGCGACGCCGCCTACGGCGACGTCACCGGCTACCTGCGGCTCGTCCCGGGTCGTTACACGGTGTCCATGCGTCCGGTCGGGAGCGACCCGTCCGCACCCGCCCCGCTGTCGGCCGGGCTGCAGATCGCGCCCGGCACCGCGCAGTCGCTGTTCTTCTTCGACACCGGCTCCGGGCAGGTCCGCGGCGACCTCGTCACCGACGACCTGACCGCGCCCGCCGCCGGCTCCGGCCGGGTCCGGGTCGTCCAGGGCGCGGAGACGGCCACCCCGCTGCAGGCGCTCGCGGTCGGCGGTCCCCGGCTGGCGACCGACCTCGGCTACGGCGCCGTCACCGAGTACGCGACCGTCGCCGCCCGCACCTGGGACGTGCGCCTGTCCTCCGGAGCCGCGACGAAGGCCGCGCAGCTCCCGGTCGGCGGCGGGTCGGTCACCACCGTCGTGGTGACCGGCGGCCCCGGCGGGACGCTCGCGGTGCACCCGATCACCGACACCCCCGGCCTGCCGGTCGGTGCCGCGCAGCCCGCCACCACCCACGAGGGCACCCCGCTGCCCCGCGGCGGTGTCCCCGCCGGGGCCGGCGGCACGGCGGGCGACGACGGCCCGGGCGTGCTGCCGCTGGTGCTGTGCCTGCTCGCGGCACCGGTCCTGGTCTACGGGACCTCGGTGCTGCGCGCCTCCCGCCGCAGGGGCTGAGGATGTCCGCGCCCCGCACCGACGCCCCCCGCACCGGTGCGGCCGGTCCCGACACCCCCGACCCCACGCGGCTCGACGCGACCGGACTGCCCTGGCGGGCGCCGCTGCGCACCCCGACCGCCCCCGCCTGGACCCCGCCGCTGCGGACCCCGCCCGGACCGGTCCGGCGGCTGCGGACGGCGGCGTCCGGGATGGGTGCGTCCGCCCGTGCCGGGGTCGCCCGCACCCCGGCCGGGCCCGCGGTCCGGGCCGCCGTCGCCGCCGCGGTGCTCGCGCTGCCGCTGATCCCGGTGCTGACCCCGGCGGCGGAGCCGGAACCGGCGGCGCCGCCGATGGTCACCGCCGCCTCGGTCACCGGGCCGTCCGCCCCGGAGGCGACCCGCGCCGCCGCCGTCGCGACGACCGGGGCCCGGGCCGCGCGCCCGGTCGCCCCGCCGTCCGGGCTGGTCGTGCCCGCGATCGGGCTGACCGCGGGCGCACCGGAACAGCTGGCCGTCGGCCCGGACGGCACGCTCGGCGCCCCCGCCGACTTCGGCCGGATCGGCTGGTGGGCCGCCGGTCCCCGGCCCGGCCAGGCCGGGCCCGCGGTGATCGTCGGGCACGTCGACTCGGTCGCCGGGCCCGCAGTGTTCTGGCGGCTGCGCGACATCCCGGTCGGTGCGCAGATCGTCGTCCCGCGCACCGACGGGAAGCGGACCACGTTCACCGTCGACCGGGTCGCGACCTACCCGAAGGACGCCTTCCCCGCCGCCGAGGTCTACGGCGGCACCGCCAACGCCCAGCTCCGGCTGATCACCTGCGGCGGGTCGTTCGACCGTGCCGTCCGCTCCTACACCGACAACGTCGTCGTGTTCGCCTCCGTCCACTGACCGCACCCGCGGAGCCCCGATGACCCGACCCCTGCGCGTCCTGCACGTCAGCCAGCCGGTCGACGGCGGTGTGGCCGGCGTCGTCCGCACGCTGTGCGCCGACCAGCACGACCGCGGCTGGGACGTCCGGCTCGCCTGCCCCGACGGTCCGCTCGCCGACGCCGCCCGCGCCGCGGGGGTACCCGTCGAGACCTGGGCGGCGACCCGCTCACCCGGCCGGTCGGTCCCCGCGGAGGTCCGGACGCTGGCCCGGATCGTGGCCCGCACCGCACCGGACGTCGTGCACCTGCACTCGTCGAAGGCCGGGCTGGCCGGGCGGCTCGCCGTCCGCGGCCGGGTCCCGACCGTCGTGCAGCCGCACGCCTGGTCCTTCGACGCCGTCGCCGGGCCGGTCGCCCGCGCCGCCCGGACCTGGGAGCGGGTCGCGGCCCGCTGGACGTCGCTGCTGCTGTGCGTGTCCGCCGACGAGCTCGCCACCGGCCGCGCGGCCGGGATCGGCGGGGCGGCCGTCGTCGTGCCGAACGGGGTCGACCTCGACCGGTTCACCGCGGCCGGACCCGACGACGCCCGCACCGCGCTGGGCCTCGACCCGGGACCGTGGGCGCTGTGCCTGGGCCGGGTCACCGCACAGAAGGGCCAGGACCTGCTGCTCGACGCCTGGCAGTCGGTCCGTGCTCAGGTGCCCGGAGCGCGGCTGCTGGTCGTCGGCGACGGCCCGGACGCCGCCACGCTGCGGGAGCGCTGCGCGGCCGACCCGCTGCTGCGCGACTCGGTGTCGCTGCACCCGGCGACGACCGACCCCGCGCCATACCACCGGGCCGCGGACGTCGTGGTGCTGCCGTCGCGGTGGGAGGGCATGCCGCTGGTGGCGCTGGAGGCGATGGCGAGCGGGCGCCCGGTCGTCGGGTTCGCGGTGACCGGGATGACCGAGGCGGTCGGACCGGCGGGGCGGACCGTCCCGCCCGGTGACGTGGCCGCCCTCGCCGACGCGGTCGCCCTCCGGCTGGCCGCGCCCGACCTGGCCGCCGGGGAGGGCCGGGTGGCGCGTGCCCGGGCCGAGGAGCTGTTCGACCGGACCCGGGTGACCGCACGGGTCGCCGCGCTCGTCGCGGCGCTGGCCGGGCGGGAGTGGCCGACGTCATCCCCGCCGGGCGCGGCTCCGGGAAACGGATCGACGTCCGGGAGCGACTCCGGAGTAGCCGGATGATCGACCGGCCGGAGCAGCGGGGGAGGAACGCGGTGAGCAGGTCGAACGGCGTGGTGCGTGATCGGCACGTCCCGGGCGCGACGCCCGTGGACCCCGGCCCGCCGCCCGCCCGCACGGGCCCGGCCGCCGGGCCGCGTCGCCCGGGTCTGCGGGTCGCCGCGGTCGCGGTGCTCGTGGGCCTGCTGGTGACCGCGCTCGTCGCGGGGGTGTTCGCGCTGCTGCCCGGCCGCTGGGAGGGCCGGGTGGGGCTGCTCGCCCTGCCCTCGGGCTCCACCGGCTCCGCGCTGATCAGCGAGTCCGGGGTGTCCACCAGCTACGGCGAGGTCGTCACCCTGGCGATGCCGTCGATCGCGGACCTGGTGACGTCCCCGTCGACCCTCGCCGCCGTCGCCGCCGCGGTGCCCGGCTCCCCGCCGCCCGACGAGCTGGCCGGCGACGTGTCGGTGGAGCTGCTCGCCGGTTCCGGCGTGGCCCGGGTGTCGGTCCGGGCGGGCTCCCCGGAGCTCGCGGCGCGCCTGGCCGAGGCCTTCGCCGGCCGCGTTGCCGCCGCCGACCTGCTCGCCCCGGCCGGCACCCTGCGGGTCCTCGACCGGCAGGCCACCCTGCTGGAGAAGGGCCCGGACCTCGCGCTCGGCGTCGGGCTGGGTCTGATCGCCGGGACGCTCGCCGGGCTGGGCACCGCCGCGGTACTGGTCCGACGGGTGCGCGCCCGCCGCGGGGACGCGCGTCGCTCGGTGCTCTCGACGCTGGTCGCGGCCGGGCACGGGATCGTCCCGGTGCTGAGCGCCCGCGACGCCGACGCCGGTGAGCGCCTCCTCGTGCTGGCCCGTGCCGCGGGAGGCCCGGTCCGGGTTGCCGCCGGGTCGCCCGGCGTCGCCGACGCGGTGCTCGCCCTGCAGTCCGACCTGGCCCGCGAGCCCGGCACCGGCGCGGGCGGGGGGACCGACGAGTCGCTCGTGCTCGTCGTCGACCGCGCCGCGGACGGGGCCGACCTCGACGCCGCGGTCCGCGCGCTGCGCCCGGGCACCCGGGTGCTCGCCGCCGTCGTGTCCTGAGATGACCGTGACGCCGACCGGGGCCGGCACCGGACCCGACACCGGTCTCGCCCGCAGCGCCACCCGCGGGACCCTGTGGCTCGGCCTGGTCAACCTGCTGGCCAAGGGCAGCCAGATCGTCCTGACGGTCGTGCTCGCCGCGTTCCTCACCGAGTCCGAGCTGGGCCTGGTCACCGTCGCCGTCGCGCTGGTCGGTGTCGGGCAGATCGTGCAGTCGATGGGCGTGTTCGACATCGTCGCGCGCACCGACCGCGACCCCGACGTGATGGCCGGCGTCCTCATGACGGTCTCGGTCGGCATCGGGGCGCTGCTGGCGCTGGCCGGGCTCCTCGGGGCCGCCCCGATCGCGGCCGCGACGGGCGCTCCCGAGGCCGAGCCGCTGGTGCGGATCGCCGCGCTGTCGCTGCCGTTCACCGCGGCGGGCGGCGTGCAGATGGGGCTCATGCACCGCGCCCTGCAGTTCCGCCGCCGGATGGTCCCCGACGTCGGGTCCGCGCTGGTCGCCACGGTGCTCGCGGTGTCGCTGGCGGCGGGCGGGTTCGGCGCGCTCTCACTGCCGGTCGGCCTGCTCGCCGGTGCCGTGGTGCTGCCGCTGCTCGGGGTCGCCGCCGGGGTGCGCATCCGTCCCCGCTGGGACACCGCGGCCGCCGCCGAGGCGCTGCGCTGGACCCGGGTCGTCGGGCCGGGCGCGGTCGTCGCGGTGCTGCTGGTGAACGTCGACTACCTCGCGGTGTCCCGGACACTCGGCCCGCACGCGGTCGGCGTCTACTCGCTGGGCTTCCGGATCGCCTGGGCGCCGTACGTGATGGTGTCGCTGGTGCTGGGCGCGGTGTCGTTCCCGGTGTACGCCCGGCTGCGTCGCGAGCGCCGCGACCTGCGGCCCGCCGTGACCCGGTTCGTCCGCGCGCTGCTCGTGCTCGCCGGGGTGCCCTACGTGGCGTTCGCCCTGCTCGCGGAGCGGATCGTCGTGCTCGACGAGCGCTGGGCCCCGGCCGCGCCGGTGCTGGTGGTGCTCTGCGGCTACGGCATCGGGTTCGGCGTCCAGTACATGCTGCAGGAGGTCGTACGGGCCGTGGACCGGCCCGGTGCCTACCTGCTGCTGCAGCTCGCCCACCTGGCGCTGCTGGTCGCCGGGCTCGCGCTGCTGGTCCCGCACGGTGTCGTCGCGACGGCCTGGGCGCAGCTGGTCGCGGTGTGGCTGGTGGTCCCGCCCGCGCTGCTCGTGCTGCACCGGGCCGGTGGCCTCCCGCGGGTGTGGCCGGTGCTGCGGACCGCGGGCGGGCTGGTCGCGGCGCTCGTCGCGGGCGGGCTGGCCCACCTCGCCGTCCGCGCCGCGGGGGCCGACGACCCGGCCTCGGTGCCCGCGCTGCTGGCGGCCGGCACCGCCGTCGTCGTGACGGTGGCCGCGGTCGTCGCGGCGACGAACCTCGACCTGCTGCGCGACCTGCGCGGCGGACTGCGCGACGCCCCGGACGACGGGGCCCGCCCGACCGACCAGGAGGTGGGGTGATGCTCGCACCCGCGCACCGTCTGCACGCATTCGTCGAGTGGCCGGGCGAGCCGCTGCACGTCGGCGACACCCCGGTCTACGTCGACTTCACCACCAGCGTCCTCGACCGGGACCGGCTGCTCGCCGGCGGCGCCGCCAGCGAGATCGACCGGGGACACGGCGCGCTCGCCGCCCTGCGCCGGAACCTGCGCCGGGTCACCAACCCCGACGGCGGCACCCGTCGCAACCTCGACGTGTTCCTCGACCGGCTCCGCGCCCGGCACACCCGCCCGACGGTGCTCGTCGTCGGGGGCGGGGAGATCGGCAACGGCGCGGACCGGCTCTACTCCGACCCTGGCGTCGAGGTCCTCGCCTTCGACATCTACGCGAGCCCGCACGTGCAGTTCGTCGCCGACGGGCACCGCATCCCCTTCGCCGACGGCGTCGTGCACGGCGTGGTGGTGCAGGCCGTGCTGGAGCACGTCCTCGACCCGGCGACGGTCGTCGCCGAGATCCACCGCGTGCTCGTCCCCGGCGGTCTCGTCTACGCCGAGACCCCGTTCCTGCAGCAGGTCCACGAGGGCCCCTACGACTTCACCCGGTTCACCGAGTCCGGCCACCGCTGGCTGTTCCGCGGCTTCGACCGCATCGGGTCCGGGGTGGTCGGCGGACCCGGTGTGCAGCTGATCTGGACGGTCGGCGCCGTCGTGACGGGCCTGACCCGCTCCCGGGCCGCCGGGCGGGCGGTGCGCCTCGCGCTGTTCTGGCTGCGCCTGCTGGACCGGGTCATCCCGCAGCCCTTCCAGTCCGACGGCGCCAGCGGCGTCTGGTTCCTGGGCGCGCGCTCGAACACGCCGCTGCCCGCCTCGGCGATGCCCGGCGAGTACCGGGGCGCCCAGTGAGCTCCGCGGGGCCGCCGCGGGTCGCCCTCGTCCTCACCCAGGACCGGGGAGGGCCGGTCGAGGTGTGCCTGGCGCTGGCCCGCGAGCTGCACCGCACCGGTGCCGCGACGGTCCGGGTGTTCGGCCCGCGCCCCGCCCGCGGCCCCGGTGTGCCGGACGGGCTGTTCACCGAGTCCGGGGTGGGGGACAAGACCGACGTCGCCGCGGGCCGCGCGCTGCTCGGCCGGATCGCGGACTGGGGACCGGACCTGGTGCACGCCCACGACCGCCGCGCCGGCCTCGTCCTCGCGACGGCGGCGTGGCGACGGCGCCGCCCGCGGCTGCTGCAGACCTACCACGGGGTGCCCGAGGACGTCGGCGAGGCGTGGTTCCGCGGCACCGCCGGGGCACCCGCCCCGTCGCGCTACACCCGCGCGACGCTCGCCGCGGACGCCGTCGTCGGGCGGGTGCTGGACCGCACCGTGGTCTGCGCCGAACCGATGCGCCGCTTCCTGTCCGGACGGCTGCGGCTGCCCGCACGGCGCCTCGTGCACATCGACAACGGCCTGGACCTCGGCCCGTCCGACCCGCCCGCCGGGCCGGTGCGCCACCTCGTCACGGCCGGGCTTCTGCTGCCCCGCAAGGGGATCATCGACCTGATCGACGCGTTGGAGCGGCCCGGGGCGTTCCCCGCCGACGCGACCCTCACCGTCGTCGGCGACGGCCCCGAGCGCCCCGCGATCGAGGCCCGCGCGGCCGCCTCGGGCGGCCGGATCCGGCTGCTCGGGTTCCGGGCGGACGTGCCGGAGCTGATGCGGGCCGCCGACGCGGTCGTCGTGCCGTCGCGGATGGAGCAGCAGCCGCTGGTCGTGATCGAGGCGATGGCCGCGGGCAAGCCGGTGCTCGCGACCGACACCGGCGACACCGCGACGATGCTCGCCGCCCCCGGCGCCGCCCGCTTCATCGCCGCCCCCGGCGACCCGGAGTCGCTGGCGACGGCGCTGCGCGCGCTGTTCGCCGACCCCGACCCGGGCCTGACGGGGACGCTCCTCGCCGCCCGGGCCGCCGAGCGGTACTCGGCCGCGGCGTCGGCGCGGTCGCACCTGGCGCTCTACCGTTCGCTGCTCGGCCGGCCGGGGCCGGACGGACGGCTCATCGTCGTACCAGGACCGTCGCGTCGGCCGACCCGACGGTGACCGTGCCCCCGGCCTGCGCCCCGTCGACGGTCCGCAGCCCGTCCGGGACGGGCACCTCGGCGTCGTCGGTGGTGGGGTTGAGCGCCACCCAGCCGCCGGCGAACCCGCGGGTCCACACGCCGGTGCGGCCGTCGCGGACCGCGGGACCGCTCGCCGCGCCCAGGTCGAGCGACCGGTAGCCCGACCACTCGGGACGGGAGTAGTCGCGGGTCGTCGACGGCGTCCAGCAGGTGCGGGGGCCGCCGAGCAGGGCGGCCCCGGCGAACCCGGCCCGCTCCGCCGCGCCGGGCCGGGCCTCGGGCCGCCCGGCGGTCGCGGTGACCAGCAGGGTCAGGTCCTGCGGCGGGGCGGCGAGCATCTCGTCCCACTGGTGGCCCTGCCAGGTGGTCAGCGCGCCGTCGTCGCCGTACTGGGCGAAGTTCTCCTCCATCGCCCCGCCGAAGCGCGCGTGCCGGGCCCACCGGCCGGGGAACAGCCGCGCCTCGGACAGGTTCGGCACGAGCACCTTGCCCCGCTCGGCGAGCGCGGTCCCGGCCCGGGTCACCAGCGCGTCGAGCCCGTCGCGCAGCAGGGCGTCGGTGGCGGCGGCGTCGGCGGTCCCGGCGACCACGGCGTCGGAGTAGAAGCGCAGCGAGGACATGTCGTTGTCGGCGAACACGCCGTCCCAGCCGTCGCGGACGGCCTCGGCGACGACGCGGTCGGTCCAGGCCCGCTGGTAGCCCTCGTCCCACACGGTCATCTGCCAGTGCTGCGGGTAGGGCGCCCATTCGATGCGCCGGCCCGCGATGTCGGTGGCGAACCAGGCCGGGTCGGCGGTGGCGCCGTCGACACCGGTCGGCAGGAGCCCGCCGTGCAGCCCGACCTCGGCGTAGCCGCGGGTGGACGACAGGTCCTTGTAGACGAGCAGCGTGATCCCCGGGTCCTGGGCGCGCAGCCGCCGTGCGACGTCGGTCTCCCAGGCGTTGAGGACGACCACGCCGTAGCGCCCCGCCGCGTAGCGGACCTGCTCGTCGGTGGGGGTGCCGCCGGTGGCGACCCACAGCCCGCACACCGCGGGGGCGGTCGCGGGCTCGGTGCCGGGCGGCGCGGGGGGAGCGGCCGCGGCGCCGCAGCCGGCGAGCACCGCCACGACCAGCACGAGCGTGACGAGGACGCGGCGGTGACACACGCTCCCGATCATGCCAAGATCCCTGCCCCGGGGCGTAGGGGACGGGAGGGGCCGCGATGACGGAACGGGCGGTCGTGACGGGCGCGTCGAGCGGGATCGGTGCCGCGTTCGCCCGCGAGCTGGGCCGCCGCGGGATCCCGGTGCTGCTGGTGGGACGCGACGCGGACCGGCTGGACGACGTGGCGGCCGGGGTGCCGCGGTCGCGGACACTCGTCGCGGACCTGGCAACCGAGGCCGGTCTGGCCGCCACCGAGGAGGCCATGGCCGGTGACCCGGTCGGGCTGCTGGTCAACAACGCCGGGACGACGGGGCCGGGCACCCTGTCCGAGCACGCCGACCGCGACATCGACGCCCAGGTCGCGCTGAACCTCACCGCGGTGGCGCGGCTGTCGCGGGCCGCGCTCACCCCGATGCTGCGCCGTGGCCGGGGCGGGATCGTCATGGTGTCCAGCTCGGCGGCGGTGCACCCGACGGCGGGCACCCCGGTCTACTCGGCGACGAAGGCCGCGGTCGAGGCGCTCGCCGGGGCACTGCGGCACGAGGCGGCGCCGCGCGGGGTGCGGGTGACCGTGGTGCGCCCGGGGTTCACCCGGACCCCGTTCCACGACCGGCACGGCGAGGACGTGTCCTGGGTCCCGGCGTGGCGGTGGGCGACCCCGGAGCAGGTGGCCTCGGCCGCGCTGGACGCGAACGACCGGGACACCGCGGTGGTAGAGGTGCCCGACACCCGGCTGCGCGACGCCGCGGGCCGCGTCCTGGGGCCGGTGAAGCGGATGCTCGGCGGGCACAGTCGTCACTGAAGGTGATCGTTCGGTGGCGTAACGCCGCTGTTCCTGCCGGTCGGCGCGGCGCGGGTCGTGGTCATCGCGACACCCCGTAACAACGATCAGTGGTGCGACGACCTCGCCCGTGGTGCGGCCGATCGGGCCGCCGGCCGCGAGGGAGCCACTGGTGGACGTCGAGACGACCGCGCTCGAAGGTGTTCTGCTCTTCCGGCCGAGCCCTTTCCGCGACGACCGCGGCTTCTTCTCCCGCACCTACGACGACGCCGTGGCGCGGGAGTGGGGCATCACCCGCGCCGACTACGTCCAGGACAGCCAGTCCCGCTCCGGGCACGGGGTGCTGCGCGGGCTGCACGGCCGCAACCACGGCGGCGAGGGCAAGATCATCCGGGTGGCGCACGGCGCGGCGCACCTGGTCGTCGTCGACGGGCGGCTGGAGTCACCGACGCTGGGCCGCCACGTCGCCGTCCGGCTCGACGACCACGACCTGGTCTCGATCCGGGTGCCGCGCCGGATGCTCGTCGGGTTCCAGGTGGTCGGCGAGGTCGCCGACGTCTGCTACGCCATCGACCGCGTGCACGACCCGATCCAGGCCGTCTCGGTGCACTGGGCGGACCCGGACCTCGGCGTCGACTGGCCGATGCCGCCGTCGGCCACCAGCGAGCGGGACCGGGTCGCACCGTCCTGGGCGGACTACCTGCGCACCCTCGACGGCGCCCCGGTCGAGGTCCCGGCCCCGCGCGGGGAGGCGGGCCGGTGACGGTGTGCCGGTTCTGCGCGGGGGCCGACGGCGAGGTCGTGCTCGACCTCGGCGTCCAGCCGGACTGCAAGACCTTCCCGCCCGCCGCCGACCCGGGCCCGGACACGGTGTTCCCGCTGCGCATGTGGCTGTGCGACGCGTGTGGGCTGGCCCAGCTCGCCGAGGACCCGGGCGGGATCGAGGAGGTCGTCGGGCTGGAGCCCGCGGCACTGGTCGAGCAGGGCCGGGCCGCCGTCGCCGCGCTCGCCGCGGCCGGGGTCGTCGGACCGGGCGTGGGCTTCACCGAGTACGGCAGCCCGCACGGCGGCTCCTGGGTTGCCGACCTGACCGCGACCGGCGCCACGCCGGTGGCGCCGGGGGAGCGGGCCGACGTCGTCGTCGACAACCTCGGTCTCATGCACGACGCCGACCAGGCCGCGGCCCTGCGCGAGCGGGTCGACCGGCTGCGGCCGGGCGGGACGCTGGTGGTCGGGTTCCACACGCTGCGCGCGATCGTCGACGGGGCGCAGTGGAACGACCTGCGCCACGGCCACTTCGCCTACTACTCGACACCGGCGCTGGCCGGGATGCTGGAGACGGTCGGTCTCACGGCGGTGCGGGCCTGGTGGTTCCCGCTCTACGGCGGCACCGTGCTGCTCACCGCGCGGGCCGGCGGTGAGCCGGAGGACTCGGTGCGGGCGCTGGTCGCCGCCGAGGACGCCGCCGGCATGCGCGACGCGGCGACGGTCGCGTCGCTGCAGCGGGCCGCGGACCGGACGACGGCCGGGGTGCGGGGGTTCCTGGAGGCCGAGCGCGCCGCCGGGCGCCCGGTGTGGGGCTACAGCGCGGCGTCGCGGGCGGTGGCGCTGCTGTCGCGGGCCGGGATCGGACCGGACCTGCTGACCGCGATCGCCGACGGCTCGGCGGCCAAGCAGGGCAGGCGCACCCCGGGGACGGCGATCCCGATCGTCGCCCCGGACGCGCTCGTCGCGGCGGCGCCGCGGTCGGTGCTGCTGTTCGTCGACGACCTGCTCCCGGAGGTGCGGCGCGCGCTGCCGCAGGTGGAGGCGACCGGCGGCACGTGGCTGCTCCCCGACGCGGTCCCGGTCCGGGCGTGAGGAGGGGGCGGCACCGGACGCGCGAACGCCCCCGCCTCACGGGAGGAGGCGGGGGCGTTCGTGGAACGTCTCCCGGCGGACCGTCCGGGGACGGAGCGCAGGGATCAGCGGCGCCGCAGCAGGGCCGAGGTGAGGCGGGCGGCGCGGCCGGCCGAGCGGCCGGCGGCGGAGCCGGTGCGGGCGTGGAAGGCACGGCAGGCGGTGCCGCAGATGCCGCAGTCGGTGCCGGCGCGGTAGTGGTCGTGGGCGTCGCGCTCGTGCCCGCAGCGGCACAGGTCGACCGCGACCGGGGTGGCCGCGACGGGCGGCAGCGCGCCGTTCTCGGCGGCGCCGCGCGGCGCCGGGATGGCGACCCGAGCGGAGCCGGTGTCGACGGTGGCGGGGGTCTCGGGCGTGACGCTCATGGGTTCCTCCTCGGTCCGCGACGGCCGTGTGGCCGTTCTGCCCGTGACGTCGCCTGGGCCGTCCGGACCATTAGCGAGAGGGCCGTCGGTTCCCCACATCTGATGACACAGCACCCCTCTGTGATTGCGCTGTGTGCGCACTGAGCCGCTGACCTGCGACGACCGGTGACGTTGTGCGGCATCGGGAGTGGGACCGTGCGGTGTCACGTAACGCCGGACGCCCGGTGGCGACGAACCGGACGACCGTCCACGGAGATCGAGGAGACCCGATGCGCAACGCCGTCCCCCCGACCCGGCACGACGACGTCGTGCCCGGCCTGCGCGACGGGCGGCCCCGGCGTCGCGGGCGGCGGGTGCTCGCCGTCCTGCTGGCGCTCGTGCTCGTGCTGCTCCTCGCGGTCGGGGGCGTGGTCGCCTACCTGACCTCCAGCATCGGCGGCGGCATCGCCCGCATCCCGGACGCGTTCCGCGGGATCGACGCCGGCAGCCGTCCGGCGACGTCCGGCGGCACCACGTTCCTGCTCGTCGGCACCGACTCCCGCGCCGAGGCCCCCACCACCGGCACCGACGCCGCCCCGGGCGTCGACGCGGGTTCCCAGCGCTCCGACGTGATCATGCTCGGCACCCTCGCCCCCGACGGCGAGCACGCGAGCGTCGTGTCCATCCCGCGCGACTCCTGGGTCGACATCCCCGGCCGCGGCATGAACAAGATCAACGCCGCCTACGCGTTCGGCGGCGCCCCGCTGCTCATCGAGACCGTGGAGAAGCTGACCGGGGTGCGGGTGGACCACTTCGGCGTCGTCGACTTCGCCGGGTTCACCTCGCTCGTCGACTCCGTCGGCGGCATCGACGTGCAGGTGGCGCAGGCGACGAGCAACGCCGGTGTGGACTTCCGGGCGGGGGAGAACCACCTGGACGGCACCCGGGCGCTGGCCTACGTGCGCCAGCGCTACGGCCTCCCGAACGGCGACCTCGACCGGGCCGCCCGCCAGCAGAACGCCATCAAGGCACTGCTCGCGACGGTCCAGGAGAAGGCCACGACCGACCCGGCCGCGCTCTACGCGTTCGCGACCAGCGTCGGCGACGCGGTGAGCGTGGACGACTCGCTGTCCAACACCGGGCTGGTGCAGCTGGCCCTGGAGAACCGCAACCTGCGCGGCTCCGGCGTGGCGTTCGTGACCGCGCCGGTGGCCGGCCTGGGGCGCGAGGGGGAGCAGTCGGTCGTGTACCTCGACGAGCGGCGCGCCGCGCAGCTGTGGGGGGCGGTGCGCAACGGGTCGGTGGCGCAGTACGCGGACCTGAACCCGACGGAGGCGCTGAGCGCGACGCCGTCCTGATGACTGCGTCGGCTCACTCGAGCCCGACGGTCAGGACGAGGCACACCCCGATCCCCATCGGGATGGCGAACGCGAGCCACCACAGGCTGCCCGGGGGCGCCCAGAGCCAGGCCGGCGGGCCGGCCAGCAGCCCGAGGAAGAACCAGCCGACTCCGGCGAACAGGATGCCCGATGCGCCGTCGAGCTCGAACGACGTGCGCCAGGCCGTGATCGTGCCCGGCAGGAACGCCCCGGCGAGGAGCCCGGCCGCGGCGAACCGCCAGTCGCCGAGCACCGGCCCGGCGACGAGTCCGGCCACGGCGGGGAGCACGAGCGCGAACAGGGCGACGACGTCACGGGGCAGCGGGTGCGGGACCCGCACGCCGGGGCGCGGGTGACCGTGGGCGTCGAGGAACATCCAGGTGTAGCCCGACGCCATGACGCAGAGCAGTGCCGCACAGAGCCCGAGGACCGCGGCCCGGCCGAGACCGGTGACCCAGCCGACGACGAGGCCGGCGGCGAGCAGGACCCCGGCCGCGGGCAGCAGGACCGGCGCCGACGGGTTGGGTGTTCGCATCCCCACCTCCGGCGAGGAGGATCGGCTGCCCTCGCAGCCGGTGTCAACGGGGCCGGGGACCGCGAGCCGGTTCCCGGCCCCGGGACGCGGTCAGGCCCAGATCTTCCAGGGCGCCCGGCCGCGCGCCCACAGGCTGTTGAGGTACTCGAAGTCCTTGAAGGTGTCCATCGCCGACCAGAAGTCCTCGTGGCGGTGCACGTTGAGCTGCCCGTCGCGGGCCAGGCGCTGCAGCGGCTCGTGCTCGAGCCACACGCCGTCGTCGCCGGGCTCGCCGAGGTAGGTGTCGAGGAACTCGCGGCGGAAGGCGAAGTACCCGCCGGAGACGAAGCCGGTCACCTGGGTGGGCTTCTCGTTGAACTCCACGACCCGTTCGCCCTCGACGTTCATCTCGCCGAACTTCGACGTCGGGTGCACCCCGGTGACGGTGCCGATCTTCCCGGACTGCTCGTGCTCCTTGGCCAGGGCGGTGATGTCGACGGTGCCGACGCCGTCGCCGTAGGTGAGGAAGAAGTTCTCGGTGTCGACGTACTGGGCGATCTTCCGGACGCGCGAGCCGGTGGCGGCCTCCAGGCCCGTCTCGGCGAAGGTGATCTCCCAGTCCTCGTCGACGCCGTTGTGGAAGTCGATCCGGTGCCGGTCGGACATGGACAGGGTGAAGTCCGCGGAGCGGGCCCGGTAGTCGAGGAAGTACTCCTTGATCGCCCAGCTCTTGTACCCCAGGCACAGGACGAAGCGCCGGAAGCCGTGCTCCCGGTAGGTCTTCATGATGTGCCAGACGATCGGCCGGTCACCGATCTCGACCATCGCCTTGGGCAGGCTCTCCGATGCCTCGCGGATGCGGGTGCCCTTGCCTCCGCAGAGGATGACGACGGGGGTCTGGGGGTCCATGGGGGTCTTCCGTTCCTTCGTGGGGAGCGTGGTGGGGCGACGGCGTCGTAGTGGTGCAACCGAACACCACTACCGCAGTGTTATCGCCCGCGGGCTGTTCGTCGTCTCACATCGGACGGAACCGGACAGCGGGGATCGGACCGGTCACGACCGTCCGCAGGTCATCCGGGAACCCGCTGTGGACCGGACGGTCGGCCCGTCGCTTCCGTTTCGGAAACGACGGGCCGACCGCCGGAGGTCAGGAGCGGGCGTCGACGAGGTCGAAGACCCGGATCCGGCCCGCCGGGCGGGCCGCACACGTCAGCGGCCGGTCCACCTCCAGGAACCGCTCCCGCACCTGCACCACGCAGTCCGGGTGGTGGAACGCGACCCGCCAGGACGTGTGCCCGGGGGGCCGCCCGTCGGAGTCGACGTCCGCGACGCGCAGGTCGTCCACCCCGGTCGCGCCGGTGACGGCACGCGCGTGGTGCTGGGCGGCCTGCACGGCGGGCGGCAGCGCGGAGCGCCCCCGCAGCAGACCGGGGACGACGAGCCCGCGTCCGTACTCCCGCACGACGGCGGGCCCGTCGGCCGGGGTCACGCCGCCGTAGGTCAGGCCGTGGGGGAGCAGCACCAGGGCGGGGGCGAACCGGCAGCCGCCGATGTGGCTGCACTCCCAGGTGCCCTCGGGGTCGTCGGCGACGAGCGCGGCGGCGAGCGGCCGACCGCGGACGGCGCAGCAGGCGTCGTGCCGGCCGTGCGCGCAGACCAGCACCAGCGGGTCGGGGTGCGGGTCGCCGTGGGCGTGGACGGCGGCGGCCAGCTCGGCGGGGGAGGACCAGATGCCGGTGCGGACGTCCTCGTGCCCGGGCCGGGCGTCGACGCGGAACCAGCGCCGCCCCGGCTCGACGGTGTCGCGGTCCCGGCGCCCGGGCCGGCGCACGAGCACGACCCGCGCGCCCACCTCCCCGGCCCAGGCCCCGAGCGCCGCCGAGACGGCGGGGTCGAGCCCGGCCAGGGCCTGACGCGGCCACGGCCCGGGGTGCTCGACGAGGAACCAGTGCCGCGCGGGCGGGGCGGTGCCCTCCGCCGGGTCACCGGCCGTCTCGGCGAGCTCGGCGCAGCGCTGGTACTCCCGGGCCGCGGTCACGCCGTGGCCGGGACGAGCACGCCCTCGCGCAGCAGCCGCCGGACGAGGACGATCTGGTCGTCGGCGTCCAGCCCGGGCAGGTCCCCGACGGTGTGCGTTCCGCCGCCGAGCAGGGCCGCCAGAGCGGGTGCGACGACGGCGGGCAGCGTCAGCGTCTTCTCCGCCAGTTCCAGCACGACCCGATCATCACCCGGGACGAGGCGGTGGTGCACCCCGAGACGCCGGCGCACGGTGTCCCCGGGCGCGAGATCGCGGGCGAACGCGGCGGCGGCGACCGGCCGGACCGGCTCCGGACGCCCGCCGGACCACACCCGGCCCCGGACCCGGCGCGACACGTCCTCGGCGGGGACGGCGGCGAGGGCACCGGTCAGCGCGGCGCGGACCGCGTCCAGGTGCGGGGCGAGCTGTTCCGGGTCGGCCAGGTCGACGCCCAGCGGCAGGCTCGCGCGCAGCCGCTCGTCGGAGGCGACCAGGCCCAGCAGCGACTCGACCAGCGCATACCGGGTCACCACGTGCACGCCGACGGTCAGGTGCGCCGAGACGTCGCCGAGTGCGGTGGCGGAGTGCAGCCAGCCGCGGGGGAGGTAGAGCACGTCGCCGGGTTCGAGGACCCGGTCGATCACGGGCTCGTCGTCGCGGGCGCGGGCGGCGACGGCGTCGCCGTGGTCGCTCCAGGGCTGGCTGCGCAGCGGGTCGGTGTGGACCGGTGCGTGGACGCGCCAGTGCTTCTGCCCGGCCAGCTGCAGCACGAACACGTCGTGCACGTCGTAGTGGGCGGAGAAGCCCTGGGACTGGGGCGGGGTGATGTAGGCGTTCGCCTGCACCGGGTGGCCGAGGTCCTCGGCGAGCGCGGTGCAGAAGTCGATGACGCCGGGCCAGACGCGGTGCAGCGCCTGCAGGACGACGGTGCTGCCGTCGCCGAACAGCGCGGCGACCCTGTCGTCGCGGACCTGGTCGCCGATCTCGGCGCCCACCCCGCCCGGGCCGGTGAAGTCACCCGAGCCGACGACGGACCCGTTGCGGGCCAGCCGCAGGAACGGGGTGCGCAGCCCGCGACGGGACAGCAGCTCGTCGACGCCGTCGAGGTCGAGCAGGTCGCGGAACGCGCCGGTGTCCGCGCCGGTGCGCAGCAGCGCGGTGGTGCCCCAGTGCCGGGCGCCGAACGTGTCGGTGTCCGAGCCGACCAGCCGCGCGAGGGCGCCGTTCCCGGACGCCGCACGCGCGCCGGCCGGCGCCGGGGTGCCCGCGGGGGGCGATCCGGCACCGGCCGTCGGCTCGCTCAGCTCAGTTCGCACCGCTGTCGGCGCCACCGTCGGCGCCGCCGTCGTGCTGGCCCGGGGTGCCCTCGCCGGCGCCGGAGTCCGCGGGGCCCTCGGCGCCGGAGTCCGCGCCGCCGTCGGCGCCGCCGTCGTGCTGGCCGGGGGTGCCCTGGCCGGCGCCGGAGTCGGCCGGGCCCTCGGCGCCGGAGTCCGCGCCGCCGTCGGCGCCGCCGTCGTGCTGGCCGGGGGTGCCCTGGCCGGCGCCGGAGTCCGCGGGGCCCTCGGGGCCGGAGCCGCTCGAGGTGGTGATGTCGTCGTCGTTCAGAGCCATGGTGGTCTCCTGGGTCGGTCGGGAGGGTCGGGGAGCGGCTACCCCACCGGGAGCCCGGCCATGCGCGCGCACGCACCTCGGAACGACGACGGCGGCGGCGCAGGCTGTGGGAGTGCTGCCACCGGACCGCGAGGACCCTGCGCCGGAGGTGCTCCGATCCCGCTGAGACGAGGGACCCGTGCTGGTCCGAGGAGGCTCGCCATCGGGACTCTCGTCAGAACTGACGATGCGCGACCCACACATCCGTTCGGCGGGCATGGACTGCCCCTACCGTGGGGCTCCACGGAGTACGGAACCGCGGGGGAGGGACCATGACGTCGCTGGACGAGCGCGCCGAGGCGCACGAACGGGTGCCGATGCCGCCGCGATCGTTCCCCACCGGGTCGACGGCACGCCGGCCGCAGGTCCCTGCGCAGGCCGGGGCGGACGACCGCTTCCGGATCCTGGTCGTGTGTACGGGCAACATCTGCCGCTCACCCGCGGCCGAGCTTCTCCTGCGGTCCCTGCTCGTCGGACGGCTCGGTGGGCGGGAGGCCGCGCGGGCGGAGGTGTCCAGCGCGGGCGTGGCCGCCGTCGTGGGGTCGGGAATGCACCCGCTGTCCCGTGCTGAGCTCGCGCCCTGGGGGCTCGACGCGCGCGCCGAGGGGTTCCGGGCCCGCCAGCTCGACGATCGCACCGTGGCCGGGGCCGACCTGGTGCTCGGCGCCGGCGTCCGGCACCGCTCCACCGTGCTGGAGCGCCACCCGTACCTGCTCGACCGCACCTTCGCGCTGCGCGAGTTCGCCCGCCTCGTCGAGGCCTCCGACACCGCCGTCCTCCCGTCGGACCTGGTCGAGCGCGGCCGGGGCCTGGTCGGCCTGGCCCGCGCCGCTCGCGGCACCGTCCCACCCGCCGACGACACCGTCCCCGACCCGATGGGCGGACCCGAGGCCGCACACCACGAGGCGGTGCGACGCATCTTCGCGGCCGTGCACACGATCGTCGGCGAGCTCGCCCCGCGGCCGGCCGGCGCGCGCGTTCAGTAGGCGCCCCGCCCGCCCAGCACGGCACCCACGGTCTTCCAGAGGATCAGCAGGTCTAGTGCGGGAGTCCAGTTCTCGACGTAGCGCAGGTCGAGGCGGATCGACTCCTCCCAGGTGAGCGAGCTGCGTCCGCTGACCTGCCAGAGCCCGGTCATGCCGGGTTTGACCAGCAGGCGGCGTCGGGCGTCGTCGGCGTAGGCGGCGACCTCGTGCGGGAGCGGTGGGCGTGGTCCGACGAGGCTCATCGACCCGCCGAGCACGTTGAGCAGCTGCGGCAGCTCGTCGACGGAGTAGCGCCGCAGGAACGCCCCGACCCGGGTGACCCGCGGGTCGTGGCGCATCTTGAACAGCGGGCCCTCACCGTCGGGGACCAGCGCGTTGCGCAGGGACTCGGCGTCGATGCACATGGACCGGAACTTCAGCATCCCGAATGTCCTGCCGTGGGTGCCGACGCGTTCCTGACGGAAGAACACCGGGCCGCCGTCGACGCTCTTCACCGCCGCCGCGACGAGCACGAACAGCGGTGCCGCGAGGACGAGCAACAGGCCCGCGCCCAACCGGTCGGCGACGTGCTTGAGCAGCCGCGCCGGCGTCGACGGCCGTGGTCGAGACAGCCGCAGCAGCGGCAAGCCGTCGACCGGGGTGATGTGCATGCGTGGCCCGGCGATCTCCATCAGCCCCGGGTCGACGGCGAGCTCGACCGCGGAGCCCTCCAGCTCCCAGGCCAGCCGGTGCAGACGGGCAGGCCCCCAGCCGGGGGCACGGCACACGGCGACCACCCCGTGCGACCCCGCCGTCGCGAACCGGGGGACCGAGTCCAGGTCACCCAGCACCGGCACGCCCTCGATCGCGGGGCCCGCCCCGGCGGGGACGCACACTCCGGTCACGACCCAGCCGAAGTACGGGTCCCGGCGGGTCCGCCGGACCAGCCCGGCGACGGCCTCCTCGTCGCCGACCGCCAGGACCGCGGTCAGCCCGCTGCCCCGGCCGCGGTGCCGGTGCAGCACCTTGCGGAGCCCGAACCGCACCCCCATCAGGGCCGCCCCGGTGAGCGGGACCAGCGCGAACACCCATTCGCGGACCGACTCCACGAGCAGCCCCAGCCCGATCATCGCGAGCGCGACGTCGGCCAGGAGCACGGCGCGACCGACCCGTGCGAACTCGGCCGACCCCTGTCCCACCACCACCGGATCCCACGCCCGCGCGGCGGGCAGCGCCAGGGCGAGCAGCACCGCCGCGACGGCACCGGAGCCGATGCGCGCCAGATCGGCGGTCGGCTCCCCACCCAGGCCGGCGACCACCGCCACCGCGACGGTCACCCCGACGACCGTCAGGTCGGCAGCCACGACCGTCCGCACCGGGCGGTGCAGCCAGCGCGGCAGGGCCGGCGCCGCACCGACCGTCGTGGTCGTGCTCCCCCCGGTGGACGTGATCATGGGCATCGTCGCCGCCTCCTGGTGCGCGGTCCGTGTTGCGACCTCTCTCGCACCGTGGCGGCACCACGTTAGCCGTCCTGCGGTCCGATTCCGACAAAACCGCTGGCCATGCACGATTCGCAGCCGGATGCGTGCGATCAGTAAGGATCATTCCTCCCGACGGAGTACCGCGAGATCCTGCCCGTAACGACTCGCGGATTCCGACGAAGTCGTTGGCACGAACGCGGGGTGAACCTCCGGCGACGGTGCCACGGCGGCGCCCACCGCCGGGGTGCACCCGACCGGTACGGGTCGAGCTGGAGGTCTCGGGTGATGACGGTCGCAGGCTGTCTGCGCATCCTGCGCGAACGATGGCTCGTGGTCCTTCTGGCCACCGTTCTCGGTGCCGTCGCGGGCGGGGGCGCGTTCCTCCTGCTCCCCCCGACCTACACCGCGCACGCCACGCTCTACGTCTCCGCACGCGCCGCGGTCGACACCCAGCAGGCCTACCAGGGGGCGCAACTGTCCGAGCAGCGCGTCCGGTCCTACACCGCGCTGGTGACCGGCCGCCGGGTGACCTCCGACGTGGTCGCGGAGCTCGGTCTGCCGGAACGCCCCGAGGACCTGGCCGACCGGATCACGGCCACCTCCGCGGAGGACTCGGTGCTCATCGACGTCGCCGTCCGGGACGGCGACCCGGGCCGGGCCGCACAGATCGCCAACCGGATCGGCGAGGCGATGACCGGGATCGTCGCCGAGATGGAGACCCCACCGGGCTCCGGTGCCCCGGCCCCCGTCGCGCTGCGGGTCGTCGAGCCCGCCGTCGCACCCGACCGGCCGTCGTCGCCGGGACTGCTGCTCCTGCTCACCGTGGGCACGACGGTCGGACTCGCCCTCGGCTGCGGTGGGGTGCTGGCACGACGGCTCCTCGACGTGTCGGTGCGCTCCACCGAGCGTCTGGAGGAGGTCAGCGGCGTGCCCACCCTGGTGTCGGTCCCGACCGACACCGCACTGCGCGGGTCGCGGCTCGTCACCCCCGGGGCCGTGACCGGGCCGTTCGTGGAGGCGTTCCGCCGACTGCGGACCACACTCTCGTTCATCGACGTCACCCGGCCGCGCCGGGTCGTGCTCGTGACGAGCGGCGGCTCCGGGGAGGGGAAGACCACCACCGTCGTCAATCTCGCCGCGACGCTGGCCACGGCGGGACGCCGGGTCCTCGTCGTCGACGCCGACCTGCGTCGCCCCGCCGTCGCGGAGTCGCTGGGCGTGGAGCCGACCGTGGGTCTCGCCGACGTCCTGCTGGGACGGGTGTCGTTCGAGCGGGCGCTGCAGCACGCCGGGTCCGCGGGGGTCTCGGTCCTCGCCGCCGGGTGTCCCGTCCCCGATCCGGGTGAGCTGCTGGCGAGCGACGGCATGACCGCGCTGCTGGCGTCGGCCCGGTCCCGCTTCGACGTCGTCCTCGTCGACACCGCGCCGCTGCTGCTGTTCACCGACGCCTCGGCGCTGGCGCCCGCGGCGGACGGTGTCCTGCTGGTGTGCCGCTACCGCACGGCGACGTATCCGAGGGTCGCGGAGTCGCTGCACGCCCTGGCCACCGTCTCGGTGCGTCCGCTGGGGACGATCCTCACCGCGACCCCGCCGTCGCACGACGCCGAGTACGCCGGCTACCGGCGCGAGCAGCGTGCCGTGCCCGGCGCGGTGGAGAGGACGACCCCTGCCGGCCCCGTACAGCCGGCCAGGGTGGAGTCCGAACCACGGGTCCGCACGTGACCGACGCGGCGACGCCGGTACGGACGCCCGTCGTGGCTGTCCGCCGGCTGCTGCACGGCACCGCGGCGGCTCCACAGGCGACGGCCAGTCTGTACACCCTGGCCGCGACCGCCCTGGTGGCCCGGGAGCTCGACGTGGTCGACTTCGGCCGGTTCGCCGTGGTCCAGCTCGTGCTGATGTTCGCGGTCGGCGTGCAGCGCGCCGGGCTGCTGGTACCGGTGATGATCCGGCCCGGTGCGGGGGAGCGCCCGCCGCAGGCCGGGGTCCGTACACGGGTCCTGCTGCAGTCGCTCGCCGCCGCGGCGGTCACCGCGGCGGTGGGCGTCGTCGTCGGCGGGGGAGCGCGCGACATCTGCCTCGCACTGGCCGTCGCCGTCGTGCCGGTCCTCTACTGGGACACCGTCCGAGCGCACCTGCAGGGCACCCGTGGCTACCCCGCGCTCACCCGCGGCGAGCTGACCTGCCTGGTCACCGGCGTGCTCTGGTTCGCGGCGGTTCCGCTGCTCGCCCGTGACGTCCTCGTGGTCGCGGCCGGGCTCGCCGTCGCGCCGGCCGTCGCCGCCCTCACCGTGCTCCCGCCGTGGTCGGCGCGCTGGCAGACCGGCCCCGACCGGCACGGGTCGCGTGCCGGACGCCACCTGCTGCTCGACTACCTCGTCTACACCGGACTGGACCAGGTCGTGCTGGTCGTGGCCGGGGCGTTCCTCACCGTCGTCGCGACCGGCGCCCTGCGGCTGGGACAGACCGCGCTCGGCCCGGTCACGGTACTGCTGCTCGCCTGCGAGACCACCGCCGTGCCCCGGCTGCGGGACCTGTCCGGCGGCCGGTCCCATCGGCTGCGGGTGGCGGCACCGGTCTTCACCGGAGTGGCCCTCGCCGCGCTCGCCTGCGGCGTCGCCCTCGCACTGCTCCCCGCGGACTGGGGGACGGCCCTGCTGGGACCTACCTGGACGGCCGCCGGGGGTGTCGTCGCGGCGCTCGCCGTGCGTCAGGCGGTGTCCGCGCTGGCGACGGTCCCGACCCTGGCCCTGCTCACCTCGGGCGCGACCCGCACGATCATCTGCTGCCGCGTCCTCACCGCCCCGCTCGTCGCGGGCGGGAGCTTGCTCGCCCTGGCCGGTGGCGACGTCGTCACCTTCGCCTGGTCCTTCGCCTGCCTGCACCTGGTCGCGTCCGGCGCGTTGTGGGTGGCGGCGCTGCGCCCCGGGGCGTCCCAGGAGGCACGGTGACCGCCGGACCGGCGCCCGACCGACGGGTCCGCGACGTGCTGCGTCCCTGGCTGCCGACCGTCCGCATCGCGGGGATCGACGTGGTCGACCTCGCGCGCCGCGACCTCGTCGACCGTGCCGTGGACGCCGTCAAGCGCCCGGCCCCGGCCCCGACCGTGATGTTCGCCCTGCACGTCGGCGGGCTGAACGAGACCGCGGACCCCGCGTTCGTGCGGGTCATGAATGCGGCCGACTTCGTCTACGCCGACGGCATGTCCGTCGTGCTGCTCGGCCGGTTGGCGGGCGCGCGGTGGATGGAACGCACGACCACGACCGACGTCGGGCCGGAGATCGTCGAGCGGCTCGCCTTCGAGCTCGGCCGCCCGCCCCGGGTCGCGATCGTCGGGGGCCCTCCCGGTCTCGCGGAACGCGCGGTCGCGGTGCTCTCCGGGCGGTACGGGGTGCTCGACGCCGGCACCTGCGACGGCTACCGCGACGACTTCACCGCACCGCTGGCCGCGATCGGTGAACGCGAGCCGGACCTGCTCGTGGTCGCGATGGGCATGCCGCGGGAGGCGGAGTGGGTCCGCCGCCACCGGGCGGGGATCACGGCCCCGCTGGTGCTCACCGCGGGCGGGCTGCTCGGGTTCCTGACCGGCGACGAGACCCGGGCGCCCCGGCTGGCCGGCCGTACCGGCCTGGAGTGGGTGTGGCGGCTCGCCCAGCGCCCGGCCCTCGCCTCGCGCTACGGCCACGGCGCGCTGACCGTCGCCCGGCTCGCACTGCGCGACCGCCGGACGACCGGGGGGCCACCGTGACGGCCGGCCCGGCCTTCCGGCCGGCAGGCCTGGTCCTCGCCTACGCCGTGCTGTGGACGGCCGGGCTCGCGGCCGCGTTCTGGGTGCTCGCCGTCGTCGTGCTGCTCCCGGCGCTGTTACGCGCCCGGCTCGGTGCGGCGTCCGGGGCGCTGCTGGTCGTCGCCGTCGCCCTGGTGCTGTCCTCGGCCGTCGGGACGGCCGCCGGATACGCCTCGGCGGACCGGTTCGTCGGGCTGGCCGCCAACGTCGCCGTCTGGGTCGCGCTCGCCGCGATGATCGCCGTGGTCGGGACGGCCCACCCCGACGATCTCCGACGGCTGGTACGCGCGGCTCTCGCGGTCGGTGTCCTGCACAGCGTCGTCGCAGTCCTCGCGGTGTGGCTGTATCCGACGCCGTCGCCGGTCCCGCTGCTCGGCGCGTACGCGGGCGCGCTACCGCCCGGGGTCGCCGCGTTCACCACGAACGACCTGGTGGTGCACGGCTGGCTCGACGGCAGCGTCCTGCGCGCCACCGGGATGATGGGCAACACCACGTGGTCCGGGGCGGTGTCCGCGCTGACCCTGCTGGTGCTGCTGCATCCGACCGCCCGCAGCTGGGCGCGGCTGCCGTGGCGGGTGCCCGCCGTCGTCGCCTGCGCGGTGTCGGTGTACCTGTCCTACAGCCGGGCCACCCAGATCGCGCTGGTCCTGGCCCTGCTGGGGACCGCGCTCCGGCACGTCTGGCGGGCCCACCGGGCGGGCCCCGCCGCGGTCGTCGCGGTGTGCGGCGCGCTCGTCGCGGGGGTGGTCGGGTTCGCGCCCGGCCTCGTCGACGCCGTCACCGAGGTCAACGCGGCCCGCGCCGGGTCCGCGGAGTCCCGCGGTGCCATCTACGCCGCGACCGTGGACCGGCTCGTCGGGCTCGGCGTCCCCGTCCTCGGGTTCGGGCTCAAGCCGCGCGACGACGGCCTCGTGGCGAGCGTCGCCACCCACAGCACGTACCTGGGCCTCGCCTTCCGCGCCGGCCTGCTCGGGCTGGTCGCGCTGCTGGTGTGCGGTGTCGCGCTGTGGCGCGCCTGCGCGGCCCGTTCCGCACTGCCCCGGGCGATCGTCGCGACCGTCGCGGTCTGGGCGGTCTTCGAGGACCTCGACGCCGGGCACCTCGTGCCGGTGTTCCTCGTCGTCGCCCTGGCCCTGGCCCGGCTCGACCCGCCCGCGGCACCCATCGACAAGGAGCACGACCATGCCCGTCACCTCCCGCATCGAGGGCCTCGTCCGCGCCTGGCGCGCCCGGACACGGCGCCTGGCCCGGCTCCGCGCGGTGCCGGAGAACGCCGACATCCGGCCCCGGACGGCGTTCGCGCTGGCCGCGCACCGGCTGGCCGGGCGGCTCCCGGTGCTGGGTCCGGTGCACCGGCGCCGGCACGCCGCGTCCTTCCGTGAGGACCTGCTGCTGCTCAACGACGTCCTCGCCGGGACCCGCTTCGGCGGGCACTACTGGGTGTGGGGCGGCATGCTGCTCGGGTGGGCCCGCGAGGGCGGGCTGATCGCCCACGACGTCGGTGACGCCGACTTCTGTTTCGACTCGAGTGCCGACGGCGACTTCGCCGCCGCCGTGCCCGCCCTGTGCGCCGCCGGGTTCCGGCCGTGGTTCAGCTACCGGGACTCCGACGGCGAGCTGCGGGAACGCGTCTTCGTCCGCCGCGGCTCGAAGTTCGAGTTCTTCCGGCTCACCGCCGCCGACGGCGTTCAGGAGTATCGGATGTTCGGCAGCGACGGCGTCGATCCGGTCGAGGTCGTCGGCCGGTTCCCGGCCCAGCGGTCGGAGGTCTTCTCCTTCCTCGGGCGCCACTGGAACAAGCCCACCGACCACGAGGCGCTCCTGGCGCGCCACTACGGCGACTGGCGGACACCCGTGACCGACTGGGACTACCTCACCCAGGACGGCACGGTGGTCACGACCCGGCCCTGGGTCACGGCGCCGGCAGGTAGAGGTTGAACCGGACCGCGGCGTTCGCGTAGCCGAGGCCCAGCTCGGCGCGGTGGACCTCGGCCCCGGGAAAGGCCGAGATCAGCCGCTCCGCGTCCATCGCCAGGTGGTCGTACACCGCGCGGTCGTAGGCGCGCTCGCGGGTGTCGGTGAGCCGGCTGTCCGGGATGTCCAGCACGGCCACTCCGATGCCCGCGTCGTGCATCCGCCGGATCAGGTCGACCGCGGTCTCCTCGGAGTCCATGTAGAGGAATCCGCCGACGGAGAACGCCTGGGTGAGCCCGTAGGGCTCGAACTCGAGGTCGTTGAGATCGGCCCAGTGGTACTCGACGTTCGGCAGGTCCCGGCGCTCCCGGGCGACGCGCAGCACGGTCTCCGAGTAGTCGAAGCCGTGTACCGCGCGTACGTGCGGGGCGAGCTGCGCGGCGATCCGGCCGGTGCCGCAGCCCAGGTCGCCGACGACGTCGTCCGGGCCGAGCCGCAGGTGCCGGCGGACCAGCTCCGCGGTGGCGGCGGTGAACAGCTCGTAGTCCCGTGCGGGCATCGTGGCCTCGTAGCCGTTCCAGTCGGCGCGGTCGTCGTCCCGGTCGTTCCATACCGAGCGCCACACGTCGCTGCGTGTCATCGGGACACCACCTCCTGGGAGACCGGGGCGAGCCGGCGCAGGCACCCGCACAGGCGCCGGTTCTCACCCGTGGAGCGGACCGCGAGTCGCCACAGCCGCCGGTCACCGGTGAACTTCGCCGAGACGTTCTTGACGAGGATCTCCTCGTCGACCAGCAACCGCTGCTCCAGCTCCGCCACGTCAGCGGCACCGGGGACGAGCTCCACCAGCAGGAAGTTCCCGCCGCTGGGGTGCACCGCCGCGACGACCGGCAGCGCCCGCAGCTCCTCCGCGAACAGGTCCCGGTCGAGCTTGGTGCGCTCGAACGACGCCGTCAGCTCCGACGGGTACTTCAGCAGCGACTCGACGTAGTGCTCGGCTACCGAGTTCATGTTCCACACCGGCAGGTCGTCGCGGATCCGGGCGGTCCATGACGGATCGGTGCTGTAGACGTAGCCGATGCGCAGGCCCGGTACGCCGAGGGACTTGCTGAGGCTCGTGAGCACGACCACGCCGTCGCGGGGATCGCGCTCCAGGATCGGCACCAGCGAGGGCTCGTCGGAGAAATCGATGAACGACTCGTCGACGACGACCGTCGTCCCGGTCCCGCGCAGCCGGTCCAGCACGGCGACGACATCGGCGGTGCGCGCCGTGGTGCCGGTGGGGTTGTTCGGGTTCACGACGACAAGCAGGTCGTGGTCGCGTGCGGCGGCCGCGACGGCGTCGGGGTCGAAGCGGCCGCGGTCCTCGTAGACGCTCGCGCCGGGAAAGGCACGCGGGTACTCACCGAACGTCGGGGACGGGAGCAGCACCCGCTTCCCGATGAAGGCCGCCCGCAGCGTCGGGAAGAACTGGGCCGCGCCGTTGAGCAGCACGACGTTCTCCGGGCGGCAGAGCAGGTGGTGGGCGAGCTTGCGGTCGAGCACGGTCTGTGCGGAACCGTAGTTCTCCATCAGCCGCGGCAGGTAGGCGCGCATCTGGGAGACCAGCGAGTCCGGCGGGAAGTGCATGTTGCGGATGAACGCGAAGTCGAGCACCTCGTGGTTCCAGTAGCCGCCCCAGGACGACTCCAGCTGCGTCCGGCGCCGCTCCGGGGCGAACAGGTACTCGGCGTTGCGCAGGTCGTTCGGGTCGTCGACCTCGGCCCAGGTCTCGCCGTCGAGCTGCTCGGCGTGGATCCGGGCCTGTCCCATGTAGACGAGCATCCCGAGGATCAGCTCGTAGTAGCACTGGTTGTCGAAGTTCTGCGTGTAGTAGCGCAGGAGCTTGCTGAACACGTCGCGGCAGAACTCCGCCGAGAACCGGTAGAGGTTCAGCGTCTTGAACTTGTCGGTGAAGTCGAACGCCGCGTCCTGCAGCGACGCGGGGATGACCTGGGTGACGACGTCCGACGTGGACACCGTCACGACGGTCCCGTCCAGCCCCATCCGGTACCGGTCGACGAGTGCGACGTTGGGCCGGTCGCACTCGATCAGCCGGCGCATGACGGCCGGCTCGAAGATCAGATCGGACTCCAGCAGGAGCAGGTCGTCGTCGATGTCGATCTGCTCGAAGGCGAGGGCGAGGGAGTAGATGTTGTTGGTCTCGTCGTAGCGGGTGTTGCGCACGAACGAGATGTCCAGGTGTGGGTAGCGGTCGAGCAGGTGCCGTTCGAGCTGCTCGTGCAGGTATCCGGTGACCACCGTGATCGTCATGACGCCGTTGTCGGCCAGGGACCCGACGAGCCGGTCGATGATCGTCCGGTCGCCGACCGTCAGAAGCGTCTTGTGCGTGTCCCGGGTGAGAGGGAGCATGCGGCGGCCGAGTCCGGCCGCCAGGATGATCGCGCGCACTACCAGGTCCTCCCGCCGCCCTGCCGGCCCGCGGGGGTGCCGGTCGTCGGGTGTGGACTCGCACGTGCCCGACCTGCCGTTACCCGTCGAGGGACCCACCTCCGGGTGGTCCCGCCGCTGCCGCGCAGCGTGATCGGGCGACACGGACAACGGTGACGACCATGACCGCACACCGCGCACCACTGTTGATCGGACTGCTGTCGGCCGGCCTGCTCGTCGCCGGATGCGGCGGCGCAACCGAGCCGGCGGCCCAGGCACCGGCAGCGCTGTCGTCGGCACCGACCACCGCGCCGCCGCAGCCCACCGAGGACGCCTCCCGTGCGGCCGGTCAGGTGGCCCGCTGCACCAGCAGCACCGTGCAGGCGTCGGTCGGCACCACACTCGGCGACAACCAGAAGGACACCACCATCGTCTGGCGCAACACCTCCGACGCGCCCTGCACGATGACCGGGTTCGGCGGCGTCGACCTGCGCGGTCCGGACGACCCGCAGTTCGGGCCGTCCTACTCGCTGCCCCGGGCGGGGGAGGATCCCACCGCGGTCGTCGTCAAGCCGGGTGGGACCGCGCACACCGTGATCACCTGGCTGCCCGGGGACAGCTGGACGCCGACCGACATCGTCGTGACCGCGCCGGACGAGGCGACGTCGACGACGCTGAAGTGGGACCAGGGCCCGGTGTCCCGTCAGGACGGCGCGACCCGCCCCGGCACCTACATCCACCCGGTGGCGCCCGGGTCGGTCTGAGCCGCCGACGGCCGGATCGCCGTCTCCGACAACGGGTCCGCACTCCCCGCGGGTAGCTGACCGTGAGATCGGCGGCGGTCGCGCACACTCTGCGTGACTGTCGTCGTTGCCCCCGCCACCCCCACGGGGGTACCCGATAACGGTCGATCAGCTCTGGCCGATGATGCCGGGCGTGGAGATTCACCAGACCCCGCTCCCCGGATCGGCTCTCATCGACCTGAAGCGACTCGAGGACGACCGCGGCTTCTTCGCCCGCGCCTTCTGCGAGCAGGAGTTCCGCGACGCCGGGCTGGACCCGACGATCACCCAGTGCAACCTCTCGTACAACCACGAGGCGGGCACCCTGCGCGGCTTCCACTACCAGCTGGAGCCCAACGCCGAGGTCAAGGTCATCCGCTGCGTCCGCGGCGCGATCTTCGACGTGATCGTCGACCTGCGCCCGGACTCCGACACCTACCTGCAGTGGTTCGGTGCCGAGCTGTCCCAGGACAACTACCGGGCGATGTACGTGCCGCGGAACTTCGCGCACGCCTACCTCACCCTCACCCCGGACGCGACGACGATCTACCAGGTCTCGACGCCCTACACCCCGGGCGCCGAGCGCGGCCTGCGCTGGAACGACCCGGCCCTGGACGTCGACTGGCCGCACGCGGTCGACCACGTCTCGGACAAGGACGCGAACTGGCCGCTGCTGGCCGACAACGCCGACTTCCCGTCGGTCACCGGAGCCCGCTGATGCTGATCCTCGACACCGCCCTCGCGAAGCGCGCCGCCGAGAACCGCCCGATCCGGGTCGGCCTGGTCGGCGCCGGGTTCATGGGCCGCGGCCTGGTCAACCAGATCGTGAACTCCACCCCCGGGATGGACGTCGTCGCGATCGCCAACCGCACCGTCGCCACCGCCGTGCGCGCCTACACCGAGGCCGGGCTGGAGCCGGTCGAGGTGTCGACGACCGCGCAGGTCGAGGCGATGGTCGCGAAGGGCGTCCCGGCCGTGCTCGGCGACGCGTTCGCGCTGCTCGCCGCGGAGAACATCGACGTGCTCGTCGACGTCACCGGCGCCGTCGAGTTCGGCGCCCGGGTCACCGTCGCCGCGATCGAGCGCGGGCTGCCCGTCGTCACGATGAACGCCGAGCTCGACGGCACCGTCGGCCCGCTGCTCGCGCACCGCGCCCGCGCCGCCGGGGTCGTCCTGACCGGTGCCGACGGCGACCAGCCCGGCGTCCAGGCCAACCTGCTGCGCTTCGTGCGCGGCATCGGGGTCACCCCGCTCGTCGCCGGCAACATCAAGGGACTGCAGGACGAGTACCGCACCCCCACCACGCAGCAGGCGTTCGCCGAGAAGTGGGGGCAGGACCCCTACATGGTCACCAGCTTCGCCGACGGCACCAAGGTGTCGTTCGAGCAGGCGATCGTGGCCAACGCGTTCGGCTTCACCGTCGGCAAGCGCGGCATGTACGGCCGCGACCACGCCGGGCACGTCGACGAGCTGACCGCGGCCTACGACGTCGACGAGCTGCGCGAGCTGGGCGGCGTCGTCGACTACGTGGTCGGCGCCAAGCCGGGCCCGGGCATCTACGTGCTCGGCACCCACGACGACCCGAAGCAGCGCCACTACCTGAACCTGTACAAGCTCGGCGAGGGCCCGCTGTACAGCTTCTACACCCCGTACCACCTGTGTCACTTCGAGGTCCCGAACACCATCGTGCGGGCCGTCGACTTCGCCGACGCCGCGCTGAGCCCACCCGCCGGGCAGCGGGTCGACGTCGTCGCCACCGCCAAGCAGGACCTGAAGGCAGGACACACGGTCGACGGGCTGGGCGGCTACGACACCTACGGCGTCGCGGAGTCCTCGCCGGTCACGCGCGCGGAGCGGCTGCTGCCGATGGGCGTGGCCGAGGGGTGCACGCTGGTGCGCGACGTCGCGAAGGACGCCGTGCTCACCTACGACGACGTCACCCTGCCCCCGGGCCGGCTCGTCGACGCGCTCCGCGAGGAGCAGGAGAAGCTGTTCGCCTGAGCGGCCCGCAGGCCGCGGCGCCGGGTCGGTAGGCGCCGCGGCTGCGGAGCACCGCGCCGACGGTCGTCCACAGGGTCAGCAGGCCCGGTACAGGGGTCCGGATCTCGACGTATCGCAGGTCGAGACGGACCGGCTCCTCGCAGGCCAGCGAGCTGCGTCCGCTGACCTGCCACAGGCCGGTCATGCCGGGCTCGACGAGCAGGGCGGGGAGAAGCCACGGACCGCTGGGGTCGGCGTCGTCGCCCGCTCGGTGCCCGGAGTGCACCGTTCGCTGCTCCTGCATTCGACAGGCGGACGCCTACCGTGAGCGACCGCTCCCTCACCGGCGCGCACGTTGCGCCGTTCGCCGTAATCCATGCGAAGGGTTGTCATCAGGAGTGACGATCGCGGCGTCTCATCAGAATTGAGTAACGCCGACGCCACCGGATGCGACAGGTGATCGAACGATCATCCTGCGTGAGGAGGCGACGGGTGCCGTTGCGCCGCTTCGACCGGACGTCCTGGCCCGAGCACGGCCCGCACCGCGACCTGCTCGATCTGCTCGACGACGTCCACGTGCACCACGGCTGCCCGTCGGAGCGTGTGGTCGCCCGCCGGCTGCGGACCTCGACCGCGCGGGTCCGCGACGTCGTCCGCGGCCGTGCCCTGCCCGGCGACGCCGTCGGGGTCCGGGACCTGGTCGCCGCGCTCGCCGCGCAGGGCCGGGTCGATCCGGCGACGGCGGCCCGGGCCGAGGCCCTCACGGTCGCGGCCCGCCGCGAGCGCGACGGCGCCGGACCCTGGCCCGCCGGGCGCCGGACGGGCCGACCGCTCTGGTCGCCTCCGGGCGTCGCTCCGGCGGCCGGTCCCGCGACGACGGGCGCTCGTCGGACCGCGGTCGCCGCGCTCCTGCTCGTGCTCACCGCGGCGGTCGCGACGGCCGTCGTGCTGTCGGGGCACCTGCCCTTCTGACCCCCCGGCCGGTCCGTCCCGTCATCAGAACTGGGGACCTCGGCGGAGTTCGCGATGGATCATCAGAATCGATGATCCGACACATCGCGTAACGACGAACTAGGCCGTTCGGCCCAGGGTCGTGCCGCCGAAAAGATCATTCATTGCGGGGTTTCCCCTGCTCACCGCACCTCTCGATCACGACACGGTCACGGCAGGTCCCGGGCGGTCGGCGCGGACGGCCCAGTCCGGCCGCCACGCGTCGTAACGGGGTGTCGGGACGCGTCGATGGACGCTCCACACGGGAACGATCACGCCTTCAGGGGGCCGGCCGGGACACGCGCCGAGCCCTCCCTCCGGCGTGCCCATCGCACGTTCCCGACCGAGATCTGGGAGGTACGCCGGTGACCGCGAGCGCCGCGTCCGGCACTCCGCAGAACCGGGCGCCCGCCGTGGGGGCCCGGTCGCTGCACGACTTCAGCCGCATCTCCGGCGAGGTCACCGAGCCGCCGCCGGCAGGCGAAAGGTACCGGGTGCGGTACCGCAACCTGCACGACGGTCAGGGCCGCCGCTGGGCGGGCACCCTGGCCATCATCGGCGCGAACGTCGCCTTCGAGGTGCTGTTCGTGGTCTGGCTGCTCCAGCCCTCCCACCATCCCGACGTCGACGAGCGCTGGTGGATCCAGGCCGCGAACGTTTTCGTCATCGGCTCCATCGCGCTGGTCGAGACGATGCGGCTGGTCAACGTGTTCTCGCTGTCGCTGGCCTCGGTGCTCGCCCGCGACCCGGTCCCGGTCCGGCCGGACCCGGCGCTGCGCGTCGCGTTCCTGACCACGATCGTCCCCGGCTCGGAGCCGATCGAGATGGTCCGCGCGACGCTGGAGGCCGCGCGGCGGATCCGGCACGAGGGCACCTTCGACGTCTGGCTGCTCGACGAGGGCGACGACCGCGAGGTCCGGCGGATGTGCGCCGAGATCGGTGTCCGGCACTTCTCCCGCAAGGGCGTCGCCGCCTACAACGAGCCGTCGGGCTTCTTCAAGGCGCGCACCAAGCACGGCAACTACAACGCCTGGGTGCACGCAGAGGGCCACCGCTACGACGTGTTCCTGTCCGTCGACCCCGACCACGTTCCGCTCGCGAACTACGCCGAGCGGATGCTCGGCTACTTCCGCGACCCCGACGTCGCGTTCGTCGTCGGGCCGCAGTGCTACGCCAACTGCGACAACTTCGTCACTACCGCCGCGGAGTCCCAGCAGTTCCCGTTCCACTCGCTGATCCAGCGGGCCGCGAACGCCTACGGCATTCCGATGCTCGTCGGCACCAACAACGCCGTGCGGATCGACGCGCTGCTCGCCGTCGGCGGGCTGCACGACTCGATCACCGAGGACATGGCGACCGGGCTGGCGCTGCACGCCCGGCGCAACCCGTGGACCGGGCAGCGCTGGCGCTCGGTGTACACACCGGACGTCGTCGCGGTGGGGGAGGGGCCGTCGTCCTGGACGGACTTCTTCTCCCAGCAGCTGCGCTGGTCGCGCGGCACCTTCGTGATCCTGCAGGGCATCTTCCTGAAGCGGCTGCGCCGGCTGTCCCCGCCGCGGGCGCTGCACTACCTGCTGATCACCGCGTTCTACCCGTCGATGGCGATCGGCTGGATCCTCGGCGCCGTCAACGCCTCGCTCTACCTGGCGTTCGGGGTGTCGGGCATCGTCGTCCCGCCCGCGCTGTGGCTCGCGCTCTACGTCGACGCGACCGCGTTCCAGCTGTGGGTCTACATCCGCAACCGCCGCTACAACGTCAGCCCCTACGAGCACGAGAACTCGACCGGGCTGACGGGGATGGCGATGTCGGTGCTCTCCGCGCCGATCTACGCGTCCTCGCTGGTCGCGACGGTGCTCCGGCGCCCGGCGACGTTCGTCGTCACCCCGAAGGCGGAGGCGGCGAGCCCGGACCGCGTCGTCACCTTCGCCCGGCACCTGCGCTGGTCGGGGTTCCTGGCGGCGGCGATCGCGGCGTCGTTCGCGTTCGGCTACGCCAACCTCGACGTCCTCATGTGGCCGGCGCTCGCGCTGGTCGTCTCCCTGGTCCCGATGGCGATCTGGCTGGGTGGCCTGCTGCGCACCCGTGGCCGGATCGCGTCCGCGGCCGAGCTCGTCGAGCTCGTGCCCGTGATCCCCGAACCCCGTGACGAGAAGATCGGAGCCGTGGCGTGAGGCGCCTGCTCTCCCGGGCGGCGCGCGCCGTCCTCGGCCGCCGCAGGCTGATCGCGATGATCGGCGTGCCCACCGTGCTGCTGGCGGTGAACGCCCCGCCCGCGCTCGCCTGGATCTCCGAGGTGCGCCACGAGGCGTGGCTGCACAGCGCCGAGTACACCGCCGCGAACGGCCGCTGGGACGTCGTCGAGCTGCCCGCGGACGTCCGGATCAACGCCATCCACGCCGCGATGCTGCCGACCGGCAAGGTCCTGCTCGTCGCCGGCTCGGGCAACGACCAGAAGCAGTTCGACGCCGGCACCTTCCGCACCCTGGTCTACGACCCGGCCACCGGCGACGCTACGGAGATCGACACCCCGTCGGACCTGTTCTGCGGCGGTCACACCTTCCTGCCCGACGGGAAGCTCCTCGTCGCCGGCGGCACCCAGCGCTACGAGGTCCTCGACGGCTTCGTCACCCGCGCCGCCGGCGCGATGCGGATCCGCAACGAGAACCCCGACCGCGAGCTGCACCTGGACGCCGGCACCGTGTTCCGCGACCCCGACGGACGCGACTACACCCTCACCAGCCCGGCCCACGTCATGGCCGCGACCAAGACCGGCGAGGGCGACGGGACCGTCGTCACCGCGAGCGAGACCATCGGCTTCGTCGAGTCCACCGAGGAGGGCGCCGCCGGGGTCACCGACCGGCCCGCCCAGTACGCGATCCCGTCGCTGGACCCCGCGGACGCCGCGAACGTCTACGGCATGGGCGACCGCATGACCCTGGACAAGCAGGACTTCCAGGGCATCGCCGACTCCTACGAGTTCGACCCGTTCGCCGAGAAGTACGTTCGCGTCGGGGACATGACCCAGAAGCGCTGGTACCCCACGCTCACCGGGCTGCCCGACGGCCAGGTGCTCGCGATCTCCGGTCTCGACGGCACCGGGCAGATCCTGCCCGGCCAGAACGAGGTCTACGACCCGGCGACGAAGCGCTGGACCGACCGGCCCGACCTGTTCCGCTACTTCCCGACCTACCCGGCGATCTTCCAGACCCGGCAGGAGGGACGGCTGTTCTACTCCGGCTCCAACGCCGGCTACGGCCCGGCCGACGCCGGACGCGTCCCCGGGTTCTGGAACCTGGCGGACAACTCGTTCGCCCCCGTCCCGGGGCTGCGCGAGCCGGAGCTGATGGAGACCTCCGGGTCGTCCTGGGCCGGGCCGGTGCAGGACCAGCGGATGGTCGTCGTCGGAGGCGGCGGGGTCGGGGAGTCCCCGGTGTCCTCGGCGCGGATCGACACCATCGACCTGCGCGCCCCGGCGCCCGCGTTCACCCCCGGCCCGGACCTGCGCACCCCCACCCGCTACCCGAGCGTCGTGCAGCTGCCCACCGACGACCTGCTGATCACCGGCGGCTCGGCGGACTACCGCGGCAAGGGCGCGAGCGACATCCTGCAGGCCAACCTGTACCACCCGGGCACGAACACGCTCTCCGCCGTCGCCGACCCCGCGGTCGGGCGCGACTACCACGCCGAGGCGCTGCTGCTGCCCAACGGCCAGGTGCTCACCGCGGGCGGGAACTCCCTGTTCAAGAACGTGGACAACACCAAGCCCGCCCCGTTCGAGCAGCGGCTGGAGATCTACACCCCGCCGTACCTGTTCCACGGCCCGCAGCCGGTGATCGCGGCGGCCCCGGAGGAGGCCGGCCTCGGCACCACCATGACCGTGACCAGCCCGGACGCGGCCCGGGTCACCCAGGCCCGGCTGATCCGGCCCAGCGCCGTCACCCACGCGACCGACGTGGACCAGCGCTCGGTGCGCCTCGACATCGCCCGCGGCCCGGACGGCTCGCTCCGCCTCGCCGTACCCGCCGAGCCGACCCTGGTGCCGCCCGGCTGGTACATGCTCTTCCTCGTCGACGACGCCGGGGTGCCGTCCGTGGCGTCATGGGTGCACCTCAGGTGACACACTCCAGCATCGTGCGCTCGCTGCTGGCAGTCTCCTCCGGTGCCCTGGCCGCCGCCCTGACGCTCGTCTCGTGCGGTGCGGGCGCGCCCACCGCGCCCGCACCGGGCGACCCGGCGTCCGCCCCGCCGAGCGCGACAGGGCTGTTCGTGGACCCGCGCAGCGCCGCGGCCGACCAGGTCGTCCGGTGGCGCGACGAGGGCCGCGACGCCGACGCCGACCAGATCGAGAAGATCGCCTCGCAGCCGTTCCCGCACTGGGTGAGCGGCGACGTCGCCGCGGCCCAGGCCGACACGAAGGACTACGTCGACCGGGCCACCGCGGCCGGTGCGCGCCCGCTGCTGGTCGCCTACAACATCCCGCACCGCGACTGCGGCAGCTTCTCCGGCGGTGGCGCCCCGGACGGCGGCTACTACCGGAACTGGGTCACCGAGATCGTCCGCGGGCTGGGCGGCACGACGGCCACGGTCGTCCTGGAGCCCGACGCGGTGCCGCACGAGCTGTCCGGCTGCGTCGACGGCGACCTGCGCGACGAGCGCTACCAGCTGCTGTCCGAGGCGGTCGCGGCGTTCAAGACCGCGGGTGCCCGGGTCTACGTCGACGCGGGCAACCCCGGCTTCATCAGCGACGTCGACGCACTCGCCGGCGCGCTGGAGCGCTCCGGGGTCCGGGCCGCCGACGGGTTCGCCCTCAACGTCGCGAACTTCTACCCCACCCCCGAGGTCGTCGCGTTCGGGCGGCAGCTCTCCGACCGCCTCGGCGGGGCGCACTTCGTCGTCGACACCAGCCGCAACGGCCAGGGGGTCGCCGACGAGGCGTCGCTGGGCGGGGTGCCCGCGTTCTGCAACCCGCCCGGTCGCGGGCTCGGGGCGGACCCGACCACCGAGACCGGCGACGACCGCGTCGACGCACTGCTGTGGGTCAAGCGCCCCGGCGAGTCCGACGGGGCCTGCCGTCCGGGGGAGCCGGCCGCCGGGCAGTGGTACCCCGAGTACGCCCTCGGGCTCGCGCAGCGCCAGGCCGGCTGACCCGCCCGGCGCGGCCGCTCAGTGCCGGCCGCGCCGGACCAGCTCCCGCGCCGTGCGCACGACGATCTGCGCGTCGAGCCAGAGCGACCAGTTCGCGATGTAGTAGTTGTCGTGCCGGACCCGGTCGGCGATCGAGGTGTCGCCGCGCAGCCCGGAGATCTGGGCGAGCCCGGTGAGCCCGACCGGGACGCGGTGGCGGGCGGTGTAGCGCTCGTGCTCGGCGGAGAAGCGTTCGACGAACGACGGCCGCTCCGGGCGCGGCCCGACCAGGCTCATGTCCCCGCGCAGGATGTTCCAGAGCTGGGGCAGCTCGTCGAGCGAGGTGCGGCGGATGAGCCTGCCGACCGGGCCGACCCGGGAGTCGCCCGCGATGGACCACCGGGTCTGCTGCTCGCGCTCGTCGGCCGGGCGCATGCTGCGGAACTTCAGGACGGTGAAGGGCCGGTTGTCCAGGCCGATGCGTTCCTGACGGAAGATGACCGGCCGCCCGCTCTCGACGAGCACGGCGAGGGCGACCGCGACCAGCAGCGGTGAGGCCAGCGCCAGGGCCAGCGCGGACACCACGACGTCGCCCAGGCGCTTGAGCCGCCAGGACAGCCGGTTCCTCGGGTCCGCGGGCAGCCGCAGCAGCGGGATGCTGCGCAGCCGTTCGACGCCGGAGTGGTCGTGCACCAGCTCCGAGAGCCACGGCAGCAGCAGGACGCCGAGCCCGTCGCGGCGGGCCTCGATCGCCGCGTCGAGGACGGCGGCGTCGTCGACGCCGTGGCAGGCGAACACGACGACGCGGACCCGGTGCCGGGCGGCGGCGTCCCGGATCCGCGCGGACAGCGCCGCCCGCTCGCGCGCCACCAGGAGGTCGAGGTCCTCGGACAGGACGTGGCCGAGTGGGCGCAGGCCGTACTCGGGGTGGGCGCGCATGGTCTCGTCGAGCTCCACCGCCCGCGATCCGGTGCCGACGATCAGCGTGGGCTCGCCGACGGCCCACCGGACCCGCAGCAGCCGGGCGGCGAACAGCACCGCGGCGCGCAGGGTCAGGGCGACGAGGGTGGCCAGCAACACGACCTCGACCGGCCCGGCGACGTCGATGCGGGTGTCCAGGTTCTGCTGCAGGGCCATCGCCCCGGCCAGCACGAGCCCCATCGTCACGACGAGGGCGGCCAGCTCGCGGGGCAGGTCGTCGAACCAGGACAGACGCAGCCGGGAGCGGTGCAGGCGCGCCGCCGAGCGCACCGCGAGCAGCAGCGCGGAGGTGGCGACGACGCCGTCGTGCCCGGTCGGCGCGACCACGACCGCGGCGGTCCCGACGGCGACGACGTCGGTCAGCACCAGCACCGTCCGGACGAGGCTGACCCGGGCGGCCAGCCTGCGCACCGGCGCGGGGGCGGAGGAGGTGTCGGCCCGGGCGGGTGGTCCGACCGGGCCGGGGCCCCGGCGCGTGACCGGCCGCCGGAGCGGGGGCCGGTGATGGGTACGGGGTGTGGCGCGTGCGGGGCGACGGGCCTGCGTCGGTCCGGCGCTCACGGCCGACCGGCCACGCGGATGGTGTACTGCGACAAGAAGATCCACATGATGCGCCGCCCGTTCGTGCGACGGAGCGTTGCGGTGGATGGTGCGAGCGATGTCACGACGAGTAACCACCAATCGCGAGGCGCGGGCCGGAACGGCGCACGGCGTTAACCCATTCAGCGGCATTGTCTGAGAACTCGCCGTACACGGGTCGAGGTCGTCGTGCACGCTACGTGCGTTACGGCAGCGAACGTGGGATCCGCATCACTCGTTTGCTCTGGTTGCGTTCTCAAGAATAAGAGCGCTGCGTGACGATAAGTGCCCCAACGGAAGTCGCGTCACTGCCGTCGATCGACCACGGAGAGTCAGGGTCCGGACAGGCCGTCGGTGGCGACAACGAGGCCCTCCGTCGCTGTCACCGCGGCGAGGACGGCGGCGCCGTACCGGGCTAGGACCTGAACTGATCCGCGACGGCCATGACGTACTCGCCGTAGCCCGAGCCCGCCTGCTGCGCCCCGAGGGCGTGGCAGGCGGCGGCGTCGATGAAGCCCATCCGCAGGGCGACCTCCTCGACGCAGGCGATACGGATGCCCTGGCGGTTCTCCAGGACGCGGACGTACTGGCCGGCCTCCATCAGCGACTCGTGGGTGCCGGTGTCGAGCCAGGCGAAGCCGCGTCCGAGGTCCTGCAGGCGGGCGCGGCCCTGTTCGAGGTAGGCGCGGTTGACGTCGGTGATCTCGAGCTCGCCGCGGGCCGAGGGGGTGATGCGCGCGGCGATGTCGACGACGCGGTCGTCGTAGAAGTAGAGACCGGTGATGGCGCGGTCCGAGCGGGGGTGCTCGGGCTTCTCCTCGATCGAGAGCAGGGTGCCGTCGGGGGCGGCCTCGCCGACGCCGTAGCGCCGCGGGTCGCGCACCGGGTAGCCGAACAGCACGCAGCCCGCGTCGCCGGAGGCGACCTCGGCGGCGCGGCGGCGCAGCAGGTCGCCGAACCCGGCGCCGTGGAAGATGTTGTCGCCCAGCACGAGCGCCGACGGCCCGCCGCGGACGTGGTCGGCGCCGATGACGAACGCCTCGGCCAGGCCGTTGGGGTGCTCCTGGGCGGCGTAGGTGATCTGCAGGCCGAGCCGGCCGCCGTCGCCGAGCAGGCGCTGGAACCCGGGCAGGTCGTGCGGGGTGGAGATGAGCAGGATCTCCCGGATCCCGGCCAGCATCAGCGTGGTCAGCGGGTGGTAGATCATCGGCTTGTCGTAGACCGGCAGCAGCTGCTTGGACACCGCCGCGGTCAGCGGGAACAGCCGGCTGCCGGTGCCACCGGCCAGGATGACGCCCTTCACCGGGCGGTCCCGAGGTGGGCGCCGAGCCCGTCGCGCCACGGCGGCATCGTCACCCCGGCGCGGGTCGCGCGGGACAGGTCGAGCACCGAGTTCGCCGGCCGGCGCGCCAGGTGCGGCCTGTCCGCGGCGTACTCGGCGGTCGACACCGGGCGGACGTCGCCGGGGTCGCGGCCGCAGCGGGCGAACACCTCCCGGGCCAGTCCGTGCCAGCTGACCGGCTCGCCGTCGCCGGTCACGTGGAAGGTGCCGTGCCGCCCGGACCCGGCCAGCACGAGCAGCGCCGCGGCCAGGTCGGGGGCGAACGTCGGCCGCCCCACCTGGTCGTCGACGACGGCGGGGGAGACCCCGTCGCGGGCCAGCCGCGCCATGGTGGCGACGAAGTTGCCGCCGTCGCCGACGACCCAGCTGGTCCGCACGATCACGTGCCGCTCCGGCAGCGCCGCCCGCACCGCCAGCTCCCCGGCTGCCTTCGACGCGCCGTACACCCCGAGCGGGGACGGCGGGGCGTCCTCGGGCACCGGGCCGGGCGCGCTGCCGTCGAAGACGTACTCGGTGGAGACGTGGACCAGCAGGCAACCCTGCTCGCGGGCCGCCGCGGCCAGGTGCGCGGGGCCCGCCGCGTTCGCCCGCCACGCCGCGCCCGGTTCGGTCTCCGCACGGTCGACGGCGGTGTAGGCGGCCGCGTTGACCAGCACGTCGACGCCGGTGAAGTCGTACGCGGCGACGGCGTCGGCGTCGCCGATGTCCAGCGCCGCACGGTCGAGTGCCACCGCGCCGGGCAGTGCGGCGACCAGCGCCCGCCCGAGCTGCCCGTTCGCCCCCAGCACGCACGCGCGCACGCGCCCACCTCCCGATCGTCGGGGCCGACTCTGACACGCTGGCGGGGCCGGACAGTGAGCGGGGAGGGCACGTGCGCATCGTGGTGACCGGCGGGGCCGGGTTCATCGGGTCCTGTTTCGTCCGGGAGGTGCTGGGCGGGGAGCACCCCGAGCTGGCCGGGGCCGGGGTGACCGTGCTCGACGCGTTCACCTACGCCGGCCGGACCGAGAACCTCGCGCCCGTCGCCGACGACCCGCGGCTGACGGTCGAGCGCGGCGACATCCGTGACCCCCGGCGCGTGGCCGAGGTGCTCGACGGCGGTGCCGACCTGCTCGTGCACTTCGCCGCCGAGACCCACGTGGACCGCTCCATCACCGGCGCCGCGGACTTCGTGACGACCAACGTCGTCGGCACCCAGGTCCTGCTGCAGGCCGCGCTGGACGCGGGCGTCGGCCGGTTCGTGCACGTCTCCACCGACGAGGTGTACGGCTCGATCGCGTCGGGCTCGTGGCCCGAGACCCACCCGCTGGAGCCGAACTCGCCCTACAGCGCGGCGAAGGCGGGCAGCGACCTGCTGGCACGCAGCTACCACCGCACCCACGACCTCGACGTGGTGGTCACGCGCTGCTCGAACAACTACGGGCCGTACCAGTTCCCGGAGAAGGTGGTCCCGCTGTTCACCACCCGGCTGCTCGACGGCGGCACCGTCCCGCTCTACGGCGACGGTCTCAACGTCCGTGACTGGCTGCACGTCTCCGACCACTGCCGCGGGATCGCCCTGGCAGCCACGGCGGGCCGCGCCGGGGAGGTCTACAACATCGGCGGCGGCACCGAGCTGACCAACCTGGACCTGACCCGCGCGCTGCTCGCCGCCGTCGGCGTGGGGGAGGACCGCATCGAGCGGGTCGCCGACCGCAAGGGGCACGACCGCCGCTACTCCGTGGACTGGTCGAAGATCCGCGACGAGCTCGGCTACGCCCCCCGGGTGCCCTTCGACGAGGGCCTGGCCGCCACCGTGGCCTGGTACCGCGACCACCGGAGCTGGTGGGCGTGAAGGCGACCCCGCTGTCGATCGAGGGCGCCTGGCTGTTCGAGCCGACCACCTTCGCCGACCACCGCGGCTCGTTCACCGCGCCCTTCCAGGGGCCGGCGTTCCGCGACGCGCTCGGGTTCGACCTGACCGTCGCCCAGACCAACCAGTCGGTGTCGGCGCGCGGGGTCGTGCGCGGCGTGCACTACGCCGACGTGCCGCCCGGCCAGGCCAAGTACCTGTACGTGGCCGCCGGCGCCGTCCGCGACGTCGTGGTGGACCTGCGGGTCGGGTCGCCGACGTTCGGGCGGGTCGAGGCGGTCGACCTCGACGCCGCCTCGATGCGGGCGGTCTACCTGTCCGAGGGGCTCGGGCACGCCTTCCAGGCGCTCGCCGACACCACCGTCGTCGGGTACCTGTGCTCGACGTCGTACACCCCGGCGGCCGAGCACGGGATCAGCCCGCTGGACCCGGCGCTCGCGCTGCCCTGGGCCGAGGGGGTCGAGCCGGTGCTGTCCGACAAGGACCGCGGCGCGCCGACCCTGGACGAGGCCCTCGCCGCGGGCGCCCTGCCGACCTGGGAGAGCTGCCGCGCCCGCCTGGCGGAGCTGCGCGGGTAGCGGCTCAGTTCCCGGCCCACCCGGACCGCACCGCGAAGTAGGCCCGGACGAACGGGTCCCGCGCCGCCCCCTGGGCGACGAGCGCCGCGCGGTGCTGCGCGACCCCGCGCGTCTGGGCGTCGATCTCCGGCGGCAGGACGTCACCGGCGAGGTCGGTGAGCCCCAGCAGCGCGAGCAGCAGGCCGTCGTGCCCGCCCGGCGCCGTCTCGGTGACCAGCAGCGACGCCAGCCGGGTGCGCAGCGCCCGGGCCGGCTCCGGGTCCTGCTCGGTGAGCAGCACCCGGCGGAACAGCCCGAACCGGCGGTACTCCTGCGCGGCGAGGATCCCGTCGGCGACCAGCTGCCCCACGGCCCCGCCCGCCGAGCCCGCGGGGGTCCGTGCGAGGTGCGCCGCGGTGGCGGCGACGGCGTGCGAGCCGGTGTCGGTGCCGTCCCGGGTCACCGCGGCCAGCGCCGCGGCCAGCGCGGGGTGGTCGGGCTCCCCGCCCGACGGCGTCACGGTGTCGCCGCCGTCGGGGCCGTCCCCGCCGTCGAGGTGCAGTGCGCCGGCGTCGACCAGGTCGCGCACCAGCGCGACGGGCAGGACCCGCCCGTCGAACCGGTCACCGATCCGGCCGGTCGAGCGGTCGAGCCCCAGCAACAGCAGTTCCTCGGCCAGCAGCAGGGTCCGCACGGCCGAGGACGTTAGTGCCGGCGCGACACCTCGGCGTCACCGGGACGCACACTGCCCGACGTCTGCGACAGCCCGTCCGGGGCGGCAGCTAACCTCCGGCCATGTCGGAGAACACCACCCCGCTGAAGCTGTCGGTCATCGGGTGCGGCTACCTCGGAGCCGTGCACGCGGCCTCGATGGCGGAGCTGGGCCACGAGGTCGTCGGTATCGAGGTCGACGTCGCGAAGGCGGAGTCGCTGGCCGCGGGCCGGGTCCCGTTCTTCGAGCCGGGCTTCGAGGAGCTGCTGCGCCGGTCGCTGGACTCGGGGCGGCTGTCGTTCTCCTCGGACATGGCCGACGCCCGGGGCGCCGCGGTGCACTTCGTGTGCGTCGGTACCCCGCAGCGGCGCGGCGAGTACGCCGCGGACCTGACCTACGTCGAGGCGGCGACGGCGTCGCTGATCGAGGTGCTGGGGCCCGGCGAGCTGGTCGTCGGCAAGTCCACGGTGCCGGTGGGCACGGCCGCCCGGCTGGCCGAGCAGGTCGCGGCCCGGGTGCCGGACGCGGCGCTGGCGTGGAACCCGGAGTTCCTGCGCGAGGGCTTCGCGGTGGCCGACACCCTGCACCCGGACCGGCTCGTCTACGGCGTCCCGTCGCTGTCCGGCGCGGACACCGCGGTGGACGCGGAGAAGGTCCTGGACACCGTCTACGCGCGGATCGTCGCCGACGGCACGCCGAAGGTCGTCACCGACTACGCCACCGCGGAGATGGTCAAGACCGCCGCGAACTCCTTCCTCGCCACCAAGATCTCCTTCATCAACGCGATGGCCGAGCTGTGCGAGGCCACCGGCGCCGACGTGAAGCAGCTCGCCGACGCGATCGGCCACGACGACCGGATCGGCCGGAAGTTCCTCAACGCCGGGCTCGGCTTCGGCGGGGGCTGCCTGCCCAAGGACATCCGGGCGTTCATGGCCCGCGCCGGCGAGCTGGGCGCCGACCAGGCGCTGACCTTCCTGCGCGAGGTCGACAACATCAACATGCGGCGCCGGATCCGGATGGTGGAGCTCGCCCGCCAGGTGTGCGACGACTCCCTGCTCGGCAAGCGGATCGCCGTGCTGGGCGCGGCGTTCAAGCCCGACTCCGACGACATCCGCGACTCCCCGGCGCTGAACGTGGCCGCGCAGCTGCAGCTGCAGGGCGCGAACGTCCGGGTGACCGACCCGCAGGCGCTGCCCAACGTGCGGCGGCACTGGTCGCAGCTGGACTGCGTCGACACCCCGGAGGAGGCCGCCGAGGGCGCCGACGCCGTCCTGCTGCTGACCGAGTGGAAGCAGTACCGGGAGCTCGACCCGGGCTCGTTCGGGAAGGTCGTGCGGACCCGCCGCGTGCTCGACGGCCGCAACGCCCTGGACCGCGAGGCGTGGGAGTCCGCGGGCTGGACCTACCGCGCGCTGGGCAGGCGCAACGTCTGAGGCCGGCCCGGTCGGTGATCACGCCGCCGCTGCGGTAGAACGCAGGCGTGACCTCGCACCCCGTCCTCGCCGGCTCGGACCGCGCGGCGTTCGGCTCGCTGCAGCGCGCCTCCACGCCCCGCGCCGAGCGCTACCGCATCGGCAAGGGGCTGCGGAAGGTCGCTCCCCGGTCCGGGCTCGCCGAGTGGTCCGCGCAGCTGCGCCGGGCCGACCCGGTCGACGTCGTCGAGGCGCAGAACGCCGGGCGCGTGCACGAGCTCGTCCCGCTGCGGATCCAGCGGATGACCGCATCGCCGCACGCGTTCCTGCGCGGCGCCGCCGCCCTGCACGCCGCGGACTTCGCGGTCCTGCCCGAGACCGGCGTGCACCCCGTCATCTGCGGCGACGCCCACCTGGGCAACTTCGGCTTCTACGCCTCGCCCGAGCGCGACCTGGTCTTCGACCTCAACGACTTCGACGAGGCCCACCCCGGCGCCTGGGAGTGGGACCTGCGACGCCTGGTGTCCTCCACCTGGGTGGCTGGCCGGGACTCCGGCGCGACCGAGGAGCAGTGCGGCGAGGCCGTAGCCCGCTGCGTGACCTCCTACGCCGAGCACCTGCGCCACCTCGCCGACGAGCCGCTGCTCGCCCGCTCGTTCGACATCATGGACATCGACACCCTGCGCTCGGACGCCGACCACAAGACCTCGCGCCGGGTCATCGACAAGGCCGCCGAACGGGCGCGCCGGCGCACCAGCGACCGCGCCCTGCCCCGGTTCGTGACCGAGGAGGGCGGGGCGCGGCGGATCGTCACCGAGCCGCCGCTGATCACCCACCCCGACGACGAGCACACCGCGCGCATCCTGGCCGCCCTCGACGAGTACCTCGCGACGCTGCCGCCGCACTGGAGCCGGATCCTCGGCGGGTACCACGCCGTCGATGTCGCCCACAAGGTCGTCGGGGTCGGCTCGGTCGGGCTGCGCGCCTACCTCGTGCTCTGCGAGGGCTCCAGCCCCGACGACGTGCTGTTCCTGCAGCTCAAGCAGGCGCGCCGGTCGGTCGTCGCGCCGTTCGTGCACGGCGGCGAGGCCTGGCACGCCCACCAGGGCCAGCGGGTCGTGGAGTACCAGCAGGCCCTGCAGACCGTCTCCGACCCGCTCCTGGGCTGGACGACGATCAACGGCCGCCAGTACTACGTCCGCCAGTTCCGTGACATGAAGGGCGCGATCGTCCCGGACACCCTCGACGCCCCCGCGCTGGCCGACTACGCCGACGTCTGCGGCAGGCTGCTCGCCAAGGGGCACGCCCGCACCTCGGGGGCGTCGATGATCGCCGGCTACCTGGGGAAGGGCGGGAAGGTGGCCGCGGCGCTCGCGACGTTCGCCAGGGCCTACGCCGACCAGACCGAAGCCGATCATGACGCGCTGGTCCGCGCGGTGCGGTCCGGGCGGCTGTCGGATCGGACACCTGAGCAGGTGCCGGGCACGGCGATCGGCTAGGTTCTGGCCCCGTGACCGTCGTCGAAACCCTGCTGGTCTTCGTGGTCGCGCCGGCTGTCCTGTACTTCGCGATCTGGGGCTGGATCGCGGTGCGGAACCGGAGCAACCGCCCCCGCTACAACGCGGGTGACCCCTGGCCGTACGAGCCGCTGTTCTGGATCGCCGAGCCGTCCGCCGCGGGGCACCACGCCGCGCACGCCGGACACGGCGACACCGCCCCGTCCGAGGGCGGCGACACCCGAGGAGGTACCGGTGGCAAGTGGTGACCTCGCCGTCTTCACCGGCAACGAGGAGGACCTGCCCGAGGGGTCGGTCGTCACGAACTCCGGTCGCCTGTCGGTGGCCGAGAACTTCGTCGAGCCGTCCGCGGCCGCGCACCCGTTCACCCCGGTGCAGCTGACCCGCCTGGACGAGGCCCTGTACCTGGCCAGCCGCGAGACCGGCCTGCGGTTCGCGCTGTACCTGGGCGACCTGGGTGCTGACGCGCGGGCCACCGCGGTCGACCTGCACGGACGCGTCGACGACCACGAGGACGCGGTGCTCGTCGCCGTGAGCCCCGAGCAGCGGCTGCTGGAGATCGTGACCGGCGCCGACGCGAAGGTCCGGCTCCCGGACCGCGGCGCCAAGCTCGCTCTCATGAGCATGGTCGCCTCCTTCAAGGAGGGCGATCTGTTCGGTGGAATCCTGTCCGGACTGAGGATGCTGGCGGACCAGGCCGGCAGCCGTCCCTGAGCTGGGGATTCCCGTCCGGTGGACACCACGGGCGGACACCCGGGCGCGTCCGTGGACAGCGCCGCGCCCGCGTGTCCGTCACACGGGGGCGACCGCGATCGGCGCAACGGCTCTAAGGTGTCCCCCATGGTGCGCAGCGGGAGGACCGAGCGGTGACCGGCCCCACCGGTAGCCCGATCCTGATCGTCGACGACCACGAGCTGGTCGGGTCCGCCCTCGCCCTCAACCTGCGCGCCGAGGGCGAGGACGCGACCTTCCAGCCGGTCCGCTCCGCCGCGGCGGTGCTGGAGCACGCCCGGCGCGTCACACCCGGGCTCATCGTGCTCGACCTCGACCTGGGGCGTGACCCGGAGGGCAACCGCATCGACGGGGTGCGGCTCGTCGGCCCGCTCTGCGAGGCGGGCTGGCGGGTGGTGGTGCTGTCCGGCAGCTCCGACGCCGGCCGGGTCGGCGCCGCCCTGGACGCGGGCGGGTTCGTGTTCGTCCCCAAGAACGCGCCGTTCCCGGCGCTGCTCAGCGCCATCCGTGAGGCCCACGCCGGGCGCTCGATCATGCCGCCGGGCCGCCGCGAGCAGTTCATCCGGCTGCACCGCGACCGGGAGCACGAGCGCCGCGACCTGCACGAGAAGCTGGGCAGGCTGACCCAGCGCGAGCGCGAGGTCCTCGCCCTGCTGGCGGGCGGCAAGCGCGCACAGTCGGTGGCCGACCACTTCGTCGTCTCCCTGGCGACGGTCCGGACGCAGATCCGCGCGGTGCTGACCAAGCTGGAGGTCGGTTCCCAGCTGGAGGCCGTCGCCCTCTACCGCAAGGCCGCGGGTATCTGACCCGTTCGGCCCACAACACGGCCACCGAACGTCACCGAGAATGACGAGTCCTATTATCGCTTTCTCATCAGTCCGGCGACTTCTTCGAGCGGAGGGGACGTGGCGTCCGGTTTCCTCGGCGTGCTCCTGGGCCCGCAGCGGCGGGCCCGGTTCCTGGTGGGACATCTGACCGACATGCTGGTCGTCGCGGTCCTGGCCGTCCTCGTGGTCGCCGTGAGCCGCCCCGCGGTCGTCGACGGCCGGGTCGACCTCTCCGACGCGACGGCGGTGCTCACCCTCGTCGCCGCCGCGGTCGGCTCGGCGGCGGCGATCGTCGCGCTGGTGACGGGGCGGCTGTCCGGGGACCCCCGTCCGTCGTGGTTCGGGGCGGCCCTCCTGCTCTACGGCGTCGTGCTCCTCCCGCTGTCCGCGCTGGTCCTGCCGCAGTACCCGGCGGGCACCCCGCGGCTGGCGGTGCTGACCATGTTCGTGATCAGCCTGTGCATCCTGGTCGCCGCACTGCGGCCGCCACGGGCGCTCGGGGCCTGGGGCGGCTGGGCGCTGGCCGCGCTCGCCCTCGTCATCGGCGGGGTCATCGCCTCGCAGGCGGAGAGCCCGTTCACCCGGATGCTGGCGACCTCGCCCCTCTACTCGATCGTGGTGCAGAGCGGCTGGGCGCTGGTCGCGGTGCTGTTCCTGCTCGACGGCTACCGGCGCCCGAGCCGGATCCGGGCCCGGATGGGGCTCGGCCTGCTGATCGTCGCGGTGTCCCAGCTGTACCGGGCGATCGTGCCCGGCCGGGAGCCGACGGCCGGCCTGGTCTACCCGTCGCTGCGGGTGCTCGGGATGGCGGTGGTGCTCACCGCGCTGCTGACCATCGCGCTGCGGGCGGTGACCCAGATGCAGGACGACTACGACCAGCTCCAGGACACCCTCGGCGAGGCGTCGGCGCTGCTCGAACGGGCCACCGGCCAGACCGCCGAGCGCGACCACGAGCTGCGCAACGGCCTGGCGGGCCTGGCCGGGGCCGCGCAGCTGCTGACGACCCGCCCCGGCGACGACCCCCAGGTCGCCCGGATGCGGGAGGCGGTGCTGGCCGAGCTGAACCGGCTCCGCCAGATGCTGCAGACCCCGATCACCGTCGAGGACACGGTGGCCGACCCGATGGTCGACGAACGCGACGCCGCCCTGCTCGACTACGGCCCGGCCTACGCCCCGGTCGTCCCGTCGCCGGGCGCGGACACCGCCGAGCACGACGTCGGGGAGGCCCTGCGCACCCTGGTGGACCTGCGCGACGGCCGCTGCATCACCCTCGACACCCAGGACGACCTGCCCCCGGTGGCCGCGCCCGAGTCGCTCACCCGGCAGGTCGTGACGAACCTGCTGGCCAACTGCGACCGGCACGCGCCCCGGACCCCGGTGGTGGTGCGGGCCCGCCTCGCCGACGAACCGGGTCTGGTCGCGGTCGAGGTCCGCGACCACGGCCCCGGCCTGCCCGACGGGCAGGAGCAGCTCGAGATCGTCCGCGGACGGCACGACGAGGCCGCCGGCGGCTCCGGGCTCGGGCTGCACATCAGCGCCCAGCTCGCTCGGGAGCACGGCGGCACCCTGGTGCTCCGTACGGTGGACGAACCTCGCGGCTGTCTTGCCGTACTCACACTTCCGGTGGCCCGCTGATCGGGTGGCGACGTGTCCACGACCAGCCGTTCCGTCCACGGACGGTCTTTTCGTCGCCGCGAGCCATTCCCACGCGCCCCACGCGATCTCATACTGGGTGACGCAACGGCACGGTGCGATGACGCGATGGTCGTCCGCGCTGCCGTTAGCCGGCACGAAGGAGGTCACCATGGCGCACGAGAACGACGGCACCGACCGCAGGACCCCCGCCACCCCCGCGGCCGCGGTCCTGACACCGCCGACGGGCCTGGAGTCCGTCCCGGCGCTGCCCCGGCCGCGCACACCGTCCGAGCCGCGGACCCCGGCCGGTCCGCCCGCGCCCGTCGTCCCGCAGGTGGGACTGTGCACCTGCGGTCACCCGGAGGACCTGCACGACCACTACCGCCCGGGCACCGACTGCGGCAGCTGCGGACCGCGTGTCTGCGCGGGCTACCGCCCGGCCGACGAACCGGCGTCGGCGAACCCGCTGCGGCGGTGGCTGCGCCGCCGCTGACCACACCCCCGACACACGAACGGCGCCCCGGGAGCACGGCTCCCGGGGCGCCGTCGTGCGTGGGTCAGGGCTGCTGGACCGCGGTGGTCCGCTCCGGGTCAGGGGTGGCCTGGCCGTCGAACTCACGGGCGGCCAGCGCGCGCACGATCCCGGCGCGCCCCTCGGACACGAGCCGGCGCAGCGACGCCGGCTTGGACTGGTCGGCGAGCCAGGCGTCCGCCGCCGCGACGGTCGGCTCCGCGACCGCCCAGGACGGGAACAGCCCGACGACGACGTTCTGCGCCAGCTCCGAGGTCCGGCGCGCCCACACGCCGTCGATCTCGTCGAAGTAGCGCTGGACGTAGCCGTCGAGCAGCCCGGGGCTCACCGTCGACACTGCGGGGTGGGAGAACCCGGAGATCGCCGACTCGTTGATCGCGTTCGGCAGGGAGTCGTCGTGCACGGCGCGCTGCCACGCCCGCTCCTTGGCCTCCGCGGTCGGGATCAGCGCGCTGGCCCGCTCGGCCTGCCGCGCCCCGGTGGAGGTGGCGTCACGCTCGGCCTCCTCGGCGATCTCGGTCTCGCCGGCCTTCCCGTGTGCGACGAGTGCGTGCAGCAGCCGCCAGCGCAGGTCGGCGTCGACGGTCAGTCCCTTCGGCACGTCGACGTCGAGCAGCCAGCCCTTCATCCGGTCCAGGGTGTTCTCCGGCAGCACCGAGGCGGTCAGCGCGTTGACCACGGCCAGCTGGACGTCCGATCCGGGCGGGGCGGTGTCCAGGCGGAACCGCAGCGCGTCGGTCAGCAGCGGCCAGCCGCGGCCCTGCGCCCACTCCGGGGTGCAGTACGACGCCGTCGCGGTCTGGGCCTGCAGCAGCAGCCGCTGCACGACGCCGATCTCGGACTCGGTGTCGAACCCGCCGGCGACCAGGGTGACGAAGTCACGGGCCTTCAGCTCGGCCTCACGCGTCATCTCCCACGCCGAGGACCAGCACAGCGTGCGCGGCAACGACTCGGCGATGTCGCCGATCCGGTCCACCAGGGTCGCGAGCGAGCCCGGGTCCAGGCGCAGCGCGCAGTAGGTGAGGTCGTCGTCGTTGACCAGGACGAGCTTGCCGCGGGACAGCCCGACCAGCTCCGGGACGGCCGTGCGCTCGCCGGAGATGTCGAGCTCGACGCGGTGGGTGCGGACGAGCTTGCCGGTCTCCGGGTCGTCGTCGTAGACGCCGACGGCGATCCGGTGCGTGCGCAGCTCACCGGCACCCGGCCGGGCACCGCCCTGCACGACGTCGAACGAGGTGAACGTCCCGGCCTCGTCGACCTGGAACGACGGGCGCAGCAGGTTCAGGCCGGTGGTGCGCAGCCACTGCGCCCCCCAGTCCGACAGGTCCCGGCCGGACGCCTTCTCCAGCGAGCCCAGCAGGTCGTCGAAGGTGGCGTTGCCCCACGCGTGGGCGGCGAAGTAGTCGCGCAGCCCGGCCAGGAACGGCTCCAGACCGACGTAGGCGACGAGCTGCTTGAGGACCGACGCGCCCTTGGCGTAGGTGATGCCGTCGAAGTTGACCTCGACGGCCTGCAGGTCCGGGATGTCCGCGGCGATCGGGTGCGTCGAGGGCAGCTGGTCCTGCCGGTAGGCCCAGGACTTCTCGAGGTTCGCGAACGTCGTCCAGGCGCCCGTGTACTCGGTCGCCTCGGCCTGGCACAGCACCGACGCCCAGGTCGCGAACGACTCGTTGAGCCACAGGTCGTCCCACCAGCGCATGGTCACGAGGTCGCCGAACCACATGTGCGCCATCTCGTGCAGGATCGTCTCGGCGCGCCGCTCGTAGAGCGTGCGGGTCACCCGCGACCGGAAGACGTAGTCCTCCAGGAACGTGATCGCGCCGGCGTTCTCCATCGCACCCGCGTTGAACTCGGGCACGAACAGCTGGTCGTACTTGCCGAACGGGTAGGTCACGCCGAAGTTGCGGTGGTAGAAGTCGAAGCCCTGCCGGGTCTCGGTGAAGATCCGCTCGTGGTCCATGTGCGGGGCCAGCGAGGCGCGGCAGAAGATTCCCAGCGGGATCTCGGCGTGCTCGTCGCGGTAGGTGTCGTGCCAGCTCGCGTACGGCCCGGCGATCAGCGCGACCAGGTAGGTCGAGAGGATCTCGGTCCGCTCGAAGCGGTGCACGCCGCCCTCGACCGTCGCCGGGGCGTTGGAGATGACCTTCCAGTCCTCCGGCGCGGTCACGGTGAGGGTGTAGCGGGCCTTGAGGTCGGGCTGGTCGAAGCAGGGGAACAGCCGCTTGCAGTCGGCCGTCTCGAACTGCGAGTACAGGTAGACGGCCTGGTCGACGGGGTCGACGAAGCGGTGCAGGCCCTCACCGGTGTTGGTGTAGAGCCCGGTCGCGACGATCGTCAGCTCGTTCTCCGCGGCGAGACCGGGCAGCGCGAGGCCGTCCTCCTCGGTCCACGCGGCGGCGTCGAGCTCGGTGCCGTTCAGCGTCGCCGAGGTGATGCCGTCGCCCACCCACTCGATCCACGTGCTCCCGCCGGGCTCGGCGGCGGTGAAGCGCACCGTGGTCGTCACCGCGAACGTCCGCTCGGAGGGGGCTCCGGCGCCGTCGGTCAGGTCGATCGTGACGTCGTAGGTGGAGACGTCGAGCAGCGCCGCGCGCTCCTCGGCCTGGGCACGGGTGAGGTTGGGCGGGGTCACGTCGTTCGGGGTCCTCTCGGGGAGTGGTGTCGTCGGCATCCAATCACGGTGCCCGGGGCGCGGCCCGTGGAATCCGCGGCCGGTGCCCGGTGTTGCGCCGGGTATGACGACTCCTGCTGCCGACGGCCGTGCCCGCATCGACATCTGGTTCGACCCGCTGTGCCCCTGGGCGTGGCTGACCTCCCGCTGGGTGCTCGAGGTGGAGAAGGTCCGCGACGTCGACGTCACCTGGCACGTCATGAGCCTGTCCGTGCTGAACGAGGGCCGTGAGCTGCCCGAGCAGTACGTCGAGCTCATGTCGAAGGGCTGGGGCCCGGTGCGCGTGTGCATCGCCGCCGCCGAGCTGAAGGGCCCGGAGATCCTGGCGCCGCTCTACACCGCGCTCGGCGAGCGCATCCACAACCAGGGCAACAAGGACTTCGACGACGTCATCGCGGGCGCCCTGAAGGAGCTCGGCCTGCCGGAGTCGCTGGCCGAGGCCGCGCACTCCACCGAGTACGACGAGAAGCTGCGCGCCAGCCACCACGAGGGCATGGACCCGGTGGGCCTCGACGTGGGCACCCCGACCATCCACGTCGACGGCGTGGCGTTCTTCGGGCCGGTCATCTCCCGGGTCCCGAAGGGCGAGGACGCCGGCCGCCTGTTCGACGGCGCCCGGCTGCTGGCCGAGAACCCACACTTCTTCGAGCTCAAGCGCACCCGCACCGAGGACCCGTCCTTCGACTACTGAGCCGGTGACGGCGTGATCGCCGCGATCGAGGGGGCCGGTGCCGGATGGGGCACCGGCCCCCTCACCCGTGACGGTCACCCGGCGGCGCCGCTCGCGATCGCGAACGGGATCGCCCGTTCGGCCGTGGCGGGCGTCGCGGGGGCGCACAGTGCCCGGCCGTGGACACCTGGTTCTCGCGGCGGACGACGTCGGTGCTCGGAGCGGTGGCGCTGGTCGCCGGGACGCTCGTGGGCGGGCAGCTCGCGGTCGGCGCCGTGCTGGACCGGGGCGCGCTCGCCGACGCGGTGCCCCGGACGGCGCTGAGCCCGTACTCCGACGGCGCGTTCACCGTGCGGGCCGCGGCGGTGGACAGCCGGGTCGACATCGCCGGGGCCGAGGACGGGTCCTACGTGCTCGGCCACACCCCGGCGGGCAGCGACGTGGTCCTCGACCTCGACCTGCTCTCCGGCGACACCGCGCGCCCGTGGTGGGTGCAGCCCGCGACCGGGACGACGCTGGAGCTGGCCCAGCTCGCGAGCTCGGGGATCGCCCGGTTCCCGGCCCCGCAGGGCCCGGGCGGCAGCCGCGACTGGGTCCTGGTCGTCGACGACGTCGCCGCCGGGTACGGCGCGCCCGACGCGGACGCCGTCGCACGGGCGGTGGGGGAGCGGGTGCGGTCCGCGGTGGCGCGGGCGGGGTCCGGCCGGGGCTCCGGGGCGGAGGGCTCCGGTGCGGACGGCTCGGCCGGGGGACCGGACCCGGCGGGCCCCTCCGGCGGGTCCGGCGACGGCCAGGGTTCCGGCGACGGCCAGGGCTCCGGCGACGGCCGGGGCGCGGGTGACACGGCGGACGGTGGGGGCCGGGACGGCACGGGCAGCGGAGCCGACGACGCCCCGGACAGCGCCGGGCCGGACAGCGGCGCGGACGGCGACGCCTCGGACGACGACGCCTCGGACGACGACCGCTCGGACGGCGACGGTCCGACCGGCGGGGACGGCGGCACCGGTGGCGGGGGCGACGACGGCTCCCGCAGCGGCTCCCCGTCGGGCTCCGGCGGCTCCGGCCACCCCTCCGGCGGCAGCGCAGGTGACGGCCCGGCCTCGGGATCGGAGCCGGAGGACCGCGACTTCCGCGGTTCCGGCGGCGACGGCGCCCCTTCCGGTGGGAACGGTGGATCCTCCGATGGCGACGACTCCGCCGAGGGCGGCAGCGGCGGGTCCGGCAGCGACGAGGGCCGCGGCGACAAGGGCGACGAGGGCGACGAGGACCGCGGTGACGAGCCGGACGAGGACCGCGGGAACGGGAGCGGCGGGGGCGACGCCGACGCCCCGGCCCCCGCGGCGCCCGCCCCGAAGCCGGAGGCGAAGAAGGAGCCGGCGCCGTCGTCGTCGGCGAAGGCGGCCGACGGCACCTGGGACGAGCTGGCGCAGTGCGAGTCCTCCGGCGACTGGTCCATCTCGACCGGGAACGGCTACCACGGTGGTCTCCAGTTCGACAAGGGCACCTGGAGCGACTTCGGCGGCACGACGTACGCCCCCACCGCCGACGGCGCCACGAAGGAGCAGCAGATCGAGATCGCGACCAAGGTCCGCGACGCCCGCGGCGGTTACGGATCGTGGCCGGCATGTGCCAACAAGTTGGGCCTTCCGAGGTGATCGATGGTCCTGTGGTGTGGCGTACGGTCGCTGGCTGCGCGACCGGTGGTCGCGTAGGGTCCGTGGTCCCTCTCCCGGTCGTTCGCAGCACCTGCCCTGCCGACGGCGGCCCGGCCTCGATTCCCTACCCTTGGACCTCATGAGTTCGCCCATCCCCGACGCCCACCGGATCGGGAACCGCTACCGGCTCGACGAGCGGATCGGTGCCGGTGCGATGGGTGCCGTGTGGCGGGGGACGGACGAGCTGCTGAACCGCACGGTGGCCGTCAAGGAACTGCTCGCGGCGGCCCTGCCGTCCGACGAGCAGCTGGAGGAGTCCCGCCAGCGGATCCTGCGTGAGGGCCGGATCGGCGCCCGCCTGCAGCACGCGCACGTGATCAGCATGTTCGACGTCGTCGTCCACGACGACCGTCCGTGGCTGGTCATGGAGTACCTGCCGTCGCGCTCGCTGGCCGCGGTGCTCGCCGAGAAGGGGCCGATCCCGCCGCGGGAGGCCGCCGCGATCGGCCGTCAGGTCGCCGACGGGCTGGCCGCCGCGCACACCGCGGGCGTCGTGCACCGGGACATCAAGCCGGGCAACGTCCTGATCGCCGAGGACGGCCGGGCCAAGATCACCGACTTCGGGGTGTCCCGCGCCGTCGACGACGTGCAGCTCACCCGTACCGGCGTCATCGCCGGCACCCCGGCCTTCCTGGCCCCGGAGGTCGCCCGCGGCCAGGAGCCGACGGCCGCCTCGGACGTCTTCGCGCTCGGCGCGATGCTCTACGCCTCGGTCGAGGGCGAGCCGCCGTTCGGCCTCGACGACAACGCCTACGCCCTGCTGCACAAGGTCGCCACCGGCGCGATCACCCCGCCGCAGGAGGCGGGCCCGCTGACCGCGCTGCTGATGCGCCTGCTCGCCAACGACCCCGCCGAGCGGCCCAGCTCCGCCCAGGCCCGCGAGGCGCTCGCCCGGATCGCCGCGGGCCAGTCCGTCGCCGGTCTCGCGACGCCGTCGACGGCGACCGCGGTGATGGACACCGGCGACGGCGCGGGCGCGCCCGACGGGCTCGAGGCGCAGGGCGGCGGTACCGTGGTCGACGCGCCGGCCGTGCCCGCACCGCAGGTCATCCCCGGTCCCGGCGGCCGTGGCGGCCGACGGGGCGGTGCCACCCGCTCCCGGGACGGGCGGGGTCGTCGCACCCCGGTCGTGCTGGGCGCGGTGGCCGTGCTGCTCGTCGTCGGTGGCGGTGTCGCGTTCGGCGTCTACTCGACCAGCCGGCAGCAGGACGCCCCGCCGGTGATCGCCGCCCCGACGACGAGCGGGTCGCCGACGCCGAGCGCGGCCCCGACGACCACGCCCGCGCCGACGACCACCCCGACGCCGACACCGACCACCGCGACCGGCGAGGTCCAGGATCCGGTGTCGTTCGTGCAGAACTACTACCGGATGCTGCCCGGCGACATCGACGGCGCGTTCGCGATGCTCAGCCCGCAGGCGCAGGCCCAGAGCCAGGGCATCCAGGGTTTCCGGACCTTCTACAGCACCGTGCGGAACGTCTACGCCGAGAACCTGCGCAACGCCGGCCCGAACACGGTCACCGCGACCGTCGTGTTCATGCGCAACGACGGCACGACGACCCGGGAGAACTACCGGTTCGTCGTCGGCACCGACAGCGAGGGCCAGGAGATCCTGCAGTCGTTCAGCACGGCCTGACCGTCCCGACCGGTCAGCCGGGGCGCAGCGACGTCACGACGTCCGTGGTCGCGGCGACGATCTGCCGTTGTGCGGTCGCCCGGTCCACACCCGGCTCGCCGTCGCCGGTCTGCGGGCCGTAGTCCCCGAAGTAGGCGTGCACCCCTCCGTCGACGACGACGAAGCGGGTCCCCGCGGGCAGCTGCGCCCAGGAGTCCGCGATCGCGTCCGGGGTGGCCAGCGCGTCGCGGGAGCCGGACACCGACAGGGCCGCGACCGGCGCCCCCGACACGTCGGCGGCCGGGTAGGACGCCCACAGCACCAGCCCACGCACCCCGGGCACGTCCAGTGCCCGCGCGGCCGCCACGCCGCCGAGGGAGTGCCCGCCGACCGCCCAGGTACGGACCTCGGGCGCCGAACCGACCGCCCGGCCGACGGCCCCCGGATCGGTCAGTGCGACGCCCAGGGGCGGCGCGGTCACGATCACGCGCACCCCCTGCTCGGCCAGCGGGCGCAGCAGCGCCAGGTAGGCCCGCGGGTCGACCAGCGCCCCGGGGACGAACACCAGGCCCCGGCCGGACGGCGCGGTCGGGCGCAGCTCCCACGTCGTCGCGGTGTGCACCACCGCGACCCGGTCCGACGGCGTGGTCGCGGCGAGCGCGGTCTCGTCGGCCGCGTAGGGACGCAGCCACAGCACGGCGGCGACCAGCGCGACCAGCAGCACCGCACCGGCGGCCCGCCCGGTCGTCCGCAGCCGTCCGGGCCGGGCCGGGCGCCCCGAGCGCACCACCAGGACCAGCCCCACCAGGGCGACGACGGCGAGCAGCACCGGGTAGGCCGGGTGCCCGGCGAGCAGCACCGGGCCCGCGACGACGACGATCCCCACCACGACGACCACGGCCACGATCCCGACCAGCGCCCGCACCGCGACCGCCCACCCGGGCCGGGGCACCCGGTCAGCCACGGGCCACCGTCGCGGTCACGAACTCCACGATGCGGGCGTTCGCCGCGGCCCGGGTGTGCCGGTCGTGCACCTCGTGGCCCTCGTCGGGGATGCGCAGCAGCTCCACCGGCGCACCGCGCGCGGTCAGTGCCGCGTGGATCGCGAGTGCCTGCGCCAGCGGGACGTTCGTGTCGTGCTCGCCGTGCACGACCAGCAGCGGTGCGGCGATGCGGTCCGCGGCGCGCAGCGGGGACAGCTCCTCCAGCAGCGCGCGGTCCCGCTGCGGGTGTCCGTACTCGGTGGTCGCGGGCCCGCTGATCCACGGCTCGGAGTCGGCGTAGAAGGCGGTCATGTCGGACATGCCGCACACGTCGACGCCGGCCGCGAACAGCTCCGGGAACCGGGTCAGCGCGGCCAGGGTGAGGAACCCGCCGTAGGACCGGCCGCCGACGACGATCCGGCGCGGGTCGACGTCGGGCACCCCCGCCAGCAGCCGGGTCGCGGCCCGCACGTCGGCGATCGAGCCCGGCCGCAGCGGGCCGTCGTCGAGCCGGGCGAAGGCCCGCCCGCGCCCGGACGACCCGCGCACGTTCGGCGTGAGCACGGTGACCCCGGCGGCGACCAGGCCGTGCAGCAGCGGCGCCCAGCCGGGCCGCTCCTCGGACTCGGGCCCGCCGTGCAGCCACACGAACCCCACCCCCGTCGGCGACGACGGCCGGTGCAGCCATCCGGCCAGCCGCAGCCCGTCCTCGGCCGGGAAGCCGACCGCCTCCGGGCGCGGGGGCCGCGGCGTCACCGGGGTGCCGCCGAGCAGCGGTGTGGCCGGGCGCGCGTCGAGCGGCATCCGCACCACGTACGGCGCCACCCCCGGCGCGTGCCCCGCCACCAGCAGTGACACGCCGTCGCGGGCGAAGGCCACCCCGGTGACGACGTCGCACGGCGCGGGCAGCCGCTCCGGCCTGCCGCCACGCAGGTCGGCGATCTCGACCTGGCTGCGCCCCCCGACGTTCCACACCAGCGCGGCTCGCGGACCAGCCGGGTCCAGTGCCACGACCTCCAGGTCGGCGCCGGGCCGGACGGCGACCGGGCGGGCGGGGGACAGGCGGTGCTCGCCCGCGGGGCCGAGCGCGACGGCGAGCAGCGCGGTGTGCTCGCGGTCGGCGTCGGTGTGCACCCAGAGCGTGCCGGGGGCGCTGCCGAAGCGGGCGGCCGCGGTGAGCGCCCCGCCGGGCCCGCCGATCACCCGGTCCCGCGTGCCGCGGTGCAGGTCGACCAGCTCCAGGGCGCGCTCCCCGCGGCGGCCGGTGCGCAGCACGACCCGTCGTCCGTCGGCCGACACCGCCTGGACGACGGCAGCCTGCCCGGACCCGAGCACGGTGGAGGAGCCGTCCCGCACGTCGACCAGGCAGGCGGTGCCGTCGCCCGGTTCGGCGCCGCGCGGGGTCGCGTCGGACAGCACGGTGACGCCCAGCGACCGCCCGCTCGGCGCCCACGCGCCCAGCACGACGGCGGTGGCATGGGTCGCGATCCCGACGGCGGGCCCGCCGTCGGGGTCCAGCAGCGCCACCCGGGTGCGGTCGCCGCCGCACGGGGCGACCTGCACCGCGATCCGGCTGCCGTCGGGGGACCAGGACAGCGCGGTCACGTCGGCGTGCGGGCCGGGGGCCTCCAGTACCCGCGCCCCGTCCGGGTCGACCGGTCCGTCCGCCGGCAGCGCCGCGACGTGCACCCGCGGGCGCCCGGTGCGGTCGGAGATCCAGGCGATGCGGGTGCCGTCGGGGGACACCGCGGGCGAGTGGTGCCCGGGTTCGGCCCCGGCGGAGGACACGGACGCGGTGTCCGGGGCGGGTGTGCCCGCCCGCACGGACCTCACCCGTCACCACCCCCGTTCGTGCCGCTGCGGACCGCGGACGCGGGCACGGGACACCGGTGCACGCCCCCGGCGGGGTGGCGCCCCGGCCCCCGGTGCCCGGCCGGAACGAGAAGATACCGGCCGGCCGGCGTGGCCCCGGCGTCCGGGACCGGCCCCGCATCAGAGGTGTGGCCGTCGATCCGGATCCCGCCCACGACGCCGCACATGGGACCACCTCACGTGGATCGTGGTCCCGCCGCAAGACCCGACACGTTTCCGGGGGGTGACAACCGTCGCGATCAGCAGGGGACGATCCGGACGTCGACGATCCGCCGGTCGGTGACCCGGACCTCGTGCACCGGGCCGACCAGCTCGACGGCGCCGTGCAGCACCGGGTCGGTGCAGGAGGTACCGACGAACAGCTCGACGGCGCCCGGCTCGACGACGTGGCACATCCTGCGGTCGTGCAGCGCGAGCCGGCGGGCCGGCACGTCGAACACGACGTCGGCGGCGGCGCCGGGCTCGAGCGGGACCCGCGCGTACCCGAGCAGCGCGCGCTGCGGCCGGGTGACCGAGGCGACGGTGTCGGTGCCGTAGAGCTGGACGACGTCGGCGCCCGCACGGTCACCGTCGTTGCGGACCCGGCAGGTCACGGTGAACGCTCCGTCGGTGGGTACCCGTGCCCGGTCGATCCGCAGGTCGGAGTAGCTGAACCGGGTGTAGCTCAGCCCGAACCCGAACGGCCGTACCGGTGCGGTGTCGATCGCGGTCACCGGGCTCGCCGCGCCGAGCCGGGGGTGCAGGTAGGAGTACGGCTGCGCCCCCGCCGAGCGGGGCAGGCTCACCGGGAGCCGCCCGGACGGGTTGATCCGGCCCGACAGCACGCCGGCCACCGCGCCCGCGCCCTCCTGACCGGGGAAGAACGCCTGCACCACGGCCGCGCACCGGGCGAGCGCCCAGTCCAGGACGTAGGGGCGCCCGGTCAGCAGCACGAGCACCACCGGTGTGCCGCCGTCCAGCACGGCCTCGACGAACTCCCGCTGCACCCCGGGCAGCTCCAGGGTGTCGGTGTCGCAGCCCTCGCCGGAGGTGCCACGCCCGAACAGCCCGGCGCGGTCACCGGCCACGACGACGGCCAGGTCGGAGTCCGCCGCGGCCCGCACCGCCGCGTCGAAGCCCGACCGGTCGGACGTGTCGACGTCGCACCCCCGCACGTGGACCAGCTCGGCGTCCGGCTGCTCACGACGCAGGGCGTCGAGCACGGTCGGCACGTCCAGGCCCAGCTCCGTGCCCGGGTGCTGGGGCAGCACGTGGTTGGCGAAGCTGTAGCAGCCCATCAGCGCGGCCGGGTCGTCGGCGTTCGGGCCGAGGACGGCGATGCGGCGGCTGCCGGGCGCGAGCGGCAGGACGCCGTCGTCGTGCAGCAGCACGACCGACTGCTCCGCCAGCCGCGCGGCGATCGCCCGGTGCTCCGGCGGGTCCAGGTCGACCGGGGTCGCGGCGCGTGCGGTGGCCCGGTCCGCGGCGCGGGCCGCGGCGCCGTCGTCGAGCAGGCCGAGGTGGGCCTTCTGCTCCAGCACCCGCAGCACGGCCCGGTCGACGACGTGCTCGGGCAGTGTGCCCGAGCGGACCCGGTCGGCCAGCGGCTCCAGGTACGCGGTGCCGGTGGGCAGCTCCACGTCGATCCCCGCGACCAGCGCCTGCTCGGCGGCCGCACCGAGGTCGCCCGCGGTCCCGTGCAGGGTGTGCAGGAAGGCGACGGAGAAGTAGTCGGCGACGACGGTGCCGGTGAAGCCCCACCGGTCGCGCAGCACCCCGGTGAGCAGTCCGGCGTCGGCCGCCACGGGGAGCCCGTCGACCTCGGCGTAGGAGTTCATGACCGAGCCGGCACCGCCGTCGAGCACCGCCATCTCGAACGGCGGCAGCAGCACGTCGGCGAGCTCACGGGGCCCGGCGTGCACCGGGGCGAGGTTGCGCCCGGACTGCGAGGCGGAGTACCCGACGAAGTGCTTCAGCGTCGCGACGACCCCGGCGGACTGCAGCCCGCGCACGTAGGCCGTGCCGATCGTGCCGACGAGGTAGGGGTCCTCCCCGATGCACTCCTCGACCCGGCCCCAGCGGGCGTCGCGGACGACGTCGAGGACGGGGGCGAGGCCCTGGTGCACCCCGAGACCGGCCATCGTCGTCCCGATCGCGGTCGCCATCTTCTCGACGAGGTCCGGGTCGAACGCCGCGCCCCAGCTCGGTGGCGCCGGGAACGTCGTCGCCCGCCAGGCGGCGAGCCCGGTCAGGCATTCCTCGTGCACCACCGCCGGGATCCGCAGCCGGGTCGCGGTGCCCAGCCTGCGCTGCCGGTCGGCGAGGTGGGTCAGGCCGTCGGCGGGCTCCACCGGGGCGGTGCCGAACACCCGGGTGAGCTGGCCGAGTCCGTCGCGGGCGAAGGAGTCGAAGCCCGCGTGGCCGGACTGCATCGAGTCCTGCATCGGCGCGACGTCGCCGTCGGTGTCGGTGTCGGCGGCGTGGTCACGTCCCTCCCACAGCCCGACGAGCTGCGCGAGCTTCTCCTCCAGGGTCATCCGGGCGAGCAGGGCGGCGGGACGCGGGTCGGAACCGATGGTCGTGGACGGGGACAGGTCCGTGCTCATGAGGGCCTTTCGCGGGTCGGGGAGGGGCTCAGCGGCCGGCGCCGGCGGTGAGGCCGGCGAGCAGGAAGCGGCGCCCGAGCAGGTAGACGACGAGCAACGGCAGCAGCGACAGCAGCACCGCGGCGGTGATGAGCGGGACGTTCGTGCCGTACTGGCCCTGGAAGTCCCACAGCCCCAGCGTCAGCACCCGCACCGAGGCGTTCTGCGTCAGGACCAGCGGGAACAGGAAGCCGTTCCACGCCTGCAACGCGGTGAAGATGCCGATCGTCGCGAGCCCGGGCCGGGCCAGCGGCAGCACCAGCGAGACCAGCACCCGTCCGGGGCCCGCCCCGTCCAGCACCGCGGCCTCGAACAGCTCGCCCGGGATGTCGCGCAGGCTCGAGGACAGCACGACCACGGCGAGCGGCAGGGCGAACGCCGCCGTCGGCAGGATGATCGCGAGCAGGGTGTCGTAGAGCCGCAGCTGGGTGACCATCAGGTACAGCGGGACGATCACGGCCTGGGCGGGCACGGCGAGCCCGAGCAGCAGGACGGTGAAGCCACGGGCGACCCAGCGGCTGCGGCTGCGGACGATCGCGTACGCCGCGGGCAGGGCCAGGACGAGCACGATCGCGACGCAGGCCGCGGCGACCAGGACGTTGTTGAGGAAGTAGCGCGGGAAGTTCGAGGAGAGCACCTCGAGGTAGTTGTCGGTCGTCAGGCCCGACGGCACCGCGAGCGGACCGTCGGAGAGGTAGTCCGACGACGCCCGGAAGCTGGTGACGAGCAGGAAGTACAGCGGGACGGCGACCACGACGAACCAGACGCCCGCACCGAGGCCGCCCACCAGGTTCGGACGGGTGCGGCGGACCCGGCCGGGCCGCGGCGTGCCGGTGGGCGCGGGGGGTGCGTCCCGCCCGGGGGCGGGACCGGTGGTGGTGGCGGACATCGTGCTCACATCCCCTCCCGTTGGCTGGTCATCCGGCGGTAGCCGGTCACCCGGGCGATCACCAGCGAGAGCGTGGTGCCCAGCACCAGCAGCACGACGGCCAGCGCGCTCGCATAACCCATGTCGAAGCTGCGGAACCCCTCCAGGTACATGTGCAGCGGGAGGATCCGGGTGGCGGTGCCGGGCCCGCCGCCGGTCAGGATCAGCACGACCTCGAACGTCGTCATCGAGCCGACCACGATCAGCACGCCGGAGGTGATGATCGTGTCCCGCAGCTGCGGGACGGTGATCGAGACGAAGGTCCGCAGGCGTCCGGCCCCGTCGATCAGGGCCGCCTCGTAGAGCTGCGCCGGGATCGCCCGGGCCGCGGCCTGGTAGAGCAGGGTGTGGAACGGCATGTACTGCCAGGCGATCACCGCGATCACCGCGGCGAAGGCGTACCGGTTGCTGCCGATGATGTTGCCGTCGTCGATGCCGACCAGCGGGCCGAGCACCGACGCCAGGCCGAAGTTGGGGTCGAACAGGGTGCCCCACAGCACTGCGATGGCGGCGCTGGACATCAGCAGCGGCACGAAGAACAGCGCCGCCAGCACGGCCCGCGACCGGCCGCGGCCGGCGAGCCAGACGCCCAGTGGCAGCGCGACGGCGGTCTGCACCACCCAGGAGACCGCGGTCAGGACGAACGACAGCTGCAGCGACTCGGTGAACAGCGGGTCCGAGCCGAGCCGGACCCAGTTGTCGAGCCCGGTCCACCGCGGCGCGGACAGGCCGTCGTAGGCGGTGAAGCTGAGGACGACGACGGCGAGCATCGGCAGCAGCGCGAAGAGGGCGAAGAAGGCCAGGGCGGGGGCGGCCCAGACGAACCCGGGCCGCCCCGACCCGGTCACCGACGTGGTGCTCATCGGCCTGCGTTGTCCATCGCCTCGGCGAACTGCTGCGGCGTCAGCTCCTTGGTGAAGACCTTGGAGAGGTTGGTCAGCATGGTCTGCGCCTCGGCGGCGGGCAGTGCCTGGTCCCACGACTGCACGAAGGTCGCGGCGTTCCTCGTCTGGTCGTAGGTGTAGGAGTTGAAGTCCGCGAACGGCCCGGTCGAGCCGACCTGCTGCTCGATGCCCGCGAGCGCGGGGACCTGGCCGTTCTCCAGCATGCCCTGCACGTACTGCGGGTCGGTCATCTGCGTGAGCAGGAAGTCCGTCGCCGCCGGGACGTCGGCCGACCGGGCGCTGACCGAGTAGTAGTTCGACGGGTTGCCGATCACGGTGCTGGGGTCGCCGGTGCCGCCCTCGACGGCCGGGAACGGCGCCCAGCCGAGCTTGCCCTGCTCCAGGAAGTCGGGGAAGTTGTCGTTGAGGCTGGTGACCTGCCAGGAGCCCATCAGCTCCATCGCCGCGCGGCCGCTGGTCAGCAGCGCCTGCGAGGCCTGGTTGTCGTAGTCGACGGCGGTGAAGTTGGTGCCGAACGCGCCGCGGTCCACCAGGTCCTGGACCATCGTCATCGCCTGCACCACGGCCGGGTCACGCCAGGCGCCGGGCTTGCCGTCGGCGATGGCCTGGAACTTCTCCGAGCCGCCGACCCGGTCGAGCAGGTACTCCGGGTACATCATCTCGGTCCACGACTGGGCCCCGGCGAGCGCGATCGGCTGCACCCCGGCGGCCTCGAGCCGGTCGACGGTGTCGAGGAAGCCCTGCCAGGTGGTCGGGAACTCGGTGATGCCCGCCTGCGCGAACACGTCCTTGTTGTAGAAGAACGACAGCGGCTGCACGCCCTGCATGGGGATGCCGTAGACCTTGCCGTCGATCGTGCCGGTCTCCAGCACCTGCGGGAGGAAGGCCTGCTTCACCTCCGGCCGGGCGTCGAGCGCGGCGGTCAGGTCGGCGGCCTGCCCCGCGTCGGCGTAGCCCTTCAGGTTGCCCCCGCCCCAGTTGTAGAAGACGTCCGGTCCGTTCGGGGAACCGATGGCGGTCTGCAGGGCGGACTTGTAGGGGTCGTTGAGGTAGGTGGTCAGGTCGATCTGTGGGCCACCGGTGTCGTTGAAGCGGTCCACGGCGGCCTGCTGGACGGAGTTGATCCCCTCGTTCTGCAGGGTCCAGAGGGTGAGTTGACCGGCCCCGCCGCCGGCCCGTGGACCGGCGGTTCCCCCGCAGGCGGCGACGGCGGCGAGACCGGTGGCGAGTGCGGCCGCGAGGACGGTCCGGCGGACGCGTGACCAGGTCGACATGGGCTCTCCCTTGAGCAGTCGATCGAAAGTTTCCGAGACTTGCGAACGCGATGAACGCAAGTTAGAGCGCCTGTACGGGGCCGTCAAGGCGCGATGTCTCGGCGACGATCTTTTGAAACTTTCGATAAGGTGCGGGCGTGAAACGCAGCCGTGTGACGATCGCCGAGGTCGCCGAACAGGCCGGTGTCTCGGTCCCGACCGTCTCGAAGGTCCTCAACGGGCGGGCCGACGTCGCCCGGTCCACCCGCGAGCTGGTGCAGCAGGTCGTCGCCGAGAGCGGCTACCGCCGTCGCGGCGGGGCGTCGCGACGCCGGACCGGGCTGGTCGACGTGGTCGTCGACCGCCTCGACTCGTTCTGGGCGATGGAGGTGCTGCGGGGCGCCGAGGCCGAGGCCCGGCGCACCGACCGGCAGGTCGTGCTCAACACCACCGGCTACGACGACCCCGGCTCGCGGGCCTGGCTCGACCGGATCGCCGGGCGGGGCAGCGACGGTGTCGTGGTGGTCGTCGGCGACCGTGACCCGGAGACCTCCGACCGGCTGGCCGCCCTCGAGGCGCCGGTGGTCCTGCTGGACCCGGTGGGTGACGCCCCGCCCTCGTTCCCCACGGTCGGGGCGACCAACTGGGCCGGCGGGCTGGCCGCGACTGAACACCTGGTGGCGCTGGGGCACCGGCGGATCGGCATCGTCTCCGGGCCGCCACGGCTGAGCTCCAGCCAGCAGCGGGTGGACGGCTACCGGGCGGCACTGCGGCGGGCCGGGATCGAGGCCCACGAGGAGCTCGTGCGCCACGGCGACTTCCTCGTCGGGGGCGGGCGGGCCGGGGCCGCGGCCCTGCTGGACCTGCGCGACCCGCCCACCGCCGTCTTCGCCGGGTCGGACATGCAGGCGGTGGGGGTGTACCAGGAGGCCGACCGGCGTGGCCTGCGGGTGCCGGAGGACCTGTCGGTGGTGGGGTTCGACGACATCACCGTCTGCGAGTACCTGAGCCCCCCTCTCACCACGGTGCGCCAGCCGCTGGCCCGGATGGCGGGGGAGTCCGTGCGGCTGGCCCTGGACGAGCCGCGGGCCGACGTCACCGGGGCCGCGGCCCGCCTGGAGCTGGCCACCGAGCTGGTCGTCCGCGCCAGTACGGCCGCCCCCGGCGGCTGAGCCGCGCCGTCGCGTCACGGCGCGGGGTCGCCGCTGATCCAGGCCCACGGGTCGGCGATCACCGGGGCCAGCGCGGCCCGCCCGGCGCCGCGCAGGGCCGCGTCGGCGCCGAGTACGGACGGGACGACCCGGTCCGCCGGGATGCCGTGCCGGTGCAGCTCGGCGGTCACGGCGGCGGTGAACGCCGGTCCGGCGGCGGCGAACCGGCCGCCCAGCACCACGCGGTCCGGGTCGCTGGGGGCGGCGAACCCGGCGAGGACGCGCCCGAGCAGCCGGCCCGACCGCCGCAGGTCGGGCGGGGTCCCGGGGCGGGTCTCGACGGTCAGGCAGCCGCGCCGGCCGCACGGGCAGGGGGCGCCGCCGGGGCGGGCGGTGAGGTGGCCGAACCGGGTCGCGGCGCGGCCCGGGGCGCGCCCGTCGCGCACCAGGGCCACGCCGATCTCGCTGCGTCCGCCGACGTGCACCGTGGTCGTCCCCGGCGGCCCGGTGTCCGGTTCGGCCTCGGCGGCCAGTGCCGTGGCGCAGCGGACCTCCAGCGCGATCCCGCCCGCCCCGAGCTGCTCGGCCTGCGCCGCGAGCAGCGCGCCGATCGCGGCCGCGTCCCAGCCCAGTGCCGGGGAGGTCACCGCCGTCGCGGTGGCGGAGCCGGACACCACACCGGGCACCGCCAGCACGATCCCGGCTGCGGGCCGGTCCCCGGCGGCCGCGGCGAGCAGGAGCTCACGCAGGACCGGTGCGAGGTCCCGTGCGGCCCGCTGCGGCGGGGTCCCGGCGATCCCGGCCCGGTGCCATCGGCCGGCCCCGGCCCGGCCGGACAGGTCGACCAGGCAGCCGCCGACGCCGTCCTCCTCGATCTGCAGGGCGATGCCCACCGGTCCGGCCGGGTCGGGGACCAGGCGGCGGCCGGGGCGTCCCGAGGTGCTGCCCGGGCCGGCCCCGATGTCGCGGACGAGGCCGCCGGCGAGCAGCTCCGCGGTGAGCCCGGAGACCGTCGACCGGGTCAGCCCGGTCGCCGCGGCGATGCCCGCGCGGCTGATCGCGGACCCGTGGACGATCTCGCTCAGCACGAGTCCGAGGTGGTGTCGCCGCAGGTCACCGGCGGCGATCCGGCTGCTCGCGTCCATGCGTGCTCCGGTGTTAATTCGTACGGAAGACGAACAAAGTCTAGGCGTGCGGCCGCTCGTGGGCCAGGGTCGGAGGGCCGGCAGCGGAGCCGGTTCCCAGCGAGAGGACGACGATCATGGCCGAGGTCGCCTACCGGGCCGCGTCCCGCGTCTACCCGGGGCCACCCCCGGTGCGCGCGGTCGACCGGCTCGACCTGGACATCGCCGACGGGGAGTTCCTGGTGCTCGTCGGCCCGTCCGGGTCCGGCAAGTCGACGGCGCTGCGGATGCTCGCCGGGCTGGAGGACGTCGACGAGGGCGGCATCGAGATCGGGGGCCGCGAGGTGTCCGGCGTCGCGCCCAAGGAACGCGACATCGCGATGGTGTTCCAGAACTACGCGCTCTATCCGCACATGACCGTCGCGGAGAACATGGGCTTCGCCCTGCGCCTGCAGAAGGTCGGGAAGGGCGAGCTCACCCGGCGGGTCCGTGCCGCCGCCGAGCTGCTCGACCTCACGCCCTACCTCGACCGCAGGCCGAAGGTGCTCTCCGGCGGCCAGCGCCAGCGCGTCGCGATGGGCCGCGCCATCGTCCGCGAGCCCGCGGTGTTCCTCATGGACGAGCCGCTGTCCAACCTGGACGCCAAGCTGCGGGTCGAGACCCGCGCGCACATCGCCGCCCTGCAGCAGCGGCTCGGCACCACGACCGTCTACGTCACCCACGACCAGGTCGAGGCCATGACGATGGGGCACCGCGTCGCGGTGCTGCGCGACGGCCTGCTGGAGCAGTGCGCCGCGCCCCGCGAGCTCTACGACCGCCCCGCCACCGCCTTCGTCGCCGGGTTCATCGGCTCGCCCGCGATGAACCTGCGCACCGCCGTGCTCACCCCCGGTGGCGCCGACCTGGCCGGGGCCGCCGTCGCACTGCCGCGCGACGTGCTGGCCGACGCGGCGGGGGCCGGGCTGTCGGAGGTCCTGCTCGGGGTCCGCCCGGAGGGACTGCGCCCGGCCGACGACGGTGAGCCCGCCCTCGAGCTCACCGTCGAGCTCGCCGAGGAGCTGGGTTCGGACACCTTCGTGCACGGACGGGTCGGTGCCGACGCGCAGCGGTTCGTCGTGCGGCTCGACGGCGGCGCGGGACCGTCCGTCGGCTCCCGGCTCCGGGTCACGGCCCGCGAGGGCCGCACGGTGCACGCCTTCGACCCGGCGAGCGGCCGGCGGCTCGGCGGATGACGACGCGCCTGTCCGGTCGGATCGTGCTCGGTGCCGCCACCGCGGCTTACCAGATCGAGGGGGCGGTGGCCGAGGGCGGCCGTACCCGCAGCATCTGGGACACCTTCGCCCACACCCCCGGCCGCACCGCCGGCGGCGAGACCGGTGACGTCGCGGCCGACCACTACCACCGGGTCCACGAGGACGTGGCGCTCATGCGCGAGCTGGGCCTGCAGTCCTACCGCTTCTCGGTCAGCTGGAACCGGGTGACCCCGCAGGTCGGCCCGGACGGTCTCGGACCGGTGTCGGCCCAGGGCCTCGCGTTCTACTCGGAGCTGGTCGACGCGTTGCGGGCCGCGGGGATCGCGCCGGTGCTCACGCTCTACCACTGGGACCTGCCCCAGGCCCTGGAGGACGCCGGTGGCTGGGCGGCACGGGCGACGGCGTACCGGTTCGCCGAGTACGCGGCCGTCGTCGCCGCCGCGCTGGGCGACCGGGTGGAGCTGTACACGACGCTCAACGAGCCGTGGTGCAGCGCCTTCCTCGGTTACGCGGCCGGGGTGCACGCGCCCGGTCGTACCGAGCCCGCCGCGGCGCTGGCCGCGGTGCACCACCTCAACCTCGCCCACGGGCTCGCCACCACGGCGATCCGGGAGCTGCTCCCCGGCGCCCGGATCGCCGTCAGCCTCAACCTGGCCTGGGTGCTGCCGCAGACCGGCTCCGACGCCGACCGCGACGCGGCCCGCCGGGTCGACGGTCTGCAGAACCGGCTGTTCACCGGGCCGCTGCTCGACGGCGGCTACCCGGCCGACGTCCTCGCCGACACGGCCGGGGTCACCGACTGGTCGTTCGTCCTGCCCGGCGACGAGCGGCTGGTGCACGCCCCGCCGGACGTGCTGGGGGTCAACTACTACACGCCGACCGTCGTGCGGCACTGGACGCGCGAGCGCCCGAAGGAGACCGCCGACGGGCACGGTGACGGTGCCGCCACCCCGTGGGTCGCCTGCGACGACGTCGAGTTCCCGCGGCCCACCGGTCCGCTCACCGACATGGGCTGGGGGGTCGACGCCCGGGGCCTGGGCGCGCTGCTGCGCCGGCTCGCCGCCGAGCATCCCGGCCTGGACCTGGTGGTCACCGAGAACGGCGCCGCCTATCCCGACGTCCCCGCCGCCGACGGTGCGGTGCACGACCACGACCGCGTCGCCTACCTGCACGACCACCTCGCCGAGACCGCCAGGGCCGCGGCCGACGGCCTGCCGGTCCGCGGCTACTACGTCTGGTCGCTGCTCGACAACTTCGAGTGGGCCCGCGGCTACGCGATGCGCTTCGGCATCGTCGCGGTGGACCCGGTGACCCTGGCCCGCACCCCCAAGCTCAGCGCCCGGTTCTACGCCGGCGTCCTGTCCACCGGCTCGCTGCCGGACCGTCCCGTACCCCCGACCTCGTCCCAGGAGTCCCGCCCCATGTCCGTTCCCGCCCCCACCCCCGCCGACCGGTTCTCCTTCGGGCTGTGGACCGTCGGCTGGACCGCGGCCGACCCGTTCGGCTCGCCCACCCGCCCCGAGCTCGACGTCGTCGAGGCCGTCGAGGAGCTCGCCGAGCGCGGCGCGTGGGGACTCACCTTCCACGACGACGACCTGTTCGGCTTCGCGCCGGACCCGGCCCACCGGGACCGGCAGATCGCCCGCCTGCGCACGGCCTGCGAGGCGACCGGCATGACCGTCCCGATGATCACGACGAACCTGTTCTCGCACCCGGTGTTCAAGGACGGCGGGTTCACCTCCAACGACCGGACCGTGCGGCGCCTCGCGCTGCGCAAGGTGCTGCACAACGTCGAGCTGGCCGCGGAGCTCGGGGCCCGCACGTTCGTCCTGTGGGGTGGACGGGAGGGCTCGGAGTACGACTCCGCCAAGGACGTCCGCGCCGCCCTGGACCGCTACCGCGAGGCCATGGACCTGCTCTGCGGGCACGTCCTGGAGCAGGGGTACGACATCCGGTTCGCGATCGAGCCCAAGCCCAACGAGCCCCGCGGGGACATCCTGCTGCCCACCGTCGGGCACGCGCTGGCCTTCGTCGAGCGCCTCGCCCACCCCGAGCTCGTCGGCGTCAACCCCGAGGTCGGGCACGAGCAGATGGCCGGGCTGAACATGACCCACGGCGTCGCCCAGGCGCTGTGGGCCGGGAAGCTGTTCCACATCGACCTGAACGGACAGCGCGGCATCAAGTACGACCAGGACCTGGTGTTCGGCCACGGTGATCTGCTGAACGCGTTCTCGCTGGTCGACCTGCTCGAGTCCGCGGGCTACGACGGGCCGCGGCACTTCGACTACAAGCCCTCGCGCACCGAGGACCGGCGCGGGGTGTGGGACAGCGCCGCGGCGAACATGCGCACCTACCTGCTGCTGCGCGAGCGGGCGGCCGCGTTCCGGGCCGACCCCGAGGTCGTCGCCGCGCTCGCCGAGGCCGGGGTGCCCGCACTGTCCGAGCCGACGCTGGGGGCCGGGGAGACCGTGGCCGACCTGCTGGCCGACCCGGCGCTGGACGCCGCCGACCCGGACGCGCTGGGCCGTCGCGGCTACGGCTTCGTCCGGCTCCACCAGCTCGCGTGCGAGCACCTCACCGGGGCACGCTGACCCCGTGCACGACCGATCTCCCCGCCCGCAGGCCCCACCCGCGCGTCCACCGGCGGTGCGCCGGCACAACCTCGGCCTGCTGCTGGGGGCGCTGCGGGCGGCGCCGTCGTCGCGGGCGTCGCTCGCCGCGGCGACCGGGCTGACCCGCGGCACCGTCGCGGGGCTGCTGGACCCGCTGGTCGCCGCGGGTGTGCTCGCGGAGGGGGAGCCGGACCGCAGCGGGGTCGGGCGGCCCGGGACGCCGCTGGCGTTCGCCGGTACCGGGCCCGTCGTACTGGCCGTGTCGGTCGAGGTCGACGGCGTCGACGCGCTGGTCACCGGTCTGGACGGGCAGGTGGTGCACCGGTCGCGCCGGCGCCGCGACCACCGCGGCCTCGACCCGGATGCGGTGTTCGGGCGGGCCGCGCGGACCGCGGCGAACCTGGCCGCGCGCACCGGCCGCACGGTCGCCGGGGCCGGGATCGCCGTCCCCGGACCGGTGCGCGGCTCGGACGACGCGGCGGTGCTGCTGCGGGCCCCGAACCTGCCCCGGCTCGACGGCTGCCGCCCCGCCGAGCACGCCGGTGCGCTCGGTGAGGTGCCGCTGCTCGTCGGCAACGAGGCCTCGCTCGGGGCGCTCGCGCACCTGGGGCAGGCCGACGACTTCGTCTACGTCTCCGCCGACGTGGGGATCGGTGGCGGGATCGTCGTCGACGGGCGGGTGCTGCCCGGTGCCCGCGGCGTCGCCGGGGAGATCGGGCACGTCGTGATCGAGCGCGACGGGCGGCGCTGCGGCTGCGGCGGCACCGGCTGCGTCGAGGTCTACGCGGGCCTGCCCGCCCTGCTCGGCGACGCGGGCGCCGCCGACGTCGCGGCGCTGCGGACCGCCGCCCGCGCGGGGGACCCGGCCGCGACGGGGGCGCTGGCCCGGGCCGGCGCCGCGCTCGGGACGGCGCTGACGTCGGTGCTCCACGTCGTCGACGTCGGCACCGTCGTCCTCGGTGGCAGCTACGCCGAGCTGGGCAGCTGGCTGGTCCCCGCGGTGCACGCGGAGCTGGTGCGCCGCGGGGTCGCGACCGGGCCGGACGTCGCCGTGCTCGTGTCCCCGCACGGCCGGGCGGCCACCGTCACCGGGACCGCCCGCGCCGTCGCCGACCGGGTGCTGGGCGAGCCGGACCTGCTGCTCGCCGGCTGAGCCCGCCTCAGGCCAGCACCCAGGTGTCCTTCGCCCCGCCGCCGCGCGAGGAGTTCACGATCATCCCGCCCGGCGGGGCGACCCGCGACAGCGCCGCGGGCAGCACGTCGACCTCGGGCACCCCGCCGGCGCCGTGGGACTGCACCGCGAAGACCCGCAGGTCGACGGCCTGGGGCCGGAGGGCGCCGTCGGTGAAGGTGGGATGGGTGGAGATCCCGACGAGGTCCTGGGCGACCCAGCCGGCCGGGGTGTCCCGGATCGCCGCGGCCACCCGGTCCAGCTCGGCGCGCCCGGCGTGCGGGCCGATCACGATCCCGGCGCCGCCGTAGCCGTCGACGGGCTTGAGCACCAGCCGGTCGAGCCGGTCCAGGACCTGCTCACGGGCGAGCGGGTCGACGCAGGGCAGCGTCGGCACCGAGGCCAGCACCGGCTTCTCGCCGAGGTAGTAGCGGATCATCTCCGGCACGTAGGCGTAGACGAGCTTGTCGTCGGCGACGCCGTTGCCGGGCGCGTTGCGCAGCGCGACCCGCCCGCGGGCCATCGCCGCCCACAGCGCGCGGCCGAGCGGCCGGTGGTCGGCGCCGCGGGCGGTCGCGAGCTCGTTCTCGTCCATCCGACGGTAGAGGGTGGTGATCCGGCGCCGCCGCCCGCCGCCGACGAGGAACAGCGCGCCGTCGGTGACCTGCAACCGGGCCGGGGTCACCAGCGGGACGTCCATCGCCTCGGCGAGCAGCCGGTGCTCGAAGAACGCCGGGTCCACCTCGCCCGCGGTCAGCAGCGCGGCCTCCCCGTCGGGTCCGTCGGGGTCGCCGGCCGCGAGCGCCGCCCGCAGCCGGTCCGGCACGTCGTCGAGGTGGCGCACCTCCGAGGGCGACTCCAGGTCGGGCAGCACGCTGCGGATCAGGCGCCGGCTCATCATCGAGAAGCCGATGCCCGAGGGGACACGCAGGTTGTCCTCCAGCACGACCCAGCCGTCGGCGTCGTCGCGGACCAGGTCGATGCCGCCCACGGCGATCCGCACCGCCTCCGGCGGCACCAGCGCGCCGGCGCGGGTGCGGCCGGGCGCCTGCTCGACCACCGACGCCGGGACGACCCGGTCGCGCACGATCTCGCGGCGGCCGTAGACGTCGCGGACGAAGCACTCCAGCGCCCGGATCCGCTGCTCCAGCCCGGAGGCCAGGTGCGCCCAGTCCTGCGACTCGATGATCCGCGGCACCAGGTCCAGCGGGAACAGCCGCTCGCCGTCGTCGCCGGGCTCGATGCCGGGCACCGGGAAGGTGACCCCGCGGGCGCGCTGCTCGGTGCGCAGGGCGTTCTCCGCCGCGGCAAGCCCGCGCGGGCCGAGCCGCTCCAGCGACCGGAACAGCCAGCCGTAGCCGGGCCGGACGGCGCCGGACGCGTCGACGGCCTCGTCGTAGCGGGGTGGGACGTAGCCGTGCAGCAGCTCCGGCGCGGACGGCACGGTCTCCGCGGGAGCGGACGGCGGCCGCTCGCCGTACGTGCGGGCCAGCAGGTCGTCGACGACGTCGGTCAGCGACCCGCGACGCCCGAACGCGCGCCGCTGCGCCGCCGCGCCCGACCCGCGGGCCAGGACGCCCTCGGCCAGCTCGGCGACCTGCTCGTGGTCGCCGACCTCCTCCAGCCACGGCCGCAGCTCCTCGACCAGCGCGCGCAGCTGCACCGACGGGGAGCTCAGCGTCGGGGGACCGCCGGGGGCCCGGCCGATCTCGACGAGGTCGCCCTCCAGCCCGGACCGCGCGGCCCGCCACCCGGCCGCACGCAGCAGCTCGTGCCGGGCGCGGGGCAGCGGCCTGCCCGCTTCGGTGTCGGCGCGGGCACGGGCGACCAGGGCGCGGAACAGCCCCGCCACCAGCACGACGTCGTCGACGTCGGGGCAGGCGTCGCACAGCCGCAGCTCGACGGTCGGCAGGTGCGCGCTGGGGCGGACGTCGAAGTAGAGCATCCCGGCGTCGCTGATCGTCCCGGACGCGATGAGCTCGTCGATCATCGTGTCGTACTCGGCGGCGGTGGTGACGTCGCCGGGCGGCCCGGCGGTGGGCCAGCGCTGCCAGATCATGCTGCGGTAGCTGGCGTAACCGGTGTCGTGGCCGCGCCAGTACGGCGAGCTGGCGGTGATGGCGAGCAGGGTCGGCAGGGCGGGGGAGACCCGGCGCGAGACCTGCACGGCGGTGTCGCGGTCGGGGACGTCGACGTGCACCTGCACCCCGCAGATGTGCTGCTCGCGCACCAGCATCTGGTACTCGTGCTGCATCCGCTCGTACCGTGCTCCGGCGGAGATGTCGTCGCCGGACAGGTCCACCAGCGGCACCGTCCCGGCCGCGACCACACCCAGCCCCAGCGGTTCGGCCGCCTCGCGCAGCCGGGTACGCAGGCGTCGCACGTGGGTGCGCAGCTCGTCCAGCGACGGCGTCGCGGGCGAGTTGGTCTCGACCAGCGACCGTTGCAGCTCGGGGAAGAACTCCGCCCCGTCCAGGTGCTCCAGCAACCGTTCCGCGTCGGGCGCGGCCCGGCGGTCGGCCAGGCCGACCACGTGGAACTCCTCCTCGACCCCCACCAGCGGCACGTTCCCCACGGCCGGTGACGCTAGGTGTCCGCTGTTACGTCCGTGTGTCCCACGGCGATCTCGCCCGACGCCACTCCGTCCGCTGGTCCGTACGGCGGTATCCGAACGTCTGTCCGGACCAGTTCCCACCTGCTGTTCTCGCTAGCGTGTCCGGATCCGCCGACCCCACGGAGCCGCCCATGACCGCCGGTCGCCGCGCGCGGGCCCTGGTCGCGCTCGTCCAGGTGCTCGGGCTCGCCGTGTGGTTCTCCGCGTCCGCGGTACTGCCCGAGCTGCGCGCCGAGTGGGACCTGTCCGCGGCGGCCGGGGTGTGGCTGACGACGTCGGTGCAGCTCGGCTTCGCGGCCGGCGCGGTCGTCTCGGCGGTCCTGACCCTCGCCGACCGGGTCCCGCCGCAGCGGCTGCTCGCGGGCGGTGCGGCCGCGGCGGCGTCCTGCACGCTGCTGCTCGCCGCCGTCGTCGACGGTCCGGTGGCCGCGCTGGTGCTGCGGACCCTGACCGGGGTGTGCCTCGCGCTCGTCTACCCGGTCGGCATGAAGATCATGACCTCCTGGTCGGACCGGTCGCGCCGGGCCCGCGACCTCGGGGTGCTGGTCGGGGCGCTGACCGTCGGGTCGGCGCTGCCGCACCTGATCGGCGGGCTGCCGGGGCTGCCGTGGCGCGGGGTGCTCGCCGGCGCCGCGCTGTGCGGTGTCGTGGCCGCCGCGCTGGCCCGCTGGTGCCTGCGCCCCGGCCCGGCGCTCGCCCCGGCCCCGCCCCCGGACACCGGCTACGCGCTCCGGCTCCTCCGCGAACCCGGACCGCGGCTGGTCGTGCTCGGCTACCTCGGGCACATGTGGGAGCTGTACGCGCTGTGGACCTGGCTGGGCGCCGCACTCGCCGGCGGGGACCCCGGCCCGTCGGAGCACTTGCTGGTGTTCGTGGCGGCGGGGCTGGGCGGCGCCGCCGGCTGCGTGCTGGGCGGCCGCGCCGCGGACCGCTACGGCCGCGTCCCGGTGATCGCGACGTCGTTGCTGGTCAGCGGGGTCTGCTGTGCGGTCTCCCCGGTTGTGCTCGGCGCCGCGCCCCTGCTGGTGGGCGCGTTCTGCGTGCTGTGGGGCGCGGCCGCCGTCGCCGACTCCGCGGTCCTGACGACGGCGACGATCGAGGTCGCCGACCCCCGCTACACCGGCACCGCCCTGACCGTGCAGACCGCACTGGGCTTCCTGCTCACCGTCGCCGGGATCGCGACGGTCCCGGTGGTCGCGGCGGCGGTCGGATGGCAGACGGCGCTCGTCGTGCTCGTCGTCGGGCCGGCGCTGGGCCTGCCCGCGGTGCTCGCACTGCGTCGGTACCTGCCCACCGCGCTCCCGGCCCCGTCCCCCTCGGCCCCGTTCCTCTCGGCCGCCCCCGCGGACGCTCCGACCGTCGAGCTCCCCTGGATCGCGATGGACGACCGTCCGACGGCGCCGCTGTCCCGCGTCGTGGACGGGCCGCCGACCGTGGAGCTGTACCGCCTGCGCCGGGCGGCGGGACCGGACCCCTCCGGCTTCGCCGACCGCCTCGCACAGGTGCTGTCCGACCGGTCCCGGACCGCAGCCGCACCGACCGCAGCCGCACCGACCGCAGCCCCGCCGACCGCAGGATCGTCGAACCTCGCCACGCCGGCAGCCGCCCCACCCGGCGCCGGCACCGCCGCGGCTGCGCGGCGGCGGGCTCGACCGGGCGGATGACCTCGCCGCGTCGCGTGGCCGGTCGTCGCGGCCGACCACCGCCGACGGACCACCGCGGCCGCCGACAGGGGATCCGGGGAAGTCGCTTACCGGGTGAGCGAATTCGCGGAGGGAACCCTCGTCACGCGGCGTCGGGGGAGTTCGCCGAGTGGAGTACTCGCCACCCGGCACCTGCAACGCCGGCTCATGACGATCTGCTCCGCGGCTCGCGGCCGGCGGGGGGCGACAGGTCCTCTGTCCACGAGTTCGCTTACCCGGTAAGCGAATTCGCAGAGGGAGCCCGCAGAACCGGCGCGCCGGAGGGGCCGGCAGCCTGGGCGATCCGCAGCAGGTCCGCGTGCTGTGCCGCCGCCTCGTCGGGCGACAGGGGATCGCCGTGCCCCGGGACGAACACCCGTGTCCCGGTGGCGGCGGGTGCTGCGCCGACCTCGAGCAGCAGCCCCACGGCGGTCGCCCAGTCGCGGCGGTAGGAGTCCGGCCCGAACGACGGCGGTGCCCCGTTCTCCAGCAGGTCCCCGGCGAAGAGCACGCCCGCGTCCGGGACGTGCACCACCAGGTCGTGTCCGGTGTGCCCGGGGCCGGGGTGCACGAGCTGCACGACGCGTCCGCCCAGGTCGAGCGGGTGCACGGAGGCCGGGCGGGCGCAGACCGGGTGGTCGGGGAGGACCGGGACGGTGGCGGCGAGCGCATCGGCCGTCGCGGCGGCGGAGCTGCCGGATGCCCCGGAGCTGCCGGTGTTCCCGGCGTCGCGGTAGTGCCGGGTCCAGTGGGCACGCTGGGCGGCGGCCGTCGCCAGGAGCGCGCCCGCGCAGCCGGCCTGGGCGTACACCGGGGCGCCCGGGAACGCGGCGGTGCCGAAGCAGTGGTCGAAGTGGGCGTGGGTGAGGGCCACGACGACGGGCAGGGCGGTCACCGCGCGCACCGCGGCGGCGAGCTCGGCGCCCTGGGCGGTGTCGCCGCGGGTGTCGATGACCAGGGCGGCGGACGTGCCGAGCACGAGTCCGGTGGTCAGGTCGAGCTCGTCGTGGCGGCGGGCGAGTACCCCGTCGGCGAGCTCGAGCCAGCGCCCGGCCGACCGCTGCCCGGCCGACCGCTGCCCGTCCATCCGGTGATCCTCGCGCTCAGACCGCGATCGCGGTGGACCGGCCCAGGGCGTCGGTTCCCGGGCCGAGCAGCTCCGCGGTCCCGCGGGCCACGCGCTCCGCGGTCCAGGCGCAGGCCAGCGCGTCGAGGACGTCGTCGAGCCGGGCGGCGGTGGGCAGGTCACCGAGCGACGCGGCGGAGGGGACCCACTCCGACAGCGCCGCGACCCGCTGGCCCGCCCCGCGCGCGGTCTTCTTCGACGCGAACGCACGCGACGGTGCCATGGTGCGGAACGTCAGCTCCGGGTGCGCCTCGACCACCGACGACGGCAGCCGCACCTGCTGGAACTCGCGGATCTTCCCGACGATGTACCAGGTCTGCAGGCTGATCTTCTTCCCCGTGACGGCCTGGGCGGCGGCGCAGGCCTCGTCGTAGGAGCCCGCGTCGAGCACCGGGGCGGGCGGGGTCGGGAACAGCGAGGACCGCGCCCCGCCCAGTCGCGCCGACGCGAGGACCTCGGCCTCACGGCGCTGCGCACCGGCCGGGACCGACAGCGGGATGTCGACCCCGACGGCGTCGCACCCGGCCGTCGCGGCGAGCACCGACGCCGCGTCGGGGACCACCGTCCACGTCACCTCACGTGTCCGTCCGCTGCCGGAGAGCACGCACACCACCCAGCCACCCGGGACCCCGTCCACGCCGCTGATCCGCATGGGGGAGGATCGTGCCCCGTGCGCGTCTACCTGGGCAGTGACCACGCCGGTTTCGAGGTCAAGGGCAAGCTCGTCGAGTACCTGACCGAGCAGGGGATCGAGGCGATCGACGTCGGGGCACCGACCTACGACGCCCTCGACGACTACCCCGCCTGGTGCATCGAGACCGCGCGGCGCGTGGTCGAGGACCCGGAGTCCCTCGGCATCGTGCTGGGCGGATCCGGCAACGGCGAGCAGATCGCCGCCAACAAGGTGCAGGGCATCCGCGCCGCGCTGGCGTGGAACGAGGCCACCGCGAAGCTCGCCCGCGAGCACAACGACGCCCAGGTCATCGGTGTCGGCGCGCGGCAGCACAGCTTCGACGAGGTCGTCGCGATCGTCGATGCCTTCCTGGCCACCCCGTTCTCCGGCGACGCGCGCCACCAGCGGCGCATCGACCAGGTCCTCGACTACGAGCGGACCGGCGAGATCGAGCTCCCCGCGTCCTGACCCGGAGCCGGGATGCCCGAGGGACACACGCTGCACCGGCTGGCGCGGCTGCACCGGAAGCTGTTCGTGCGCCGGCCGGTCGGCGTGTCCAGCCCGCAGGGCCGTTTCGAAGCCTCTGCGGCGCTGCTCGACGGCGAGGTGATGACCGGGGCCGAGGCCCACGGCAAGCACCTGTTCCACCGCTACGGCCGCGACCGCGTCGTGCACGTCCACCTCGGGCTGTACGGCACGTTCGTCGAACAGCCGCTGCCCGCACCGGAACCGGTCGGGCAGCTGCGGATGCGCCTGGTCGGGCAGACCCACTACGCCGACCTGCGCGGCCCGACCGCCTGTGAGCTCCTCACCTCGGCCGAGGCCCGCGCCCTGCGGGCCCGGCTGGGTGCGGACCCGCTGCGCCCCGACGCCGACCCGGACACGGTCTGGGCCCGCATCTCGGCCTCGCGCAGCCCGCTCGCGACGCTGCTGATGGACCAGAAGGTGCTCGCCGGCGTCGGGAACGTCTACCGCGCCGAGGTGCTGTTCCGGCACGGCCTGGACCCGCAGCTCCCGGGCCGGTCGCTGGACCGGGAGACGTGGGACGCGATGTGGGCCGACCTCGTCGCGCTCATGCGCGACGGCGTGCGGACCGGCCGTATCGACACCGTGCGTCCCGAGCACGACCCACGCCGGCGCGGTCGGGCCGGACGGAAGGACCGGCACGGCGGCGAGGTCTACGTCTACCGCCGCACCGGGATGGAGTGCCTCGTCTGCGGGACGCCGGTACGGCACGCCGAGCACCAGAACCGCAACCTGTTCTGGTGCCCGGCCTGCCAACCGTCGCGGGTCTAGGGTCGGCCCCGTGGAGCAGAAGCCGATCGAGTGCTGGATGACCGACATGGACGGTGTCCTCGTCCGCGAGGGCAGCATCGTCCCGGGTGCGGACACGCTGCTGTCGCGGCTGCGGGACAAGGGCGTGCCGTTCCTGGTCCTGACCAACAACAGCATCCACACCCCCCGCGACCTGCGCTACCGGTTGCAGGCCACCGGCCTCGACGTGCCGGAGGAGTCGATCTGGACCTCGGCGCTCGCCACCGCCGCGTTCCTCGGCGAGCAGCGCCCGCAGGGCAGCGCCTACGTGATCGGCGAGGCCGGGCTGACCACCGCGCTGCACGACATCGGCTACGTCATCACCGATCGCAACCCCGACTACGTCGTGCTCGGCGAGACCCGCACCTACAGCTTCTCCTCGATCGCGACCGCGATGCGTCTGGTCGAGCAGGGCTCCCGGTTCGTCGCCACCAACCCCGACGCGACCGGACCGTCCCCGGAGGGCATCCTCCCCGCGACCGGCTCGGTCGCCGCGATGATCTCCAAGGCGACCGGGGTCGACCCGTACTTCGTCGGCAAGCCGAACCCGCTGATGATGCGGGCCGCGCTCAACCGGCTCGGCGCGCACTCGGAGTCCACGGTCATGATCGGCGACCGGATGGACACCGACATCCTCGCCGGGCTGGAGGCCGGGATGCGCACGGTCCTGGTGCTCTCGGGCATCACCAAGGAGCACGAGATCGACCGGTTCCCGTTCCGCCCGACGCGGGTCGTCTCCTCGGTCGCGGACCTGATCGACGACGTCTGACCCGCCCCGGACCTGCGGGGTTGCGAACTACACCGATGTGGTTCACCCTCGAACGCATGTACGGAGAACTGGTGTCCTGGCAGCGGTGCGCCGGCTGCGGCGCGGAGGCCGAGCTCCCCGGTGACGAGACGGCGGGCGTCGCCGTCCCGTGCCCGGACTGCCCCGGCTCGATGACCGAGGAGTTCAGCTGGGACGCGGTCGCGGCCTGAGCGGTCCGCTCAGACCTTGAACCCCAGTGCGCTGGGCTCGCCCCGGCGCAGCGCCGCGACGTGCTCGACGACCGTGGTCAGCGAGTGCAGGTCGTGGCCGTTGCGCATGGCCGAGACCAGCGCGCGCTCGGCGGCCTCGATGCCCTCGGCGGTGTCGACGACCTCGGCGAGCCGGTCCGGCGCGGCGATCAGCAGGCCGTCGTCGTCGCCGCACACCAGGTCGCCCGGGCTCACGACGAGCCCGCCGAACGACACCATCTCGTCGACGGTGCCCGGGTCGCTCGTGCTGCCCGAGGCCGGGCAGGTCCCGCGGGCGAACACCGGCAGCCCGATCCCGCGCAGCCCGCGGACGTCGCGGACCAGCCCGTCGACGACGATCCCGGCCAGCCCGCGCCGCTTCGCCTCGGTCGCGAACAGCTCACCGGACACGGCGCGGTGACCACCCGCCCCGGCGACCACGAGCACCGAGCCGGGGCGGGCCGCGGACAGCGCGGCGAACATCGGCAGGTGGTCGTCCACACAGGACACCGTCACCGCGGGCCCGGCCATCGACACGTCCGGCACCAGGGCCCGGATCGCGGGGTCCACCACGGGAAGCGACTTGTCGGCGTCGCAGATGGAGGACACCTGCAGCTCGCGCAGACGGTCCAGGAGGTCGGTCATGGACGTCATCCTGTCGCACCGTCCGCCGTTGCGCGCCGTCGAGCGTCCGCGGCGCGCGCGGCGATCTCCGAGCGGCGCACCTTCCCGGCGTCGTCGCGCAGCGGGTGGTCGACGACGTCGATGCTCCGTGGCTGTTTCGCCCTGCTCAGGCGCCCGTCGAGGAACTCGCGAAGATCGTTCTCGATGCCCGGTTCGGCCTGCACGACGGCGTGCACGACGTGCCCGTAGTCGGCGTCCGGCAACCCGACGACGACGGCGTCCCGCACCCCGGGGTGCGCGGTCAGCGCCGCCTCGACCTCCGCCGGGTACACGTTCGCGCCGCCGACGAGGATCATGTCCGCGCGTCGGTCGGCCAGGTAGAGGTAGCCGTCGGCGTCCAGCGAGCCCATGTCGCCGAGTGACTCCCAGCCGTCGCGCTCGCGGGCGGAGGCGCCCAGGTAGTGGTACGTCGGCGCCCCGCCCGACCGCATCCAGATCTCACCGGTGACACCGGGGCCGAGCTCGCGGCCGTCGTCGTCGCGGACGGTGATCTCGCCGCGGGTGACCCGCCCGACCGACCCCGGGTGGGCCAGCCAGTCGTGGCCGTCGATCGCGGTGCCGGCCTGCGACTCGGTGCCGGAGTAGATCTCGAACACCGTCTCCGCGCCGACCCGGTCGATCCAACCGCGCTTGACCTCCGGCGGGCAGGGCGCGCCGACGTGCAGCACGGTCCGCAGGGTCGCGGTGTCGCAGGCGGCCCAGTCGGCGTCGGGCAGGCGCAGCATCCGGCTCATCATGGTCGGCACCGCGTAGAGCCAGGTGACGCCGTACGCGGGGATCATCGCGAGCGCGCGGGCGGCGTCGAACCGGCCCATGAGCACGACGTGGTGGCCCTGGAGCAACGCCATCAGCGTGAACATGAAGGGCGCGTTGTGGTGCAGCGGCGCGGTGCAGCCGAAGACGCCGTCGCGGTCGATGCGCAGCCCGTCGGCGCGGGCCAGGACCTGTTCGACGCAGGCGGCCTGACCGGCGACGATCACCTTCGGGGTACCGGTCGACCCGCCCGAGGTGGGGGCCTTCCAGCTGGGCCCGACGACGTCGGGGAGCGGGCCGTCGTCGTAGGAGCCGGCGTCGACCGGGGTGTCGACGACGAGTGCCGGCGCGGCGACGGCGAGCACCGCGTCGCGCTCGACGGCGGGCAGCCGGGCCGACAGCGGCTGGGGCACCGCGCCGACCTTCCACGCCGCGACCGAGCTCTCGAGGTGCGCGGCGGTGTTCGGCAGCGCGATCGACACCAGGTCCCCGCGCCGCACCCCGCGGTCGGCGAACGCCCTGGCCAGACGGTTGGTGCGGGCGTCGAACTCCGCGCGGGTGCGCACCACACCGGGGCCGTCCGCGGTGTCCTCGGTGACCAGCGGGCGGTCCGGGTCGGCGGCGACGAGCGCCCGCAGCCGGGCGGCGAGCGCGGTCGCGCCGGCGGGCACCTCGGGCTCGGGGAAGCGGGGCTCGCGGAGTCGTGCGGTCATGCGGTCCTCCCGGTGGTACCGGCGACGGCGGCGTCGAGACGCTCGTCGTCGGGGACCGGTCCGCGGGCCAGCACGTACCGGGCCGCCAGCAGCGAGACGAGCACGATCACCAGCGAGTACCCCACGACGGGCACGATCGACCCGGTCGCGGCCAGCAGCGACTGCCCGACGAGCGGGGCGGTGCCGCCGAACAGCGTGCCCGCCAGCGCGTAGGACAAGGAGATCGCGGTGTAGCGCATCCGCGCGGGGAACGCCTCGGCCAGCATCCCGGCGAGGATCGCGTAGTACATCGTGTGCGGCAGCGTCGCGAGCGCCATGCCGAGCGCGGCCAGCCCGAAGCTGCCGGTGGAGATCAGCCAGAACATCACCGGGAACAGCGGCAGCTCGATCAGCAGCAGCGCGGTGACGACCTTCCGCGGGTTCCACCAGGTCGCCATGAACGCCCCGAGCGGCTGGGTGAAGAACTGCACGGTCGAGCTGATCAGCACGACGTTGAGGAACACCTGGCGGTCGAAGCCGAGGTCGTTGACCGCCCAGGACAGCGCGAACGTGTTCTTGAAGTACGCGGCCGCCGCCACCAGTGCGCACGCGCCCACCGAGACGACCACCAGCATCGTCCGCTCGCGCAGCAGCTCCGCGAGCGGGAACCGCGCCGTCGTGCCGCGCGACCGCATCGCGACCAGCGCCGGGCTCTCCTCGATCCGCAGCCGGATCACCAGCCCGACGACGACCAGCGCCGCCGACACGAGGAACGGCACGCGCCAGCCCCAGGACAGGAAGGCGTCCTCCGGCAGCATCGCGACGAGCGCGAACGAGCCGGTGGCGAGCATCTGCCCTGCCGGGCTGCCCTGCTGGGCGAAGGCGCCGTAGAGGATCCGGCGGTTCTTCGACGCGTGCTCCGAGGCGATCAGCACCGCGCCGCCCCACTCCCCGCCGACGGCGAGCCCCTGCACGAGCCGGGCCACGACCAGCAGCACGGGGGCGAGGACGCCGATGTCGTCGTAGACGGGCAGCAGCCCGATCGCGAGCGTCGAGACGCCCATCAGCAGCAGCGTCGCGACCAGCGCGGTCTTGCGGCCGAGCCGGTCACCGAGGTGGCCGAAGACGATCCCGCCGATCGGCCGGGCGAGGAACCCGACCCAGAACGTGGCGAACGAGGCCAGCACGCCTGCGGCGGGGGAGGCGTTCGGGAAGAACAGCGGCCCCAGCACCAGCGCGGCGGCGGTGCCGTAGATGTAGAAGTCGTACCACTCGATGGTGGTGCCGACGAACGAGGCGATCCCCGCCTTGCGGCGCATCGACGGTGTGCTCGTGCTCAACCCGGTGCCCCCTTGCACTCGTCGTGGAGCGACGGTCGCGACCACGCCGTCGTGACCACCGCCACGCAACGGTAGAACAGCATTGGGACGCCATCGGGACGCTCTTGCTTCCATTCCTGTCGTCGGATCGACATGATCGGAGGGTGGAGCTACGGCAGCTGGAGTCGTTCGTCGTCGTCGCCGAGGAGTTGCACTTCGGCCGGGCCGCGGCCCGCCTGCAGGTCTCGGGGCCGCCGCTGTCCCAGCAGATCCGCAGGCTCGAACGCGAGGTCGGCGCCACGCTGTTCGACCGGCACACCCGCGCCGTCGCCCTCACCCCGGCGGGGGCGGCGTTCCTGCCCCGGGCCCGCCGTGCCCTCGCCGCCGCGGACGAGGCCGTCGAGGCGGCGCGCGAGGCCGCCGCCGGCGGCACCGGCTCGGTCCGCCTCGGGTTCGCCGGACCCAGCTCCAACGCCTGGCTGTACCGGACCGCCCGCCGCTTCCGCGCGCACCGGCCGCAGGCCCGGCTGGTGCTGGTCACCGGCCGGTTCTCCGGCGAGCTGGCCGAGGACCTGCGCACCGACCGGGTCGACGCCGCGCTGATCCGCACCCCGGTCGACGACGACGGCCTCGTCGTCCACGAGATCGACCGGCACCGGCTCGTCGCCGCGCTGCCCGAGGAGCACCCGCTCGCCGGGCGGGACACGATCGAACTGGCGGAGTTGGCCCACGACCCGTTCGTCACCTACCCGGCCCGGCGGATGGCGGTCATGCGCACGTCGGTCGACGCGGCCTGCCTGCACGCCGGATTCCTGCCGCGCATCGAGCAGGAGGCCCCCGAGACGCACACCCTGCTGTCCCTGGTCGGGGCCGGTGTCGGGGTGGGGCTGGCGCTGGACGCGACGGCGGAGCTGCGCACGCCGGGGGTGGTGCTGGTGCCGCTGACCGACCCGCCGGAGGTGCCGCTGGCGCTGGCGTGGAAGGCCGGTGCGGTGAACCCGGTGCTGGCGGGGCTGCTGGAGGCGGCCGGTGTGGGTGGGGCGGTCGTGCGGGGTATCGGGTCGATCTGACAGTCTTCTCGTGCGGGTGTCGCGGACCACAGGCGGCGGACAGGGAGTACGGGCACGGTGACCACGGGTAGCGGCGGCGGAGGTTCCTCCACCTGGTGCCCACCCGGGCGGGCCGTCACGGTCGGCGGGGTGGCCGTGCGTGACGGCGGCTTCTACATCGGCCCGGGGCCCGAGCCGTCGACGGTCGACCCGTACCTCACCGTCGACCTGCAGTTCCCGGACTGGGACGGGCACACCGTCGGCGTGCTGTCCTACGACCGGTTCTCCCCGGCGGCCCGTGGCGCCTACCTGATGTGGCTCGCGACGGGGCGCCGCGCCGCACAGGCACCTCCGGCGTGGGCGGCGCTGTACCTGCGCGGGCTCGAACGGCGGCTGCTCGTCGACGGCGACGACGACCCGACGCTGCTCGCCGAGGCCCGAGCGCTCGGCGCGATCTACGGCGCCACCGACCCCTCGGTCGCGGCGCTCGCCGCCGGGCTGGCGCAGCCACCGCGGGCGACGGCCCCGCCGCCGACGGTGCCCTTCCCCGCGGCGTTCCCCTCGATGCTCGCCGTCGAGGTGGGACGACAGGCGCTGGCCGCCGCGCCGCTGTCGGCCGAGTGGGCCCTCGCCTGGGCGTGGTACTCGCCGGAGGTGCCCCACGGCGAGGCCGCCCGACGTGCCCCGGACCAGTTCGCCGAGCTGTGGCGCCACCACTTCCGGGCCCGCCACCCGCGCGGCTTCGTGATCCCGACCCGGCGCCGGAGGCTGGTGCTGGAGTACGTCCCGGCCAACCCGACCCTGTCGCGGCCGATGGAACGCATGGTGGCCGACGCCTCCGACGTCGTCGACCACCCGGCGGCCCTCGCGGCCCTGCGCGCGGTCACCGCCGAGGTCGAGCGGGAGCTCGCCCCGTTCGCACACCGGGTGGCGCGCAGGCCGGACAGCGTGACGGACGTGGCCGCCCAGGCGGCGCTGCTGCCCGAGCCGCTGCTGTCGGGCAGTGGCGCCTACGCCGCTGTCGTACCGCTGCTGGACTGGGCGGCCGAGGCGGTCGCCTCCGGAGGTCCGGTCGTCGTGCACGCGTCGGAGCTGGCGCAGCGATGGTCCGGTGACCTGGACCGGGCCGGTTCGCTCGCCGTCGCGCAGGTACTGGAACGGCGCGGTGTCGGCGTCGAGCCCGACGTCCGGTTCGGCGGCAGCCCGCTCGGCGACGACGGCCCGGCCGTCCTGTTCCACACCGGTCCCGAGCCGGTGTCGGCCCCGGGCCCGGCCTACGTGCTGGCCGCGGTCGCCACCGAGCTCTGCCTCGCGGTCGCCGCGGCCGACGGACGGATCGACGACGCCGAGGTCGAGCAGCTGACCGACCGGGTCGACCGGATCGAGGAGCTGAGCGCCTCCGAACGGGCCCGCCTCGGTGCCCACCGTGTCCTCGTCGGCGAGCGACGCGTGGACCTGGAGGAGGTGACCGTCCGCGCCGCCGCGCTCGACGCGAGCTCCCGCCGGGAGCTGGCCGGGGCGGTCATCGACGTGGCGCTGGCGGACGGGGCGATCGGGCCCGACGAGCTGCGGGTCGTCGTCGCGGTGCACGAGGTGCTCGGTGTCGTCGTGGACGACCCGCGGCTGGTCGCTCCCGGTGCCACCGAGACCGACCTGGCCGAGCCTGTCCCCGCCGAGCCCGTCCCCGCTGATCCCGATGTCGCCGAGCCCGACCGGGCCGGTGGCGAGCCCGCAGCCGCCGGCGTCGTCGCCCCGGGTGAGACGACCGACCCGGTCCCGGCGGACGGTCGGGAGCCGGCCGGCTCCGAGCGGCCCGAATCCGGGCGTCCCGAGCCCGTCGGCCCTGAGCCCGGTGACGACGGGGCGGAGGACCACGAAGCCGGAGGACCCGCGCCCGTGGTCGAGGTGCCGCCTCACCCGGTGGTCGTCGTGCCGGCGCCGCGCACGGTCTCGCTCGACGAGGTCCGCCTGGCCCGCACCCAGGCGTCGAACGCGGACGTCCGGGCCCTGCTCGGCGCGATCTTCGCCGATCCCGACGAGGACGAGTCCGACGAGGCCACGGAGGCCGCGACCGGCGACGGTGCCGCGCCCGCCCCGGTCGACGACGGCCGTCGCGTCGGCCCGCTCGACGGCCGGCACTCGACGCTCCTGCTCGACCTCGCCGAGGCGGGCGAGTGGTCGCGCTCCGACTGGGAGGCGGCCTGCGCCCGTATCGGCGTCCTGCCCGACGGCGCCCTCGACGTCGTCAACGAGGCCGCGTACGACCTCGCCGACGACGTCGTCATCGAGCTGCTGGACGACGGCTCCGTCGTCGTCGACACCGACATCCTGGAGGAGATGCGCGCATGACCCGACCGGCACGGATCAAGGCCCGCGACCGCGACGCGCTGATCCAGTCCCTGCGGGCCGGCGTGGTCCCACGGACCGGACAGCATCTGATCCAGGTGGGCCGCGCGCCCGAGCTGCACGCGTTGCTGGCCGACATCGGCCGGATCTCCGACGGCGGGTCCGCGGTCCGGTTCGTGATCGGCGACTACGGCTCGGGGAAGACCTTCTTCCTCAACCTGGTCCGCGCCGTCGCGGCCCAGAAGAAGCTGGTCACGCTGCACGCAGACCTGAACCCGGGGCGACGGCTGGCGTCGACCGGGGGCCAGGCCCGCGGCCTCTACACCGAGCTGATGCGCAACACCGGCACCCAGACGAGGGCGGACGGAGCCCTGGCGGCGGTCGTCGAGCGGTTCGTCACCCAGGCCATGGACCCCGCCCGCGAGCAGGGCACCACCCCGAGCAAGGTGATCCGGGCCCGGCTCGACGAGCTCACCGAGCTGGTCGGCGGCTACGACTTCGCGACCGTCATCGACGCGTACTGGCGCGGCCACGACACCGACGACGACGCCTTGCAGGCGCACGCCGTGCGATGGCTGCGCGGCGAGTACTCGACGAGGACCGAGGCGAAGTCCGACCTCGGTGTGCGCACCATCGTCGACGATGCGTCGTTCTACGACCAGCTCAAGCTGCTCGCCCGGTTCGTCCGGCTCGCCGGCTACCAGGGGCTGCTGGTCTGCCTCGACGAGATGGTCAACCTCTACAAGATCGCGCACAAGGGCGCCCGCGAGGCCAACTACGAGCAGATCCTGCGCATCGTCAACGACGTCCTGCAGGGCAACGCCGAAGGCCTCGGCTTCGTGTTCGGCGGCACCCCGGACTTCCTCACCGACTCCCGGCGCGGCCTGTACTCCTACGGCGCGCTGGCGTCGCGGCTCGGGGAGAACAGGTTCTCGACCTCGGACCTCGTCGACTACTCCGGCCCGGTGCTGCGGCTGGAGCAGCTCACGCCGGAGGACTTCCACGTGCTGCTGGAGAACGTGCGGCACGTCTACGCCTCCGGGGACCCGGCGAAGTACCTCGTCCCCGACGAGGCCGTCGACGCGTTCATGGCGCACTGCCGCCGCCAGATCGGCGACGCCTACTTCCGCACCCCGCGGAACACGATCAAGGCCTTCTGCGACCTGCTGTCGCTGCTGGAGCAGAACCCGGGACGGGACTGGCAGGAGGTCCTGGGGCATACCGCCGTCGTCGTCGAGGAGAACCCCGACCTCACGCCCCTGGAGGACGACGACGATGACCTCGTCAGCTTCTGACTCGGCCTACGCCCGCCTCGCCGAGCCGGTCCGCCGCTGGATCCACGGCCAGGGCTGGGAGGGATTGCACGACGTGCAGGCCCGCTCGGTCGAGCCGATCCTGGCCGCGGACCCGGACGTCCTGATCACCGCGTCGACGGCCGGGGGAAAGACCGAGGCGGCGTTCCTGCCGGTCCTCTCGCACCTGGTCGAGCGTCGCGAGTCGGGCACGGCCCCCGGCGGTGTCGAGGTGCTCTACCTGTCACCGCTCAAGGCGCTGATCAACGACCAGCTGCGACGGCTGGAGCCGCTGGGGGAGGAACTGGGGATCCCGGTGCACCCGTGGCACGGGGACGTCCCGGCGGGGCGGCGGAAGAAGGTGTGGCGGGACAGGGCCGGGGTCCTGCTGATCACCCCGGAGTCGGTCGAGGGCATCCTCTGTCATCGCGGGGAACGGGCGAAGTCGCTGCTGGGGGACCTGCGGTTCATCGTGGTCGACGAGCTGCACGCGTTCCCGGGCAGCGCCCGGGGCGCGCAGCTGTCCGCGCTGATGCACCGGGTGGACCTGCTGGCCCGCCGACGGGTCCCGCGGATCGGGCTGTCCGCGACCGTGGGGAAGCTCGACGCCGCCGCCGAGTTCCTGCGCCCCGGCCGCGGCGGTCGAGTGCACGTCGTGGAGTCGACCGTCGACGGCCGGGACCGCCGGACCCGGATCCACGGCCACCTCACCACCCGTGGCGCCGGCGGGTCGTCGGCCGTGGCGCGCCGCCTGCACACCCGGTTCCGCGGTACGACGAACCTGGTGTTCGCCAACGCCCGCAGCGACGTCGAGTACTACGCGGACCGGCTGCGTCAGGAGTGCGAACGCACCGGAACCCCGAACGAGTTCTTCGCCCACCACGGCAGCCTGTCCAAGGTCGAGCGCGAGGACGTCGAGGAGCGGCTGCGCTCCACCGACCTCCCGGCCACCGCGGTCTGCACCTCGACCCTGGAGATGGGTGTCGACATCGGTCAGGTCCGTGAGGTCGCCCAGGTCGGGCCGCCCCCGTCGGTCGCGGCGCTGCGGCAGCGGTGGGGCAGGGCGGGCCGGAGACCGGGGGACCGCTCCGTCCTGCGCACCTACGTCGCCGAGAACGAGCTGGCCGACGATCCCGAGCCGGTGGACGAGCTCCGCCCGCAGCTCGTGCAGACGGCCGCGATGCTGCGCCTGATCCGGGTGCACGACTGGTGCGAGCCGCCCGAACACGGCGGCCTGCACCTCTCGACGGTCGTCCAGCAGGTCCTGTCGCTGACCGCCCAGTTCGGCGGGGTGCGGCCGGAACAGGCGGAGTCCGCGCTGTGCTCGCGTGGGCCGTTCCGCCGGGTCGACGGCGAGACCTTCCACCGGCTGCTCGAGGCCCTCCACGACGCCGACATGCTGATGACCGCCGGCGACGGCACGCTGCTCCCCGGCGGCCGTGGCGAACGCGAGATCGAGCACTACTCCTTCCTCGCCGCCTTCGATACCCCGGCCACCTACCGCGTCGTCGCCGGCGGGCAGGAGATCGGCTCGGTCGACGCCGGCTCGCCGCTGGTCCCGGACTCGAACCTGGTCCTGGCCGGACGGCGCTGGCGGGTGGTCGCCGTGTACCCGGGGGAGTCGGTGGTCGAGGTCGTCCCCGACAGCCGCGGCTCGGTCGCGAACTTCCCGCCGACCGGCGCCGCCAGGGTCCACGACCGGGTCCGCGAGGAGATGCTGGAGGTCTACCGCGGCACCGACGACGGCATCGCCGACCTTCTCGACGACCGGGCCCGCGATCTCCTCGACACCGCACGGCGGGCGTTCGACCGCCTGGGCCTGCGCGACACCGACCTGATCCCGCGCGGGAACTCCGCACTCGTCCTCCCGTGGCGCGGCGACCGGATGCTCGACACCCTGCTGGTGGCCCTGCACCAGCGCGGGCTGCGGGCGGGACGGGAGGGCCCCGCACTGCGGGTCTCGGCGCCGCTGCCGCAGGTCGAGGACGCGCTCGCCGCGCTGGCCCACGCCCCGGCGCCCGACCCGGTCGACCTCGCCGCGACGGTGGCCGCGAAGGCCGAGGAGAAGTGGGACGAGGTCCTCTCGCCCCGTCTGCTCGACCAGGCCTACGCCGCCCGGGCACTCGACGTCGACGCGGTGTGGAGCTGGCTGCGCACTCGCACCCGCACCCCCGCCCCGCGTCCGGTCTCCACCGGGTCCGCGGTCGCGCTGCCGGTCGACGAGCCCGCCGCGGTGATCACGCTGCCCGGTGCCGGGGCGATCCCGGCCGGGACGGGCTACGCCGTCGTCGACGTCGAGACCACCGGTCTCGCGCCGAGCAGCGGGCACCGGATCGTCGAGATCGCCGTGGTCCGCTGCCGCGCCGACGGCACCGTCGAGGACGAGTGGCACACCCTGCTCGACCCGGAGCGCCACCCCGGTCCGGCCCGCGTCCACGGTCTGCGACCCCCCGACCTGGCTGGTGCCCCGCGGTTCGCCGACATCGCGGGCGACCTCGCCGACCGCCTGTCCGGCCGGATCGTCGCCGCCCACAACGCGAGCTTCGACCTGCGGTTCCTGACCGCCGAGTTCGAGCGGACCGGCCACACCCCACCGGCCTGGCCGGTGCTGTGCACCATGCGGCTGCTGGACCGGCTACCGGAGGTCCCGGGCCGCACCGGGCGCCGGCTGCCCGACGCCTGCGCCGCCTACGGGGTTCCCCTGCGGGACGCGCACAGCGCCGCGGGGGACGCCCGCGCCACCGCGGGGCTGCTCGCCGCCCAGCTCGCCGCGGCCGGACGGGCCGACCCGGCCGGGCTCGGCGTCCGGCCCGCGGCGCTGCCCGGGGCGTGGGCGCCCGCTGCGCCGTCGGGCCGCGTCCTGCACCGCAGCGGGGCCGGCCCTGCCGCGGACGCGCGTACCGGTGCCGGTGTCTGGCCGGACGCGGGGACCACCGCCTACGCCGAGGCCGTCGCACGTGCCCTCGACGACGGCGAGGTCACCAGCGCCGAGACCGACCAGCTGATCGAGGTGGCCCGGCTCTGGGCCGTCGGCGACGACGTCGTCGCGACGGTGCACGACCGGCTCACCGCCGGGCGCCCGCTGTCCACGGAGAGCCGGCGCCACCTCGACGTCGTGTCCCGCAGCCGGGTGCTGGCGGCCTGACCGGCCGCAAGCGGCTCAGCCGGTGACCCCGGCCCGGGCGATGTAGTCGATCATTGCCTGGTCCGGGCCACCCGCCGCGGTCACCTCGTCGGGGTTCTCGTCCCGCAGCCGGTACAGCTGCCGCTGCAACGACTCGTCACCACGGTGGAAGGTCGCCAGCAGCTCCGACCACCGCGCGGCGAGCGCCTGCACGCGCGGCTCCGCCGGGTCGGTGCCCGCGTCCATCTCGGCCTGCACGTCGGCGATCAGCCCGGGCCACGCGGCCGCTGCCGTCTCGCCCTCGGCGCGCCGCGCACGGAGCTCGGCGACCTGCTCGGGAGTGAAGTACTGCGCGAAGGTGTCGTTCACCCTGCTCACCTCGTCGATCATCATCAACACGTCCGACGGGTCGGGGTCCGGCGCGTCCCGGAGCCGGTCGACGACCGCCGCGAGCGTGCCCCGCAGGGCGTGCAGCGCCGCCAGCCGGGCGTCGACTTGGTCCAGGTGCGCGGTGAGGACGTCGGCGAACGACCCGGACGAGAGCAGCCCGCCGATCGCCTCCAGCGGCAGGCCCAGCTCCCGCAGGGCGACCACCTGGTAGACGCTGCGGACGTCGCCGTCGTCGTAGACCCGGTGGCCGGAGGCCGTCCGCGCCGACGGCACGACCAGCCCCCGCTCCTCCCAGTGGTGCAGTGTCCGCACGGTCAGCCCGGTCACCCGGGCCAGCTCGCCCACCTTCACCGGAATCCCCTCCTGTCGGGCCGCCACGTCGTGGCGGCATGATGGACGGTGCCGCCTCACGTCGCGTCAGGTGCAAGCCCCGGACGCCACGGTCCCGCCGCGACACGCCGGGTCCCGCGACACGCCGGTCACGGATTCACCCCCGCGAGTGGTCGCCCCCCGCCCACGGTCCGGTCGGTCGATCACCCTTCGCATCGGCCGCCCCGGACGTGGGGACGGAGGGTGTCCGGCGTCCTGGGAGAACCGGTTCCGTCCGTTTCACACCACACTTTTGGTACCCGTGGTGACCGGGTCACCCGTTGGTGTCGCTGCCGTATCCCCGCCGGTGAGCGGCTGCCTACTGTCCGCTTGCCGCGACGCACAGGCGTCCCGGTGGTGCTCACGGGAATCGTGAGACACGTCCGTCCCACCGGACACGATCGGGGAGAAAGACATGCGCAGGAAGCTTGCGGTCACCGGCGTCGCCGTCATCGCCACCATGGTCGCCTTCAGCCCGCTGGCGTCGGCTGCGCCCGCGCCGAAGGACGACGACGGTGACTCCTTCGTCCAGGACGTCGGCAACACCCGGGGCGACCAGTTCGGCCTGGTGAACCTCGATGACGTCAACGTCCTCAACAACGCCAACATCTGCCCGGGCGTCAACGCGGCCCTCGGCAACGTCCTCGGGATCCTCGGCGGCGGGGCGGCGCAGAACCGCGACAACCCGACGTCCTGCGACTGACCCCGACGACGACCTCCGCCCCCTGCCTCCCGCCGCCACGGGACGCAGGGGGCGGTTCCGTCCTGCCCGATGCCGGCCGGGGCTCAGTGGAAGACGTAGTCCGACGGCTCGACGCGGCGGGTGCGCTCGTCGTACTCGCGCATGTAGCCGGGCCAGTTGGTGACGATGCGCCCGGTGTCGTCGCGGTACCAGGAGTCGCAGCGGGTCCACGCGGTGCCGGGGAAGCGGGCCTGGACCTCCTCGTCGTAGGCCTGCTCGACCTCGGGGCGGACCTCCACGCCGGACGCGCCGCGGCGGGCCGCCTCCTGCAGGGCCTCGCGGACGTAGCGGACCTGGTGCTCCAGGTACCGGATGATCGAGCCGCCGGAGGTGTTGGTGTTCGGGCCGTAGAGCACGAACAGCGAGGGGAACCCGGGGACGGTCATGCCGAGGTAGGCGTGCGCGCCGTCGGACCACTCGGTGCGCAGCGACCGTCCGCCCGGGCCGCTGATCTCCATCGGGAACATGAAGTCGGTCGCCGCGAACCCGGTGCCCCAGATGATCGTGTCGACCTCGTGCAGCGTGCCGTCCTCGGTGCGCACCCCGGTCGGCTCGACGGCGGCGATGCGCGACGTCTCGACCGCGACGTTGGGCCGCTGCAGCGCGGGCAGCCAGTGCGAGCTGAACAGGATGCGCTTGCAGCCGAACGTGTAGTCCGGCCAGACCTTGCGGCGGACCTCGGGGTCGCGCAGCTGGGCCCGCATGAACAGCGTCGCGTAGAGCCGCCCCAGCCTGCCCCAGGTGGCGGGGTGGCGGATCATCAGCGTCAGTGCCTCGCAGTACTCGGTGATGAACCGGCGCCGCGCGGCCTGCAGTCCGGGCACCCGCGCGATCGCGGCCCGCCACCACGCCGGGAACCTCCGGTTCCGTCGCGGCAGGAACCAGTTCCCGGACCGCTGGAACACCGTCATGTGCCCCACCTCGGGGGCGATCGCCGGCACGAACTGCACGGCGCTGGCTCCGGTCCCGATCACGGCGACGCGACGTCCGCGCAGGTCGTGGTCGTGGTCCCAGCGCGCGGAGTGGAACATCGTCCCGGCGAACGAGTCGACGCCGGGCAGGTCGGGGGACACCGGCCGGTTCAGCTGCCCGGTCGCGACGATCAGCACGTCGGGGGTCCAGGTGCGGCCGTCGTCGGCGGTGACCGTCCACGGTCCGTCGGCCTCGTCGCGCCGGGCGTCGACGATCCGCACACCGGTCTGCACCAGCTCGTCGACCCCGAACTCGGCGGCGACACCCCGCAGGTAGGCGAGGATCTCGGGCTGCGGTGAGCAGAGCCGCGACCAGTCGGTGCGCTGGGCGAACGAGTACGAGTACAGATGGCTCGGCACGTCGCAGGCGGCGCCCGGGTAGGTGTTGTGCAGCCACGTACCGCCGATGCCGTCGGCGGCGTCGACGATCGTGACGTCGCGGATGCCGTGGGCCCGCAGCTCGATCGCGGCGGCGATGCCGCCGAACCCGGCGCCGACCACGAGAACGCTCGGTGCGTGCACGGGACCTCCCTGTCTCCGGAATGCAGCAGCGATCACCGTAGCGATGCGGCCCGGGGCCCCGGGTGCCCGTCCCGGCCCGTGCGGGCCGTCTCCGACCTCACACGACGGGGCCGTGCGACCCGGCCCGCGACGGAGCACAGTGGAGGGTGAACGGCCGACACCGGGCCGGCCGGGAACGGAGCACAGTGATGAGCACCGTCGTCGTCGGCGTGGACGGATCGGACGCGGCCCTGGACGCCGTCGCATGGGCGGCCCGCGAGGCCGCCGCCCGGCACGCCGACCTGCTGCTCGTGCAGGCCTTCAACGTGGCCGGGCTGTACGCGGACGCCGCCGTCGCACCCCTGCTCGACGACGTCGAGGAGTCGATCCGCGAGGAGTCCCGCGCGACCCTCGACGCGGCCCGGCACGCCGCCGCGCAGGCCGCACCCGAGGTCGCGGTCGACGTCGCCGAGGACCGGCGGGCGCCGTCGACGGCACTGGTCGAGCGGTCCGCCACGGCGGAGCTGCTGGTGCTCGGGTCCGCCGGGCGCGGGGCGATGGGCACCGCGCTGGGGTCGGTGACCCTCGCCGTGGCCTCGCACGCGGGCTGCCCGGTCGTCGTCGTCCGCGGCACGTCGTCCGACGGGCCGGTCCTGGTCGGGATCGACGGCGGCCCGCTGTCCGACGTCGCGCTGGAGCACGCCTTCGCCGCGGCCGCCGAGCACGGCACCGGGCTGGTCGTCCTGCACGCCTGGCACGACGGCCGGTCCCCGGCCCTGCGCGCGACCGGTGCGTTCGACCGGCTGCGCGAGGCCGAGGAGCGGGCGCTGGCCGAGCGGCTCGCCGGCTGGTCGGAACGCTATCCCGACGTCGCCGTCGAGCGGGTGATCGAGCGCGCCGAGCCGGGACGGGTGCTGGCCCAGCGCAGCGGGGCGGCGCGGCTGGTCGTCGTCGCCACCCGGGGGCGGGGCGGGTTCACCGGGCTGCTGCTCGGCTCGACCGGACTCGCGCTGGTCCAGCGCGCGGACTGCCCGGTGATGCTGGTCGGGCCCGCCGCGACGGCCTGAGCGGCTACGACCGGAGCGCGGGGTCCAGCGCCGCGGTGAGCGCGGCGACCGTGACGTCGCCGCGGTACTGCTCGCTGTTGACGAACAGGGTCGGCGTGCCGCGCACGCCCGAGCGCACCGCCGCGTTGAACCCGGCCTCGACGCGGTCCTCCGCCAGCCGCGTCGCCGGCCAGACGACCCGGTCCGGCCGCACCCCCGCGGCGACGGCGTGCTCCCGCAGGTCGTCCTGGCGCAGCCGCGGCGGACCGGGGGCGAACAGGGTGTCGTGCATCTCCCAGAACCGGCCGTCGAACCCGGCCATCTCGGCGGCGAGGGCGGCCGCGATGGCGTGCGGGTGCACCTCGTGCAGCGGGAAGTGCCGGAACGCGAACCGGAGCCGCCCCTCGAAGCGGTCGCGGACCTCCTCCAGCACCGGTGCGGCGTCGCGGCAGTAGGGGCACTCGAAGTCGCCGTACTCCACCAGCGTCAGCTCGGCCTCGGGCGGGCCCAGGACGTGGTCGTACGGTCCGACGGGCGGATCCAGGCTGATGACGGCCTCCTCGTTGCGTCCCGCGACGGGCGGGGCAGGATCAGCACATGGCGGTGGTGACCTTAGCCGAGCGCGGCGACCTCTCCGATGCCGCGCGGCGGTTCCTCGGGACCGAGTCCGGATCGGCGGTCCTGCTGGTCGGGGCGGCCGTCGTCGCGCTGCTGTGGGCCAACCTCGGCGGCGGGTACGAGACGTTCTGGCACACCCCGCTGGCCGTGTCGTTCGGGGAGTCCGCGCTCGACCTGGACCTGCGGCACTGGGTCAACGACGGCCTGATGGTGCTGTTCTTCCTCTCCGTCGGGCTCGAGATCGCCCGCGAGACGACGCTGGGCGAGCTGCGCGGGTTCCGCGCCCTCGCCGCACCGGCCGCGGCCGCGCTCGGCGGACTCGTCGTGCCCGCGCTGTTCTTCCTCGCGCTCAACGCCGGCGGCGAGGCGGCGGGCGCCTGGGGGATCGCGATCTCCACCGACACCGCGGTGATGCTGGGTGTGCTCGCGCTGCTCGGGCCGCGCTGCCCCGACCAGCTGCGGGTGTTCCTGCTGGCTCTGGCCATCGTCGACGACATCGGCGCGGTGCTGGCGATCGCGCTGTTCTACACCGACGAGGTCGACCTGCTCGCGCTGCTCGTCGCCGTGGTGCTGCTCGCCGGGCTGCTCGCGCTGCGCTGGGTGCGGTTCTGGCGGACGCCGTTCTACGCCGTCGTCGGGATCCTGTGCTGGGTCGCGGTGCTGCGGTCGGGGGTGCACCCGAGTGTCGTCGGCGTCGCGCTCGGGCTGCTGGTCAACGCCTACGCGCCGCGTCGCACCGAGATGGTCGAGGCCGTCCGGATCGGGAAGAACTTCCTGCTCGACCCCACCCCGGAGCGGGCCCGCACCGCCCGCGCGGTCGCGGTCGCCGCCGTCTCCCCGAACGAGCGGCTCCAGCAGGCCATCCAGCCGTGGAGCAGCTACGTCATCGTGCCGCTGTTCGTGCTCGCCAACGCCGGGGTGGTGCTCTCCGGCGAGACCCTGTCCGCGGCGGCCACCTCCCTGCTGACCTGGGGAATCGTGCTCGGTCTCGTGGTGGGCAAGCCGATCGGTGTCGCCGTCGGGACCTGGGTCGCGCTGCGCACCGGGATCGGGCGGGTGCCGGACACGCTGCGCTGGGGACAGCTGCTCGGCGGTTCGGCGCTGTCGGGCATCGGGTTCACCGTGGCCCTGTTCGTCACCGAGCTCGCGCTCACCGACGAGCTGCTCGTCGCCGAAGCCAAGATCGGGATCCTGGCAGGGTCGGTGCTGGCCGCGCTGTCGGGCTGGCTGGTGTTCCGGCTGGCGGGGGAGCGGGGCGGGCAGTGCGCACCGAGCGGGCTGCCGACGCTGCCGCCGCGGCCCTGGCGCCCGGTCGACTGATCTGCGTGGTCCTACGGAGGCCCCGCCGCCCGGGATCCGGGCACGGTGGACGGGACCGACGGAAGGAGACGGCCGTGCACGGTGCACTGCGCGCGATCCCGGTCGGCCTGGTCGCGGGGCTCTGCGCGGCCGTCCTCGCCTACCACCTGATCGGCGATGTGAGCGCGGCGTCCGCGCTCGCGGACGGGATCCGGGCTCACGAGCCGCCCGTGGTGGGGTGGCCGGGTGCTCTGCTCGCGGCGGCCGGGCTGGCCGGATGCGGGACCGCGGTCGTCCGCGGGTGGGCCCTGGCCTCGCCGGTCGTGCTGTGCGTCCTGGCCGGCCTGCTGGTCGGGTGGGCCGGGCGCGTCATGACGGCGGCGTCGATCGGCGCGAACATCGGTGGCGGCCTGATGCTGCTGATCGGGCTGCCGCTGTCCGGGATCCTGGTCCTCGCCGCGGTCGTGACCGCGCTCGTGATCGCCCGGCGGTCTCAGAGGGACGCGAGGATGTCGAAACCCGACCCGTCGGCGACGGCCATGTAGATGCGCTGCTCGGCGCGGCCGTCGCGTACGGTCACCGGTCCGCGCGGGCCGACGTAGTGGCACCGTCCGGCGGCCTCGGACAACCGGACCGCGTCGGTGGTGCCGACCCGGTTCGCCAGGGCGGCGAGGACCCCGACGCCCTCGTAGCAGGACTCGCCGGGCGCGCACGGCAGCGGTGCGCCGGGGCCGAACCGGCGGGCGTAGCGGGCGCCGAAGGCCAGGCTCTCCGCGGTCGGGAGGGCCTCGAAGTAGCCGGCGGCGGTGAACACGTCCTGCGACGCCCCGGCCCCGGCGCAGGCCAGCATGCTCTCGTCCATCAACGGGGAGAACCGGGCGTACCGGCTCTCCAGCCCGCGCCGGGCGAACTCGCGGTGGAACGCGACGGCGTCGGAGCCGACGAGCAGCGTCAGGACCCCGTCGACGTCGAGGTCGGCCAGGTCGTCCAGCACCGCCCGGTGGTCCGAGGTGCCGAGCGGCACGAACCGGGTGTGGTCCAGCGTCGGCCCGCCGGACCCGTCGAGCGCGGCCCGGGTCCGCGCGATCGACCGGTGCGGCCAGCGGTAGTCGTTGCCGATCACCGCCCAGCGCCGGACGCCGATCTCCCGGGCCATCCACCGCAGCGCCGGGGTGAGCTGGATGTCCGGTGTCTCACCGATCGGGACGACACCCGGCGTGGTCTCACCGCCCTCGTAGAGCGCGGTGAACACGTACGGCACCAGTCCGCGCAGCGCCGACGCGAGCCGCACCCGCACCGGGGAGATGTGCCAGCCGACGACGGCGTCGATCGCCCCGGTCCGCGCCGCCTGCGCGACCGCCGTCGCCACCTGGTCCGGCGCCCCGGACCCGTCGAGGATCCGCAGGTGGACGGGGCGGTCGAGGACCCCGCCCACCGCGTTCAGTTCCTCGACGGCCAGCCGGGCGCACAGGATGCACGACGGCCCGTAGATGCCGTCGGAGCCGGCCGAGGGCACGACGAGGCCGACGGTGAACGACGGTCTCGCAGTCGACGGCATCGGACGCACCCCCACGGACGCTTCGACGACCGGAACGCCGGCGCGGGGCGGGGTGTTCCCGCCGTCACACCGCGCGGGCCCACGGTCCTTCGGCCCTGAGCGGACCGGCGCCGGCCCCACGAGGATCGACGGCGAGGAGGTGGCCGACGATGACGACCCGACGGACGGTCCCGGTGGTGCTCGCGGTCGCGGCGATGATGACGGTGCCGCACGGATGGCCCGCCGGACCGGGGCGTCCCCGGCCGAGGCGCGCGTGCCGCGGCCCGGCGACACCCTGCTGCCCCGTGCCGGCCTGCAGTACGACCGCGCCCGCACCCTCGCCGCGCCGCCCGCCGAGGTGTGGCCGTGGATCGCGCAGCTCGGCCAGGACCGGGCCGGGTTCTACTCGTTCCAGGCCCTGGAGAACCTCGCCGGGTGCCGGATCACCGGCGCCGACCGCGTGCACCCGGAGTGGCAGCACGTCGAGCCGGGGGACCGGTTCCGGCTGCACCCCGACGTCGCGCTGCGGGTGGCCGCCGTCGAGCCCGGCGCCCACCTGGTGGTGACCTCCCGGGGCGGCGACGCACCCGGCCGCACGGACACCTCGATGACCTGGCTGTTCCACCTCGCGCCGGTCGCGCTGCCCGACGGCACGCCGGGCACCCGGCTGCACCTGCGTGAACGCTACGAGACCGGAGGTCTCGTGGAGCGGGCGGCGGTCCGGCTGACCGGCGTGGTCAGCGCGGTCATGACGTGGCGGATGCTCGGACGGCTCGCGGTGCTCGTGACCGGGGCGCCCGCGCACCCGTCCGGGTGGTCGGGGCCCGGCGTGCCGCTCGGCTCCCGCCGGCCGGCCCGATGCCTGGCAGGGTGGTCGGCCCAGAGGCGCTGAGCCGACCGGACCCGGAAAGGACCTCGATGTCGCAGCCGCACCCCTCCGACTCCAGCCGGATCGCCGCGATCCTCGCGCACCTCTCGGCGCCGATCGCCGCGATCCTCAGCGCCGGGCTGCTGAGCCTGGTCGGCCCGCTGCTGGTCTGGCTGGTCAAGAAGGACGACCCGTTCGCGCGCCGGGCCGCCGCCGGGGCGTTCAACTTCAACCTGTCGTTCTGGGTGCTGTTCATCCTCTGCTGGATCCTGATCTTCACCGTGGTCGGGATCGTGGTGGCGCTGCCGCTGATGCTGGTGCTGTTCGTGGTGTCGGCGTGGTGCCACATCAAGGGCGCGGTGCGGGCGTCGAACGACCGGCCCTACGACTACCCGTTCCAGCTGCGCCTGCTGTCCTGAGCGGGGCGGCCCTCAGCCGGCGTCGGCGGGGGTGAACGTCTCCCGGTGGATCAGGCGGGGGGCCATGCGGCGCCGCTTGAACGCCCTGACCCCGGCCTCGACCATCCCCGGCGGCCCGCAGAGCCAGCCCGACCAGCCCCGGGCCGATCCGACGTCGTCCAGGAACAGGTCGGTCGGGAGTCCGGTGCGGTAGAACGTGCCGTCGGGCGGGCTCTCGTGGGAGAGCACCGGAACGACGTTGACGTTCGGGTGGGCCTCGGACAGACGGGCCAGGAGGTCCAGGTCGTAGAGATCGGCCGCACCGCGGACCCCGTGGTACAGGAGGATCTCGCGGCCCGGTCGGCCGGCGAGCGCGGTCCTCACGATGCCCAGCAGGGGGGCCAGCCCCGTGCCGCCCCCGATCAGCACCATCGGCTCGCCGCCGTCGTCCTCCGGGTCGAGGAAGAAGTCGCCCAGGGGCCCGGCGGCCCGTACCCGGTCGCCGACGGCGAGCCCGTCGAAGATCCAGCGGTCGGTGGCCGTGCCCCCGGGGACGAGCCGTACGTGCAGCTCCAGGACCTGGTCGTCGTCGGCGACGTTCGCCAGCGAGTACTGCCGACGAGCACCCGAGCCCGGGACCGTGAGCTCCACGTACTGGCCCGCGTGGAAGGCGAGCGGGTCGGCCAGCCCCAGCCGCACCCGGCGGGTGTCCCGCGCCATGTCCTCGATGTCGACGACGACGGCGTCCAGATCGCGCAGGGGGTGGGTCCGACGCCCCGCGCTCCCGCCGCCCGGCCCCGACGGTGCGACCTCCGCGTCGGAGCGGAGCCGGGCCTGGCAGGCGAGCGCCAGACCGGCGGACCGCTCGTCCTCGGTCAACGTGCCGAGCGGCGAGTCCCGGTGGTCGACCTCGCCGCTCAGCACGCGCACCTTGCAGGTGCCGCAGGTGCCCTGGTTGCACGAGTTCGGCATCCACGCCCCGGCGCGGAGGAACGCGTCGAGGACCGACTGGTCCGGCCCGCACGTGACCCTCCGCCCGGCGACGGTCGCCGTGAACGCCATGCCCTCACACCTCCCACACGGTGTGCAGGGTGGTCGGACCGCGGAATCCCCAGCCCCAGAACTCGACGTCGGAGGAGGTGTCGCGTTCCAGGTTCGGGATGGCCTCGAGCAGCTCCTCGAGCGCGATGCGCATGACGTGGTTGGCGTAGTAGATACCGGCGCAGGCGTGGTTGCCCGCCCCGAAGGCCAGGTGCGGGAGCGGGGGCCGGTCGATGTCGAACCGGGTCGGCGCCTCGTACCGGTCGTGGTCGTGGTTGGCGGAGCCGTAGGAGAGGATCACCGGGGTGCCGGCCGGGAGGTCCACGCCCGCGACCGTCACGGGCCGGGTCGAGATGCGTGCGGTGGCCGACCAGATCGGCGACGTCCAGCGCATCCCCTCCGAGACCGCTCGCGGGATCAACGCGGGGTCGTCGACGACCCGCTCCATCTGCTCGGGCTCGCCGAACAGCCCGACGAGGGTGGAGGCGATCCCGTGTCCGGGCTCCTGCATCGCGCCGAGCAGGTACACGTAGACGGTCGGATAGATGTACTCGCGGTCGCGGGTGCGCCCGGGGGGCATGCCGTCGTGCAGCCAGCGCGAGATCGCACTGTCGTCGGGGTGGGTGATCCAGTGGTCGATCAGCGGGTCCACCACGGCCTGGATCTCGGCCTTCGCCCGGTCGCCCTCGGCGAAGCCCTCCGGGTTGGCGAACTCACCGCTCTCGGTCATGGCCGCGTTCGTGAACGATCGGTTGAGCTTCGCGAACCAGTCGCGCAGGACGTCGGACTCCACGTCGCGGAGCCCGAGGAGGTCACCGAGGGACCGCACACTGACCGGCTCGCAGTACTGCGCGACCAGCTCGGCGCGGCCGTCGTTCTCGAAGCTCTCCAGGTAGCGGCGGGCGATGGGACGGACGAGGTCCTCGACGTAGCGGTCGACCTCGACCGGCTGCAACGCGGGCTCGACCATCCCGCGCAGGTCGGCGTGGACGTCCCCGTTGACCCCGATGATCGCCGGGTGGCCGAAGGTGCGCCCGCCCGCCGGGGTGATGACGGCCTCGAAGGCGGCGCTCGTGGCCACCTCGCGGCAGACCTCCTCGGTGGACGCGACGTAGGAACCCAGTACCGGGACGTAGGCGAGTGGTGCCTCGGCACGCAGCCGCTCGTAGGTCGCGTACGGGTTCCGCTCGAGGTCGGTCATCGTCACGTCGTCCAGCCACGAGAGGTCCGGGGTGCGGGCGTCGTTCACCGCCGTCATGGGGGTGGCTCCTTCACTGCGTCGGTTCGGGACGGCGAGAAGGTAGGCGGGGTCGTCGGGGCCTGACGACACCGATCGCGCGGTTTCGGCACCCATCGCGCGAGGAGTTCGAACGTGATCGGTGTCGGATACGATCGAGGGCATGGCCGCACGCAGGGGTGCGCCACCTCGGGACTGGGACCAGGTGTCGCAGAGCGTCGCTGACGTGTACTTCCCGCACGAGCTGACGCCCATCGGTCCTCGGAGCAGGCCTCGGCTCACCCTGCAGACACTCGATCTCGGCCCGGTGCTCCTCGGCTACGTCGGCTGGGGCGCCGACATCGCCATCGACTGCGACTATCCCGGAGCGTACGAGGTCAACATCCCGTTGACCGGTCACTTCGTCAGCCAGACCCGTCGCGGATCGATGACCTCCGTCTCCGGCCAGGCTGCGGTCTTCCGGGCCGACAGCGCGTGCCGGATCACGCACTGGGACGCGACGTGCACCGTGCTGGGGGTCAAGTTCGACCGCACCTGGCTCGATCGCGAGGCGGAACGCGTACTGGGCAGCGACCCCGTCCGGGTCGCCGGCGTCCTGCCCGACCAGCTCGATCTCGACCGGGGCGGAGGTGAGGACTGGCGGAGACTCGTCAACAGTCTCGCCAGCCACCTTCGTCGCCCGTCACTGTTCGCCGGCTCGCCCGTGGTCTCCGAGCAGCTGGCCGGCGCGGTGGCCGCGGGATTCCTGCTGACGAGCTGCCCCGACCTGGGCACCGGGTCGCCCGCGCGGCCGCGCACGGTGTCCCGGGTCGTGGACGCGGTCCGTGACGACCCGGCCCGGCCCTGGACCGTGGCGGACATGGCGGTCCTCGGGAGCACCACCGTGCGACGGCTGCAAGAGGGCTTCCAGGAGTGGATCGGATGCTCCCCGATGGAGCACCTCACGACCGTCCGCCTGCAACGGGCGAAGGCGGACCTGGAGAGCCGGACGTCGCACTCGGTCAGCGATGTCGCGGCGAACTGGGGGTTCTCGAGCCCGAGCCGGTTCGCAGCCGCATTCCGCCGTCGCTACGGCCTGTCGCCCTCGGAGTTCCGTCGGTACCACCACCACGGCGGCTCGCCCTGAGCACGTCGCCGCTGCGGGCGGGCGGCCGGACCACGGCTCGGTGCGGGCGCCGGGCGGGACCACCGGCCGGGGCCGGTCGCTGTCGGACGTCGCTGTCGACCGTCTGCGGAACGCCGCTCTCGGCGACGTTCCCGCTGGTCGGGGTGGCGGGATTTGAACCCACGGCCCCTCGCTCCCAAATCGGTGAATCGGTGTCCGGGGGTGTGCACGACCGGAGGCGTTGCGTCCAGGCAGCCCAGGATCATGCGCCTGTGTCGTGGGGTGTTGCTGTCAGCGTTCGCTGTCAGGCTGATGCCGGTCCGGGGCGGGTGGCGCCGGCAGGCTTCCGGTCAAGCGTCTGGCTCCGCCGTGTGGTCACGACGGTACCGGAGCCAGGTTCGGACGATCATGGCAATGCATATCGCCGCGAGACCGAACCCCAGGATGGAGATCATCAGAGAGCCAGTCCGGCCAGCGGCAGAGTAGGTCAGAGCGGACCCCGTTCCAGTGCACGCCATCGCGACACACAAGCCCCACCACGGCGCGGATCTTCGCCAGAAGGAGCTAGCCACCAACGCAGTGTGGCGCAGGTACACGATCATCCGCCTCGGTAGGAGGCGGTTGGGGGTGATCGGCGAACGGCTGCGCGCCGGGCCGACCGAGTTGCAGGTGAGGTTCCACCGTCGGGCGACTGTCTGCTCGCCTGGCACCTAGAGATTCCCAGGTCGTGGTTCTGGACGGTCCGGGGGAGTGCGGGACGGTGCCTCTGAGCTGGGGGAACGCATCGGGACGGTCGTGGCCGGTGGGTGCTACTGGTGGTGGTTTCAGGTAGGTAAACGTGGGGTTCGCTCTTGAGGTAACCGGGTGAGGGGGTTGGGCCCACACCTCCCCGGCTTCCTCGTCCTGACCCCGCACCTCGTCGTGGTGGTGGTGTCCAGGGGCGGCGTAGCCGCTCGCGTAGCGACGCGGAGCGCCCTGGACGGCAGCGCCGCGGCGTGGACACTACGAGGAGAGGGGCAGTGCTGCCCCCGTGGTTCACCCGGTGTCCTCTTCGATGTGAAGGCTGTCCCGGTGTGTCAGGCCGTCTCGGGAGCAACCGTCGAACGTGCGATGAACAGCGATCTCCTGACGCTATGTGGTATCGCTACACGGGAGAGCGAACGCTGTCGCTGCCTAAATGCTGCCGACGATCACAGCGTGCCCCCGGACGTAGCACTCGGCTCGATCTAGTTCGGCCGCCGTCCAAAGTTCAGATTGAGCGAGAGCGCCAGGGCTGTGTGGACAATAAACGGCCCGCCTAGCGAGAGATCCGCATGATTGCGTCGATGGTAGAATTTGACATAGTTCTCATCTCTACCCGGGAAAATGTTGGCTATAGCGCCCGCCAGAAACAACTGCTGAAGAACCTGGTCAACATCGAAGTCTTCGGTCTTTGCAATCTGATCGAAAAGCGCTTCGAACTCACTCCTTGTGAATCGTCGGTATTCCAGGCGAGACATGCTTCCGATAACAGTATTCGAAAGGTTAGCCGGAAGTAGCCCAATAAGTTCGTTTGCCATCTCGTTGCCAAAATACTGCTTGCAGTAGGAGTTAACACCCGCTCGAATATTCTTTATCGACAGCTCAGAGACCTCACGAGACTGCTCCTGAATCTTCTTCAGCAGAACGATCATGTCGCGAGGGGTACCCCTCGTTAGCTCCATCAAGTAGCGCGACATTCCGAACGATCGTCCGCCGGTCCGCTGAGCAACTTCCATGCGTGCAGGAAAATAAGACTCGACCAGGTTATCAATCACAGCGCCGCTTGCGGAGGCTTTCTTCTCGATGAGATCCCAAAGGTAGCTATCCTCGGGGGTGTCAAGACCATAAGACCAGTCGAGCTCAATCGCCCAGCTTTGGCGAATCTTATTCGAGTCCGGAAGCGGAATCTTCATGAAGATATCGCTTCGACATAGCAATACAATCCGTAGTCCGCTACGCGCCCCACGAAGGCGCATGTGCACCGCGTTTGCGGCCCTCAGTAGGGCGGCAAGTTGATCCCAGTAGCCTGCACTGCCGATTACTGCGCTGTCCAAGCCATCGATCGCCAATATATGCTCGTTCGGCGAATCAACCGCCGCACATATCTCGGATAGAACATCTCGCAACTGACCTAGATTTACCCGCCGAGCTCCGCTCGCCTCAGTCGAGTATTCGTAGACTTTTGGTGCCGTAAACTTGTGCTGCTTCTTTCGAATCTCTTGAATCACCGAGCGAAAATCACCGTCGATGGCACCGAGAGTCCTTAGTTCGGAGAATAGAGACTGCGAGTCAAGGTCGCGCTGACACGAGGCAGCCTGATCGCTCATTACCGAACCGAACAACTGGCACCAGATCCACACCGACCAAGATAGTTCAGTAACCTCGTGACTGCCCGACATTGTCGCATCATTCTTCAGGGCGCCGCGAATCTCTCCCAAGTCACGCCGGATTACGAATGAGTCGTAAGCACCTTCGGCTTTCAGTCGACGATACTCGACATAACTGGATTTTCCTGCACCTTTTGGGCCAATCAACAGAAACGCGTCACGTGATTCGACACGCTCAGATGTGTCCGCGAGATCGTAGTATCCTCGAACAAGCAGCTCTGGTCGCTTCTCTCCCTCGGCTTCTGCGGACGCCTCGCCAAAGTAGAGCCTACTGAACTCCCGCAGGTTCCGGGCCACAGTGCACATCCTCGATCGGGGCCAACGTCATGGATCTCCACCGAGCAGCTTAGCGGAGACCGTGCGGCACCATTACCATCATCAAGTACTGCTCGTTCAAGGTCTCCGTGGTCATGTGGCGATCAAAGTCGTTGACCTCTGACTTGTCGGCGCCTGTCGGCCCCGTCCCTGGTGGCGGGGTGCGTTCCCCCGCCTCCGCGCGGAGCGCCGGTCATGACCGTGGAGGCTGCTGTGTCAAGGGCCGCCGAAAGTAGTCGGCGCTAGTCGATGCGCAGCACCCTTGATGCAGGGGGCGGCCATGTGACGCTGCAGGGGCCGTCAGGTCCCCGTAGGAGGCGGTCCGCCCGATCCCTTGGCCTGCGGCCTTGAGCACGATCCTAATCCGCAATCGTCCCCCGGCCTGGGTCGCTTGTCCCTGTCGCCTCAGCTCGTCGGCGGTGGGGCTTCTCTGTCTGCGCCGGGACTGACTCCGTGGCGGGCGTGCGCGCGCCGGCCGCCGGGCCGGAGGCAGGAGGCGGATGGCGGCGACGCCGCCCGTCCGGCCCGTCAGGGCCGGCTTGAAGACGTAAAGAAAGTTCTCACCGACTCGAGCGCTGGTTGCTGGACGCCGAACGGGCGTCGTGCTGGCCGCCGTTCAATGGCATCGGTCAGTCGACTGGGTCGGGTGATGACGGCCAGAAGCGGATGAGCCAGGACTCAGTTCCGCTCACTGGTCTCGCCAGACCGATGGCATAGATTTCAAGCGACGCTGCTCGGCCGTGAACAATCGCTTCTACTGTGTAGTGACCTGCGGTCGGGAGGGGTACTGTCGACTCTTTGTCGCTTCCCCACAGGATCACTTGATTTTTGCTGAACTCCGCTTGCACAACCACTAGCTGGCCTCCCTCTCCGGTTGAGCAGGTCTCGGGAGGGCCGTCCCAGACTTCGTACTGGCACCGGATGACCTGATATGTGGCACCGGTGGTGAAGTAGACACCATCCTGGTTCGTTGCCGCGACAGGTTGTGAATCGCCGAACAGGACGTCTGGGTAGTCGAATGCTCCAGGGGTGACCTCGAAGGAGAACGTCCCGGCGTCGACGGTCAGCGCGACGTCGTGGCTGACGTGTAAGCGAGCAGGGCGCGGTCGTTCAATGGTCACGACTGTCAGGATTGCATCGGACAGGCATCCGATGCTGACAGTCCACTCTGACGGGTCCTTTCGGCTGCCCCGACTCTTGGTGGCTCATCGGATCGGATGCTCCAGTGGGAGCTGTCGGCTACTCGCCGAGCAGGGGGATGAGGTCTCCGAACAGTTCGGGCGAGAGTGCCACCGTGCTGGTCGACTCCAGGGAATGCTGCTCGCCGAAGCGGTCGACCACCAGCGCACCGGACTCCCGGGCGATGAGCGTTCCCGCTGCGGTGTCCCACGGCTTGTTCGCGAGGATGACGGTGGCGTCGATCTTGCCGTGGACGACCCAGGCGAGGTCGGTGGCTGCCAACCCCACCATGCGGACCACCACGAAGAACGTCGACGACGCCATCGCGGTTCGGCGCCAGCGGGTCACGTCCGGTGCTGCCCCCCGGCCGGTCCAGCTTGCCGCCCGCGACCTCGACGACGCCGCGGAGATCACCACGACCGCCGTCGCCGCCTACCTGGCCGAGTACGCGACCAAGGCCACCGAGACCGCCGGGCACCTGTCGACCCGGCTGCGGCCGGACACGGTGCGCTCCTACACCGACCACACCACCCACACCGGGCGTCAGATCGACGCCTGCTGGCGCCTCGGACAGCGCCCCGGTGGCTGGGACCCCGACGAGTGGTCCGCGTCGTGGGGGCCGTTGTGGCGGTGGGCGCACATGCTCGGGTTCGCCGGGCACTTCTCCACCCGCTCGCGGCGCTACTCCACGACGTTGACTGCGCTGCGGCAGGCACGGCGGGACTGGCAGCGCGACCACGCCAACCCCCGCCCCGCCGCCGACGAGGTCGAGCGCCTGGAGAGGGCGAGGACACCACCGAGGTCGTCATCTCCGCCCTGCACTTCGCCGGGATCGGCTGGCACACCGCCGACGCCCTACTGGCCAACACCGCCGCCGCACAGGCGCGGGCCAGGAGGCGCACCGCTCGCGAGGAACTGGCCACCACGACCGCATGAGCCCTGGGAGACCCCATGAACCGCGTGTTCCTCACGGCGGAGGAAGCCGCCGACGCACTGCACATCAGCCGCAGCAAGATCTACGACCTGATCCGCAACGGCGACATCGTCTCGATCAAGATCGGCCGCCTCCGTCGCGTCCCGGTCGACGCCGTGCAGGACTTCGCCCGGCGGCTGATCGAGGCGGGGGAGGACGCCGCATGAGCAAGAACGTCAACGGTGACGGCAGCGTCTGGAAGCGCAACGACGGCCGCTGGTCCGGCGCCGCGTACGTGAGCACCAGTACCGGCCGGATCGAGCGTCGGTATGTCTACGGGAAGACGAAGAAGGAGGCCCTGAGCAAGCTCGTCGGCCTCCAGGGCCGCCACGACAAGGGCATCCCGGCCGGGCCGACGAAGCTCACTGTGGAGCAGTTTCTGACCGAGTGGCTGGACCACATCAAGCTGCACGTGCGGCCTCAGACCTGGGCGGGCTACGAGAGCAACGTGCGCAACCACCTCGTGCCGAGGCTCGGTAGGAAGAAGGTCACCGCGCTATCGGTGCGCGACGTCCGGCTCATGGTCGATGACCTGAAGGCCGGCGGGACCAGCGCGCGCATGGTCCAGTGGATCCACTCCACGCTCCGGGTCGCGTTGCAGCACGCCGTTTCCGAGGAACTGGTGACCCGCAACGTCGCCCGCAGCGTCCGGGTCGCCCAGCCGCCGCGCGACACCCTGAGCGAGCCGCTGACCGCCGACGAGGCCACGGCGTTCCTGCGGGCGGTCAAGACCCATCGCCTGCACGGGCTCTGGGTGACCGTCCTCGTACTTGGTCTCCGGCGCTCGGAGGTGTGCGGGCTGCACTGGGACGACGTCGATCTCGACCGCGGCACCCTCAAGATCCAGCGCGGACTGCAGCGCACGGGGGGACGGTTGCAGGAGCTGCCGACCAAGACCCGCCGGTCCCGCCGGACGGTGCCGCTGCCCGCGATGGTCGTCGACGCCCTGCGCGAGCACCAGGAGCGCCAGCGCGCCGAACGGACCGCGGCCGTGCGGGGGACCTGGACCGACACGCCCTACGTGTTCACCTCGTCGATCGGCACCCCGCTCGAACCGCGGACCCTGACTCGCACGTTCCACGCGCTGCTCGAACGGCACGGGTTCCGCAAGGTACGGCTGCACGACCTCCGGCACACCTGCGTGAGCCTGCTGCTCTCGCTCGGCGTGCACCCACGGATCGTCACGGAGATCGTAGGCCATAGCGCGATCGAGATGACGATGAACGTCTACGGGCACGTGACGCTCGACAGTCAGCGCGACGCCCTGGACCTGCTGAACACCCAGCTCGGCGCCGGTGCCGAGAACACCGACGAGCACTGAGGTTGCTGTCAGCTGCCGCTGTCAACCGCCTCCGGAACGCCGCTCGCGGCGACGTTTCCGCTGGTCGGGGTGGCGGGATTTGAACCCACGGCCCCTCGCTCCCAAAGCGAGTGCGCTACCAAGCTGCGCCACACCCCGTCGCCCGCAGTCTAGCCCCGTCCCGGCCGCGCCCCGGCGCCGCCGTCGGCCCCCGGTGTGTCCCGCGCTACAGCGACCGGGCGTTGCTCCCTCCGCTCCCGTCTTCCTAAGGTAAGCCTTACCTTAGTGAAGGAGGAGCGCCACGTGGCACCGTCCGGACTGCACGACCCCGCCGCCGACCACGCGAGCTGCGGCGTCGGGCTGATCGTCCGCAAGGACGGGGTGCAGACCCACGACGTGCTCACCCTCGCCCATCGTGCCCTCTGCTCGGTGCCGCACCGCGGCGGGATGTCCGCCGAGGGTGTCGGTGACGGCGGCGGCGTCTCGGTGGACCTGTCGGTGCCGTTCTTCTCCCGGCTCGCCGGCCGCAAGCTGACGCCGGGGCGGTTCGCCGTCGCCAACGTCTTCCTCCCCGCCGACCCCGGACGCGCCGCGGCGGCCGCAGCGCTGGTCACACTCACCCTGACCGCGCACGGCTGCACCGTCCTGGCCGTCCGCGACGTGCCGGTCGACCCGTCGGTGCTGCGCCCGGCGGCCGTGGCACAGCAGCTGCCGGTGCGGCAGTGGATCGTCGAGGTGCCGGACGTCGCGGACCCGGAGCGCCTGGCGCACGGCGCACTGCTCGACATCGAGTCCGTCGCCTACACCGATGACGCCGTCGCCGGCCTCTACCCGCTCAGCCTGTCCACCCGCACCCAGGTCCTCAAGGGACGGCTGAACTCGTGGGAGGTCGTGCCGTACTTCGCCGACCTGACCGACCCCGAGCACCGGGTGCGCAGCCTCTACTTCCACACCCGCTTCTCGACCAACACCGACCCGCACCCGTCGATGGCGCAGCCCTTCCGGCTCCTCGCGCACAACGGCGAGCTCAACACCGACCGGAAGAACCGGATCGCCGACGAGGCCCTCGCCCGCGCCCGGGGCCGCCGGATCGTGCGCCCGCCCGGGCAGTCCGACAGCGCGCGGTTCGACCAGACCCTGCACGCGCGCGTGGCGGGCGACGGGCTCGACCTCGTCGCGGCCGTCGTCGCCGCGATGCCCCCGGCCTGGGAGAACGACCGCACGCTGCCCGCGCCGGTGCGCGCGATGCTGGAGTACCGGTCGCTGGTCGAGGAGATCAACGACGGCCCGGCCGCGCTCGTCTTCTCCGACGGCGAGGTCGTCGGCGCCCGCCTCGACCGGCTCGGCCTGCGTCCACTGCGGACCTGCGAGACCGCCGACTACCTGACCGTCTCCTCGGAGGCGGGCCAGTGGGCCTTCCCCGACGACGACGTGCTGCGCCGCGGCCGCATCGAGGCCGGCGGGATGCTGTGGTGGAGCACCCGCGAGCGTCGCAGCTACGACACCGCGCAGACCCTGGAGCTGCTCACCGCCCGCGCCGATTACGAAGCCCTCCTGGCCGGGGCCCGCACCCCGGCGGCCGCGCTGCCGCCCGCCCCCGACGGGGCCGCCCCCGAGGTCCCCGGGTCCGCCGGGAGCGGTGATCTCACCGTCCACCAGCGCTACGTCGCCTACGGCCTGGACGCCGAGGCGTTCCGCGTCCTGCTCGACCCGATGCTCGACACGGGGGCCGAACGCGTCTCCGCCATGGGCTATGGCAACGCCATCAACGCGCTGAGCGACCGCGAGGGCGGCGTCGCGCACTACTTCTCCCAGCGCTTCGCCCAGGTCACCAACCCGCCGCTGGACCCGATCCGCGAGGCCGACGGCATGACCCTGCGCGTCGCGCTCGGCGCCCGCCCGGTGCACGACGGCCCGTTCCACCGCATCGTCCTCGACTCACCCGTCCTCGACGCCGACGGCCTCGCCCGCATCGGCGCCCAGCACGTCGTCCCGGTCGGCCGGTTCGCCCTGCTGTACGAGCCCGGCACGCTGGAGGCCGCGGTCGAGGGACTGTGCGCCGAGGTCGTCGCCTTCGCCCGCGACGGCGGTGGCATCGCCGTCCTCGACGACCGCGCCGTCGCCCGCGACCGGGCCGCGGTCCCCGCGGTACTCGCCGTCGCCGCGGTGAACCGCGCGCTGGTCGCGGCCGGTCTGCGTCCCGCGGTGTCGCTGGTCGTCGCCACCGGGCAGGTGTGCTCGGCGCACCACCTCGCCGTCGTCCTCGGGTTCGGGGGCTCGGCGGTGCACCCGCACACCGCGCACCTGCGTGCCGCGCAGCAGCATCCCGGCGACCCCGGCGCGGCGTTCGCCCGCTTCCGTGCCGCCGCGGAGAAGTCCCTGCTCAAGACCATGGCCCGGATCGGGCTGTGCACGATGGAGAGCTACGTCGGCGGCGAGTTCTTCGAGGCCGCCTACCTCGACACCTGCGACCCGGTACTCGCCCGCTGGCTCCCCGAGGTCGACGCCCCGGTCGGCGGCGCGGGGTTCGCCGACATCGAGCGCTCGGTGCGCGCCTGGCACGCCCGCGCGCTGACCGTCACCGGCCCCGAGGACGTGCCGCAGCTCGGCCTGTTCAAGGAACGCTCCGACGGCGCCGGGCACTCCTACGGCGCCGCCGCCGTCACCGCGTTCACCGGCCTCGTCGACGAGCGGACCGGCCTCACCGCAGGCCCGGCCGACCGGGAGCTGCGGCTGCTCCCACTCTCCGCGCTCACCGACTCCCTCGGCCTGCACGACGACGCCTACGTCCACACCGGACTCGGTGCGCTGACCGCCGCCGAGATCGACGCGTCCGCGCCCACGCCGGGCTACCGCGAGCTCGTCCGGTCCCTCACCGCCGAGCGTGCGCGACGCCCGTCCGCGCTGCGCGACGTGCTGGTGGGGCCGCCGGACCTGCGCGACGGCCGCCCCGCCGAGGTCCTCGACCGGATCGACCCGGCGGGCAGCGCGTGCATCGCCGTACGCGGCCTGCGTCGCGACGGCGACCTGCTGCACGTCGACGGCGACGCCGCCCCGCTGGCGTCCTGGCTGGCCGAGCGGTTCGGCGCGTCCGTCGCACGCCTCGACCACGGGACCCTGCGGGTGGTCGCGGCCGGGACGGCGGAGGACTGGCTGGACCTGCTGGTCACCGCCCCCGACCCGGTCGCTCTCGACGACGTGCAGCCCGCCTCGGAGATCACCCGCACCCTCGCCTCGGGTGCGATGAGCCACGGCGCGCTCGTCGCCGGCGCGCACGAGGCCGTCGCGCACGGCACCAACATGGTCGGCGGGCTGTCCAACTGCGGCGAGGGCGGCGAGTCCCGCAGCCGCTTCGGCACCATCCGCGGCTCCCGGGTCAAGCAGTTCGCCTCCGGCCGCTTCGGCGTGTGGGCGGGCTACCTCGCCGACCCGATGCTGGAACAGGTCGAGATCAAGATCGCGCAGGGCGCCAAGCCCGGCGAGGGCGGCCAGCTGCCCGGCGCCAAGGTGACCGTCGACATCGCCGCCGCCCGCGGTGCGACGCCCGGCGTCGAGCTGGTGTCCCCGCCGCCGCACCACGACACCTACTCCATCGAGGACCTCGCCCAGCTCATCCACGACGCCACCGCCGCGCGGGTGAGGGTGGTGGTCAAGCTGGTGTCCTCGGAGGGGATCGGGACGATCGCCGTCGGCGTCGCGAAGGCCGGCGCGCACGTCATCAACGTCGCGGGCAACACCGGCGGCACCGGCGCCGCGAACGTCACCAGCCTGAAGTTCGCCGGGCGCTCCGCCGAGCTGGGCGTCGCCGAGGTGCACCAGGCGCTGTCCGCGCACGGCCTGCGTGACGCCGTCGAGCTGCGGTGCTCCGGGGCGCACCAGACCGGCGGCGACGTCGTCGTCTCCGCGCTGCTCGGCGCCGACGGCTTCGAGTTCGGGACGACCGCGCTGATGATGCTGCGCTGCGTCATGGCGAAGAACTGCAACGTGAAGTGCCCGGCCGGGATCACCACCGACGCCGACGCGTTCGACGGCGACCCCCGCGCGCTGGCCCAGTACCTGCTCGGCGTCGCCCACGACGTCCGCGAGATCCTCGCCTCGCTCGGGCTGCGGAGCCTGCGCGAGGCCCGCGGCCGCGCCGACCTGCTGCATCTGGCGCGGCACCCGTCGCTGGTCGGACGCCTGGACCTGCGCCGCCTGCTGCACCGGGTGACGACCCCGCAGGTCGCCGACCCGGTGCGGGTCGGCGCCGACCACGACCACGACGAGCGCTGGTCGGCGACCGTCCGCGCCGCCCTGACCCGCGGTGGGTCCGGAGTGGACATCGACGGGGGAGCGCTGGGCAACCGGCACCGCTCGGTGGGCGGGCGCCTCGCCGTCGACGTCGAGCGGATGCTGAACCACGAGCACGTCCCGGGGCCGGCACTCGTCGACGACCGTGGCCGCCGCTTCCTGCCGCAGCAGTGGCTGCGGATCCGCACCCGCGGCGCGGCGGGGCAGTCGTTCGGTCTGCTCTGCAACGACGGGATGTGGCTCGTCCACACCGGCACCGCCAACGACGGCGTCGGCAAGTCCGCCTGCGGCGGCACCATCGCGATCCGCTCACCCGCCGCCGTGCACGACGACCGGCCCGGCAGCAACGTGCTCGTCGGCAACTTCGCGCTGTTCGGGGCCACCGGTGGCCGGCTGTTCGTCCACGGCGAGGCGGGGGACCGGTTCGCGGTGCGGAACTCCGGTGCGAGCGCCGTCGTCGAGGGGCTCGGCGACTTCGGCTGCGAGTACATGACCGGCGGGGCCGTGCTGAACCTCGGCGCCGCCGGGTCCGGCCTCGGCAACGGCATGTCCGGCGGGTTCCTCTACCAGTACGACCCGGCCGGGACGGTCGGGTTCTCGACCGACTCGGTCGACGTCGCACCGGTCTCGGGGTTCCACGTGCCCGCCGTCCGGCTGCTGCTGGAGTGGCACGCCGAGGCCACCGGCTCGCCGCTCGCCGCCCGGCTGCTCGAGCACTGGGACCGCGAACGCGCGCACCTGCTCGTCGCGACCCCGCGGGCGCTGCGGCTCTACCAGGACGCCGGGGAGATCCTCGCCGCCCGCAGCCGCCGCGAGCTCGTCAACGAGCTCGCCGCCGCCCTCGCCGCGCACCAGCTGCGCCGGCACAAGCTCGCCCAGCGCGACGGCGTCCCCGTCGCGTCCGGGGCGGTACCCGACGGCGACGCCGGGGAGGAGATGTTCGTCCTGCTCAACGGCCTGACCGTGCAGACCGTCGCCGAGGAGGTCGCCGCCCGCCGCGGCGTCGACGCCCGCACGCTGCTGCTCACCGAGGACCACGCCGTCCGCACCCGGCTGGTCCGCTACGCCCGCGACGCCCTGGCCGGCTACACCGACGACGAGCTCGCCGTCCTGGTCTCCGACAAGCGCGTCGGCGACCTCAAGCGCTCCCTCGCGCAGCGCGACGTGTACGGCACCGACAGCCCCGGCACCTACGGCTGGATCCTCGCCCAGGACGCCGCCAACACCGCGCGGCTCGGCCGCATCCCGGGCGTCGAGGAGCTGTTCGCGGCCCGCGCCGCACCGGACCTGGTGGGCGCCCCGTGACCGCGCCGCCGCCCCCGACCGAGCTGAGCAGCCTGGCGATCTCGCCGGACGCGCCGTTCACCGCCGAGCAGCGGATCTGGCTGTCCGGCTACCTGGCGGGCGCCCGCAGCGCTGCCGCCGCGCCCGTCCGGAAGGAGACCGGGATGACCCCGGTGCACGTGCTGTACGGCACCGAGACCGGCAACGCCGAGTACGTCGCCGACCTGCTCACCGAGCGCCTCACCGAGGCGGGGGTGCCGTGGGAGCTGCACGAGCTCGACGCCGTCGGCGCCGACGCCCTCGCCACGATGAGCAGGGTGGTCGTCGTCTGCTCCACCTACGGCGACGGCGAGATGCCCGACAACGCCGACCTCTTCCGGAAGATGATCACCGCCGACGACGCGCCGCGCCTGGACGCGACGTCGTTCGCGGTGTGCGCGCTGGGCGACGAGTCCTACGAGGACTTCTGCGCGGCCGGGCGGCTGCTCGACACCCGCCTCGCCGAGCTGGGGGCGACCCGGATCCTGGAGCGCCGCGACTGCGACGTGATGTGGGAGGACGCCTCCGCGCAGTGGTTCCCCGAGATCGTCGCCGTGCTGGCCGCCGCTCCGGCCGCGACCGTCGCGCCGGAGCCCGCACCCGAGCCGGAGCCGGTCCGCCGCCGCGACCGCCCGGCTCCGGTGCCCGCGGTGCTCGCGCACCGGGTGCGGCTGTCCGGTCCCGCCTCGGACAAGGAGATCCACCACCACGAGTTCGACCTCACCGGCACCGGCCTGACCTACGCCGCGGGCGACTCGCTCGCCGTCGTGCCCGCCAACGACCCCGCGCTCGTCGAGGCGTTCCTGGCGCACCTCGGTCACGACGGCGACGCCCCCGTCGGGGACCGTCCGCTGCGCGAGCTCCTGACCAGCGCACACGAGATCGTCACCCCGTCGCGGGACCTGCTCGACGTGCTCGCCGAGCGTGCCGCCGACGCCGGGCTGCGCGCCGCCCTGCGCGACGACCGGGCGGCCTGCCTGTGGGACCGGGACCTGCTGGGGCTGCTGCACGCCGCGCAGGTGCGGCTCGACCCGGAGGAGCTCGTCGGGCTGCTGCGCCCGCTCCAGCACCGGGCGTACTCGATCTCGTCGAGCCCGTTGCTGTTCCCGGACCGGGTGCACCTGACCGTCGCCGCGGTCCGCTACCGGTGCGCCGATCGCGCGGTCGGCGGAGTCTGCTCCACCCACCTCGCGGACCGGCTCGCGGTGGGGGACACCGCCGTCGTCTCGCTGCAGCCGAACACCGGGTTCCGGCCGCCCGCCGACGACGTCGACATGATCATGATCGGGCCGGGGACGGGTGTCGCCCCGTTCCGTGCGTTCCTGCAGGAGCGCGCCGCGCGCGGGGCGCGTGGCCGGAACTGGCTGCTGTTCGGCGACCGCCGCTCCGACCACGACTTCCTCTACCGGTCCGAGCTGCTCGGCTGGGCCTCCGACGGCCTCCTCACCCACCTCGACCTGGCGTTCTCCCGGGACCAGGCGGAGAAGGTCTACGTCCAGGACCGGATGCGCGAACACGGAGCCCGCCTGCACGCGTGGCTGGCCGGGGGCGCCCACCTCTACGTGTGCGGCGACGCGAGCCGGATGGCCCGCGACGTCGACGCCGCGCTGCACGAGATCCTCGCCGCCCACACCGGGGGCGGGGACGGCGCGGCCGAGTTCGTCGCCGATCTCAAGCGCGGGAAGCGGTACCTGCGTGACGTCTACTGACCCGGAGCGTGTCCCGTGACCCTGCCCCACACCGATCTCGACGTCCTGCTCTCCCACCTCGTCGGCGACCGGCTCGATCTCGACGCCGGCACGCTGGCGCGGCACCTCCCGCTCCTCGACGAGGTCGTGGCGACCACCGCGAACGGCAACGCCCTGATCAGCGAGCTCGGCACCTACGCCGAGCCGAGCTTCACCGGCGAGGCGTTCCCGGTCCGGCCCGACGCGGTGACCCTGCGCCTGTCCTGCCCCGCGGTCGCCTCGGTCGTCGCGACCCGCGCCGACGACGGGCGTCGCGAGCCCGCCGCCCTGTGGCTGTTCGACGGCGACGGCGCGGCCGTGCACCGCGCGCACCTGCTGTCACCCGACGCGCCACTGGTCACCGAGGTGCTCCGGCTCGCCCCGCGCGCCGACGACCCGCCCGCCGCCCCGGCGCCCGGCGCCCCCGACGAGCTCGACCACCTCGGCCTGCTCGACGCGCTCACCGACGGCGGTGGCCGCGTACCCGACGGGCTCGTCCCGGCCACCCCGCCCTGCGGTGTCGCCCGGGCCGTGGACCTGCTGTGCCTGCTCTGCGAGCACGGCGTCCCGGCCGGGCTGGCGGTGCCGAACGGCGGCTGCCTCCAGATCGGGACGGGGTCGGTCGACCACGTCGAGACCGGCGACGTCGTCGGCGTCGTGTCCGGACCGGTGCAGTTCGCGTTCGCCCCCGCCGAGGTCGACGCGGTCCGCCCGGTCCGCACCCACGGCCCGCACGGTCCGATGACGACGGTGCTCCTGACCGCCGCGGACGGTCGCTGCCTGGCCCTGTTCGGCCAGTTCGGACTGCCGTCGACCGGAGTCGTCGCGGCCTGGGAACGCATGGTCCGGGACGTGTTGCTGCACCCGATCGGGTGAGTCGTGAACGCGGCCGACCCGGTGGTCGTAGAGACGGTCAACCAAGGATGAACCCGTCAGAAAGGACACCGGGATGCGTCGCACCCTGCCCCGTCTCGCCGCCGTCACCGCCGCCACCGCACTCGGCTTCGCCGCGACCGCGGGCATCGCGTTCGCCCAGGAGACCGAGGTCCCCGAGCCCTCCACGTTCACCAGCATGTACACCGTGAGCGCCACGCCGGACACCATCATCAACAACGACGGGCAGTCCGTCCCGGGCGAGCCCGGCGCGACCGGTGAGTTCAACTTCCGGATCAACTCCGACGACGAGATCATCTGCTACGACATCACCCTGCGCGGTGTGACCGGCGAGTACCAGAGCCCGGCCAAGACCGCGACGCACATCCACGAGGCCGCCGTCGGGCAGCCCGGCCCGCCGCGCCTGGCGTTCCCGAACCCCGAGGGTGACGGCGACGTCCGCACCTCCTCGGGCTGCATGCAGGGCCCGTTCACCACCGGGCTCGAGGGCGACAACGGCCAGGACACCGCGACCGGCTTCTCGCTGAAGCAGATCGAGGCGAACCCGACCGGCTTCACCGGTGACACCCACACCGCCGACTTCGCGGCCGGCACGGTGCGCGGCCAGCTCGCCGCCGTCCCGATGGGCGGCGTCGAGACCGGCGCCGGTGGCTCCTCCTCCGACTCGACCGCGCTCTACGCGGTCGGCGCCGCCGGTCTGGCCGCCGCGGCCGGAGCGGGCGTGCTGATGGCCCGCCGGGGCCGTGCGCAGAGCTGACCAGACGCGTGACCGGCGCCCGGGAGCCCTGCTGCTCCCGGGCGTCGTCGCGCTGGTGTTCCTGCTCGTGGGGTGCGCGGCACCGCCTGCTGCCGCTCCGACCGTTCCCGCGCCCGCGGCACCGCCGGCCGGCGCGCCGCCCGCCGCGGTCCCGGCCGCGGCCGGAGTGCCCGTCTCGCTGCGCATCCCGGCGATCGGGGTGGACGAGCCGGAACTGCTGCGGCTCGGCATCGCCGACGACGGCACCGCCGAGGTCCCGCAGGACTACGACCGCGTCGGCTGGTTCGACCGCGGCACCGCGCCCGCCCCGACCGTCCTGCTCGGGCACGTCGACTCGCGCGACGGGCCCGCGGTGTTCATCGACCTGCGGGAACTCGTCCCGGGCGACGTGATCGAGGTCGGCCGCGAGGACGGCTCCGTCGACCGGTACGCCGTCGAGCGGACCGAGCAGATGCCCAAGGACGCGTTCCCGACCTTCGCCGTGTTCGGCGGTGCGTCACCGGAACAGCTGCGCCTGGTCACCTGTGCGGGCGACTTCGACCGGGGGGCGCTCAGCTACCTCGACAACATGGTCGTGCACGCCCGGGCGCTGTGACCGTTGCCCGACGCGCCGAGACGTCCGGTTCCGCCCCGGACGCCCGGTCCGGGACCACACTGATCGGGTGACGGTGCCGCGACAGCGCGACCCGCGCCCGACGGGCGCCACCGCCGGACGCCCCCGGGCGTCGCGGCTCGCCCGGCTGCGCCGCGTCCCACCCCTGCACCTGCTGCTCGGTGCGACCGGCACGCTGCTGGCGGTCGGCGTCGTGATGGTGCTGTCCGCGTCGGCGGGCGGGCGGACCGTCGCCGACGGGATGGTGCTCACCGTCTTCGCCCGTCACCTGATCTTCCTGCTGCTCGGGGTCGGCGCGTTCGCGCTCGGGATGTGGGTGTCACCGGTCCGGCTGCGCCGGTGGACGCCGTGGCTGCTGTTCGGCTGTCTCGCCGCGCTGGTGCTCGTGCTGGTCCCGGGGATCGGCGAGGTCCGCGGCGGTGCCCGCCGGTGGATCTCGGTCGCCGGGTTCACCGTGCAGCCGGGCGAGGCGGCCAAGGTCGTGCTGCTGCTGTGGGGTGCGCACGTGCTCGCGCTGCGCGGTCGCGCCGTGCGCCACGGCCGCTACGCCGTCCTCCCGCTGGTCCCGGTCGCGCTGCTGGCCGGGGCGCTGCTCATGCTGCAGCCCGCGCTCAGCACGACCGTCGCGCTCGGCGTCATCGTGCTGTCGCTGCTGTTCTTCGCCGGTGCGCCGCTGGTGTTGCTCGCGGGCCTGTCCGGCGGGGCGCTGCTCGGCGTCGCCGTCCTGGGGCTCACCGCGGACTACCGCCGCGACCGGATCAGCACCTTCCTGGGCGCCGGCGACGAGCTCGGCGCCGGCTACCAGTCCCGCCAGGCGCTGCTGTCCCTCGCCGACGGCGGCCTGCTCGGCACCGGGCTCGGCCAGGGGCGCGCGAAGTGGGACTACCTGCCCAACGCCGCGAACGACTTCATCTTCGCCGTCATCGGTGAGGAGCTCGGGCTGGTCGGCGGGCTCGCCGTGCTGGCGCTGTACCTGCTGCTCGCCTGGGTCGGGCTGCGCGTCGCCGCCCGCACCCGGGACACGTTCCTGCGGCTGGTGACGGCGGCGACCGCGACCTGGGTGGTCGTGCAGGCCGTGATGAACGTCGGCTACGTCGTCGGTCTGCTCCCGGTGACGGGTCAGCAGCTGCCGCTGGTGTCGGCGGGCGGGACGGCGCTGGTCAGCACCCTGTTCCTGCTCGGGCTGGTCGCCAACGCCGCCCGCCGCGTCAGGTAGCCAGGCTGCCGCGCAGCACCGTGGACCCGGCGACGTCGACGACCCGGAACTCCTCCGCGTCGGCCCGCAGCACCGAGGAGTTGAGGTTGCACACCATCGGGGCGGTGCCCGTGCCGATGAACTCGCCCGCGCTCACCTCACGCCCGTCCTCGGCCTCGACGACGACGCGGTAGGTCGCACCGGAGCGGAACCCGTCGCCGTCCAGCACGATCTCCACGCCCCAGGTGTGCGGGATCGCGACCGCCGTGGCCTGCACCGCGGGATCCATCGCCTGGACCGCGACCGGCTCGCGGGGGATCCCGTCGTGGTCGCCGACCAGGTACCCGGCGACGCCGCCGACGAGCAGCGCGGCCGCGGCCGCCGCCGCGACCGGGGCCCACCGGTTCCGTGCCCGGACCGCGGCCGACGCCGGGCGCTCGGCCCGCGCCGCCGCCACGATCCGGTCGCCCAGATCCGGTGGGGGAGCGGGAGTGTGGTCGAGCCGGTCGGGGGCGACCCGGCCCAGTGCGGGCAGCACACTCGCGACCTCGGCCAGCTCCTCGCGGCACGCCGGGCAGCCCTGCAGATGGGCCTCGAGGGTCGCCAGCTCGTCGCCCTCCAGCCGGCCCATCGCGTGGTCACCCAACGACTCCCGCATCGCCCGGTGCTCGTCCGGAGTCACGGTTCCACCCCCATCTCGTCCATCGCCAGTCGCAACGCCTTCAACCCGTAGAAGACCCGGCTGCGGATCGTCCCCACGGGCACCCCCGCCTCCGCGGCGATCTCGGCGTGTGGACGCCCCCGCAGGTACGCCTCGACGATCGCCTGCCGGTGCTCGGGCCGGAGCCGCCGCAACGCCTCCTCGACCAGCCAGCCGTCGACGAGGGCGTCGTCGGCGGGGCCGATGGAGTCGTTCCCGGTCTCGGGCTCGTCGGTGAGCTGACGACGCCAGGGTCGCACGCTCACCCGGCGGATCTCGTCGATGACCACGTTGCGCGCGATGGCGAACAGCCACACCCGCAGGCTCGCGACCGACGGATCATAGGAGTCGGCGCGACGCCAGGCGCGCAGGAAGACCTCCTGCACCGACTCCTGGGCCGCGCCGTCGTCGCCGAGCTGGCGCAGGGCATAGCGGTAGAGCTCGGCTCCGTGCGCGGTGTACGCGGCGCGGAGCCCCGGCTCGGAGTCGAGCCCGGGTTCGGCGGGGCGCGCGTCGACGGAGCGCAGCCTGCGGTGGGGCGCTTTCATCGGTGTCTGCGAACCTCCTGAACGTCCCTGTCCTCGTTGTGTACGCACCCGGGGGCGGGGGTGTTCACGGGGTCGGAGTGGGATACGCTGCGGGGGTCCTGATCGACGAGATCGGGGCATGCGGGCGTAGCTCAATGGTAGAGCCCCAGTCTTCCAAACTGGCTACGCGGGTTCGATTCCCGTCGCCCGCTCCACCACCTGACCAGCGGAAACGCTGATCAGCTCTGATCTTGAGACAGACTTAGTGCATCAAACGTGGTGCGAGTCGGTCCTAGCGTTGACTGCATGGCAGGTCGACAGCCCGCGAGCACGGCTCGCGCCCGGGGCAGCATCACTACGCTTCCGAGCGGCACCATCCGCGTCCGGGTCTACGCCGGGATCGACCCGGTGTCCGGGCGCCGGCACTACCTCACCGAGCTGGTCCAGCCCGGGAAGAAGGCGCAGCGCGAGGCCGAGGCCGTGCGGGCCCGGCTGCTCGCGCAGGTCGAGGAGCGCCGGAACCCGCGGACGAACGCCACGGTCGACGAGCTGGTGCGGCGCCACCTCGACCAGTTCGCCGGGGCGCCGAACACTCTGCAGATGTACCGCGGGCACGTGAAGAACCACATCTCCCCGCTGCTCGGGCGGATCAACATCGGCCGCCTGGACCCCGAGATCCTGGACTCCTTCTACGCCGAGCTGCGCCGCTGCCGGATCCACTGCTCCGGGTCCGGGCTCGTCGACCATCGGACCCGCCGGGACCACGAGTGCGACGGCCGGTGCCGGCCGCACCGCTGCAAGCCGCTGTCGGCGACGACGATCCGGCACATCCACTTCATCCTCTCCGGTGCCTACAAGCGCGCCGTGCGCTGGCGCTGGGTCGCGGTGAACCCGCTCGCCCAGGCCGAGCCGCCGCCGGCCCCGAAGTCGAACCCGCGGCCGCCGAGCGCCGAGCAGGCCGCGCAGCTCCTCAACAAGGCGTGGGACGACCCGGACTGGGGCGCCCTGATCTGGACGGCGATGACGACCGGCGCCCGCCGGGGCGAGCTGTGCGCCGTCCGCTGGACGTGGCTCAACTTCGAGGAGGGCCGCGAGACGCTCTGGTTGCAGAGCGGGATCCGAAAGAGCGACGACGGCTGGGTCGAGGGCGACCTCAAGACCCACCAGCAGCGCCGAATCGCCCTCGACGCCGAGACGGTCGCGGTGCTTACAGACCTGCGCACCCGGGCGGTGAAGCGCGCGGAGATGCTCGGGATCGAGCTGGCGCCGGACGCGTTCGTGTTCAGCACCGCGGCCGACGGCGCGACGTTCCCGACGCCGGACAGCGTGACCCAGCGCTACGACCGGATGGCGAAGAAGCTCGGGATCGTGACCACGTTCCACAAGCTCCGGCACTACTCGGCGACAGAGCTGATCGTCGGCGGGGTCGACCCGCGGACGGTCGCGGGACGGTTGGGGCACGGGGACGGCGGGACCACGACGTTGAAGACCTACACGGCGTGGGTGTCCGAGGCAGACCAGCGGGCCGCTACGGGGCTCAGTGCGCGGATGCCTGAGCGTCCCAGCCGAGCCGAGGAAGCGCAGCGAGCGGTTCGGGTCTCAGTGCATCCATACGAGCACCTGGCTCATGCACTTATCACGAAGATCGCGGCGGGTGAACTCGCGGTCGGAGACTCCCTCCCGCCAGTGGACCAGCTCGCGGTGGAGGGCGGGGTTTCGCTGTCCACAGCGCGGCGGTCCGTTCGACTGCTCAAGGATCGAGGAATCGTGGCGTCTGTCCGCAATCGCCCGACCGTGACCGCGGTGGGTCTCCTTGATCTTAGTGCGTACTGCGATCGGGCCAACATTAATCCTTCAACTACTGTGGCTCAAGAAGGACTCCAGCAGGGCATCGCTATTGAGGAGAATCGCTGGGTGGCGGTCTTGCGAGGACCAAACGGCCTAAGATCTACAGCTCGAGTTATCGATGGCTCCCTTGGTGACTCTAGTGGCTTTCGTCGGCATCTCATTAGTATCGCTAGAATTGAGGACCCATGCGGGACAGATTCGGGGGAGTCCTGGATAGGGGAGTATGAGTTGGAGATTAGGCCACTGAGGGGTGGTGAAGTCGTCTCGCTTCGATGGTGACTGGCGGTTTCTTGCCTATTGATAAACTGGGCCTATACCCGTCAGTCGCTATTGTGTACAGAGTTGTAGATCAACTTATCGACAAAGCCGGACTACCTTCCAATATGTGTGAGCGTTCAGAACGTGGAGTCGAGCCCTTTTTTCTGTTGGGATCGACTTGATGTTGCAGCCTGTCCCCTAGGTTGCAATTCGGGTACCAAGGATAGCTCGACCGGTCGGCCGGCCGGGTAGATGCTTGCTGAGTCGCGTGCGCGGGCGGCTGCCGGGCGAGTTCGCGTAGTAGCCATCGCTGTTCGCGGGAGTGAGCTGCAGCTCGTGGGTGTCGCACCAAGAGGTTGCCGACGAGTTGTCCTGACTCAAGACGGAGCAGCAGGAGGTGCTGGACGAAGCGGTCGTGGATGGGCAGTCGGTAACACGGCGTCCGCTCAAGTCGAGGGCTTCTCTGAAGCTCGATCGATACGACCTAACCCAAGGGGCACGCAATGACTGCTCTACGTCGGTTTCTCACGCTCCTAGCGGCGACGACGTTCCTTGCCGCCTGCTTGGGTGTTGGGACCGCCGTGGCGGCTCCCCCCACTGGAGAACTCGGTCCGGACGCGCATCCCGGTCCGTTGCACTATGTGGCGCTCGGCGACTCATTCAGCTCGGGTGAGGGTGCCCCGGTCGACGTCGGCTTGCTCGGCGATCGCTGGTGGAAGCTCGCGACTGTCGCGTCAACCGACGGCTGGCTCGGCGACACCGGCGAGAATGGTTGTCATCGGTCCCGTGAGGCGTACGCGCCGCGTGTGTGGGCCGACCTCGACGCCCGCGACACAAATTGGGGCGTGTCCTTCCGTGCCTGCTCCGGAGCGACGAGTTCGGCCTACTATCAATCGTTCAAGGGTGAGGACCCGCAATCATGGTCGTTTGACGACTTTCGCCGGCTCGGTCAAGCGGACCTGGTAACAATCGGCTTCGGCGGCAACGATCTTGGGTTCGCCGATATTGTACGGGACTGTGTGGGTGAGGGTTTCGTCGAGGAACGGATCGGCAACAGCGCCCCGAGTCGCCTGGTTGCGAAGTACGACTTCTGTCGCAATAAGTGGACGCCGATCGTCGAGAAGCGACTGACGGTGGTTTCGCTGCGGCTTAGTGATCTAATCGATCAGGTCCGGCCGAACCTGAAGCCCGGAGGAAAGATTCTCGTCGTCGGGTACCCTCGTCCCTTTCGGGACAACCCACCCGCGCAGTGTCGCAGTGGTGCTGGAATCGAGGGCGGAATTGACCGTCCGACGATGAACTGGCTTAACAGCGGGGTGGCGGACCCGCTCAACTGGATCCTCGCAAGGGAGTCGGCCTACGCGGGCGTCTCGTTTATCGACACGAGTCGGTTTATGACGGCGTTTGGCGATCATGACCTGTGCTCGCAGGATCGCTGGATGAACCGATTGATCGAGTCCGATAAGAATCAGAGTTTTCACCCGAAGAGTGAATACCATGAGAAGGTCGCAGAGGCGATCCTCCGTTGCTGGGACGAGTGCCCGCCGACTGGGCCGCGGATCGTGGAGCACGCCTGATAGCTGGCCCCTGCCACTCTCTCGTCCGATTGGCTGGCCAGCCTAGGCTCTCGACGTATGGGCGAAATCCTCACTGTCTCCACGGCGGCCCCAACGCGCGACGCCGCAGTCCGGCTCTCTCGGTCGGCGATCTCTGCTGGACTCGCGGCTGGTGGCCAGATCGCCGGCCCGGTCAGCTCCGTGTTCTGGCACGCGGATGAGTTTGGCGAGGGGGAGGAGTGGGTGGTCGCGTTCAAGACCACCGCGGCCCGCTACGACGAGTTGGAGGCGCACCTCATCGAGCACCACGAGTGGCAGAACCCCGAGGTGACGGCGGTGCAGATCGCGCGGGCGTCAGCGGCGTACGTCGAGTGGGTGGAGCGCGTCACCGCGAAGTAGCTCCCGCACGGCGGGGACGTCGCCGTGGTGCTGCCCGAGCCGCCCGGCGACCTCGGCGAGCCGCTGGCGCGGTCGCACCGAGGCGACGTTCCCCATCACCCGCAGGCTGGCCGTGATCGTCTCGGCGGCCTGCTCGACCTCTCCGGCGTCGGCGTAGCTCTGCGCGAGCCAGGAGGAGTAGAGCGCCTTGTCGCGGGCGTGCGCGTCGCTGTAGCGGCCGAGCGCGCTCTCCAGGATGGGGACGGCGCGGAGCGGCCGGCGGAGTTCGGACCAGCAGCGGCCCGTCATGATGGCTAGCTCGTCGGCGTCGATCCACGCGGCGTAGTCCGGGGTACGGGCTCCGGCGGCGGCGTGGGCCTCCTCGGCGAGCCCGAGGCAGCGGGCGGTGGTGTCGGCGTCGCCGTCGAGGGCGAAGGTCCACGCGGCGCGGGAGTAGAGCAGAGCGCGGACGCCGGGGTCGACGCCGTCCTGGGCGGCGGCCTGGACCGACTTCTCCGAGATCGTCCGGGCGGGCTTGCCGAGGGCGATGAGCTGGTAGGCGTGGAAGGCGAGGGCGTTCCCGGCCAGGCCGGGGTCGCCGGATTCGAGGGCGGCGGCGTGGCTGCGGCGGAAGTGCTCGCGGGCCAGGTCGTGCCATCCGGCGTCGAACGCGGCCCATCCGGCCTGCTGCGACTGCTCGGCGTGCACGGCCAGGAGGGCGCGCTGCACGACGTCGCGGGCGGTGCCGCCCTGGAGGATGCGCGCGGAGAGTTCGGCCTCGGCGTTGTAGAGGCGGTAGGTGTCGGCGCCGCCGAGGGTGTCGTCGAGGCGCCGCAGGCTGGTGAGCCGGTTCGACAGGTCGGTGGCGACGTCGATCGTCGCGGCGTTCGAGCTGGTGTCGCCGAGCACGCTCCCGAGGAGGCCGGAGAGCGCGAGCGAGCCGCTGGCTCGCAGGAAGTCGCGTCGCAGCACTGAACTGTCACCGTCCCAGGCGTCGGAGTCCCGATCGGACGGCGTCGACGCTACGGAGATCGGTTCGGCAGGAGCAGGGCATCCACCCGGCATTCCCGCGACCGGCCGGGTGACGGCGGGCGCACGCCGGGTGGACGGGGCCGGGGCGCCGAGCTGGTCGAGCAGGCGTCGGTAGACGGCCTGGGGTCGCTGCACGGCTCCGGTCTCCCAGCGGCCGACGAGGCGGACGTCGAGCTTGGTGCCGCGCTCCTCGTTCGTCGTGTAGGCCAGGCGCACGACCTGGTCGACGAGGTCCTGCTGGGACCAGCGCTGCACCTCGTCGCGCCAGCGCCGGAGCTGGTGGCCCCAGGGCTCGTCGCTGCTGTCCTGATCCACGCCGGCGGCCACCCCCGATCGCTCGCCGAACCCAGTCTGCCGGGCGAATGCCCTGCGCTACCAGGGTTCTGACCTGCTTTGTTCCGCCGCGAATCACCATCGTCGACGGCATGAACAGCAGTGCACCACAGCCACGGGAGCCCCGGGCCGAGTTCGCGGAACTGCGCGAGCTGACCCGCGAGATGGCCGAACGGATCGAGTTGCTCAGGCGCCGCCGGCGTCGGGACCTAGCCGACGCTCGATGGCGTCGATCCGTCGAACGAGAGCGCTCACGTCCGCCCTGAGTGCGTCCAGCTCGGCGAGGACGGGGTCGTCGGCGTCGGGGTCGTCGACCTGGTCGCCGTCGAGGATTCGGGCGATGTGGTCGCCGGACCAGCCGAGGGCTTCGGAGACGGCGGCGAGGGTGCGCGGGCTGCGTCGGCGGGGCGTGAGGTTGTGCTGCAGCTCGCGGACGGTCATCAGGGCGACGCCCGCGCGGGTCGCGAGTTCGGCCTGGGTCATGTCGAGCTCGGCCAGACGCGTCTTGATCGCCTCGGCGACGGCGTCCCAGTCCTTGGCCACGCAGACCTTCCTCGGTGCCTCAGTAGGTACGGACCTGCTGATTTCGGTGCTGAGGCTAGCGGCCGCAGGCTCGTCCAGGTGCGACGACCTGCCCAGCCACACGATGAGACTATTATTAGCAGCTAATATTGGTGCTATTGTTAGCGCACAGCGGATCGAGAGGAAGGGGCAGTCGATGAGCAAGCAGGAGCCGGTGGCCGTGGCGGCGGCGCCGCGGTTCTACAGCGTCGCGCAGGTCGCGGCGATGTTCGGGATGTCGACGATGACGGTCTACCGGGCGATCGCGGCGGGGGAGTTCCCGGCCGTGAAGGTCCGGGGGCGGCTGATCATCCCGGCGAAGGCGATCGAGGCGATCGCCGACCTGGCGGTGGCCGAGCAGACGGTCGTCGACACGTCCGGGTGGGCGCCGGTGCAGCGTGGGAGCGCCGTCTGATGGGCGGCGTCGGTGTGGTGTTGCTGGTCCTGGTCGCGGGCGCGTTCATCTGCGCGAAGGCGCGGTCGGCCGCGGGAGCGGCGCTGTTCACGGTGGTCGCGGCGGTGGTGTTCGTGGCGACGCCGGTCGGGCAGGGCGTACCGGGAGCGGTCGCGACGTTCATGTCGGCGTTCGACCAGGCGGCGACGCCCGCGCTGAACCGGACCCCGGCCGAGCACGCCGCGACCGAGGGCGGTGTGGGGTGACGGCCGCGGCCGAGCGGGTCGAGCTGTCCGCGCTGGTCTGCCCGGGCTGCGGGCGCCCGGTGGCGGGGGAGCCGCCGACGGGATGGCCCGACCGGGCCGGGCGTCCGCCAGCGTTCTCGCACCGCGACGGGTCGGTGCTGTGCCCGGACGGCCGAGGCCGGGTGCCCGAGCCGGTCGAGGTGCTCCGGTGATCGGAGCGTTGCGGCTGGCCGATCTCGACCCGCGGCTCGCCGAGGTCACCGATCGGACGATCCGGTTGCAGGTCCTCGTCGACCACAGCGCGCGGAGCGCGGGCCGGTGCCCGACGTGCCGGTGGGCGGTGAGCCCGACCCGGCCGGGGTGCCCGTCGCACGTGGTCGCGCTGTCGCTGCTGGAGAACCGGCCGCTGCCGTCCTGGCTGGCGCAGCTGGCCGGAGAAGTGCCGGGCATCCGGGTCCGCGCCGAGACGCCCAGCGACGACGAGCGCCGCGCCGCCGAGGACTCCGCGGCCGGCCTGTTCCCGGCTCCCCGCCGAGTCCGGCCGAGCGGAGCGCGGCCATGACACGAGCACACCACCTGGGACGGCCCGGCGACGGGTTCTTGGCGGGACACAGCCGCCGGGCCGCTCTCACCGCACATCAGCAGAAGGCAGGAGAGGCAACGATGGTAGAGCGAGACGACGACCGGTGGCGCGCCCGCGCGGCGTGCCGGTCGGTGGACCCCGACACGTTCTTCCCGACGGCGGAGAGCGGCACCGCGTACGACCGACAGGTGGCCCGCGCCAAGCGGGTCTGCCGCCGCTGCCCCGTGCAGACCGCGTGCCGGGACTGGGCGATCGACGACCTCCCGCACGGCGTCGCCGGTGGGCTGACCGAGTACGAGCGCCGCCGCGCCCGCCGGGCGACGACCCGCCGGGCCCGTCGCGCCGAGCTGCGCCCCGCCGTCGCGTCCGCGCCGGTGCTGCGCACCGACCGGGCGCCGGTCATCTCCGCCGGCCGCGCCGCCCTCGCCGCGGGCGTCGACCGGGACGACATCGCCCGTGCCCTCGGCGTGACCCGTCGGACTGTTGACCGCTGGGCTGCCGCCGGCGCCGTCGTCGCGGGTGGTGGTCGGTGATGGCCCCGTTCGACGTCTCCCCGACGACCACGGCGTCCGGCCGGATCCGTGAGCTGCTGCGGCGGATCGCGGTCGAGGCGTTCGGCTCGACCGAAACCGAGGTCCCGATCCCCGGGTTCACGGTGTTCACCGACCGCCGTCTCGACGACCCGTTCGCCGGGATCCGCGCGGCGCTGCTGATGCGCACCGTCGCCGAGGGGCAGCTCTACGAGTACGCCCGCGCCGCCCGGGCGGCGGGCCGGTCGTGGGACGAGATCGGTGCCGCGCTGGATCTGCCGTCGGGGGAGTACCGGGCGGTGGGGGAGCAGGCGTTCGACTGGCTGGTCTGCGGCCGGGTCCCGGACTCGGAGCCGCAGGGGGTGCGGTCGTGGCGGACGCCGTCGGCGTACTGGCGCTGCCCGAGCTGCGAGGCGGTGGTCACCGACCACGGCCCGTGCGGCTCGCACCCCGACGACATCGAGTCCGGCCACACCGACGGGTGCGCGCGTCACCGCGCGGACATCGCCGCGTGGACCGCCCGCACCGGATGGGACGACTGACGATGAGCATCCTTTTCAGCTCCATCAGCCTCGTCCTCGCTATTCTCGCCGCGGGCGCCCTGCTCGCCTGGGCGCGCGGCGCCCGCGCGCTGGCCGCCGGCCTCGCGCTGGTCGCGCTGCTCCCGGCGGCGACGATCGTCACCGCCCTGTCCTGGCCCGCGCTCGTCGCCGTGGTTGGCCTGGCGGGGGTGATCGTGTGGCACCGCTGGTCGCGCTCCTCGGCCACGGTGTCCCGGTGGGCGGCGCGGTCCCGCCGGAAGGTCGGGGTGGCATCGTCGCTGGACATCGTCCGCCACGCCGGAACCCTCGCCGTCCGCCGCCGCACCGGCACCGTGCGCCCGTCCCTGGCCGCCCTGCCGGGCTGGCAGCGGGCCCGGCTCGCCACTAGCGAGGCCGCCGTCGAGCTGTGCCGCACCGGTGTGTTGCGGGTATGGGCGTTGGTCGAGGACGTCGTGATCGTCGTCGGCGGCCCCCGCACCGGCAAGACCGGATGGCTCGCCGGACGAGTCCTCGACGCCCCCGGCGCCGCCCTGGTCACCTCGACCCGCACCGACCTGCTCGACCTCTGCGGGCCGCTGCGCCGCCAGACCCGCGGGGAGGTGTTCGTGTTCAACCCCGCCGGCCTCGGCTCCCGGGCCAGCACGATCACGTTCGATCCGCTGACCGGCTGCACCGACCCCGTCACCGCCACGGAGCGGGCCACGGACATGCTCGCCGCCGTCGCCTCCGGATCCGGCGGGGACCGCGAGTTCTGGGACGGTCAGGCCCGCCGCGTTCTCGCCGCGCTGCTGCACGCCGCCGCGCTCGGGCACAAGCGGATGGCCGATGTCCTGGGGTGGGTCGCCGACCCGGACACCGCCGGCCGGGAGGTCCCGGCCCTTTTGCGCCGGTCCGGGGTGACGGCGTTCGAGCAGGACGTCATGCAGTTCCTCACCACGAACGAACGCACCCGTTCCTCGATCACCTCCTCGGTGATGCCCGCCCTGGGCTGGCTGACCCATCCTGCGGCGGCTGCGGCGGCGGAGCCGGGGGATGGGTTCGACGTCGCGCGGCTCCTGGACGAGCGGGCGACGGTGTTCCTGCTCGGCGCCGAGGAGTCCCAGACCGCACCCCTGGTTTGCGCTCTCACGGGGCACATCGCCCGCGAGTCCCGACGTCTGGCCGCAGGCCAGCCCGCGGGTCGCCTCGACCCGCCGCTGGGGCTGTTTCTCGACGAGGCCGCCCTGATCTCCCCGGTCCCCCTGGAGTCCTGGACCGCGGACATGGGCGGGCGCGGGGTCACGATCCTGTGCGCGTTCCAGTCTCGCGCCCAGCTCCTCGCCCGGTGGGGCGAGCACAAGGCCGCCACGATCCTCAACAACACCGCCGCGGTCATGATCTTCGGTGGGACCAGGGACAAGGCCGATCTGGAGTTATGGTCCACCCTCGCGGGGGAGCGGGACGAGCGGGTCACCACGACCGATGACCACCGCCGCGTCGCGTCCCGGTCGGTGCGCAAGGTGCCGGTGCTGGCGCCGGCGCAGATCGCGAACCTGCCTGCGGGGCGGGTGGTGGTAATCCGGCGCGGGATCGCCCCGGTGATCGGGCGCGCTCAGATGGCGTGGAAGCGGCGCGACGTCCGGCGTCGCGCGCGGCTGCTGGCGCGGATCGAGGCGGAGACCCGCTGGCACTGCCGCGGCGAGGCGGTCCGGACGTGGACGGATCTCCAGCTCGAACACGCCCTCACCGTGCTCGCCGGCCGTTGGCCGGGGCGGTTCGGCGAGGCGGCGGAGCGGGCGCGGTCGTCGAACCGGATGTTCGCGGAGCTCCGCGCGATCCGCCGGAGCGGCGAGCACGACCAGGCCGTCGAGGCGACGGCGCTGCTCGAACCGGGCCCGGACGGTGAGGGCGGTCGTCCGCCCGGCCCGGCCGATGGCGCGGGTGACGGGCGGTGGACCCGATGAGCGAGCGCTACGAGATGTGGACCCCGGCCCAGGCCGCCGACCGGCTCGCCGCCGACCTCCCTGGCGGCCGGGCGGACGCGGAACAGGTCGTCGCGTCCTACCTATGGGACGCGACCGGTGTGCATGGCCGGCCGTCGTCGGGGTGGCGGATGGATGAGTTCGACCTCGACGACGCCCGGGCCCGGTTCGGGTGGGTCGACTTCGCGGGCGGGGAGACCGTTGCACAGGCCCGCGCTCGGGCCGATGCTGCCGCGGTTGCGGCGCTGCGCGAGGCGCGGGGGACGTCGGCGATCACCGACCGGACCCGGCTGTTCGGGCTGCACTCCGATGCCGAGATGTGGGGCTACCGCGCCCATCAGGTCGGGCTGGACGAGCTGACCAACACCACGGCGTGTGACCCGCAGCCGCGGTTGGTGACGGTCGCTCGGGAGGGGCGGGAGCGCTCGCACCGCGAAGCGTGCGCGGTCCATGACGCCCGCCAGGCCGCCACGGAGGCGACGGCCGAGGTCGCTGCGCTCGACGAGCACTCGAACGACCGGGCTGCCGACGATGGTCCCGCTGACCAGAGCGAGGCGGACCGGGTGGACCCGAAGGACGACCGCGACCGGGCCGCGCAGGATGCCCGCGTCGAGATGGAGACCGGCGAGCGAGGCGACCGGGAACGGGTGCTCGACGAGGGCCCGGGGTCGTTCGTGGGCGGCCTGTGGTTCACCCCGGACCCGGCCGTGGAGGGCGGGATCCGACCGCTGACCGATACGGAGATGCGGCGGGTCTCGGACCTGGTCCGTGCGACGCAGGCCGAGGCGCTGGCCGAGGACCTGGCGCCCCACGACATCCCGTCGTCCGCCCCGCGGGCCGACGACCACGCGACGGAGTGGGGCCGATGAACACGCCCCCGCACCCCGCCACCCCGTCGAAGGCGGAAGGTCCGACCGGTGTCGCCGTCGCCGGGCTGGCCCGGCAGGTCGACGACCTGAACCGCAGGCTCGACGCGCTCGGTCCCGTCAACGGACGGATCGACGAGTTGACCCAGGTCGTCGCGGAGCTGAGCCAGACCCTCGCGACGGTCGCCGCGCGACGGCGGCCGACCCCGGCCCCGTCGTGGCTGCTCGCCCCGACCGAGCCGGAGAAGGTCGCGACGCTGCTCGACGAGCTGACCGGGTGGCTACGTCTGGTGTTCCTGCGCTACCCCGACGGTGCCGCGGTCGTGCCGGAGTGCTGGGCCTGGCACACCGACGTCGTCGAGGAACTGCTGTGGCTCATGCACGCCTGGTGCGCCGCCTACCAGGGCCCGGACGCATCGGTGCAGCTCGCGGGGGACTGGCACGACCGCCAGCGTCCCGGGGTGGTCAACCGGCTCCGCAAGTCCGTCGGGTCGTGCTCGATCGAGAGGCACCAGACCCGACCCGGGTGGGGTGCCCCGCCCGGCGCTCCGCCGACGGTGCCGGGGGAGCAGCACGCGTCGCTGATCACCGCGTGGTGGGCGGACGGGCGCGAGCAGGCACCACCCGAGCCGGGGACCACCGCCGCTGCGGGGTCCGGTCCGATCGGCGGTGCGCTCGGATGACCGCGCCCGGAATCCGGGGCGGCCGGGCGGGTCGGGCCGCGATCTGGCTGCCGGGCCTGGCTGTCGCGATCGGGGCCGCGGTCGCGACGGCGCACGGCCTGTTCGAGGTCGCGCTCGCCGCGCGGGTCCCGGCTGGGATCGCCTGGATCTACCCGCTGATCACCGACGGCCTCGCACTGGTCGCCTACACCGCCACGGCCCGTCTGTCCGGGTCCGCGGCCCGCTACGCCTGGTCGGTCGTGATCGCCTCGGCCGGGCTGTCCGGGTTGGCGCAGGCGGTCTACCTCGCTTCCGACACCGTCACCGCGGGCGGGGAGCTGACCGTGAACGCGGCGCTGCGGTTCGGGGTCGGGGCGTGGCCGGCGATCGCCGCTGCTGTCGTCGCTCACCTGCTCTACCTCCTCGCCGAGACCCGCATCGACCAGCCCGTGGCCGACAGTGGTCGGCCGAAGCTCGACGGCGCGTCCGGATCGCGGGTCCGGGCGACCATCACCGTCCCGCCGCCCGACCGGACACCGGTGGAACACACAGATCCGGTGGGACCCGGGACAGATGTCCCGCCTGCGCTGGACGGACCGGTCATCTCCGCCCCGCTGCCGCGGCCGGTGTCCCACCATGCGGCCCAGCCGGAAATCCCGGCGGCAGGTGGGACGGGCATGCCGGGTGCGGGCGCGCAGGAGCGCGCCCGCACCACCGCCCAGACCCACCGCCAGCGCCACGGCGCCCTCCCCACGGTGCGCGAGTTGCAGGATCTGGCCGACGTCGGCCGGGGCACCGCCGCCCGAGCACTCCAGCAGCTCCGCGACACCCCACCGCATGCCGCGAGCGGCCTGCACCTCGTCCCCGACGAGCCCCAGAACAGGACCACCCGATGAGCACCGGCAGCGAGAAGACCACCGCGACCGAGCAGAACGCCAGAACCGAGAGCGACTACCCCGAACAGAGCAACAAGAGCCCAAGATCAAAAGCAGCACACCGATGCATCACGATCCGAGGGTGCGGGCCGGCCTCCGGCCGGCCACGCCGGACCCCGTGCGCTGTCGATCTCGACGGGACCCGTCGCAAGGTCGTGTCGAGGTGGTCGGGGTGCTGAGCATCGCCTCGGGCTACAGCCCGGAGTACCTGTTGAAGGAGGTCGCGGCCGGGCGGGAGAACTACTACACCGGCGCGGTCGCCGAGGGGGAGCCGCCGGGGCGCTGGTGGGGTGCCGGGGCGGAGAAGCTGGGGCTGCGCGGGCTGGTCGAGGCCCAGGACATGCGCGCGGTCTACGAACGGTTCCTCGACCCGCGGGACGAGGGGTTCCACGACCCGTCCCGATGGGACGAGGTCGGGACACTGGGACACACGGGACGCAAGTACCTGTCCGAGGACGAGATCTACGCCGCCGCGCTGGAACGCGAACCGGACGCCTCGGCGGAACGCCGGGCCGAGCTGCGTACCGAGGCCGGGAAGTCGGCCCGGCACAACGTCGCGTTCCTCGACGTCACGTTCAGCGTGCAGAAGTCGGTGACGCTGCTGCACACCGCTTTCGAGGCCCGCGAGGTCGCCGCCCGCAACGCCGGCGACGAGACGACCGCGGCGGCGTGGGGCGAGTTCCGCCAGGCCGTCGAGGACGCGATCTGGGCGGGCAACAACGCCGCGCTCGCCTACCTGCAGGACAAGGCCGGCTACTCCCGGGTCGGGCACCACGGCGGCGACGCCGGGCGTTGGGTCGATGCGCACAACTTCGTCGTCGCGTCGTTCTTCCAGCACGACTCCCGCGACCGGGACCCGCAGCTGCACATCCACGACACGATCCTCAACCGCGTCGAGGGCCCCGACGGGGTGTGGCGGACCCTGGACGGGCGCAGCCTCTACCGGTGGCGCCCGGCCGCCGCCGCGGTCGCGGAGCGGACATGCGAGGAGCGGATCACCCACAGCCTCGGGATGCTGCTCGCGACCCGCCCGGACGGCAAGTCCCGCGAGGTCGTCGGGATCGCCGAGGAGACCCTCGCACTGTTCTCCCAGCGCCGCCGCGCGGTCACCGCGAAGACCGCGGAGCTGTTCGAGCTGTTCGAGGCCCGCTACGGGCGGGCCCCGAACTCG
>NZ_JAMQOF010000023.1:0-767 GCF_023717215.1 Pseudonocardia sp. DR1-2 | reverse complement strand
CTCCTTCCTCGTTCACGCCGAAACTGTCGGTGCCCGGTGCCATCCTCGGTTCGGCAGGTCAACGACCGCCGGGCGTCGAGGAGCGCAGATGACGACGAACGAGACCACGAGGAGCCTGCAGGCGCGGGCGCGGCTGGACGTGCCGTTCAGCGAGAAGGACCAGGCCAAGGCGCACGGCGCTCGCTGGGACCCGGCCGCGAAGCGCTGGTACGACCTCCGGCCACCCACGACCGGGCTCCAGCCCTGGGCCGCGCTGCCCGACGTCCCGGACCTGCTGCCGGGGGAGGACCGGTCGTTCGGGTCCGGGTTGTTCGTCGACATGATCCCGAGGACCTGCTGGTTCACCAACGTCCGTACCTGCGTCTCCCCGCAGGACTGGGAGCGGCTGCGCCGGATGGTCTTCGGCCGCGCCGGGCACCGTTGCGAGGGGTGCGGTGCGACCGAGGACCGCGCCGCGCGCCGGTGGCTGGAGGCGCACGAGCGCTGGAGCTTCGACGACCGCACCGGCACCCAGACCCTGCGCCGGCTGATCTGCCTGTGCTCGCCGTGCCACCTGACCACCCACCTCGGGCACGCCAACGTCACCGGTCGCGCCGACGAGGCCCTGGCCCACCTGCGCCACGTCACCGGCATGACCGACCAACAGGCCGCCCACCACGTCGATGACGCCGGCCGGCTGTGGACGGAGCGCTCCGCGCGCACATGGCGCCTGGACCTGCGAATGATCACCGACGCCGGAGTCACGCTGCGCCGCCCCGAAGCGCCGG
>NZ_JAMQOF010000022.1:0-812 GCF_023717215.1 Pseudonocardia sp. DR1-2 | reverse complement strand
CGGCCCTCGAGCTCACCCGCCTCCTCCATCTCCCGGGCCGCCTGCGCGGCGTCCTTCTCCTCCGACATCCCGATCGGACCCTCCCGACGCCCGTTCAGGAACTGCGCCACCACCGGCTCGTCGGAGGTCAGCAACACCTCCCGCGGACCGAACATCGCCAGATGCTTGCGGTAGAGCAACCCGATGTTGTCCGGCACCGTCTGCGCCGAGTTGATGTCGTGGGTCACGATCAGGAACGTCGAATCCGTCATCGCATTCAGATCGATGATCAGCTGATTCAGATACGCCGTACGCACCGGATCCAGACCCGAGTCCGGCTCGTCGAACAGAATGATCTTCGGATCCAGCACCAACGCCCGCGCCAACCCCGCCCGCTTGCGCATACCCCCCGAGATCTCACCCGGCAGCTTGCCCTCGGCACCGACCAGACCGACCATGTCGATCTTCTCCATGACGATGTCGCGGATCGCCGACTCCGACTTGCGCGTGTGCTCCCGCAACGGGAACGCGATGTTGTCGAACAGGTTCATCGACCCGAACAACGCACCGTCCTGGAACAGCACCCCGAACAGCTTCCGGATCTCGTACAGCTCGGACTCCGAGCACTTGCACAGGTCGACGCCCTCGATCACGATCGACCCCCGCTCCGGCTTGAGCAGCCCGATCAAGGACTTCAGGAACACCGACTTACCGGTACCCGACGGTCCGAGCAGCACCGACACCTCACCCGCGGGCAGCGTCAGGGTCACGTCCGACCAGATGTTGGCCCGACCGAAGGACTTCGTCAGTCCTTCGACCTTCACCTCGACACC
>NZ_JAMQOF010000021.1:0-941 GCF_023717215.1 Pseudonocardia sp. DR1-2 | reverse complement strand
CTGCGGCACCTGCCCGACTACCTGGAGCAGCTGGAACGGTCGCTGACGGCGGCCGGCGCCACCGTGCACTGGGCGCGCGACGCGGCCGAGGCGAACGCGATCGTCGTCGACATCGCGCGGCGGCACGGCACCGACGAGGTCGTCAAGGTCAAGTCGATGGCCACCCAGGAGATCGACCTGAACTCGGCGCTGGAGGCCGCGGGCATCCACGCCTGGGAGACCGACCTCGCCGAGCTGATCGTGCAGCTCGGCGACGACCTGCCCAGCCACATCCTGGTCCCGGCGATCCACCGCAACCGCGCGGAGATCCGGGAGATCTTCCTGCGCGAGATGGGCCGCGCCGGGCGCGCCGCCCCGGCGGACCTGACCGACGAACCGGCGCGCCTGGCCGCCGCGGCCCGGGAGCACCTGCGGGAGAAGTTCCTGCGGGCGAAGGTGGCGGTCTCGGGGGCGAACTTCGCCGTGGCCGAGACCGGGACGCTCACCGTCGTCGAGTCCGAGGGCAACGGCCGGATGTGCCTCACCCTGCCCGAGGTGCTGGTGTCGGTGGTCGGGATCGAGAAGGTCCTGCCGACCTTCCAGGACCTGGACGTGATGCTGCAGCTGCTCCCCCGGTCCTCGACCGGGGAGCGGATGAACCCCTACACCTCCACCTGGACCGGGGTCACCCCCGGCGACGGGCCGCAGGAGGTGCACGTGGTGCTGCTGGACAACGGCCGCACCGACGTCCTGGCCGACCCGACCGGGCGGCAGGCGCTGCGTTGCATCCGCTGCTCGGCCTGCCTGAACGTGTGCCCGGTCTACGAGCGCACCGGCGGGCACGCCTACGGCTCGGTCTACCCGGGCCCGATCGGCGCGATCCTCACCCCGCAGCTGCGGGGGGTGGGCACCGACCCGCAGACCGACTCGCTGCCGTACGCCTCCAGCCTGTGCGGGGCGTG
>NZ_JAMQOF010000020.1:0-1580 GCF_023717215.1 Pseudonocardia sp. DR1-2 | reverse complement strand
CCCAGCGATCCCGGACCGCCAGCCGGAGCCTCGACCGGGTCCGCGTGGAAGACCGGGCCGCCGTGGTCCGGCCGGGCGGGTGGCGGCCGTGAGCATCTACGCCTTCCTGCTCGACGGCTGGGACGACGCAAGCACCTGGGGACTCGACGGCGACCTCTACTATGCCCAGCTCACCCCGAACGGCGTCGACGACGTGGACGGGCCGCAGGTGTGGATCGGCCCGCCGACGTACATTCTCGGCAGGATGACCGAGCTGGCCCACGGCATCGCCGCGGCACTTGACCTGCCCCTCGATCTGGTCGACGACGCTATGGCCCGCGGTTCGGCAGCGGCCCGCGGGTGAACCAGCTTCGACCAGCGAGATCAATCACGCGAGACCACGGCCGGGTCCCTACGACGATGCGATCCAGGACCCGCCAGTTCCTAGTTCCGCTCATGGCCGCGTGGCCGAGGACCCCGGTGGAACGCCTGCGGCGTGGCCTGTCGGCCCGGTGGCTTAGCACGGCCGGTCTCCCGGTCAAGGGCGCTGCGCGTCGCCTGCGGCGACCGGACTGCGTCCGGCCCTTGACCGCGAGCCTCGCCGGCCGGGCTGGGTCGCCCCAAGGGGCGGCGGGGGAACAGCTCCCCGCCACCCCTTCGGGGTTCCCGGGCCGACAGGCCCTTCTCGTTCGGAGGCCGACATGGGCAAGGCGCAGCAGACCATCACCACCACCGACAAGACGATCGCCGAGGAGGACGCTGGGCGTGGTCTGTCGTCGGTGAGCACGCTGGCGGTGCGGGTCGCGGGGTTCGTTCCGACCCGGGTCGACATGCGCTTCGCGGGAACGCCGGAGCAGCAGCTCGGGATCACGCTGGGCGCCGTGCTGGTCTACGTGAGCATGCACCGCACCGCGGCGACGATCGCCGACAAGTGGGCCGCCGCCGCTCCGTTGGCCCGGGGTCTGTCGCACGCTCTGCCCCAGGCCCGTCGGGATGCGGCGGTGGCGGCGGGGCCGTGGCTGCTGTCGGCGATGGTGCGTTTCGCGGGGACTCCGGTGGTGACCGCGTCGATGCTGACCCCGGCGCCGGGTCGGGATGTGCCGCCGTTGCTGCGGATGCAGGTCGGCCCGGTGACCTGGGAGCTGGCCGACGCGGTCGCCTACACCTCGATGCTGAACGCGTGGCGGATCGCCGAGGACCTACTGGCCTGTGGACAGACCCCGACCGAGTAGGTCCACGCGGCCACGGTTGTGGATGGTGGGGCCCGGCTGCTGGTGCAGCCGGGCCCCACTGCGTCACCCTCGAATCCATGGAGCAGTGGCGGGTAGGAGTGCTGCGGCCGGGCGCGGAGAACGTGGCCTGGACCGACCACGGAAAAGGCCAGGATTGGGACACCGCACGCGACGCCGCGGTCGAGGCGCTGCACGCGCGGGTCCTGGCCGAGGGGCGCCAGGAGTTCCGGGTCCAGGTCGCGGGAAACGAGGCGTATGTGTTCCCCGGCGAGACCGCCGACGGTGAGGTCGAGCTGACCGGGATCCGCGACATGCTTCCCGAGCGCTACAGCCGCTGAGACAGGGGAGCGGACGCCTGCGGCGGCCCAC